>NZ_JAZASU010000069.1:0-8976 GCF_036343215.1 Dialister sp.
ATTTAAAATTAATAAATTAAAAAGCGTATCCTGCTGGATACGCTAAAATGGGGTTATGTAATTGTCTGTTTTTAGGAGTAAATCCTTAAGTGTGTGCCATTACCGGGTTTTGGGAGGGTGACCGGGCGAAGCGAGGTCGGGTGGGTTCATCTATCGTACAAGGCACATATGAGGCAAACCAGCGAAACCTGCTCGGGACAAATGAGGAAATAGGAAAGCGTGCAGGCTTCCCCTGGGGAATTCTGCTTTCCACCCGGCTCACTTCCGGCATATACGATAGTACGCCCCCCGCCCGCTTCGCTCGGCTGGATATGTACAAAAACAGACACACTTTTTAAAAAACATTCCGAAATATAGTTATCCATTCGCAGTTCTGGTGACCGCCTTTACACAGGAGAGGCAGCCTTGTTATATAAAAATTTAATTATTTTCAATGAGAATTGTGTAGAAAAATGACACACCCTCCCATTTGATGCGGGTTTCCTCTGTTAACCGGGAACTGAGAACTGATAACTTTATAAATTCCGGTAATTCAATAGATTGTGCAATTATTGTACAGTCCCTTCCCTATTTCCTGTACCTTGCCACCAGATTGCTCTGATACTCGATCTTTCCGTCCAGCACGGACTGGTAGAAATCCTGTTTCCTGTCGATATAGGCAAGGCTGTCCCGGATGGCTTCCTCCTCTTTGAGGAGGGCTTTTTTCTTTTCCGAAAGCATTTCCTTCCTTTTCGGTATGGTGGAAGGCCCTTCGAGGCAGAGGGCGAGGTATGCTTTCATTTCCCTGATAGAAAGGCCGCACTTTTTGAGGCAGGTCAGGTCTTTGATCCATTGGATGTGATATTCGTCAAAAACCCGCC
Source organism: Dialister sp. (assembly GCF_036343215.1). Taxonomy (GTDB): domain Bacteria; phylum Bacillota; class Negativicutes; order Veillonellales; family Dialisteraceae; genus Dialister. The sequence continues at coordinate 861 of NZ_JAZASU010000069.1, forward strand.
GGTTCGCGCCGTCCCTTCCCACTTCCGGCACGAGGCCTTCGTTGCAGTAATATTTCAGCGCTTCATAGGTCATACCGGTTTCCCGGCAGGCCTGCAGCATGGTGTATCGTTTGTCAGCCATAGCTATCACTCCTTCTTTATGAAACTTCCCTGTAATCATGATAGCATACGGTTGTAAGAACCGGTCAAGAGTGGGTAGTTGTTAGCCGTTAGCCGTTAGTTTTTAGCAAAACTATTCATCCCTGTTCCCGCCGGATTCAGTCCGAAGACTCAATAAAAAAGGCGCTGCCTTTTACTGTTGCAGCGCCACCGCCCCTAATCCCTAATTCCTAATTCCTTTCAACCTTGGTTACTTTCCTATATAAAAATGGCCCGCTTCCAATTTTGATGCGGGCCGCCTTCACTTACCACTTATCACTTTTACTAACTGCTAACGGCTAACTGCTAACGGCTCATTTCTCCCCCAGTTCAATCATCACTTTTGCCAGCAGCGCTTCGGTAGTCAGCTTTCCGCCGGATTCGACGCCCAGGCGGAGGGCCCGGACTCCCATTTCGTAATGATCCATATATACACCCCCGTAGGTGCACTGGGTGGTACAGATGAGACGGCAGCCATGATTTTTCGCATAGATGAAAAGGGGTAGGAAATTATTTTCCGATTCCTGATCCGGAATGCCTCCTGTACCATAGCCTTCGATGATGACCGCTTTATATCCGTCATCCACGAAATGTTTCAGCATCGACGGGGAAAGGCCGGGCACGATTTTGAGGACTCCCACCCGGGTGTCCAACTTGTCATGAAGCTGGAAGGGTCCCTTCGGCAGAGGATTTTCCTCCTGCCAGAGAAGATGTCCACCGGCAAAGCTTCCCGCCAGAGGACGGTTGATATTTCCAAAAGCAGCCATGTCCTGACTGGAGAGTTTCCTGGCATCGTTGCCATAGATGATTTGATTTCCAAAAGCAATGTAGACTCCCGGATGGCCCGAAAGAGCCGCCTGAAAAGCAAGGCGAAGATGATCCTCCGCATCCGACCCGGTTTCCCCGGCAGGCACCATGGAACCGGTCAGAATGACCGGTTTATCCATATTTTCCAGCATATAGTAAAGGGCCGCTGCGCTGTAAGCCATGGTGTCCGTTCCGTGAGTAATGACAAATCCGTCGTATATCTCCCGGTTTTCCGCCACCGCCTCCGCCATCAGAATCCAGTGGCGCGGGGAAAGATTGGTGGAATCCAGCTGAAGAAGCTCCCGGCATTCTACATCACAGACTTCTTTGAGCTCCGGAAGCAGAGCAAGTAAATCTTCTCCCGAGAGGGCCGGCATGAGCCCGTCCGGCGTAGGCCGGGAAGCAATGGTCCCTCCCGTGGCGATGACGAGAATTTTTTTCTTTTCCATGATTCCTCCTGCCAATTTTCCCCGAATGGAAAATATATAAAAAACAGAAAACTGTTTACCTCTATGCTGATAGTTATCAGTTCTTAGTGACTGAGCCACAATTGCAGAAAATCAGAAATCAATTCCAGCCTTTTGTAATGATTCTATCATATCGAAAAAAGAGACAAAAGGACCTGGCAGTCAGCCATTAGCTGTCAGCCGTCAGTTTTTAGTACCCGTCCATTTCTGTTTCCGCCGCTGCGAGCCGAAGGCAGTTTCAAAAAGGCGGCTTCTATTATTTTCAGACGCCACCGCCTCTAGTCCCCAACCCTCAATTCCTAATCCCTGATTCCTCCTCTCATTTTTCCCACACAAAAAGCCTGCCTCACGATGGAGGCAGGCTTTTCATTAACAACTGACAGTGCTCATCAGATTTTTACTTTCAGCAGTCTGATGGAGTAGAGGATACAGAGAAGGGTGACGCCGGTATCTGCAAAAACAGCGACCCACATATTGGCAAATCCTGCCAGGCCCATGACCATGACCGCAATTTTGACGAAAAGGGCAAATCCCACATTTTCCCAGGCTGTACGGATGACTTTACGGGAAAGGCGGATGGCTTTCGGAATGGCCTGTACGTCGGAATTGAGGAATACGATATCTGCTGCTTCAATGGCTGCATCTGCACCGCTTCCCATAGCTGCTCCGGCATCTGCTCCGGCCAAAACAGGAGCATCATTGATGCCATCACCTACGAAAAGGACGGCTCCTTTCGATTCGCGGATTTCTTTCATAATGGATAATTTATCCTGCGGCAGAAGCTGGGCATAGACATCTTTGATGCCTGCTTTTTCTGCAATGGCTTCGGCATTGGTTTTATTATCCCCGGTCAGCATGACAGGAGTGACGCCGATTCCCTTCAATTCGCGGATGGAATTGATGGCATCGGATTTCAGGGCGTCCGCAATGACGATGCAGCCCAGGAATTCCTGATTTCTGGCCACATAGACAAGGGTGCCTGTCCCCTGGCTCTGTGGCAGTTTGTCTTCGGAAATACCGGCTTTCTTCATGAGGCGGTCATTGCCCGCATAAATGGTATTTCCTTCCAGTTTTCCGATGACTCCGTGTCCCGCTTCTTCGTGAAGATCTTCAAGGGTGGGGATGGTGAGATTTCTTTCTCCTGCTTCTTCCACAATGGATTTCGCGATGGGATGGGTAGAGTAAATTTCTGCGCCGGCGGCCAGACCAATCAGTTCTTCTTCCTTCACGCCGGAAGAAGGAAGGACTTCGCGGACTTTGAATTTCCCTTCTGTAATGGTTCCTGTCTTATCCATGACAGCAGCTTTGATTTTGGAAAGGGTTTCGATAATGGTGCCGCCCTTGAAAAGGATGCCTTCTTTGGAGGCCGTACCGATTCCGGCAAAGAATGCCAGCGGTACGGAAATGACGAGGGCGCAGGGGCAGGAAATAACGAGGAAAGTGAGGGCTGTATAAATGGATTTTTCCCAGTCGCCGCCAAAAAGGAGGGGCGGGACGAAGGCTACAATCAAGGCAACTAAAACGACTAAAGGCGTATAAATGCGGGAGAAACGGGTGATGAACCGGTCAATTTTCGGCTTGCTGGCTACCGCATTTTCTACGGAATCCAGGATTCGGGTAACCATGGATTCTGCCAGGATTTTAGTTACCTGCATTTTAATGGTGCCTGTCATATTGACACATCCGGAATCAATGGCAGAACCTGTTTCAGCAGAAACCGGTTTCGGTTCGCCGGTGAGGGCAGATGTATCAATCTGGGTGGTGCCTTCGGTAATGATGCCATCCAGCGGAATCCGGTCGCCCGGGCGGAGCAGGAGGATATCTCCCACTCTGGCTTCTTCTGCCGGAATGGTTTCCGTTTCATTTCCATTGACCCTGAGGACCACTTCCGGACGGAGATCCACAGCATCCATGATCTGTTTTCTGCTTCTGCCGGCAGCCAGATCCTGGAAATATTCGCCAATGCGATAGAAGAACATGACGCCCACCGCTTCCGGATATTCCTGAATGCCGAAAGCGCCCAGGGTGGCGATGGTCATGAGGAAAGTTTCATCAAAGAATTCGCCATGGGTGATATTTTTGAGTGCTGCCCAGACAATGGGGCCGCCCAGGATGAGGTAGGAAATAAAGAAGAAAATATTTCCTGCCATTTCTCCCAGATTAAACATATCTCCCGGGTTATAATGGAGAATCATGCCGATGACAAAGAGAATACCGCCGATAATGAGCTGTCCCTTTTCGTCTTTCAGCTTATCAAAGAAGGATTCCTTCTTCTCCGGTGCAGCTGCTTTCCGCTTCGGGGGACGGACTTTTTTATGGATTTCCGTGGGCGATTCCACTTCATTGCACTTTTCCGTCAGCATGGGAATGAGGCTGTCCGGATCTTTGGCAGTGAGGCGCATCGTCTTCGTAGCATAGGAAATAGAAGCGGAGAGGACTCCCGGCTGGTGATTGATCAGTTTTTCCAGCTTCAGGGCGCAGGCTGCGCAGTCCAGGGTGGGAATTTCATAATTTTCCGTCTTATAATCGGATTTGTCAGCAGGAGGAATGATGCCGGCCGATTCATCCACGCTGCGGCAGACGGGAAGGATTTCATGCAGGAGCGTTTCCGGATCTTCTTTGGAAATCACATACAATTCTTTCGTGGTGAAAGAAAGAGCTGCGAAAAATACGGAAGGCATTTCCCGGATTTTCCCTTCCATCTTGGCTGCGCATTCCATGCAGTCCACATTTTCCAGATGGAAAACCGTTTCCTTATAGGTATTTCCCAAAAAGTCGCAATGGCAGCTATTCAGCGGTTTCCCGCAAAGGTCACAGTCTTCTTCGGCACTTCCTTCAGAATTGTGGAAATGACCAAAAGCCCGCCGTTCATCAGCAAGGATCTGCTCCCGGTTCTCCATGATATCCACTTCATTGGCCCGATACTTTTCCATTTCCGGATCATTGGAGTGATCATGAGGTTTTATTTCCTCTTCTTCCTCATCATGGTCATGATGGTGATGTTCATGTCCATGTTCATGGTGATGTTCGTGTTCATGTTCATGATTGTGTTCATGTTCATGTTCATGTTCATGTTCATGTTCGTGTTCATGTTCATGTTCGTGTTCATGTTCATGTTCATGTTCATGTCCGCAATGGCAGTGTCCGCATGCGCAGTGATCATCGTGATGGGCATTTTTAATTTCAGCCATATTTCATTCTCCTTTACAGAAAATTTTAATAGTTCTTATATTCGAATTTTAGCATCCTTAAGGACCGGGGTAAATGATTTTGAGAAACACTTTAATTTTTCAAGTAAAGGGGAAATGCCGGTTTCCGTTAGACAATAAGGGGCATGAATTCTCTTTCCCCTGAAAGTGGTAAAATGGTAATAGATTTGTAATGCGGATTCGTAAAGGAGGATAAAAGGAGAATGGATCAGAAAATGGATAAAATAAAGAATTGCCCGGAAGAAATGGACAGCACAGAGCTCAATGAATTCATCAGAAACATGATTCACCGGATCATTGTCCATCATGTCCTGTGGTTTCGGGAAATCCAGCACCAGCGGGGATTTGACCAGGCCATGGAAATCATGGACAAAGCCTGGGACAAGACCTGGGACATATCGCTCCGCCGGTTCGCCTCCATGGGACTTCCTGTCTCCCATCATATGCCGAAAATCATTGATGACCTGCCAAATGAAAAGAAACTGGCCATCATCGACGGACTTGCCAAAAACTGGCTCGCCCAGGACGGGGTATTCTTCCAGGAAGTGGAAAAATTATACGGAATGAACGATGCCAAGCGGTGCAACGATTCCACCTGGAACTATTTCTCCCTCGTGGAAGCGCTGGAAATCAGGAAACTTCTGGGCCTTCCGGAGCACCCGGGCCTCGAAGGTCTCGAAAAAGCGCTGAACTTCCGTCTTTACGGACGACTGAACGTCCAGTCCTGCCGGTGGGAGGATGGAGCCCTCATTTTTGAAATGAACCGCTGCCGGGTCCAGCATGCGAGAAAGGCAAAAGGACTTCCCGACTATCCCTGCAAGAGTGCAGGCCTCGTAGAATACAGCCGATTCGCAGAAGGCATCGATGACCGGATCAAGACCACCTGCATCGCCTGCCCGCCGGATCAGCACCCCGAGGAATGGAGCTGCGCGTGGAAGTTTACTATCTGAGACTTTTGTCAGATACATTGGTCTGAGTCTCTAACGGTATTCGTGGATTAGCAAACCGCGGCGAGCCCCGGATTAGCCATTTCCGAGATTTCGTGATTCGTGGTCCGTGATTCGGGAAGGTGTGCCCCTGATGGGGCACATTTTTTATGGGAATTTTGCACAGACGATTTTATTGGAGTCTTCTGTCAGATACTATGGATTGAGTCAACTACGATATTCGTGAGTCAGCCTCACCGCGGCGAGCCCCGGATTATACATTTCCGAGATTTCGTGATTCGTGGTCCGTGATTCGGGAAGGTGTGCCCCTGATGGGGCACATTTTTTATGGGAATTTTGCACAGGCGGGGTTGAAAAACTCGTTCTTCTGATTAAATAGTGTCAATGTCAATGCTGGCAGAGTAAGAACGTACAAGCCGATATGGACACAAATGGTTCCATGCGTCCCTCCCGCGTCCGGGAGGGTGCCCGAAGGGCAGGAGGGGCGTACGATCTTACAAGTCGGAAATGAAGAAAATTTTCATGCGTAACGTAATGATTTTTGAGTCTTTTGTCAGATAAGACAACCTGTGTCAGTTACGGTTTTCGGGTCTTAGCTCCATTCCGACATGCCGCTTCCGTGTCTATTTCCGAAATTTCGGGATGCGGGGTATCGGGTTAATCGGCAGCCGCGATTCAAAAGTCACCGAAGAAGAAATTCTATATAAAAAATGGGCGCCTGTATCATTTCAAAGCGCCCACCTTCACGAATTACGGATCACGGACCACGGACCACGAATCACGGACCACGGATCACGGACCACGAATCAGACAATGTGACTCAAACCAATACACTCACTCATTTCGCCAACGTAAATTTCCCATCTTTCACTTCCAGAAGGACGAGGTCCACTTTCGGGGTCCCTCTATTTTCAAAGCTCATGGGACCTGCCACAGTTTCCATATTTTTGATGGTCGCCATGGCTTCGCGGATTTTCTTCGTATCCGTGGTAGTTCCTGCTTTTTCCATGGCATCGGCTACATATTTTACGGCAAGGTACCCGCAGGCTGCGAACTGGTCAGGATCTTTGTTATATCTCTTTTTGAATGCTGCCACGAAATCCTCAGTGAGTTTACTCTTTCTGTCCGGTGCCCACATGGAAGAAACGTAGGTATTGTTGGAAGCATTTCCTGCCAGTTTCATCAGTTCCGGGGAAGCAAAGCCGTTATCGCCAAGGACCGGCTGATTCATACCGAGGGTTCTCATTTTCTTCAGGATCAGCGCCCCTTCCTGATAGTAGGCGGCAAGGATCACCACATCGGGATTCAAAGGCTGGATTTTCGTCAGCTGTGCGGAGAAATCGGTGTCTTTATCAGCAAAGGTCTCGGTAGCGATAATTTCCACCCCTTCTGCTTCGAGGGAACGCTTGAAGACTTTGTAGGCCGAAACCTGGTGCTCGTTATTGGAGGAGTACAGGATGGCCGCCGTCTTGTAGCCCAGTTTCTGATGGGTCTTCTTCACGGTATTCGGGATATTTTCCGATTCCGGCACACAGACCCGGAAAAGGTAGTCATACCCGTCAGTGACTCCTTCTGCCGTTACGGCGACTCCGATGGTTGGAATTTTTGCCTGTTCCACCAGGTTCCCGATAGCCTTATATTCCGAGGAAAGCACAGGTCCCACGATGACTGCTTCCTTTTGGGAAATCATTTTCCGGATGACATTGACCGCCTGGCTCACCTGGCCTTTTGTGTCCATTTCATTGACTTCGAAATGGATTTTTCCGCCTTTATTGATTTCTTCGACGGCCATGTCAAAACCTTCTTTTTCACCAAGTCCATAAGCGGCTACCGGTCCGGTAGAAGCCGTAGCGAAGCCGATTTTTGCGACTTTTGCGCCTTCCATCGGTTTGGAAGAAGCTTTCTCTCCTCCGCATCCGGAGACGGCAAAGACTGCCCCGGCCACCATCAATGCCAATGCTGCTTTTTTCATCCATTTACCCATGCTCATAAGTTTTACCTCTCTTTCCTGACCATTCATTCCATCAAAAAGCCCCTGCCGAAAAAATCGGCAGGGGCGCCTGGCGCGGTACCACCCTGGTTTGTCGCTCTGCTTTCAGGGGCGTGAAAAGGATGGAAATAAAAAAGGCGCCTGCCCGCCAATGCGGACAAGGGCGACCTGCGCGTTACCACCTTGTTTTATACTCCGGCTGAAAGCCTTCTCCGTAACGGGGATGTCCGCCCGGAATTACTCGCTTACGCTTTCCACCGGGACACTCTCGAGTGACTTGTAAAGATTCCACCGCTGACTTTCACCATACGTCAGCTCTCTGCAGATTTCCTCTAAACTGGGCTCGTTCCTTGTGCTTGGAATGTTGAAATTAGAATACAGGATAAACTTACCTATGTCAAGGAAATAATTCTTTAGCTTGGTAAAAAACAAGCGCTATTCACACAAAATTTGGATGGCGGGGGGCTGTACAATAATTACACAATATGTGGAAATACCGGAAGTGATAAAGTTATCAGTTATCAGTTCATAGTAATCAGTGCAGGAGGCCCGCATCAA
>NZ_JAZASU010000070.1:0-8883 GCF_036343215.1 Dialister sp.
CACTTGGTCCCAAATCTCCTCGATTAATCTTTCTGACAATAGACAGTTTTTCCTTGGGACTTATTTCGTCTTTATTGACCATATTGCTACCTCCAAATAGGATTTTTATATTTCATACTCCTATTTACTGATAGCATACCATATTTGACGCGGGCCTCTTTCACTGATTACCATGAACTGAGAACTATATTTCAAGGGGGATTCATCAATTTATACCGCTGTCCTGATTTCTTACAGTAAAAAGCCTTCCGGCTCTCATGAACCGGAAGGTATTTTTAAAAAAGAATCATCAGTCATCCACATAAATCTGTTTTGCCGCTTTGTAGGAGAGGGTGATATCCCCGCCCGGCGTTTCGAGAAGGAGCGGTCCTTCGTAGGGTTCCTTTTCTTTGACGGCAATCGGCATACCGATGGTGATTCCTTTGGACTGGATGTAGTCCATCAGGGTATAATCTTCCATAATCCGGCGGATATGGGTGGATTCTCCGATATCCACGTCGCAGAGAAGACGGGTGGTGATGCCCAGACGGCTTCCGTCTTTTCTCGGTACCGGATCGCCATTGGGGCAGTGCTCCGGGTGTCCCAGAAAATCATCCAGTTTTTCTGCCAGTTTATCATTGGTCTGGTGTTCCAGGCCTTCGGCCATTTCATGGGCTTCGCTCCAGGAGAATTTCAGATTGTTCACCAGAAAGACTTCCCAGAGTGCATGGTAACGGAGAAGTCTCCCTGCTTCCCTCTTGCCTTTTCTGGTCATTTTACTGCCTTTATAGGCGGTGTAGTCCACATAGCCCTGTTTCTGCAGTTTCGTGATCATTTCACTCACGGATGGCGGAGAAACGTGGAGCATTTCGGAAAGCTCCTTGTTCGTGACCACATCATGAGTTTCACTGATCAAGTAAATGGCTTTTAAATAATCTTCTTTCCCCGATGTCATGATGATGCCCTCTTTCCTTATTGTTGTTATACAATGATTTCAGACACTTTCTTACCTCTGTTCTCATTTTTATTATAGGGTATATTTGAAACATTTACAAGATAATTTTTGAAAATTTTTAAGGTGATAGAAAATTTTTTTATTATTGAAATAAATATTTCATATTTTGGAAACTGAAAGAGAAAAATACGGTATTATTTTCGGAAAATGTTAACAATGAATAGATAGCGTTCAGTTTTGACGGCCGCCTTTCATGATTGGAAGGGCGTCCTTTTTATTATATAAAGTTTCATCAGATACAGAGGAAATCAAAAAAGCGCCTTTCTGATTTCAAGGCGCCACTTTCTCTGAAAACGGATCACTATTTCTGAAATTTCTCCGCTTCCCCTTTTGCCAGGCGGTCGCAGATTTCGTTATATTTCGTACCCACATGGCCTTTGGTCCATTCAAATCTGACCTGATGGCGGGCAATGATTTCATCCAGACCTTTCCAGAGGTCCGGATTTCTCACGTTCGTTCCCTGCTGCGTTTTCCAGCCGTTTCTCTTCCAGTTTTTTATCCAGTGAATGCCCTGCTGGAGATATTTACTGTCTGTGTAGAAGGAAATATGATGGACCGTCCCGTCATCGATGATTTTCAGGGCTTCATAGGCAGCCCGGAGTTCCATACGATTATTCGTGGTAGACGGTTCGCCTCCGGTGACATAGAGCAGTTCCTGTCCCATCCTGTCCAGAAAAACGGCAGCAAATCCGCCGGGTCCGCGGGGATTTACCAGGCAGGAACCGTCGGTGAAAATGGTGAGCTCCTTGGGAAGGTATTCTCCATTCTGATAAATGGAAGTATTTTTTACCGTGCGGCGGGCGGGATACTTCATTTCCGCCTCGGAGAGGGATAGTTCGGAAGAGGGAGAGGATGGACTTCTTGCAGGAGCAGGGGCAACAGGCTTTCCATACCACTTCTCCGCTTCTTCTCTCGTGAAAAATCCTTTATAAATGGCGCCGCCAAATCCCTGCACCTGGGGCTGGCAGTCCGCCCAGGAATAAAAAACACCGGTTTTGCGGCCTTTTTTGACGATGTAGTATTGTTTCTTTGCCGGCATAGTGCGCCTCTCTGTATGTTAGTTCATAGTTATCAGTTCATGGATTCAAGTGAATAAACTGAAGGACATATTTTTTGGATAACTGTACATTGGAGTTAATAATTAATAAGGGGAATGGCTTTCGGGTCATTCTTTTTCAATAATCGTACATTGGGGTTAATGGTTAATGGCTCATTTCCAGTCCCGGCACTTTCAGATGGCCCCGTTTGACCATTTCCCAAAAGCAGTAGAGCGTCGCTTTCGTATCGGCCAGGCTGTCATGCCAGTTTGTTTCGGGATAACCGTAATATTTCGCGCAGGTTGTAAGTTTCTGCCATTTCCAGGGACCGTACTCGGGATGGAGACTGGGTTCCCTGTATATTTCCGCAAAAACAGGCATGAGGTCAATCCGCGGGATTTTTTTTGAAATGAAAAGATTGCTGTGCCCCATCATTCTGAGGTCATAGCGGATATTATAGCCTACGAGAATTTCCGCATGATGCAGGAGGCTTCCTATTTCCTTCTTCTTTTCAAAGAAGGTGGGTTTATCCGCCACCATTTCGGGACTGATGTGATTGATGGCCTCTGCTTCGGGCCAGGAGGAAATAAAACGGGGGCGGAAATATTCATTCATTAGAATTTCTCCGCTCCCGTCGATTACGGAAAGCTGGAGTATTTCGGCTTTTCTGTCGAAGCCTGTGGTTTCCGTATCCAGTACAAGGATGTCTTTCTGATCAATCATAGGAATCTCCTTTGATAAATCATTCTTCTTCCATATCCAATACTTTTCTGTAGGCACCGCCGCTGGGCAGGTCTTCTTTTTTCATAGCCTGCCGGAGACGCCTGTTGAGAAGAGTACGCACTTTTTTCTTCGAGCCTCTCCGAAGGGAGGTCACGTCTTCTTCGTCCATGATTTTTTCGATTTTGTCTTTCCCGTACATCTTCCGGGCATACTGGCTGGGCCGGGTTTCCCGGGTCACTTTCTGCGGTCTCTTCATGGCGGCTTCCTTTCCTGCAATAATATATTATTATATCTGAATTTGGGGGATTTGCAAATAGAGGAAATGGAGGGGAAGAAACAGGGGACATCAGGTGTGACAGAAACGGCTGGATTTATAGTTCTCAGTTGTGGAGGACGTTTTTTATATCAAATTTAGCCATTTTCAAGGAAAATGATGTATGAAAATAGCCCGCTATCCATAGATGCGGGCTTCCTTTACTGATCACTATGAACTGATCACTGTATTTCCGGATATTTTTAAAGAAAGTATATCTATTTTTGTACACCCTCACTCCACTTGATAACTAAAGAGTTAAGAATTTATTTTTCATATAATTCTTCCAAGGAAATAAAAATTTCATTTTCTCCCGGAGTTCCCTCAAATCCCGAACGGCTGAAGAAACCATAGTGATGGCAGGGAAGGCCGGCTGCCGTGACCTGGGCGATTTCCTGCATTCTCCTTTCTTTTGTGACCGGACGATTCCTGAATTTTGCTTCATAGAAGATATATCCTTATACTGCGAAGATAGGGGTATTCATCGAGCACAAGAATCTGCGGTTCTTTTGCCCTCTCAAAGAAATAATCCAGAACTTCTTCCAGGGAATCAAATGCCAGACGCTGCTCTCCATAAATTTCAGAAATCAGGGAAGAAAGGCTGGAAACATGATTGATTTCCGATGTTTCTTTGCACTCATAGTACAGATGTGGAATCGAAGAGAGTCTCAGCGCTTTACGGATGATCTCACTTTTTCCTGCTCTCCGGCGGCCATAAATCAATATGGTTTCCAGATGATCGCTTTTGAAAGCTGTTTCCAGCCTTTGTAATTCGTCCTGTCTGCCAATGAAAGCCATAATTCCACCTCACTTTAGTCGGTTCATTTTTAGTCAGATTATTCCGACTAAAGTGTATTACAAATTTTCCTGTAAAAAAGGGCGCCCCTGTGATTTCAGGGTGCCCATTTTCACTAAAAATGAATCACTATTTCTTCCCCGTTTCCTCCTCGATTCCAAAGTCTTTTTCCATGACCGGAATCAGTTTCTCATATACATCTCTTTTGATTTCAGGAAATACGAGATAGAGGGAAGCGGTGCGGCCTTCTCTGAGAATCCGGCGGATGTAGTATCCTCTTCCTGCCTTTGTCCAGGAAAGGGTATACCGGTCATCCTGCCAGGTCATATGGGCCGACTGATCGGGCGCGGCATTTTCGATGTCTTTTCCTATATAGTCGGCAAGTTCCCATTTCATGGAATGATAAGCGCCGGAAAGGGAAAGTTCTGCCCCGTCTTCATCGGAAAGAAGAATGCCGTCCCCGTTCATCGGAAGTTTCACATTTCCAAAAGAAGCAGGAATGAGGCCGTGGAAATGGAAACGGGCATTTTTATATTCGTAGAAACCATTAACCTTTGCTGTTTCCAGAGTGATGGACTTCGGGAAAGGCTTTCCCTTTTCATAAAGGGTATTCGGCAGGGTCACGGACCGGGCAAAGACCGATGCCGGGAGAATTGCGAAAGCCAGGATGGCAGCAAGTAAAGATTTTCTCATAGGAAATCTCCTTTCAAGTACAGGATTTCTTTTTATATTTTATTAGAAATAGATAACCGATACAAATGAAACAGGAAATATTTTCTATTCCACATCAATTTTCCTGCTTTATAGGAATTAATTCCTGTCATTTTTCGCGTATTGAAGAAAATTGCCCCAAAGGGCAGAAATCTTCATTTCGTTTCATGGAGGAACCTGTTAGTCGTAACGTGAAAAAAATTCGTGGGTGTGATTGCCGTCAGCTATTTCCCATGAAGCCCCATGTACGGTATTTCATCCGGACAGCCTGAAAGTAATCCACCCGTTAACTGTTTATCATTTCCCTTCCCTGCAGCATCTCTATTTCCTGTGATATAATAAATCCATTAGAAAATAAGGAGGAAATATTTAATGATGAAGCGTTCCCTTCCGTCCCCGGAGGATCAGGTCCGGGGGATTCATTATAAGTACGATATTTCAGAAGAACGGGTGAAGGCAGCCCTGGAAAGCCACCGGTTTGGCGAAGTGGATCAGGCTGCCCTGCTTTCCTGCCTCTCCGGGAAATCCATGGAAGAAATCCTTGCCATGAGGAAGGATGATCCCTGGGGCGTGATCCGGAGGAAACTGGGATTTACGGCAGAGTCCTTCGAAGAAGCTTATCTCCGTCATCGGGCGGAAAGGCTTTCCCGTTTTTATGGGGTGGACAGGGAACGGGCCCTTTCCCTTCTGAAGGAAGGCTATCCGAACCACTGGATCCGCCTCGCCTGGCTTCTGGAGCAGCATACGGGGAAAACGATGGAAACCATCATCCATGGCAGAAAGAAATCGGAAAAATGGAAGCCCTGGGCCGAAAGAGAACTGGGAGTGCTGCCGGAAGATTTCACCCGCTGGATTGCCGGGACAAGAAATCCTTCGCTGCCGGTGAAGAAATGATTTAAAGTTATCAGTTCGCAGTTCATAGTTATCAGTAATGGCGGCCTGCATCACATTTGATAGCGGGCCATTTTTGTATGGTTCTTATTGGAAAGATATAAGTTTTATGAAAAACAAGTCATCTTTCCTGAAAAGGCCCGCCATTTCCGGTAATGGTTTATTGTATTTCCAAAAAGTACTTGAAAACAAAATCCCCCTCCTGTAAAATTAGAAAAGGGATAACTCTGTTATCCGGCCCCACGGAAGGGGCTTTTTTGTTGCCTGCTTTTCCCCGAAAGCATGCAAAATCTGTAAACAGGGGTGTTTTCATGAAAAATTTTGATGTCATTATCATTGGTGCCGGTCCGGCGGGAATTTTTACTGCCCTGGAACTGGCTGATACCGGAATGAATATCCTGATTCTGGAAAAAGGACTGGATATCCGCGAACGAATCGCTTTGAATAAAGACCGCAAGGCGCCTCCGAAGGACAGGCGGGCAAATATCGTCTCCGGCTGGGGCGGGGCCGGCGCTTTTTCCGATGGGAAACTGACCCTCACCACGGAATACGGTGGAAATCTGGATGATTATATAAATAAAGGGGAACTCTCCCGCCTCATTTCCTATGTGGATGATGTATACTGCCGGTTTGGCGGCAAAGGACGCCAGATCTATGGCGATGAACATCTGGAAGAAATGCATGAACTGAAACGGAAAGCCGCCGCTGCCGATTTAGCCTATATTCCCGCAAGAATCCGGCATCTGGGGACCGACGTGAACGGGGAAATCCTCACGAATATGAGAGATTCCTTCCCGCAGAACGTGACCGTGATTTCTGAGTGTCCCGCAGACCATATCCTCATCGAAAATGGACAGGTCAAAGGAGTGGAAGCGGGCGGAGAAACCTATCTCTGCCAATACCTGATTGCCGCCCCGGGGCGGGACGGTGCCGAATGGTTCACATCCGAAGCAAAACGGATCGGCCTCAGGACAGCCTCCAATGCCGTAGATATCGGAGTCCGTGTAGAATCTCCGGCGGAAGTTTATGAACCGATTACAAGGATTGCCTACGAATCGAAACTCGTTTATTTCTCCAAATCCTTTGACGACCGGGTCCGTACTTTCTGCATGAATCCTTATGGCTTCGTGGTGACGGAAAACAACAATGGCCTCATGACCGTGAACGGCCATTCCTATGCCCATAAAAAGAGTGGAAATACGAATTTTGCCATCCTTGTTTCCAAACAGTTTACCGAGCCTTTCCATGAACCCATCGAATACGGGAAATATATCGCTTCCCTTGCCAATATGCTGGGCGGAGGACCCATCGTACAGCGGCTGGGCGACCTTCGGGACGGGCGCCGTTCCACGGCGGAAAGAATCCGGAGAGGCCTCATTCATCCCACCATGCCAAGCGCCACGCCGGGAGATTTATCTTTGGTCTTGCCATATCGCTTCTTAAAGGATATTATGGAGATGTTCGAAGCGCTGGATGAAATCGCTCCGGGAGCCAATTCCCGCCATACCCTTCTGTATGGCGTGGAAGTGAAATTTTACTCCTCGAGAATCGAACTTTCAAACCAGCTGGAGACGAAGATTCCAAACTTCTTCGCCATTGGTGATGGCGCCGGAATCACCAGAGGCCTTGCGCAGGCCTCTGCAGCAGGCGTTTTAGTGGGCCGCGAAATCTGTGCCCGCATTGGGAAACCGAAGGGAGAAATTTAAATGATACCAAGGTACACACGCCCGGTTATGGGAAAAATCTGGGAAGAAAGAAATGAATGGCAGACCATGCTGGATGTAGAAATTGCAGCCTGCGAAGCCAATGCAGAACTCGGCCGCATCCCGAAAGAAGCAGTCAAAGTCATTAAAGAAAAAGCAGATTTTGATGTAGACCGGATTCATGAAATCGATGCCGTCATCAACCATGATATTATCGCTTTCCTGACCAATGTAGGGGAACATGTAGGAGATGAAGCCAAGTACATCCATATGGGCCTCACTTCCACCGATGTCAAAGATACAGGCCTCAATGTCCAGATCAAACAGGCTTCCGCCGTTCTTTTGGATGACCTTCAGAAACTGGCAGATGTTTTGAAAAGAAGAGCTGTAGAATTCAAATACACCCCCACCATCGGCAGAACCCATGGCGTTCATGCCGAACCCACCACTTTCGGTCTGAAACTCCTCCTCTGGTATTCCGAAACCCTTAGAAATATCGACAGAATGAAACGGGCCGCTGAAGAAATGGCAGTGGGTAAACTTTCCGGCGCTGTCGGAACCTATGCAGATATCGATCCCTTTGTAGAAAAATACGTCTGCGAAAAAATGGGCCTTACCCCGGAAATCATAGCCACCCAGGTCGTACAGCGCGATCACCATGCAGAATACATCGCAACTTTAGGTGTCATCGCCGGCACCCTTTCCCAGATGGCCCTCGAAATCCGCCACCTCCAGAGAACCGAAGTCAGAGAAGCAGAAGAATACTTCAGCCCGAAACAGAAAGGCTCCTCCGCAATGCCTCACAAGAGAAACCCGGTCAAATCCGAAAGAATCTGCGGCATGGCCAGAGTCATCCAGGGCTACTCCCTCCCGGCTTTCGAAGATATCCCGCTGTGGCATGAAAGAGATATTTCCCACTCCTCTGTAGAAAGAGTCATCATTCCGGATGCTACCATTGCCCTGGATTATATCCTTGACCAGACTACCGCTCTCATCGATAAACTCCTCGTTTATCCGGAAAAAATGCTGGCAGATCTCAACCTGACCGGCGGCCTGATTTACAGCCCGAGAGTGCTGCTTGCCCTCGTAGCCAAAGGCGCCTATCGTGATACCGCATACAGATGGGTACAGAGAAATGCCATGAAACGCTGGCTCCAGGGAGAAGACTTCTACGAAAATCTCTGCAAAGATGAAGACGTCAGAAAATACCTCACCCCTGAAGAAATCAAAGCCTGCTTCGATTACAAACCTATGCTCGTCCATGTGGACGAAATCTTCGCAAGATTCGGCCTTTAATTTTTAGAAAAGCCTCCCTGCCCATCCGGGTCGGGAGGCTTTTTTGTCAGGAATTTTGGATTGGGGAAGGTGGCGGGCATCAGAAAGATTGCCATTCTATTTTTTATGGAAATATAAACAGCCCTGCCGGCAATCACCGGATGAAAAAAACACCTGATAAAATTTAATAAAATTCTAATGATACAAATCGCGATTTTTGCTACTATATCCGTGAAAGCAACAAGAGCGAGGCCTCGGGCCGCGTTCCACCAGAATCTGCCAGGCGCCCAAAAATTTAAGGCAGATCCGGGACAAGACCCACGTGCTCTGAAGGCTTTCAAATCCTCGAGGAAAAAATCGAGTTTCCAATTATTTTTACAAAAGAATAAACTCCCAACAAACGAGAAAAAAGATTCTTCGGACCCGCGCCCCCCGCAACG
>NZ_JAZASU010000071.1:0-8830 GCF_036343215.1 Dialister sp.
CAGCCGATTGACAGGTAAGATCGGAAATCCGGACAACGAGAACATATTCTCAAATGGGAGTTTATTTTTGTACCCAAAAAGCCGTCCACTAATCATAGTGGGCGGCTTTTTTGCGTTGAATTATCCGTGATCAGTTCGCAGTTCTCAGAAATCCGGTTCTTCGAGACTTTGAAAAATCAGCTGTCTTCGTGGCTTGTCATCGTTCGGGACTCAGGACATCGGAACTCGGGCAGGTGGCCGCCAAATTTATGAGGCGGCCTTTTTTTATATTTTGGACTGAATTCTTCGCAGCTTTGAATTTTCAGCTGTCTTCGAAGCTTTGCATCGATCGGAACTCGGGACACCGGGAATCGGGCAGGTGGCGGCACACAATTCATAAAGTGCCGCCATTTTTATATGGGCACCTGTGAGGGACTGACGAAACGTACCTAAAGAAAATGAGGTAAATGGTTCGCGAAAAGGCTCCCCTCCAGGCCCCCCGAAAAAGCCTCCCCGAAGTTCGGGCAGGCGCCGAAGGCGACGGAGGGGCTGTACTATCTTACAAGTCGAAAATGGGCTAAAAGGTAAACTCATCCCGGGGAGCTGCCGCGAAGCGGGTGAGGGGGAACTGCACATATAAGGAAAAATTCTCCCGGCAATTGTCATTCTTACCGTTTTCCGCTGATACAGCCTTGAAACGTTTCGACATGTTCGTCCTCCCACCGCTTTGCGGAGCCCTCCTCTCGAGGAGGGCCCGCATGATACCGATAGAGTCAAATTTCCATGTACCTTTCGTCAGTCAGCCCTATATGTGCCCTGCAGCGAAATTTCGGACAATGCCCCCGAAGCGGGCGAATGGATTTCCCCCTTCACGACAATAGTTCCAGTCGAACTGCCTCAAAACCAAAAGTCCCTATCGGCAGGCAAATTCCCCCTTCACGATAATGGTTACAGTCGATTTGCCTCAAAATCCTCAAGTCCCTATCCACAGGCAATTTCCCCTTCACAATAATGGTTACAGTCGATTTGCCTCCAAAACCCCAAAGTCCCTATCGGCAGGCAAAAAAAGTCTCTCTTCCAATTGGAAAGAGAGACTTATTCGTTATTTCCCAGATCAATGATTTTTCCTCCATCGGAGAGGATTTCCGTCCCGGTAACGATGGTCTGGACCTGATTTTTCATGAGGAAGTCAAGGAGCGCTTTTTTCCTCGCCCCATCGAGTTCGCTTCCTATATCGTCCAGGAGGAGGACGGGATATTCGCCGGTTTCCCGTCTGACGAATTCCATTTCTGCCATTTTCATGGAGAGGATGGCTGTCCGCTGCTGGCCCTGGGAACCGTAGGCGGAGATATCCAGATCATTCATGAGGAAAAGGCAGTCGTCCCGGTGGGGTCCGATGGAGGTATGGCAGAATCTGGCATCTTCTTCGCGGCGGGAGGAGAGCTGTTCCAGGTACCATTCCATGTCGAATCTTGGCGTTTCGCTTCCCTGCTGGAGGTAGCGGATTTCCAGTTTTTCTTTGTTGCCGGTGAGGATTTTTTCCATTTCCGGCACAGTTTCGTTCATTTTGGAAATGGTTTCCAGCCGTTTTCTCACGATATAGCAGGCGCCCTTTGCAATCTGCATGTCCCAGAGGTCGAGGTCCGGTTTTTTCCCGGAGAACTGGGCATTTTTCAGTGCCGCATTCCGCTGCTGCACGGCCCTGGTATAGCGTAGGATTTCTTCGTAGTACCGGGGAGAGACCTGGGATATTTCCATGTCCAGAAAGCGGCGCCGGAGCTGGGGCGCCCCTTTGATGAGCTGGAGTTCGTCCGGGGTGAAAAGGACGGTGCGGAAAAGGCCCACCAGTTCTTTTCTTTTGATGGGCGTATCGTTGATGAAGATTTTCTTGCCGTTTTCCCGGGAGAGACGGATTTTTATTTCCTGATCCACATGGTGCACAGTAAAGGTCAGAAGGATGGTGCCTTCTTTTTCGCCGAGGCGGATCAGTTCTCCGTCATTCGATGTGCGGAAGGATTTTCCTGCGGAAGCATAGTAGAGGGCTTCCATGAGGTTCGTCTTTCCGCTTCCGTTGGGACCTGTAATGAGGGTCAGGTTTTCGGAGGGCTCTATGGTTTTGTCCTGAAAGCTCCGGATCTGGATCAGCCGGAGGGATTGGCAGCGCATGTTATTCTCCGGTAATGCGGAAGGTTTCGTCATCGATGACGAGGGTATCTCCCTGGCGGATTTTTTTCCGTTTTTCGTGGACTTTGATGCCGTTCAGGGTGATTTTATGGGCTTCCAGATAGGCGCCGGTTTCTCCGCCGGAGGAAATATGGTCCGTTTTTTTCAGGAACTGGTCCAGCTGGATATAGTCTCCGTAGATTTTAATGATTTTCATCAGTTTCTTCCTCTCATTGGGGTGACGATGTAACGATAACTCTTGTCTTCTTCCTGTTCTACCAGGAGCGGTCCGTTTTTCAGGAGGTGAAGGATGACCGTTTCACCGGAAGAGTGTTTCAGGATGTCTTCGATATAGTTGCAGTTGAAGGTGAGGGAAATATTTTCGCCTGTCAGTTTCACCGGTATGGATGTATCGCTGCGGCCGATGTCCGGGTCTTCTTCGAAGATTTCCAGGGTATCTCCATCAAAATGGAAATTGATGGTCTGGTAGTTCATATCCCGGGAAATCGGGGATACGAAGCGGACGGCTTCGATGAATTCTTTCAGATTGAGGACGGCCGTGGCATCGAAACGTTTCGGAATGATGGCATGGAAATTCGGATATTCGCCATTGATCAGGTTGGCGATGAAATAGGTTTCTCCAAACTGGAAGGCCACGTGGTTTCTGGACCAGACGATTTTAATCTGCGCTTTTTCATCGTCCTGGGGAAGGAGTCTTACCACGTCGGAAAGGATGCCGGAGGGAACGATGATCCGTCCCTGGGCGGAAGCCGGTTCATCCAGGGAAATATCCCGGGTTGCCAGACGGTGGGTATTGGTGGCAGCCATGGTAAAGATGTTTTCGGTGATTTCAAAAAGAATGCCGGAGAAAAGGGGTTTCTGTTTGTCATTGGCTGCTGCATAGGAAACGAGGTTTGCCATTTCCACGAAATCTTTCGAGCGGAGGAAACAGTGATTCTGATCGTCCATTTCCTGGACATCCGGGAATTCTGCCTGATCTCTGGTGGGGAAACGGGCAATATAGCTGCCGCTTGTAAAAGTGGCTATACTTTCTCCGCTTTTCATGGTCATGGTAATATCTCCCGGAGGCATCATGCGGAGGGTAGACTGCAGCTGGCTTGCTGCAATGACTGCAATTCCATCTTCCTCGATGGATGCGGGACAGGAAGTCTTGATTCCGATGCTGTAATCATTGGCCTGGATCAGGATATTTCCATGAATGGCGGAAATAAAGAAACCGTTATTGGTATTGGAAGTGATTTTTGCCTGTGCTGCGCGCTGTACGCGGTCAAGGGCATTGCAAAGGTCCGATTTGTTGAAGATGACTTTCATGGCAGCTCCTTAATAAATACGATGAAATGAAAGAATATAGTAGTAGCCGCAATAGGCAGATGTGAATAAGTGAATAAGTCTGTGAACATCAGATTTTATCGGAGAAATCCCCTTGTAAGAAAATGGTGAATACCGGTTTTTGCTGTTCACAGTTTTCACAGATTTTCAGGAATTTCCTTTTTTTCACAGATTATCCACAAAATAATTGAAAGGATTGGCCTTCTTTGTTCACAGCGCATCGGGCTCAGCGGTTTTTCAGCAGTTTTTCGATGGCCTCTACATCTTCCCTGGTCTGTCGATCATTTTCCAGCCGTTTCTGGACCCGTTCGCAGGCATAGATGACGGTGGAATGATCGCCCACATGGAAAGCATCGCGGAGGGTGGGGAAGGAAATATCCAGTTCCTTCCGGCTGATGAACATGGCCATCTGCCGGGGGATGACGATTTTCTTCGGCCGGCCCCTGGCCAGCATGGCTTCCTTCTTGACCCCGTAATATTTGCATACCGTATCGATGATGAAATCCACGGAAAGTTCCTGCGGACTTTCCAGAGGAATCTGGTCCTTCAGGGCTTCCCGGGTAAATTCCAGGGTGATCGGCACCTGCTTGATCTTTGAATAGGTGAAAAGCTTTTTGAAAGCCCCTTCCAGTTCACGGACATTCGTATTGATATGGCTGGCGATATAGTCCACCACATTTTCCGGGAGGGAAATATGATTCTTCTCCGCCCGCTTCCTGAGGATGATACAGCAGATTTCATAGTCCGGCGGGGAAATCTGAGCCACCAGGCCGCTGGAGAAACGGCTCTGGAGACGGGCTTCCAGCTTTTCGATATCCGCCGGCGTGCGGTCGCTGGTGAGAATGATGTATTTCTTTTTATCGTACAGTTCGTTGAAGGTATTGAATATTTCCATCTTCGTGGAATCTCTGGATCCGAAGAACTGCACATCATCGATGAGAAGGAAATCCAGATTCCTGTACTTTTCGCGGAACTTCGGCATGGTATGCTTCTGGATGGCATCGATCAGCTCATTCGTGAAAGCTTCACTGGATACGAAAAGAACCTTCATATCCGGCCGCTTTTCATTGACATAATTGCAGATGGCATGAAGCAGATGGGTTTTCCCCAGGCCCGAAGGACCATAAATAAAGAGAGGATTCAGATTCTGGTCCCTGGTTTTCGGCTGAATTGCCGTTTCCGCGACCGCCCTGGCAGCCTGGTAAGCCATTTCATTGCAGTTGCCATGAACGAAATTTTCGAAAGTGAATTCCTTGTTCACCCGGCCCATGGAAAAAGAAGGTCTTTCCGGCTTCTTCGGTATATTGTCAAAAAGAGAGCCCTCATTCAGATTTTCCATATGATGAATATCCGGAAGGTCCACCTGATCCAGGGTCTTCGGGGTAAGCTCCGAGAAATCCGGTGGAATCAGCTCATCCTCCGGATTTTCCTTCTCCGAAAGAGGAAGAGGCTCCGCCTCCTTTTCGGGATGGAAACTTTCCGGGAACGGATCCTCCTCTGCCTGTGGAATCGTTTCCGGGGTCATTTCCGGAGCTGCCGGAGAGGCCTTTTCCGGCTCGCTTCCCTGGGCATACACATCGACAGAAACCGTCTTTCCCGTAATATTTTTTACGATTTCCACCAGCTTTTCCCGGTACATATTATTGATCCAGCGCACCAGGTAAGGCTTCGTCACCGAAAGCACCAGCTGCGTGTCGGACATGGAAAAAGGATAGACATCATTAAAGAACATCTGGTAATACTGATGATCCTTCTCATCAATCGCTGCCAGAACCTTGTCCCACAATTCGAAAATATCCATAGAAACTCCTGAAAGTGAATAACCTGTGAATTACTGTGAATTTCCCGCTGGAATTCCTGCCCCTTGAGACCGCGTGAAATCCGATACTATCTATATTTTCAGGCTTATGAATAAGCCTGTGGATAAGTGTATATTTCTGTGAATAACTATATTCTATCATGGATTGGGAACCTTGTGAATTCACAAGATAAGGGGAGAAAAATTGTGTGGAAATACTAGAAATAGTAGAAATATTGGAACCTGTTCCTTTGTGAAATACCGCTTTCTCCAGAGCCCGTGGGGAAAAACGGCATTTCTCAGACAATTTGCAGATTCTGTCAGCACAGGGGGAATTTATAGGGGAGTATAGAAAAGATTTTAGTTGTAATGCCGGGCTTATAGTTTTCTTTTTGAAAAATTAAAGTCAATCTCATATAAATTTTCTATATCAAATCCCAAACAGTCCTTAAAGTAAAGATTTATAATAAATCATGAGAGGGAAACTGTTTCAAAGGAGGATTCTATGGAAGAAATAACGGATGGAAAAATAGATATAGACCGTTACCGGGTCAAAGAAGGGGCCAAAGTCAACCTGAAGAAATGTCCCACCGGGTGCGATGTGGAAATCGACAAAGCCAGGGTGAAATCCCTGTATTTTCCGGAAACCATTGAAAAGATGAAAGACCTGCAGGAAAAACTCTATGCCCAGAATACCTACGGCCTCATCATCGTACTTCAGGCCATGGATGCTGCAGGAAAAGACGGCACCGTGAACCATGTATTTTCCAATCTGGACCCCGGCGGAGTCAAAGTGGTCTCCTTCAAACAGCCCACCACCGAAGAAAAAGATCATGACTACATGTGGCGCATCAATAAAGCCCTCCCGGGTCGGGGAGATATCGGCATTTTCAACCGTTCCCAGTATGAAGACGTCATTGTCACCAGAATCCACGATCTCATCGACAAAGGACAATTGCCCAAAGACCTCATCGATGAAAATATCTGGGAAGAACGGTATGAACAGATCAATAACTGGGAGAAATACCTCCATCAGAACG
The DNA here is from genome assembly GCF_036343215.1 of Dialister sp. Lineage (GTDB taxonomy): Bacteria > Bacillota > Negativicutes > Veillonellales > Dialisteraceae > Dialister. The sequence continues at coordinate 6,331 of NZ_JAZASU010000071.1, forward strand.
GTTTCCGCATGATCAAAATCTTCCTCCACGTATCGAAAGAAGAACAGCAGAAACGGCTCATGGACCGGATCGTCAATCAGCAGAAAAACTGGAAATTCTCCCTGTCCGATATCAACGAAAGACAATACTGGGACCAGTATCAGCGGCTTTATGAAGAAATGATTGCCAGGACCTCCAAAGACATATCCCCCTGGTACATCGTTCCGGCGGACAACAAATGGTACACCCGCTACGTAGTCGCCCGGATTACCCTCAAAGCTCTCAAAGACATCAATCCCCAGTTCCCGAAACTCGCCCCCGAAGTGGCTGAACAGCTCGAAAGATTCAAGAAACTCATCTCCACCGTAGACCTGAAATCCCTGGAAGAAATACAGGGAGCGATTTCGGCGAAGAAATAATCATTTTTTACTCTATGGACTGAGTCAGATGCGGTTTTCGTGGGTTAGCCTCATCACGGCACGCCCCGATACAGGCACCTTCGAGATTTCGTGATTCGTGGTTCGTGAAGGTGGCGGCCTGACGGCCGCAGAGTATGTATGGGGAATGTGCACAGGCGTGCGTGAAAAGCCCATGCAAGTCGAAACGTTCAGGCCCTCCCGGGTTTGGGAGGGTGTCTGAGCGCAGCGAAGACGGGTGGGTCGTACAATCGCTGCAAGGCGAAAATGAGGCTAATTGACGAAATGTACTTGTGAAAATTGACTCTATCGGTAAGGACGAGCCCCCCGAAAAAGCCTCCCCGAAGTTCGGGCAGGGTTCGGCAGACAGCACATATGACACTGATTAGTGAAATGGACTCCGGAAAAGTGAGAAAATCGGTACGCGAAAAGGCTCCCAGGGGTAGAGGAAATCCCGCGATAGCGGTGAGGGGGAACTGTACTTTCGCCAATAACTATTTACATCGAATATGCACGCCGAAGGCTGAATCAAAAAAGCGGCGCCCACCACTTTGCGCCGCACCGCCCCTGATCCCTGAAGCGGAAAGCAGTCTGTGCAGAGACAGGGGAAGAAGCTGATGGAACACAGGCAGTTGCAAGGAATCCCAAAAAAAGCTACACTGAAGAGAGCATATTTCGTATAACAATATTTCATATGTAAAAAGGGGAGAGAATTATGGAAGAGAAGGTAGAAGTCGAAGTCAGTAAGCCCTGTGAGGAAAAACCGAAGAAGCCGCTGGGAAATACGAAGATTGATATCGATCGCTATCGCGCGAAAGAAGGGGACAAAGTCAATCTGAAGAAATTCCCCACTGCCTGTGATCAGGATGTGGACAAAGAAGCCGTAAAAACCGTGGCATTCCCGAAAGCCCTCCAGGAATTATCCATCCTCCAGGCCAAACTTTACGCCCAGAGCACCTATGGACTTGTCATTGTCCTCCAGGCTATGGATGCAGCCGGCAAAGACGGAACCATCAAGCACGTATTCTCTCATCTGGACCCGAACGGCGTCCATGTAGTCTCCTTCAAACAGCCAAGCAGCGAAGAAAAAGACCATGACTATATGTGGAGAATCAATCGCGCCCTTCCGCGGTGCGGGGATATCGGCATTTTCAACCGTTCCCACTATGAAGACGTCATTGTCACAAGAGTTCATGACCTCGTGAAAGAAGGAAAACTGCCGAAAGAACTGATCGACAAAAACATCTGGGACACCCGTTACCGTCAGATCCGTGACTGGGAACGGTACCTGGGAGAAAACGGCTTCCCCGTAGTCAAGATTTTCCTCCATGTTTCCAAAGACGAACAGCGGGACCGCCTGGCAGAACGAATCCTGAACAAAAAGAAAAATTGGAAATTCTCCATGGCCGATATCAACGAAAGACGTTACTGGGACCGTTATCAGGAACTGTACAGCGAAATGATTACCGCCACCTCCACCGAAGATGCCCCCTGGTACATCGTTCCGGCCGATAACAAATGGTACACCCGTTACGTCGTTTCCCAGATTATCATCAAAACCCTGAAAAAGATCGCCCCGAAATTCCCGGAAATGTCCAAAGAAATCAAAGACCAGCTCGACGAATTCAGAAAACTCATCGAAAGCGGAAACGTGGGCATGATCAAGGAAATGCAGGACCTCATGAGCGGGGAAAGCAGGGAAGAAAAATAGTCATTAGCCGTTAGTGGTTAGTTTTTAGTTGTTAGAAATAAAGCCTCTCGGGCCATTTGGGCCGGGAGGCTTTTTGTATTGAAAATAGTATACCCTGATTATATTGGAAACTTTATGATAAAAAACTTTTGAATCGGGATGATCGGGGTTATCGGGAAGGTGGCGGCCTGATGGGCAAGTATATATGGGAAATTTACACAGTCGAGTGCGAAAAGCCCGTGCAAGTCGAAACGTTCAAGGCTCCCCAGGCCTGGTAATGGCAACAAAATAAGGACATCAAAAATCTAATATTGTGGATTTTTAGGTTTATTAGATGAAAATTAGCCTTCTAATCTATCCGACCTATCCTTAATGGGTAAATGCTCTGTTTTTGGGCGCACTAAAGGGACCCTGA
>NZ_JAZASU010000072.1:0-8760 GCF_036343215.1 Dialister sp.
GTGGTGGCCGCTATTACGCAGGAGAGGCGGCCTTTTTATATAAAAATTTAACCATTTCTGATGAAAACTGTGTATAAAAATGGCCCGCTATCCAATTTGATGCGGGCCTCCTTCACTGAGAACTGTGAACTGAGAACTGATAACTTCATAGACTCTGGTCATTCAATATTTTGTGTAATTATTGTACACCCCCCTTAAACAATCCGACATGAATGGATAGATGACAATGAGGCGCAAACCGCTGGCATCGGATTGTTTCAGGCTCCCTTTTTACAAATGTCCGGCTTTCCTCGATGTCACAAGGAAGAATGGAATCGCTAAAAGTTGGGCTATGGTAGAAACAGCAATCATGAGGGGGATGGAATAATCGTAGAGGGCTCCGAGAAGTGCACTTCCGATAAACCAGGCGATGCCGAAAGAGGTTTCAAAAATGCCAAAACCCGTGGCCCGACAGTCCCGGGGAACAATGGTGGAAACGGCAGCTTTCATGATGGATTCCTGGGCACCCATGCCGATGCCCCATAAAATGACGCCCAGATAAAGAGCTGGCGTATTGTCGAGGGCAAAAACGCAGTACGTAAAAGGAGCTCCGATCAAAGTGGAAACAGCCAGAACCGGAAGACCGAATTTGTCATAGGCCCAGCCAAAAGCCAGGGCTGCAAAAGCATCGATAGCCATGGCGATCGAGTAAATCAGGGGAAGCAGGGTGGAATCTACGAGAGAAAGTTTCGCCGCGTGCATGGTAATGAGCGGGAAATCAAGGAATCCGAAGGCAAAGAGGGAAATGCCGGCAATATAAATAAGGAAGGAATGACGGAAATGAAAGATTTCCTTCTTCTTCGGTTCCGGTTCAAATTCTTCGGGATGAGGAAATTTCTTCGAGGCCAGGATGACGGCACCGATGCAGCAGAGGGCCGGAAGGAGAAGGCCCGCAAAGCACCAGGAAAGGGCGGAGAGGGGATCCCGGGACTGATTCAGCCATAGAAGGAGAAAGACCACGATGGGACCTGAGAATCCGCCGAGCTGGTCCAGAAATTCCTGAATCGCAAAGCTTTTGCCCACACCCTGCTGCGTCGCCGCATAGGAAAGGAGGGTACTTTTCGCCGGCTGGCGGATGGCTTTCCCTACACGGCCCAGAATGATGAAAAATCCCGCAGCTATCCAGTTTCCATCAGGCACCAGGGAAAGACAGGGAATGGCAAGGACTGCCAGGGCATAACCGAAAATGGTCATGGCCCAGTATTTCCCGGATTTTGAGGCAATGAGGCCCGTAAAAAAACGGAGCGCATAACCGGCAAGTTCACCAAAACCGGTAATAAATCCGATGGCCGCAGCTGATGCGCCCATAAGGGAAAGGTAATCGCCGAAAATACTTCGTGCCCCTTCCTGGGTCATATCGGCAAAAAAACTGACGATGCCCATGAGACAGATAAAAATCATGGCAGAAGGAAGACGATGGATTTTTTCCGGCATGGACAGGACTTCTTTCTTTGAGAAATCATTTTGAGTGTGGGGGGGAACCTTATCCCGGAAGCAAAGAAAAGGCCAGGGGGTATTTCCTCCGGATTGATTCCTATTGTAGCAGTTCTTTATATATACATATATATATAATTTCAGAATGGACGTATAGGAAGGGGGAATAGGGAGAAAATTCCACTCCCGATTTATGTTCATTATAGAAAAGAAACTATGAAAAATAATCAACCTTTTTTAAATATTTCATAAATTTCCATTTCCATCGTAAAGTTGCTTTTACACGTCCTCGGGCGTTTCCTCTTGTGATATAATGGGGAAAAGATAGTGGTTAGTGATTAGTGGTTAATAGTTGGCGGGAAGTGCGCAGCACCTCAAATAACGATTCGCCCAAATGGCCTGAATAGATTTCAATGAAAAATATATTCCTGACCCGCTTCTCGTGATTCGCGGGACTGGTATAGTTTCATCTTTTCCTGCGCGCTTCCTGATTCTGATGCGCGCCACCTCCACGGACCACGGACCACGGGCCACGGATCACGACCTTCTCAAATGATACCAGCCGTATTTACATATAAGGAGAAAAAAATATGTCCATCAAACTGATAGCGATTGATCTTGATGATACCCTTCTGCGGGATGATATTTCCATTTCCGATTATACGAAAAAAACGCTCCGGGCGGCTCTTTCAAAAGGAGTCAGAATCGTGATTGCCACGGGCCGTATGTTTCAGGCGGCCCGCCCCTGGGGGCAGGCGATTGGCCTGGGTGATGTACCGATGATCTGCTATACGGGAGCTCTGACGGGACTTTGCGAAAGCGGGAAAATCATACGGAATGTAACGGTGGAAAAGGATGCGGCTCTTGACATCCTTTCCACGATTAAAGAGGAAGGCTGGTATGCCCATACTTATATCGATGATGAGCTTCATGTGCCTTATTATGACTGGAGGACAAGGTCTTATGAAAAGCAGTGCGGCGTGAAAGCCCATGTGGACGGGGAGGCATTTTACCATCCCGAAAAGGAGCCTACGAAGATTCTGGTCTGCGAATATTATGATAAAAAGATGAAGGAAATAGACGGGGTCCTGAGGAAGAAATATGGCGGCGCCGTGAATCAGGTGAAGTCGAAGCCTTATTTCTTTGAGATGAACAATAAGGAATGTTCCAAGGGAAATGCCATCCGCGCCATGTGTGAGCTTTATGGTATTTCCATCAGAGATACCATGACTTTCGGAAATGGAAATAATGATGTGTCCATGCTTTCGATGACGCCCTGGTCTTTTGCGGTAGCCAATGCCAGTGATTCCGCGAAAAAAGCGGCCGCTCATGAGACTTTTTCAAATAATGAGGATGGCGTAGCGAGAGCAGTTGAGAAATATGTACTGGAGGATTGACCATGGAAGATGATGATTTCCGCTTTGTCATTATTACGGGAATGAGCGGTGCCGGCAAAACGAATTTTATGCAGAAGCTGGAAGATATGGGTTATTACTGCGTGGATAATCTGCCGCCGGTCCTGATTGCCCGTTTTGCGGACCTCTGCTGGAAGAGCACGTCCAATACCCGCCATGTGGCGGTGGTTTCGGATATCCGGGGCGGTTCTTTCTTTGATGCCCTGCCCCAGGCTTTGAATGAACTGGAAAACAGGGGAATCCCCCATGAAGTGGTTTTCCTGGAAGCTTCCGATGAAGCCCTGGTGCGCCGGTATATGGAAACCCGCCGGCAGCATCCGCTGGCAAAAAATATGCGCATCCAGGAAGGTATCGCGGCTGAAAGGAAAATCCTGGCCGGTGTTCGTGCCCAGGCGGATATGATTGTAGATACGACGGCCATGAAACCAAGCAATCTGCAGGAATATATGAAGAGTCGTTTCGGACTCAATAACTGGTCTAAGGATATGCAGATCACGGTCTTTTCTTTCGGCTTTAAATACGGCATTCCCATCGATGCGGATATGGTGCTGGATGTAAGGCTTCTGCCGAATCCTTTCTATATCCAGAAATACAAGTATTCTTCGGGCCGCGTGAAGGAAGTGGCGGATTATATCGAAAAGTCGCCGGTAACGAAGGAATTCCTGAGGAGGCTTTATGATTTCATGGATTTCATGGTGGATAATTTCAAAAAGTCCGGAAAGACCCAGTTTACCATCGCCATCGGCTGTACGGGCGGGATGCACCGGTCTGTTTTCGTGACGGAAAAACTGGGAAATCATCTGAAGGAAAGAAACAGACAGGTGAATATCGAGCACCGGGATCTGCACAGGAATCGTGTGGAACATGATGTGGCCGATTCCACAGGGAGGTAACCGGTATGAAGAATCTCGTGCAGTGGCTGAGGCCCGGCCTCGCCATTAAACGGTGGATGGTGCTTTTCGGAGTGGGGATTATTTTCCTCGTTTTCGGGATGGCTCTTATCCTGAACTATCAGATTTTCGGTATTCTGGAAGAAGAGATGCTCCGGATCGCTTTCCAGGCCACCGGAAGTTACAGTTATACATTCCTTGCCATCTGCGGGACGATCCTCATCATACTGGGGGCTTACGATATTTTCGTGGCTGTGAGAAAGCTGGCGAAACGGTTTGTCCAGCTTCTGGCACCGGACCAGAAGGAAGTTTCCAGGAACCTGATTTCCAAAATCGAACTGTCCCGGGGACCCAAAGTGGTGGCTCTTGGCGGCGGGCATGGACTTTCCATGCTGCTCCGGGGACTGAAAAACAAGACCTCCAATATTACGGCCATTGTAACCGTGGCCGATGATGGGGGATCTTCGGGAAGACTTCGGGAAGAAATGAATATCATCGCGCCGGGGGATATCCGGAATTGTCTCGTTGCTCTGGCAGATAAAGAAACGGTATTGGAGCAGATCTTCCAGTATCGGTTTGGCGGCGAAGGGGAACTGGCCGGCCATTCTCTGGGAAATCTGTTCCTGGCCGCTTTAATCAAGGAATTCGGTTCCGCCCAGAGCGGTCTTGAAGCAGCCAGCAAGGTCCTGAAAATCCGCGGTCAGGTCGTACCGGCTACGACTTCCAAGGTCCGTCTCAAGGCAAAAATGTCGGACGGGGAAATCGTGGAAGGGGAGTCGGAAATTTCTGCCTATCCTGAAACTGCAGGCCATAATGCCCATATTGTCCATATGTCTACCATCCCGAAATCCCCCATGGCTGTAGGAGATGCCCTTTTTGCCATTCAGGATGCCGATTTGATTACCCTGGGGCCGGGAAGTCTGTATACGTCGGTCCTGCCGAATCTTCTGGTTCCTGAAATCCTTGAAGCCATCCGTAAAAGCGGGGCACCGGTCCTTTATATCTGCAATGTCATGACCCAGCCGGGAGAAACGACAGGGTATACGGTGAGCGATCATCTGAAAGCCCTCATTGATCATATCGGAGGGGGAGTCATCGATTTCGTGCTGGCCAATAACGGCATTCCCAATGAAGATGTATTGAGGAAATACGAAAAGGCCGGTTCTTTCCCCGTGGTTATTGACCGGACAAAAGTCAAATCCCTGGGAGCCAATCTCATTGAAGCGGATTTACTGGGACCATTGAAGGAAGCCTCCCAGGATACGGAAGTACTGGCCAATCAGATCATCCAGATTCATAACCTGCTCCGGGCCAAGATCGCCCCGGAAACGCTGGAGTCATATCTGAAAAGGAGTCACTGATGTCATTTACAGAACAGGTGAAAAATGAACTGGCCCGTATTTCTAGAGACGAAAGGCCCTGCCGGGTCTCCGAACTTCTGGCCCTGCTCCGCATGAGCGCTTCCTTCATTACCGGTTCCGGCGGACGATGGGGATTGGAATTTTCCACGGGCAGCAGCGCCGTGGCCCGGCGGGTGCTGGTTTACCTCAAAAAAGATTTCGGCTTCATGCCCAGCGCCATGGTCCGGCAGGGGAGACGGCTTCGCAAGAAAAATGTCTATACCCTCATGGTACAGCCTTCGGAAAAAGGTCTTGATTTCCTGAATACCATGGGCCTTTCCCCACTGGCCGGTGTGGATGATGAAGGATTCCTGAAAACTCCGGAAGAAAGGCGGGCCTACCTGGCCGGCGCTTTTCTGGGCGGAGGCTCCGTAAGCCGGCCTCAGAGTGATTATCATCTGGAAATGGTGACCCAGTCTCTCCATTTTGCGGAAGAACTGGTCAGGACCATGAAGACTTTCCGCCTCCATGCGCGGATGACGGACAGAAAGAATGATTATATAGTATATATAAAAGACGGGGACGATGTATCTGAATTTCTTCAGATCGTCGGAGCCAGCCAGAGCTATATGGACTTTGAAAGTGTCCGGGTAGTGAAGGATATGAGAAACCGGGTGAACCGGCAGGTAAACTGCGAAACCGCCAATCTGCAGAAAACCGTGGATGCTGCGGTCCATCAGACCCATATGGTGCAGAAACTGCTGGAAATGACTACGATTTCCTCCCTTTCCCCGAAAATACGGGAAGCCTGCGAGCTCCGTCTGGCCAATCCGAATGCCAGCCTTTCCGAACTGGCGGCCCTCTGCGGCATCACAAAATCGGGACTTGCCCATCGGTTCAAAAAAATAGAGACCCTGGTGCAGAATGGAGATACAGAAGAGAATTGATGAGAAATAAAATCACAGCGCTGCTGGCAGGATTTTTTGCGATGGCCGGACTGACAGTTTCTGCCGTTTCGCCGGTCAATGATACCTATACAACGATTCCCCTGTCCCTTACCGGGACCGATGGGACCCTTATTTTTTCCGACTGCCCGGAATATGCGGACAATCATGGCATCCTCTATGAAGGCACCGTGAAAAAAGGAAAAGGAAGGGTTTATTACTACCATGTGAACCAGACCGGAAGCCCGGCCCGCCTCGTGATCTATGCGAAATCGAGAAAAAAACAGAACCTTGCCATTACGAGGACGGTCAAAGGAGAAAGCAGCCGGGATTATATTTCCACTGGCGCCACCCTTTCTTTCCGGGAAGTGGTGAAACCGGCAGAAAAGCCGGAAATCCTGAAACTTGCCAAAAATGAAAGGACCATCCTTTTTGAAGATAATCCGGAAGGTATCGATCCGGATATGCTCGTCAGCGGTATGGTGGAAATAGAAACGGAAAAGCCGGTCACTCTGGGAGCCGCCATCCTGCCCGACGGCAGTCAGGAAGATCTGCAGAAATCCCTGGATACGGCCCTCCGTCTCCCGCCGGATACTCACGAAATGCGGGGCACTTTTGATGCCGATATGAATCTGGAAAATAAAAAAGCCTGGGACTTCCGGAATGGCCCTGCCGAAATCGTGGTGGGGAAATCCATTCCCTTCCGGAAGGGCCGGGACGAGATGAGTCAGGTAACCCGTGAAAATACGGGAGACTACGGCATCGTGTATCATATTTCCTTCCATAATAAAGGGGAGGGAAAATACAGACTTTACATCAATCCCCAGGGAGGCGTCTACATGGGAACCTTCCAGATCGGGCACAATGAAAAAGTGCCCATGATTTTCCGCACAGACACCGTCAAACGGGGAAAGTGGTTCGGAAACGGCACGGATCAGGATTATATGGAAGCAGGCACCTGGGAAATGGGAAGAGACCTTTACTTCCGATTCATCCCCGCCGGCGCGGCCTATCTCCCGCTCCGGTTCCTGATGATCCCGGTGGAAGAGTAAGGGGAAGACGGAAATCCGTCATATAGATGCGCGCCGGAGGCGCGCTGCCGCCACTTATCACTTATCATTTCAGTTAACAACTTTACGTCCTTTTGAGATAACGCTATTTCATTACAAAGGAGAAAAACCATGAAATTCATCCAGTTCCGAATCGGCGATATCGTCCAGATGAAAAAGAAACATCCCTGCGGCAGCCAGGAATGGGAAGTCCTCCAGCTGGGAAGCGATATGAGAATCAAATGCTGCGGCTGCGGACATATCGTCCTCATCCCCAGGCCGAAATTCCTCAAAGGGGCAAAAAAAGTCCTGAACCGGGACGTGACAAAAGACGTGGAAGTCGTGGCCCGTACGGAGGAGTCAACAGAGGGATAAAATGTTTTCCCGGTCGTGCTCCGTGTTCCGTGTTCCGTGAATGTGGCGCATTAAAATAATAAAGGCGCTTTTATTTTATAATTTATCAGCTTAGATGAATTGATATTGTCTTATACTTTGAGAATGGTATTAAGTATAATAAATATGGCCGCCTTATAAATTTAGCGGCCACTGCCACGGATCACGGTCCACGGATCACGGACCACGATGGATATAATTGAATTTGCAGTTTTGTGAAAGACAGTAAGCTTGACACAAAACTTATTTCAAAAATATGTAAAAAGCCTATAGACAAACAGGAACTCGTCTGTTATAATCAATAAACGTGATGAGGACGTACCTCTGACACGCCGGAAGCACCGAAATGAAATAAAAAAGTGCTTGACAAGGCAAAACGGAATGTGTATAATGATTTTCGTAACTTGTTTGCTGGCGTAGCTCAGTTGGTAGAGCAGCTGATTTGTAATCAGCAGGTCGTAGGTTCAAGTCCTATTGCCAGCTCCAAATGGGCGGATTCCCGAGTGGTTAAAGGGAGCAGACTGTAAATCTGCCGGCTTTGCCTTCATAGGTTCGAATCCTATTCCGCCCACCAATAATATCGCGGGGTGGAGCAGTTGGTAGCTCGTCGGGCTCATAACCCGAAGGTCGTAGGTTCAAGTCCTGCCCCCGCCACCATGTTAATTACTTCCTATATATAGATATGCTGATATAGCTCAGTTGGTAGAGCGTATCCTTGGTAAGGATAAGGTCACCAGTTCAATCCTGGTTATCAGCTCCATGGCGGCTTAGCTCAGTTGGCTAGAGCAAGCGGTTCATACCCGCTGTGTCCGGAGTTCAAATCTCTGAGCCGCCACCAAAACCTGTCAAAAAGAGTTCTCAAATGAGAACTCTTTTTACTATATGTTTTCTTTGGGAAAATCGGTGCAAAATCACTGGTTTTCTTCGAAATCTGCAAGGATTTACGCGTTGTTTCTTGTTTCCCGTTGACTTTCAATGTATAATAAGAAAAGCGCAAATCAAATTTTGCAAATTCTTTTTTGTTACAAGGAGAGAAAAGAAATGGCAAAAGCTCATTACGAAAGAACAAAGCCGCATGTTAACATCGGCACCATTGGTCACGTCGATCACGGCAAAACCACCCTCACCGCTGCTATTACCAAAGTTCTGTCCGAAGAAGGCAAAGCAAACTTCCTCGACTATGCTTCCATCGATAAAGCACCGGAAGAAAGAGCTCGTGGTATCACCATCAACACCGCAACTGTTGAATACGAAAC
>NZ_JAZASU010000073.1:0-8609 GCF_036343215.1 Dialister sp.
AAGGTTAATTTTTATCTAATAAACCTAAAAATCTACAATATTAGATTTTTGATGTCCTTATTTTGTTGCCATTACCCTGGTCAGGGGAGGTCCCGGAGCGAAGCGGAGGGGAAGGGGTCGTACTCTGGTAAGCATCGAAAGTGAGCTGAAAGGAAAGCATATGCCCCCCTCAAGGGGACGCTCGTGGGATATTGCGGCCTGGGTTTATCTCATTAACCTCTATGTACAGTTTTTCATCCTGATTGTCCCCTCAGCAATCCATCCTGCTGCCCATTAACCCCCATGTACAGTTTTATCGCCCTGAATGACCCCCCAGCCATCCATCCTGTTATCTTATTAACCCCAATGTACAGTTTTTCATCCTGATTGACCCCCCAGCAATTCATCCTGCTGCCCATTAACCCCTATGTACAGCTTTTCTTCCTGCATGACACCAAAAGCCATTACCTATTACCCATTCCCCCATTTTGTAGAGTTTCCCCATCATTTACGCTATAATAATAGTAAAATATATGAAATACAGAAATCGGAGGTTCCCATGAATATTACGATCCTTGGGGCCGGCAGCACCGGAATTGCCGCGGCCTCTTATTTCAAACTGAAAAATATGGCAGTCAAAGTGTATGTACGAAATGCTGCCAAAGCCAAAGTATGGAATCAGGAACCGGTCAGTGTGTCCGGTGTACTGAATACGTCTTTTTATGTCCCGCTTCTGACGGATTTGAAGGAAGCCATCGATTACGGAGATATCCTCATGGTTTTCACCCGTTCCAATGACCATGAACAGGTGGTAGAGGAAATCGCCCCTTTCCTTCATGAAGGACAGATTCTTCTTTTCGTAAATGGCTGCTGGGGTGCCATCAAGGCTGCCCGCCAGCTTTCCAGAAAGCCTAAAATCCCGGATATAACTATTGCGGAAACGGCCAATATGCCTTTCATCGCCCAGCTTTCGCCGGATTTCAAATCGCTTCGCTTTAAGGCGGCGAAGGAGGAAATCGTCTATTCCTGCATGGGGAAAGATACCGCCCTCCCCGCCCTTCTGAAACAGATGGCAGAAAGAGTGGTGAAAGTTTCTTCTCCGGCAGCCACTTCTCTTTCTGCTACCAATCCCATCATTCATGTGAGCCAGTGTCTTTTCAATATCACCCGCATCGAAAACGGGGAAGATTTCCATTTCTTCGGTGCTCCGCTTACGAAACATGTGGCGGATTTCATGGAAGGCTGCGATAAAGAGCGCCTTGCCATCGGGAAAGCCCTGGGCCTTGACCTTTCGAGTCTCCTGGATGTCCTGAACGGCGCCTGGGGAGACAAAAAAGCCACCCTGTATGAAGCGCTCACGGAAAATGAATCCTACAAGACCGTCCTCGGGCCGAAGGACATTTCCGGCCGCTATCTTTCCGAAGATCTTCCCTGCGGCATGACAAGCCTCCTGGACCTTTCTGAAATGATGCATGTCCCCGCACCCCATATCGAAGCCCTGGTGACGACTCTCTATATGTACCTCGGGAGGAAATATGAACCCTTCCTCACCACGGCAGATCTCCGGGTGCTGAAAGCTTTGAAATAGCTTTTAGCTTTTAGTTATCAGTTATCAGTTCATAGTTATCAGTTAAGGAATGACATATGACCGACTGGCGGACTATTATATTATACAATCTTCCAGTGGATGAAATTTCTATCATATAATCGGCCGCCTTTTTACTTTCAGGCGGCACCACAACTGCAAACTGATAACTGATAACTGATAACTTAACCCACTTGTCTCAAACTCTCAGCATTTTCCCTTTTTATGAAACACAAAGGATTATCATGAAAAAATTACTTGCTCTTGCTCTTTCCGCCTGTCTCCTCTCGGCGGGTCCCGTATTTGCCGAGAACTGGATTCCTTTCCAGGGGTCCGAAGGGACAATGATTGATACCGATTCCTATGTGGACAGCGGAATCCGTTCATCCATTGCGGTCAAAGCTCCCATGGATGATGGTCATGCCATTTCCACCATCGAATTTGACAAAGATAAAAGATCCTACCGCATTGCGGATATGAAAACCCTGGACAAAGAGGGAAAACCGGTAAAGGAATTCACCTACAGTGATGATCCCCAGAACTGGAGCCGTCTGGTGCCCCATTCTTTCGGTATGAATCTTTTCGAATCCTACATCAGAAATCCCCTGCCCCGTTTCAATAGTCCCGTCTGGCTCGTCATTTATAAAGAAGAAGGCGTCCGTTTCCGCGGCAGCGCCTATGCTGTGGAAAAAAATACGATCACCTATAAAGACGGCTATGCTACTTTCTGGGTACGGATTTCCTACCCCTGGAAGGACCAGGATTTCTCCCGGGTCCTTTACCGGGTGAAAATGGACATGCCCCATAAGAAAATCCAGACCCTCTCCATGACCAGCTATGATTTTGAAGGGAAAGTCAAAGTTCACGGCGCCGGTACCAGAGACCGGGAAGATATCCTTGCCGGCTCCCCCATGGAGAAAATCTACGAATACATCAATACAGAGCTGAATGCCGGACGCATCCGCATGATGTCGAAGCTGTGAGGAATACGGAAACCGTCCTGTCAATCATAATGGATGACTATATTTCAGAAGTTATCAGTTCTCAGTTATCAGTTCAGAGTGGAGGTGGGCCCGCGTAAAATAAAATGCGGGCCTTTTATTGAGCCCGATGACAATAAAGTCAGTAAATGATCATTGTCTCCAATCAACTGATAACTGCTAACTGATAACTCATCACCTTCCGTTTCCCATTTTATTTATTTCTACAGTCACATCGAGGAACCATGTCCCACATCATCTACACCTCTCTTTCTCAATCCCTTTCTGACAGATGTTATGAAGCTTTCCTTACGGGAAATATCCCCGAAGAGGGCTGGCTCCTGACGGAAGGATCGCACCTCTACCTCCTTCCCAAAGCGCCGTCTGTGCCTTCCGGGAAAATTTTCACCGCCCCTTCCGGTCCGGCAGACTATTTCGAATCCACCCTTCCGGAGGAGAAAACGCTGGCTGCCTGGAAAAGTTATCTGTCCGGCCGCCGCCTGCCTGCAGGAGCCGCATTGGCCGCAGGCGGTGGAAAAGTCCTTTTCTTTGCACCTTCCGAATATGAACCGGACCTCTCCCACATGGATATGTACCGTCTTCCCTTCGATCCGCTGGAAGAAATCCTGACGCCCCAGGAAGCGGCGAAACTGTATGGCACCGATGCAAAACGGATTTCCGCGGACTGTGAAAGGATGGGCGTATTTACGTCCCGGGAAGTCCGGAAATCCGGAAACACCTGGCTCATCCTGAAAAGCACGGCAGGACGGATTTACCATGAAGAGGCGGAAAAAACCTATACCATCAATCCCCTGCTCCTCGTATTTTCCACCCTGGAAGCCGCGAAAATCTGGAACCGGGACAGCGGAGCCGTCCGGAGCGCAGCAGCCGGAGCCGGCCATTCTTCCGCCCGTATGGGAGAAGGAGAAAGAAGGAAATCCGGACGCACCTGGCTGGTCACGAGAGATGCCATGGAGCGCCTTTTCGGCCAGGCCCTGCCGGTACTTATGAAAGAAGCCATGCGGGGATTGTGCGATAGATCATAGCTAATGGGGAATGGGATTTAAGGTGTTCTGCCGTATGGCTATTCGGATGAAAAAGCCGGGCATAAAGGTTAATAGATAACAGGGTGGATGACTGTATGGTCATTCAGGACGAAAAACTGTACATTGGGGTTAATGGTTAAAAATGGGGCTGACTGCATGGTCATTCAGGATGAAAAACTGTACATTGGGGTTAATGGTTAAAAATGGGGCTGACTGCATGGTCATTCAGGATGAAAAACTGTACATTGGGATTAATGGTTAATAGTTAACAGGTAATGGGATAAAAGGCAGGGCGTGCTATCCTCCTGCCCCCTCGAGGGGGCATATGCTTTCCTTTCAGCTCACTTTCGATGCTTACCAGAGTACGACCCCTTCCCCTCCGCTTCGCTCCGGGACCTCC
Source organism: Dialister sp. (assembly GCF_036343215.1). Lineage (GTDB taxonomy): Bacteria > Bacillota > Negativicutes > Veillonellales > Dialisteraceae > Dialister. The sequence continues at coordinate 3,991 of NZ_JAZASU010000073.1, forward strand.
CCTGACCAGGGGAGGTTGGTGCGCCAAAGGCGGGGGAAGGGGTGTACTACAGGTATACGGCAGAATGTTGGAAATAAGTTTTGCCTGATGAAGACAATGTTATTTATGCCAATTGGGAGCCGAAGGCCATATACAAACTGCGCCCGAAGAGCGCCACCTTCCCGATAGCCCCGATACTCCCGGCATTCCCGATACCCCCGATTCAAAAGTTCTTTTCCCTATCGGCTCCCCCTCCATGAATGACAGTCAGGATGCCTTTCACCCTCTAAAAACCATTCCATCCTTGCAATCACCGCCCTCATATGTTATATTGAATTTAATTAATCTCACGGTGATGACGAGAGAAAGTAGCTGCATGAAACTTTTCAGAGAGTCCGGATGGTGGAAACGGGCAGGGGAAATGCAGGGAAGTGCCTCTCTGAGCCGGCAGGGTGAAAGAAGTAATCCTGCCCGGGACGCCCGTTACAGCTTTGAGTCTAGAACTCACCGAGGCTGCTCCGATGACGGAGCGGTGAAATTGGGTGGAACACGGTCCTCCGTCCCTTTGGGGATGGGGGCTTTTTGTATATCTTTTTTATAATATATTTTACTTACATAATGTATAAATAAAGGAATGATGACCATGTCCCTTCTGCTTCAAGCACAGCACATCAAGAAGTCTTTTGGAAAAGTGGAAGTCCTGAAGGATATCAGCCTTACTGTGGAAAAAGGCAGTGTCGTTTCCATTCTGGGTCCCTCAGGCACCGGCAAGACCACCTTTCTCCGCTGCCTGAATTATCTGGAAAAACCGGATGCCGGAAAACTTTCCATTTCCGATGTATCCGTGGATTTCTCCCATATTTCCAGAAAAGAAATCCAGGCCCTCCGCCGGAAGTCCACCATGGTCTTCCAGTCTTTCAATCTTTTTAGAAATAAGACGGTCCTGGAAAATATCACGGAAGGCCTCATTTACGGCTATGGAAAGCCAAAGAAGGAAGCCAATGAAATCGCCATGAAGGAACTGGAACGGGTCCACATGGCGGATTATGCGAAAATGTATCCATCCTCCCTTTCCGGGGGCATGCAGCAGCGGGTCGGCATCGCCAGAGCTCTCGCTCCCCGGCCGGATGTCATCCTTTTTGATGAACCCACTTCCGCCCTGGATCCGGAATTGGTCGGAGAAGTTCTGGATACCATTAGAGAAATAGCTACTCTGGGAATTACCATGATCATCGTCACCCATGAAATGCATTTTGCAGAGGAAGTTTCTTCCAAAGTGGTTTTCATGTCCGACGGCTATGTAGTGGAAGAAGGAACGCCGGAGGATATTTTCGTCCATCCGAAAGAGGAAAAAACGCAGCAGTTCCTCCAGCGTATGCTGAAAAGAGAGGGTTAATATGCTTACCTTTAATACCGCCTTTTTCTGGGGCCTTTTTCCCCGCCTGGCCACGGCGCTGCCTTTTACAATCGAAGTGATTATTGCTTCCATCCTTCTCTGCCTTCTGCTGGGTTCCCTGGTCGCCGTAATCCGGATCGCAAAAGTACCTGTGCTTCATCAGCTTTGCGAGATATGGCTTTCCTACAACCGGTCCATGCCCTTCATCCTGGATTTGTACCTGGTTTATTTCGTCCTTCCTGCCATCGTGCGGATGCTTCATATCAGTCCTGACGGCTGGCCCCTCACCACCTATGTCCTGGTGGCTCTGTCCTTTCATTATACCCCGGTCATTTCGGAAATTATCCGTCCCGCCTATCTTTCCGTAGATAAAGGGCAGCATGAAGCAGCCATCGTTTTCGGACTTTCTCCCTGGCACCGGGTCATTCATATCATTGCTCCCCAGGCTTTACCGGTAGCTCTTCCCGGCCTTGTTTCTGAAGCCATCAATGTGCTGAAAGATACTTCGGTCATGTTCTTTATCGGAGTCGTAGATCTCATGGGCCGGGCCGGACTCATTATCAATGCCAATTATGGCCAGGGAAAACTGGAAACCTACTGCGCCGTGGCGCTCATTTACTGGTTTCTCGTCATTCTGGTGGAAGTTTCCTTCCATCTTTTCCAGAAACTGAACAGTCAGAATATGAGGAGGGCATAATGATCGATTTCGAAGTCATTCCGACCGCCCTTCTTTACATCATGGGCGCTATTCCCAATACACTTTTCATGGCTTTTGTCACCATGATTTCTGCCATTATTCTGGGAAGTATCATTGCCGTGATCCGGCAGAATTCAGGAAAAATGGTGAACGGAGTTTTTGCCGTCATCGTTTCTTTCCTCCGCGGGGTACCGGCCATCGTACAGCTTTTCATCGTGTACAATTCCCTTCCTTTCCTGCTGGCCCCGATCATTTCCACTTTTGCAGGCCATACGGTAAAACCTTTCGACGTTTCTCCCTACTGGACCGTGTACACCACATTTATCCTTTACATGACCGCCTACCAGTCGGAAAATATCCGCGGTGCCCTTATGTCCGTAGACAAAGGGCAGTATGAAGCCGCCGTTTCCCTGGGAATCACGCCATTCCGCGCCTTTACGCGCATCGTATTTCCCCAGGCTTTCATCGTCGCCCTGCCGTCCTTTTTCACCTATTACCTGAAAACCATCAAACTCCTGGCCCTTGTTTTTACGGTCAAAGTCATCGATATGTTTGCCAAAGCAGACCTTTTTTCCGCCCTTTACAACCGGCGCACGGAACCATACATTGCCGATGCCATCGCTTACTGGGGTATGGCCATTCTCCTCACCTTCTTCTTTAACTGGTGGGAGAAGAGACTGCGGGCGAAGATGTGAGCTTTTTCATTAAGAAATACAGGATAACAAAAGTTCTCAGTTATCAGTTTGCAGTTCGCAGTGAAGGTGGCGCGCTTTGGAAATAAATGCGCGCCCTTTTTATATTATTGATTCACAGCCTTTTGTTTTTTGAGTATAATAATACCAATATAAAAAAGCCGCTTTCAATTCTGATGCGGCTCACATTCACTGATAACTGATAACTAATAACTGATAACTTCTCCCGAAAGGATTGATTTCCATGCCTACCATCCATGACATTACAAAAGAAATGAAACTGGCCTCCCCCATTCTGGCGGCCATCCCCATCGGAACCAGAAACCATGCGCTGAATCTCATTCAGGAAAATATCCTGGCCCATAAAGAGGAAATCTTTGCGGCCAATCAGAAAGATTTATCTTTAGCCGATGAAAATCATGTGGCTCCCGCCGTCAGGAAACGTCTCAAATTTGACGAAGGGAAACTCTCCGACGTGACCCATGAGCTGACCGACCTTGCCAGACTTCCCGACCCCATCGGAAAAGTGACTCTCGACAGAGAACTGGATGAAGGCCTGCGCCTTCGCCGGGTAACCTGCCCCATCGGAGTGATCGGAGTTATTTTCGAAGCCCGGCCGGATGCGCTGGTCCAGATTTCCTCCCTCTGCCTCAAAAGCGGCAACTGTGCCATCCTGAAAGGCGGAAAAGAAACGACCTATACAAACCGCATCCTTTTCTCCCTCATCCATGAAGCCGCCGTGAAAGCGGGGCTCCCGGAAAAATGCCTCTTCCAGGCGGAGCAGCACAGTGAAATCGATGAACTTCTCGAATGCCACGATACCGTAGACCTCTTAATCCCCAGAGGCTCCAATTCCTTCGTCCAGTACATCATGAATCATACCTCCATCCCGGTCCTCGGCCATGCGGATGGCGTCTGCCATATGTATGTAGACAAAGACTATGATATTTCCAAAGCCATTCCCCTCATCATCGACGGGAAAACCCAGTACACCGCCGCCTGCAATGCGGTGGAAACCATTCTCGTCCATGAAAAGATTGCGAAAGAATTCCTGCCGAAACTGAATCAGGCCCTCAAAGAAGCGGGCGTCCGGGAGCGGGGCCATAAAGACGTGGAAACCTACATCCCCGTAGAAGAAATGGCAGACGATGAAAGCTGGCACAGAGAATATCTGGACCTCGTCCTTTCCATTCGGATTGTAAAAAATGTGGACGAAGCCATTTCCCATATCAACCGGTTCGGCTCCCATCATACGGACTGCATCATCACGGAAAATAAAGAAACCGCCGAACATTTCATGAATCTCGTCGATTCCGCGGGAGTTTACTGGAATGCCTCCACCCGCTTTGCCGACGGATTCCGCTATGGCTTTGGCGCCGAAGTGGGCATCTCCACCAGCAAAATCCACGCCCGGGGCCCCGTAGGACTCGAAGGCCTCATTTCCTATAAATACAAACTCTATGGATGCGGACAAATCGTGGGAGACTATGCCAGCGGGAGGAAATCGTTCCACTTCAAAGATTTATAACCGGCAAAAAAGAAGGACCCTTCGGTCCTTTCTTTTTTATTGGCCGGAAAAAGTTTAACAAAATTCTAATGATACAAATCGCGTTTTTTGCTACTATACCCGTGGAGCCGACGAAAGGGCCCCTGAAGAAATCCCTCATCACCCGGATGTACACAATCGATCGAACCGGCGGAGAGATGGACGCAGATGATTTTCAAAAGCTCCAGCTAACCGCGCGGTGAAATTTTTTTCACTCTATTTTTACAAAAGAAATAAGTCCTCCTCAACCGAAAGGTCATGGAAATATCCGACCAATCAGCCACCCCGGCACCTTACTATGTCTCACGA
>NZ_JAZASU010000074.1:0-8515 GCF_036343215.1 Dialister sp.
ATTTTCATTCTGGTTTTGTGGTAAAATAGAGTTCATGGCAAGGGCCTCCTTTAGGTATTGTTTTGTCTCCAACCTAATTTTACCTAAAACGGAAGGTCCTTGCTATTCTTTTTTAGAAAAAGACCGATATTATTTAGGAAAACACAAGATTGTTAACTGCGAAGTTTGAGCTGTTAGTAAAAAGTGATACCTGCAGGGCGCCTTGCAACAGGGGCGCTCTTTTTGTATTTTGAACTGAATTCTTTGAAATTTTGAATGAACAGCTGTCTTCGAAGCTCTGAATCGATCGGGAATCGGAATCGGGACTCGGGGTGGTGCGGCGCAAATTTTGGGGCGCCGCTTTTTTATATTCTGCCTTTGGCTCTCATCCGGGCAGCGTGATTTTTCTCATCAGTGCGGTTCGTCCGTCCTGAAGGAATTGGGAATTGGGGTTAGGGATTAGGGGCGGTGCGCTGCACAATTCATGAAGCAGCGCCGTTTAGATTCTGCCTTTGGCTCTCATTTGTGCCGGGAACGAAGTGGGCATAAGGGGGATGGAAGTTCCGGGTTCCGAGGAACTTTAGTACGTAACGCATGAAGCCTTTGTGTCATTTACCATTCTTACGATAGATAGTCCCCTTCACCCGCTGTGCGGGAGCTTCCCCCGCAAGGGGAAGTAAATCACGTATCTTTTGAGTCAATTCCGGTTTGCACCGATAGATGAACCCACCCGCCTTCGCTTCGCTCAGGCACCCTCCCCGCAACGGCATGACTCTCACTGCCATTTGCGCGTCATTCGGCTTCGCCTCTTTCCTTCAAATGGCGTTCGAGAGCAAAACTTGGGAGGGTTTGAACAATTCGACTTGATGGATGGTGACAATTGGCATGTTGACCATCTGCGGCATTTGGCCCCGGGAGGGAATATCGGAACTTATATGGGTCCCATATAAAAAGGCGGCACTCTATGAATTGTGTGCCGCCGCTTTCCCGATTCCCGAACGATTTCATGTTTCGAAGATGACTGAAAAATCAAGGTTTCAAAGAATTCAGTTTTAAAATAAAAAGGACTGCCAAATTTTTGTACGCGTCAGGTTTTGTCATAACGGGATGGTATAGTACAATGTGGAAATATATTTCCATACAGAGTGAAAAAAGGGGAGTACGCCCGGCCAGATGTACTGGGCTTTTTTGGATTTTTGTGAAGCGGCAGCGGTTTCTTAAAAGTGAACCAATGGGGGTGAAAGTGGAACTGATAGTTCGTTTCAAAAAAATCATAAAACTAGCATAATAATACATATGAAGGAGGGAGTGTATGGGAAGGCAGATTGACCCCCGCGGCATGGGGATAAAGATTGCGTATTACAGGAAAAAGAAGCGGCTGACCCAGGTGGATCTGGCGGATCGTGTGGGAATCAGCAGCCGGTATATGTCGAAAATCGAATGCGGCGATGTGGCCGGTTCGGTGTCTCTTCCCATCCTGGTCCGGATTGCAGAGGAATTGGAAGTAGGCATCGAGGAATTGATGGCATATAAGCAGGAGAGGGAGAGAGAGTAAGAGTCCTGTGGCCTTCGGGTCACGGGATTTTTTTATTGTGTGTTTGCGGGGCGGACTCTGTGTGATCAGCTGGGATTCCAAGTAAGTGTATAGTCATCGGTTATCAGTTCGCAGTGGTTCATAATCACAGGGGCAGCCGGGCTTCGAAAGGATTGGGAAATTTTCCGATTTATGGAAATACAATGGATTCGCACAGATTGGGACCACTATTAACTGCTAACTAAAAAAATAAAGCTCTTGAAGCAGACAGTCTCTGTCATACCGGCATGCTATAATACAATCCGCATGGGACAGGTGGTCGGACAAGGAGGCTTATGGAAGACGAACGGAAAGAGGAAAAGGCAGTAGAAAATGAGAATCGGGAATTTTATACGGATGAGGAGTTCGAGGAAATTTACAATCAGTTCTGGGCCCGTATGACCCACCGGTTTATCCAGTGCTTCGTGGGAGGATTTCTCACGGGACTCTTCGTGGCCGGGATGATCGTAAGTGTATGAAAACAGCAGGAAAACTTTCAGGTCATTCAGGAGTAAAGTTATCAGTTCTCAGTGATCAGTTCGCAGAGAAACCATTCTTGTGGACGACTGTATTTCCATATAATTGAGGGATTTTCAAATATCTGAGAATAAAGTATGTCCGCAGGGATGGGACCACTGATAACTAAGAACTGATAACTGTTAACTTTTCCTTCAGTTTTCGAAAAAGAGTTTCCGTACAAGTAAAAAGCCCCGCTTTCACGGGGCTTTTTGTCATATTTCCACAAATTAATTCTTGAATACTTTGATGAGGTCGTCCAGTTTGACCTGTTTTACGATGCCATGTCCGATTTCTGTAATCATGGTGACGGGAAGGGAATCGTCGTGAAGTTTCGGGTCCTGTTTCAGGGCTTCGAGGAGGATTTTGTTCGGAACGGCGGTGGAAATCGGCAGCGACAGGGATTTCAGTACGTATTCCAGGCGGCCTGTGGTACCATGTCTGGTGACGCCTTCCATTTCAGATCGCTGGGTAATGAGGTACATACCGATTGCAGTCGCTTCGCCATGGGTGATTTCCATATTGTTGTAGCGGAAGGACCGTTCAATGGCAGATCCCAGGGTATGACCGAAATCGAGGAGCCGGCGTTCGTTTTTGGACTGGGGATCCAGTTCCACATAGTGGGCTTTGATGGTGCAGCAGCGGCGGATGATTTCCGGAAGGACGCGGTAAATATCCATGTCCGAGGAAACTTTTTCGAAAAGTTCAAAGAGTTCTTTGTCCGCTACGCAGCCCATCCGGATGGCTTCGCCCATCCCATTATGGAAGAACCGGCGGGGAAGGGTTTTGGCCATGGAGGGATCGACGAAAACGGCTTTCGGCTGATAGAATGTGCCGACTACATCTTTGCCTGCGTCCGTATCGAGGGTAATTTTTCCGCCGATGGAGGAACCGATCTGGGCAAGGACGGAGGTGGGGAACTGGATATAACGGATTCCGCGCCGATAAGTAGCTGCGGTAAATCCGGTAATATCGCCGACGACCCGTCCGCCTAAAGCGATCAGGATATCATCGCTTCCCAGGCTAAAATCCACGAGGGCTCCGTAAACACGGCTTACCATGCGAAGGGTCCGGAATTTCTTGTCCGACGGAACGACGATCATCTGGACGGTAAATCCTGCTTCTTCCAGAGATTTGACCAGGTCATTTCCATAAAGTCTGTCGAGGCCGTCTTCCGTAATGATGGCTGCCCGATTGGCTCCCGTCAGGTCCCGGATCATAGGGCCTGCTTTCTGAATCAGTCCATTGTCGATTACAATGTCATAGGAGTCATTGCCGAGATTCATGTGAATTTTGTCCATACCCTTCACCTCGTTTGAACAATAGAAAATATATATTTTATTATATCATAGGGTACTGTATTTCGTAGTCGGAAATCATGGATGGAACGAGAGTATTTCATAAATTTATCTTCCAAAAGGCCGGCGGCTGCATTATAATTAAAAATGGAAAAATATGGAAAGGAGGGGTCTTATGGGCCTGGTCATCAGGGATATCCTGCTGCTTGGTTATCTGGAAGGAAAGCCGGTACATCACCGCATTCCTCCCTTTGAACTCAGGACTTTTGGCGACGACGCAGAGGCCCGGATTCCCCTCCTTATGAAAGATGGATGGCTCCGGGAAAGCGAACCCCGGGAAACGGCGGGCATGCTGCCGGACCGGGCGCTTTCGGAATTCCTGAAACGCTGCGGCCTTTCCGGGGAAGGTACCCATGCGGAACTCACGAAACGGCTGGTGGATCATATTTCCGAAAAAGATTATGAACATGTGGTGCCGAAAATCTACGTCCTCACGAAAGAGGGCAAAGCGGAACTGGGCCACCATCTGGCCTATGTGCTGAATGCGAAAGAAGGCTATGGCCTCACGGAAGGGGAAATCGGCGAATCCCAGACCGCCCTTTCCCAGCGGGGCGAACCTTTTACAGCCCGGGATATTCTCCGGCGGGCCCTCATGCAGAAAATTTCCCTCTACACCATGGCCGGCGAATGGTCGAAACTCCGAAATACCTATTACACGGCAGCCAATTTCTACCTTCGGGTGAAGGACAATGAAAAAGCGCTGCCCTACCTGTACCTGGTTTTCTTCATCGATATGTCCGGTATGGGAAATAAAAATAACGTGGTACCCTATGAAAACCTTTTCCCCACCCAGAAGGGCATGATCCTTCTGATGGATGAAATACGGCTGAGCCTTCACCTGTCCATGGATGATGTGAAATCTTCCTTCCTTTCCTCCATCGCCCGGATGGCGCCAAGGCTTCCTTTTGCCTACTTTTCGCCCCAGGTCATGGCTTCCATGCTCATCGAAAGACTCCGGGGAACCGAATTTAACGGGACGAAATATATCGCCGAACGAAACGTGCCGGATCCCGCCTCCAAATCCTATCACTACATTCCCTACGGACGGAGTGAAATCCGGGGCCCCATGAAGAATGTGCCTGCGGTGAAACCAAAAATCATGGCACCCCCGTCCCTCCGGATGCCCAAGTTCACCGCGCCGCCGCCCTTCAAACCCAGTGATAACGCCTGGCCCCTCCCGAGAATCCGGAAACCGGAACCGGAGAGACCGGCAGCTCCCAAACCGGGTCTGAAAAAAGAAGAGAAAAAAGGATTCTTCTCCCGGCTGAAAGAACTGAAAGAACTTTTCAGGGACGATGAAGAGGAAGAAGAATAAAAGCTGCAATGACGGAATCGTCGTTGCGGCTTTTTTGATGAGAAAAACGGATTTCGGATTTGGGATTTCGGATTGCGGGAAGGTGGCGGGCATCAGAATAGTTGGCCCGCCAGTCTTATATGGGAAATTTCATCTTCGGCAGCTTTTCAATCGGGGCTGTCGGGGGTTTCGGGGATGATCGGGAATATCGGGGCATCGGGAGTCATTTCGGGATTGTCGGGTATGAATTCCTCCGATAGTCAGATTTGGTAATAGAAATCTAATTGCTAACGGCTGACGACTTTCCAGATACTTGAAAAAATCCCTATATTTATGTATTATATTAGTAATGCGTCTGTAGCTCAGCTGGACAGAGCAGCGGTTTCCTAAACCGTGTGTCGGGAGTTCGAATCTCCCCAGGCGCACCACTTGAAATTAACAGGTTTTATCGAATAGATCTGGCTTTCAGCCAAAAGCGGAAAGACACAAAAATGAGGTGGAGCCCCCCAATTGCCCCCAAATTGTTTGTGTTTTTTTGTTTTCCTCTGAGGACTGGCAGATTCTGCCGGAAAAATGGCGGCACTTTCGGAAATTTCCGAAAGTGCCGTTTTTGATTGAAAAAAAGGGACCCCTTTTATGAGGGAGATGGCTGCCCCCCTGCCCGGGGACGATTCCCCCAACTTTACGGGACGCAATGGGCGCACTTGAATATCCAATCTTTACATTTCATGGTCACTGTCAAAAATATTTCCAATTCTCATACAATTCTAATTATTATTTTTCCAAACCCATACGAAACCCTGTATTTCTTCTTTCATCGCCCTTTTAAGATGATATGCAGAACAACCAGTTTGACCGCTTGCGGTCTGTGGCCCCATGGGCCTGTTTCTCTCTTAAAAGGGGAAGGAGTCAATAATGAAAAAATCCTGGATGAAAGCAGCCATCTGCGGAATTCTCGCAGGAACTGCCATGCTTGGCGGAGTCATGAGTGCCGATGCTTCTGATATTCGCATTCTGCCGGTAGACACCGCAAAATTCTGGGCCGGCGCCCGTTTCGATTTCGATGTGGAAGTAGCCAATGCAAAAGGTCTGCAGAACGTAGACGTACAGATCAATGGCGTATCCGCTGACAAATACTTCGGCAAAGAAGCAGTAACCAAAGTTCTTGATAACGGCGTGACCTCCTATAGAATCGATGGAGTCAACTTTGCAAAACCGGGCGATGTCAAAGTTACGGTAACCGCAAAGGATTCCCTCGGAACTTCCACCCAGTCCGCTGCTTACAAAGTAGTGAAGGAAGCTTCCAAGAAGAAAGCCAAGAACGTCATCCTCTTCGTAGGTGACGGCATGTCCCTCCAGATTCGTGAAATCGGCCGTATCCTTTCCAAAGGCATGACCAACGGGAAATTTAATGATCTTCTCGCTATGGAAAAACTGGATCATAACTGCCTCATCACCACTTCCGGCTATGATTCCCTGGTTACCGACTCTGCAAACTCTGCATCTGCCTACGCAACCGGCCATAAATCCGTAGTCAACGCTATGGGCGTTTACGAAGATTCCACCAAAGATCCGCTGGATGATCCGAAAGTAGAAAATATTTCCGAAATCCTGAAACGTACCCGCGGCATGTCCGTCGGCATCGTAACCCAGGCTGAATCTACCGATGCTACCCCGGCAGCTATGGTCGGCCATACCCGCAGAAGAGCTCTCCAGGATTACCTGTCCAACAATTACCTCGAAGAATACCATCGTCCTGACGTCATCATGGGCGGCGGCTCTGCCCGTTATGTTCCGAAGAGCGTAGCCGGCTCCAAGAGAAAAGATGACATCAATGTCATCCAGAAATTCAAAGACCTGGGCTACACCTTTGTAGACAACTCCACCGATATGATGGCAGCTTCTGCCGACAAACCGCTCCTCGGCCTCTTCACCCCGAGCACCATGAACGTATACATCGACCGTGAAATGCTGAAGAATCCGAAAGTCCTCAAAGGCCATATGGATCAGCCAAACCTGATGAATATGACAAAGAAGACCCTCGATATCCTCTCCAAAAACCCGAACGGCTTCTTCGCTATGATTGAAGGCGGTTCCATCGATAAACAGCTCCACGTCATGGACTGGCAGAGATCCGCTTACGATCTCATCGAATTCGATAAATCCATCGAATACGCTGAAAAGTGGGCAAAAGAACATGGCGACAACACCCTGATCATCGTCGTAGCCGATCACTCCCATGGTATTTCCATCTCCGGCACCTACCATGAAAGAGACGGAAAGACTGGCGAAGATGCAGTCCGCACCTATGCAAAGTCCATTTTCCCGACCTTCAAGGATGCCAACCATGACGGATTCCCGGAAAATCCGGATCCGGATGTAACCATCGCCGTACAGTATGCAAACCATCCTGAATACTACGAAAACTACCGCTTCATGAAGACCCCGACCCCGCCGGCTCTTGCTGTTACTGAAACCAAAGAAGAAGCTGTCCAGAATGGTGACAAGATCGAATACCATCAGGTTTCCAAAGCTTCCTCCAAAGCCAACCCGGCCCGCATTCCGAAGAATGGCAAAGCTGAACTCGTTCCGGCAAACATTCCGAAGAATGAAACCCAGGAATGCCACTCCGCTGATGATGTAGTCCTCAACGCAGGCGGCCCGGGATCCGAATATTTCCATGGAGTTATGGATAACACCGAAGTATTCTTCGGCATGCTTCGCGCTCTTGGCATCGATGCTACCAAATCTCATAAATGAGAAAATTTCTTCTGACTTCCTTTATGGCTCTCCTCCTTGCGCTGACCGGAATCACGGCAGCCTTTGCGGAAGAATTATCGTTTGACGAAATTTATTCCGGCTATCAGGATGGCGGACTCGTCTTCTCTGACAAGGTAGCGAGCCTTGAAGGCGGCCAAGTGACCATGCAGGGCTATATGGCCCCGCCACTGACGCCGACCATACATTTCTTCGTACTCACTGCCGTTCCCATGTCCATCTGTCCATTCTGTAATTCAGATGCTGACTGGCCTGAGGACATCGTGGTCGTTAAAGTTAACGAACCCATCACTGCACTCCCCTATGATACCCCCATCACCGTCACAGGCACACTGGAGACCGGCAGCGAAACCGACGAAGAAACCGGATTTGTGAGCCAGCTCCGGATCAATGCCGATTCGATCACGGGCTGATTTCTCCAGCCGGAAATATCGCTTACACATACAGAGGGCTGCCGGAAGGCGCCCTCTTTTTCTTGTTTTGCAGAAAATATTTGGAAATAGACTTGAAAATGCTTTCGACTGAAGGGATTAGGAATTAGGGATTGGGGAAGGTACGCCGCAACAGAAGAAGGCGGCGTAGTTATTGATTAAAAACCGTACAACCGGCCTTCGGCCGGGGAAAACAGGTCAACTTCGACGCTCGAAAAACTCAGGCAGACCTCGCCTCCGGCTCGGGAGGGCTCCGGCGAAAGTCCTCTCCGCGTTAGGGGAGGTGTCAGCGAAGCTGACAGAAGGGGCGTACTTTCGTACATGGGAAAGATGAAACAATTCGCTCTACGCGTTACGTCCGCTCGCCGGACCCGGGCAATACAACGGAGGAGGGTATTGCGTTTTCCTTTGAAAATCAGATTTCGATTCGTCAGTTTGCTGTTAGCAGCAATATCATTAACTTAACAGCTGCTAAAGTGCTTCCAAATCGAAATTTCTCTATTGCGTTTAAAGGAAATAGGGCCTTATTCACCCTGTTCGGAGTAAATTTTAGTAGTTTTGACCGGTTTTTGAGGCACTCTAAAGG
>NZ_JAZASU010000075.1:0-8471 GCF_036343215.1 Dialister sp.
CTGTCTTTACTCCGATTGCTCCATCAGCAATATTGATAGCGCTTCCTGCCGTATAGAGTCCGGAAAGGTTTACTTCTGCAGAATGATCATCTGTATCCGTTACTTTCAGCGTCTGTCCGGTAAGTGTTGCTTCTTTGATATTCGCATGGGTATCAGTATCAATGGCACTCTTAATGGCAGCCGTATTTACAGACAATCCGTTTTCATCGATAGTGATTCCGCCATTAGTCTTGGCCTTTACTTTCAGTCCATCCGCTGCATCGAGTCCGCTGTTTGTATCTGCTGTCTTTACTCCGATTGCTCCATCAGTAATATTGATGGCTTTTCCTGCCGTATAGAGTCCGGAAAGGTTAACTTCCGCGGAGTGGTTGTCCGTATCCGTAATGGTCAGTTTCTGCCCATTCAAAGAAGCACTGGAAATATTAGCATGGGTATCGGTATCGGTAAAGGTTTGTTTGTCCCCTGTTTCCTCCCCGTTTTTCAGGGTCTTTAATGTGTATTCGGTGGTATTGCTGGAAGAGCCGGATTCGCCGGACGGTGCCTTTTTGACGGAGGTAATGCTGTAGGTATACTGATCCTTATAGTCATCTGGAGCCTTCTGGATGATTTCCCTGGTAAATTTCTCATTCCCGGCAAGTGCGGTGACCCAGTTCTCATCCCCGGCAAGTGTGGTGACCCAGTCAGAAAAATACCCGCTGATATATTTGTTATTTGCCAAAAGAATATTGAGCGTCTTTTTACCATAATCGTCTTCGCCGTAAGCCAGTCCGTCGAATTTGTCTTTGCCCCAGTCTTGTGTATATTTCGACGGAATGGAAGACCAAATTGTAAAGGCGCCTGCTTCCTGTCCTGCGCCGGAGAAAGCAGCGATTCCCATCAGCAGTGCAGCTATAATCAGGCTAAGGCCGCCTCTTCCGGTCCCATTTTTACCGGTATTGCTCTTCGCATGTCCTTTTGCCAGTTCAGAGGCTACGACATGACAGTGCTTCGCTTCATTCCATATGACTTTGTAAATACGATTCATTTCTGATCCTCCCGGAACAAAATACGCTAAACGGGCTCAATGATTTGAGCCATATTGTAATGATTTGAGCCATATGGTTTTAGTTTAAAACCATATGATTAACATATAATACATCATTTTTCCAACGATTTCAACATGACAAATTTTATTATTTGGATATCCGAAACGTTTTGTCCCTGCCTGGGGATATTTCTCTAAAAGCAGTCTTTCCTGCGGGGCGCTTTCGCCGGATGGAGGAATCGCAGGGAGAATATAATTTCCCGGCAGGTCATCCCTTTTATTTCCAGGGTGCCGCTTTCCGGTCAAAGGATGTCCGCCTGGCGGCCCCCGGAAGGCGGAAATGAAAATGGGGGAATCCCCACCCCTGCCTTTCAGGAGTTCCGGGTTCCCTTCCCGAAGGCCCATGATTTCCATGCAAAAATCCGTCTGCCATACGAAATGGCAGACGGATTTCGGATCGGTTTACTGTATGGGCAGCGCCGTTTCCACGGGAGGCTGGCCTTTAGTGAAGCTTCACAACTCCGGGACCCGGTTGAGCGGCAGGTGGTTTTATCAAGTAGTCCGTTCACAATGGCCATAAAAATGCCCGCCTCAGAATGTTGAGGCGGGCCTGATTTTATTTGGATTTGAAATGGACTGGCATATTTTTCTATCGTCTGAGAACCAATGGCTGAGGGCTGTCCTCATTTATCCTCTTTAATGAGCAGCCTTATGACGCGGCTGGGTCTTCCGCCGGTGGCGGAGTATTTTTTCCCTCTTTCTTCGCAGAGTCCCGCATCTTCCATGCGGAGGATGATCCGGTTCATGGTGCGGGGTGTGATGCCTGTGAAGTCGGCCAGTTCTTTGGAGGTGAATTCGGTTCTTTCTTCTTCTTCACAGATATGGCGGAGCCTTTCGAGGAGGAGCGGTGTGACGCCATAGGTCCGGGCCATCCTTTCGAATCGTTCCTTCGGTTCATCTTTATCTTTTTTGGGCGGTACCATGGACCGGTCGCCGGAGAGGGAGACTTCTTTGCCATCGGCGCCGATCAGGTAGACTCTGTCATTCTTCTTTTCTCCTGCTATTTTCATGGCTTCATCGGCATGGCTGCAGGCATCCATGGGATTGACGCCAAAACCGATGCCTGCGGAAGCAGTAAAGCCGGTCACTGTTTTCAGTTCTTTCACGAAGGGAAGTTCATGGAATCTCCGGGTCACCATGGAAAGTTCATTGTAGGGTGCAAAGATGTAAAATGTCCCATTCTTTGAATGAAGGCAGGCTCCGTGAATGGCGCTGGCAAAGCGGTAAATGTACCGGTAGGCAGGAAGTTTTCGGACTTCCTGTTCATTGATGTCATTATTCTTTTCCGTATCTTCCATCCACACCGCCAGGACTGCTGTTCCTCCCTCGCTTTCCGGCGTCAGTTCCCGGGTGAGGATGAGCTGGTGTACCGCATTTCGTATGTCTTCCAGGGACGGGCGGAGATAAAAGGCCGGGGTGCCCTGTTTTTTCAATATCGCATAGACCTTGTAATACATGGTCACTGCGAAATCCGCTTCTCCATTTTCCACAATCCGGGCGAGCTCTCTGGCATCGGTGCGGAGAAGTTTATCGCTGTAGGGAAAAGAAGGCATCGTAATAAGTTCTATTTCTTCCGGCGCCGCATCCTGCAGGGCTGTCTCAAAGAGGTCTTTCTGGATGCAGTCGGTGACAATGCGCATGGAGTACCCGTCCAGGGCCGCATGGACCAGGATTCGTAAAAGGGAAGCCGTAGTGCGGTGGATGAGGAAAAAAGGGGCTGAAAGGTGCATCTGCCTCATGGTGAAGTGGAGGGCCGTTTCTCCCAGAAAGAGAAAGGCATCGGCCCGGCTCTGCTTTCCGGAGAGGATCTCAGGGATGGCGGAAATGGTGGGATAGGATACGGACACGAAGGTGTCTTTGGGAAATTTCTTCCTCAGATAGGGCAGGATATCATCTACCACTTCCTGAGGACAGACGAAACCGATTTTCATGGAGATTCACCCCTTTGGGACAGGTTAAAGTCCTGTTAAAGACACTTTATTTCCTATATGATAACAGTAACTGAAAAAGATGTACAGGGATTTGGCATTGTCAAGACATTTTTTTGTGCAGTATCAGAGCAAGGAGGCCGTGAAAGCAAAGAAACTTTCACGGCCTTTATTTTGCAGGAGCAGAGGAGGAAACCATGAGAATTGACCGCGTGGACATCATAAGGGTATGGAACCCTTTCGTCCATCCATTCCGGACAAGCTTCACCAGTTTTGAGAACAGGGACGCCCTGCTGGTGAAGATTTATTCCGAGGGCCTCGTAGGCTGGGGCGAATGCAAAGCTTTTTACGGACCTTTTTACAATCCGGAGGATAATGGTACCGTTCTTCACATCCTGAGGAACATGATCATCCCGAAAATCCTTCATCAGGAAGTGGCGGGGCCGAAGGAATTCATGGAGCAGTTCGCCTATATCAAAGGCAACCGTCTGGCCAAGGCTGCCGTGGAAAATGCCCTGTGGGAGCTCCTTTCCCAGCGCACCGGGAAATCCATCAAGACCCTCCTGGGCGGTACCCAGAAGGAAATCAAAGTAGGCGTTTCCCTGGGGATTGAGGACAATATCAATGATCTCCTGAGGATCATTGATAAATATCTCGCTCTCGGCTATCACCGGACGAAGATCAAGATTCATCCCGGTCAGGATATCGAAGTCATCAAAGCCATCCGGAAGGAATTCCCAGATATCACCCTCACGGTGGATGCGAATTCCGCTTACACTTTAAAAGATATCGACCTTTTCAAAGCCATGGATGAATACCATCTGCAGTATATCGAGCAGCCTCTCGGGGAAGAGGATATCGTGGAACATTCCATCCTGCAGAAAGCCATCGAGACGCCGATCTGCCTCGATGAATCCATCGTCTCCTACGATGCAGCCAAAGCGGCTATCCGTCTTGGATCCTGCAAAGTCATCAATATCAAGTCCAGCCGCTGCGGCGGTATGTATGAAGGTAAGAGGATTCATGACCTGTGCCTGGAAAACCACATTCCTGTGTGGTGCGGCGGCATGACGGAGCTGGGAATCGGGAGAGCCCAGAATGTATCCTTCGCCAGCCTTCCGGGCTTTACCGAACTGGCCCATGATGTGGCCGCGGCCAGCCGGTATTTCAAGCGGGATATCACGGATCCCATGGTGGACATTACAGACAGATGTACCATCATCGTACCGGATGAGGAAAACGGTATCCGGTACAACGTGGACGAAAAGGCCATTGATGATATGACCGTAGGTCACTGGATTTTCAGGTAGTTCCAAGGTATTTCAAGGGGAGTGTAAAATTATGGAACTGAAAGAAGTAGTAAACAGCCCCGGTATGTGGCTGGCATCATCTGTGATGATTATCGTCGTCCTCGTACAGAGCATCATTTATCTCCGCTCTGCGCTGAAGGAGGCAAAAAGGTTGAACATTTCCAGCGACAAGTGGAAAGCCGGTATGCGTTCTGCCATGATTACCGCCATCGGACCATCCATGTCGCCGGTCATCATCCTTCTGGCATTAATTGCCGTTTTAGGCGCACCGACTGCCTGGATGCGTATGAATGATATCGGCGCAGCCCGTACGGAACTGGCCATGGTAACCCAGGCTACTGCAATCATCGGTATGGATCCCCAGTCCTCTAATTTCAATGAACTGGGTTTCTCCTATGCCCTCTGGGGTTCCGCTCTCAATAACTTCGGCTGGATGTTCTTCACTTTCATCCTTACCCCGAAAATGGGGAGTTATGTGGAAAAGCTGAATACGAAGTACGATGTGAACTGGATCAAAATGCTCACTGCCGGCGCAACCATCGGCCTTTTCGCTTTCCTCCTTACACCCCGTCTCGTAAGTCTGCAGCCCGGCAACTGGGTAGCAGCCTGCTCTTCGGCAGCAGTGATGGTCTTTATTTCCAAAGTTTTCGCCAAACAGCAGAGACTCCAGGAACTGGCTCTCGGCATTGCCATGCTGGTTGGTATGTATCTGACAAGCGCCATTTTCGGCTGAAAGGAGTAAACCATGGACGAATTAGCCAGATTCCGTAAAAATCAGGTCCGGATCGGTACGATTACCATTCTCTGCGGCATGATTGCCAATTTCATTCCGGCTGTTTTCTTCTACCTCGCTTATGGCGTAGGGCCTTCCGCGGGCGATATCGTTACCATCTGGACGGTAGCAGCCATTACTTATGCCGTATCCTGGTTTATCCAGCCGGTCACCTTCTTCTCCATGCTCGGTATTTCCGGTACTTATATCGGATGGCTCGCAGGCAACTGCGCCGATATCCGTGCCCCAGCCGTAACCATGGCCCAGAAAGCTGCCGGTTATGAACCCGGCACTCCGGAAGGAGATGTCATGGCAGTTATTGGTATTACCGGTTCCATTTTCGTATCGGTTACCATTATTACCCTCTTTACCATTATCGGTGATTCCGTACTGGCCATGGTTCCGCCGGCTGTAACTGCAGGATTCAAGTATATCCTTCCCGCCGTATTCGGTGCCGTATATGCCCAGCTTTCCCTGAAACATCTGAAAGTCGGCGCCATTACCATCGCCATCGGTTTCGTGATCGCTTATGTATTCAAAATGGTCCACATTCCGAACTATGTCCTGAACATCGTCCTCATCCTTCTGGGTGTGGCTGTTTCCAGAGTAGAATATGTAAGAAACAAGAAATAATTCCCTCTGCTTTCATTGATTCCCGTTTTTTGAATCCCTTTTATTTCCACTATTTTTTCAATTTATGAAAGGAGCTTTCTTACAATGGATGTTAAAGAAAAAGCATTCGCCTGGGTAGACGCAAACAAAGACAGCATGGTAGACCTCTGGAAACAGATGGTTACCATCGATTCCGGTATCGGCGTAAAAGAAGGGGGCATGGAAATCGGCAATCTCTGCGCTTCCATCCTCGAATCCCTGGGATTCACCATCCGCCGTTATCACTTTGAAAAATGCGGCGATACCATCATCGGCGAAAGAGGAGATCTCTCCAAACCGTACCCGATCCTCATGGGCCATATGGACACCGTCTTCTTCAAAGGCGAACCGCTGAAACGCCCCTTCACCATTAAAGACGGCAAAGCTTACGGACCGGGCGTCCTGGATATGAAAGGCGGCGACTGCATCGCCCTTTCCGCTCTGAAAGCCCTTCACGATGCCGGCTATGATTTCCCCTGCAAAGCCATTTTCGTAGCCGATGAAGAACCGGCCCATGCATTCTCCAATAACCCGGAAGTCATTGAAAAAGAAGCCAAAGGCGCTAAATGCTGCTTCAACTTTGAAACCGGCTTCACCGATCATGACATCACCGTACAGCGTAAAGGCTGCTGGAGATTCTTCCTGGATACCTGGGGCCGCGGCGCTCACGTAGGCAATGCACCGAAGACAGGCCGCAGCGCTATTCTGGAAATGGCTCACAAGATCATCGATATCGAAAATCTGACCGACTATGATAAAGGCTACAATGTAAACGTAGGCACCATCGAAGGCGGCACCGTAGCCAATGCAGTTCCGGATCACTGCCGCATTGAATGCGATTTCCGTTATATCAGCAATGAAGACCTGCCGGGACTGAAAGCAAAAGTTATGGATATCGTCAATAAAGTCTATATCAAAGACGTAAAGACCACCTTCGAGGAAAGCGTAGGATTTGCCGTGATGGAAAGAATCCCGGGAAATATGGAACTCCTGGAAGTAGCCAAAGAAGTAGCCAAAGAAAACGGCTTCCCCATCCCCGGTCCGAAACTGTGCGGCGGCGGATCCGATGCGGCTTACACCTGCAAAGCCGGCATCCCGACCCTCTGCTCTATCGGCGTAGAAGGCAGCCGTAACCATACCGTAGAAGAATGGGCCGACGTAGACAGCCTTTTCCAGCGTACAAAGCTCATGATCGGCATTCTCCTCAAAGTCTCTGCCGACTGACTTCCTGAAAGGACTTCATCATGAAAATCACAAAAGCCACTATCCGCCAGATGAAGATCCCCCTGAAGGTTCCCTTCCGCACCTCCTTCGGTCTCTTCCCGGCAAAAGATTTCTCCGTAGTGGAATTGGAAGATGATGCAGGAAACAAGGGTTACGGTGAATGCTCCGCATTCTTCCGCCCCTGGTACAATGAAGAAACCACCGAAGGCGCCCTGGTAGTTCTCAAAAATTTCATCATCCCCTCCCTTTTCCAGCTGGACTATGACTCTCCGGAAAATTTCCATGACCAGACGGACTGGATCCGCAAAAACAAGATGGCCCGCTCCTCTGTGGACTGCGCTCTCTGGGAAATCTATTCCAAAGAACTCTCCATCCCTGAATGGAAAGCCCTGGGCGGAAATAAAACGGAAGTGGAAACCGGTGTATCCCTCGGCGTGGAAGCCACTCCGGCAGACCTTTTGAAGACCATTGAAAAATACATGGCCCAGGGTTACCGCCGGGTCAAATGCAAAATCAAACCGGGCAAGGATATCGAATACGTCAAAGCCATCCGCAAGGAATTCCCGGACATCATGCTCATGGTGGATGCCAACTCTGCCTATACCCTGAAAGATATCGATCTTTTCAAAGAAATGGACCAATATGGCCTCCTCATGATTGAACAGCCTCTTTCCTGCGATGATATCGTGGATCACCGCCATCTGCAGGCATCCATCCAGACCCCGATCTGCCTGGATGAATCCATTCTGGACGTGGATGATGCGCGAAGGGCCATCGAACTGGGCTCCTGCAAAATCATCAATATCAAGGTAGCCAGAGTCGGCGGCCTCACGGAAGCGAGAAAGATCCAGAAATACGCCTCCGAACACGGCGTTTACGTATGGTCCGGCGGCATGCTGGATGCAGGCATCGCCCGGGGCCACAATATCGCCGCAGCCACCCTTCCGGGTTATCAGTATCCGAATGACCTTCCGGCCAGCGACCGTTACTATGCCATGGATATCGTGACTCCCTCTACTTTCATTGATCAGCGGGCCATGATCCGGGTCCCCCAGAAAGTGGGCACCGGTTTCGAACCGAACTGGGAAGTCATCGACAAATACACCGTAAACAAGTGGGAATTCACGAAAGATTCCTTCTGATCCGGTTTGGAAATAAAAGACTGACAAACAATAATTATTGAAAACTGCAGAACTTATAGTTATCAGTGATCAGTTCTTAGTTATCAGTTAAGGTGGCCCGCATCAGAATTTGATAGCGGGCCATTTTTCTGTATGACAACAAAAATGAATGCTTTTTTATAAAAGGATGCCTCTCACGTTCAAAAGGGATCCGGGAATACTGCAAACTGATAACTATTAACTGCAATATCATTAACTTAACAGCTGCTAAAGTGCTTCCAAATCGAAATTTCTCTATTGCGTTTAAAGGAAATAGGGCCTTATTCACCCTGTTCGGAGTAAATTTTAGTAGTTTTGACCGGTTTTTGAGGCACTCTAAAG
>NZ_JAZASU010000076.1:0-8232 GCF_036343215.1 Dialister sp.
ATAAAAAGGCCGCTTTTCCTTCGTAATGGCCCACCACAACTGCGAACTGATAACTAATAACTGATAACTTTTGTCCCTAAAGTTTTTAAAATAATGATTTCTATTTTTGTACACCCTCTTTTTTTATTTCCCCATCCTTCCTGTCATTTCCCCGTGGCAGGAGGAAATAGGGGAAATATGGAAATACAGGGAGTCATGATCAATGAATCCCGCTCCCCGGTACCGGCCGGATTGCCTCCGTCTAAAGGCCCTCAGGTGCCTCTGACTTCCCGAAAATCATCCCCATCCTCACCCGACAAAAAAGAGCAGAAAGGCTCCCTCTCTGCTCTTTACATTCTCCCCATATTTCTTCTTTCCGCAAAAGTGACGTGATGCTGATCGATGTATCGTGCAATCAGGAGGGCCGTATGTTCCGGATGATTATTGGTGGTATTCACCACGAGATCCACCCGGTCTTTCCATTTCGCCCATTTGCGGAGCATCTGACGGACATAGCCGTCCACATCCCCATAGTCCATGGTGGGCCGCTTTCCGATCCTTCTCCGCACCCTTTCGGCCAGGCGGAAGGGTTTCGCATAGAGGAGCACCATGAGGCCATGCTCCGAAAGGAGGTGGAATTTTTCTTCCGTCATGGGATAATTTCCGCCCATGGCGATTACCGCTTCATGGTAATACCGCACATGGTTGATGATCTGCATTTCTTTTTCGGCGAAGGCTTCGGGCCCGGCGTATTTATAGTAATCTGCGATTTTCAGGCCCGTTTCTCTTTCCATCATCCGGTCCGTATCTGCCAGCTGCCAATCCAGGCCGTCAGAGAGGATTTTTGCTGCCCGGCTTTTCCCTGTTCCCATAGGACCGATGAGGACGATATTTCTCTTGATCATAGGTACCTCGGCTTTGGAACGTCCGGATCTCCACTTCATAGGCCAGGACGTCTCCTGCCCGCTTCAAACTTTTGAGATCCATGGCGCACCAACGATTCTTTGATTCTATTATACCAAAGCTCTGCACCATTTGTGAGAAATCGGCGGTACCTTTGATGTGAAATTTTTTAATTTTTCCTTCCGGTTCGTCTTCTCCCTCTTCTTCGGAAATAGAATTCACCCGGGCACCGGTCCCTTCCAGGGAAGCGGCCAGGTTTTCACCGGAAAGGGGACGAAGGAAGGAGGCAAGGAAGGGTCCGGCCGGGGGACTTTCGGGAAGGGTGCTGAAGGTCCTGATTTCTTCATTTTCCGTGCGGATGGAGGCGGCCAGGGATTTTTCGGTCTGCCGGGCCAGAAGGAACCAGCCTCCCAGGGCCAGGAAGAGGCAGGAGGAGAGGGCAAAGAGACGGGTGTATTTCTGATCGTTCAGGAATTCATGAAAGTCCATGGCTTCCTCCTTTCTCCGATGCGTGGGAAATGGTGAACTTCACCAGTTTCGTCCGGCTGTCCACCTGCCGCTCCACGCGAAGGTCTCCTCCCCAGGCGGCTTGGAGGAAATTCTGGAAAGCCAGAAGGGAGGCGGGAGAAGCGGCACTTCCTTTGAGCTGCGATACGCCTTCGTCTCCTTCGATTTCATTCAATACCACCCCGGGCGGCAGGCCTTCTCCCAGGGCGAGAAGTCTTCCTTCCCAGTTTTCATGACTTGCTTCCAGCCGTTTCAGGAGTGCTTTCATTTCCTCCGTTTCCCGCCTTTCCATGCGGCTTGCAATGAGCCTTTCTTTGGCCGGCTGCAGGGTATGGGCCTCTGCTTCGAGGCTCCGTACTTCATTTCTCGCCAGCAGGAAGGAGGCGAGGGAAAGGGCAAAAAAGAGGAAAGTGGCCACGAAAGCCGCCTGGGAGAGGCGGAGGTATTTATTATTTTTATTATATACAGGGCTGTTCCGCTCCGAGAGGGGAAGGGTCAGGGTCCTCTCTTCCACATGGCGGAAAAGGAAGGCCATTTCCTGAAAAGGCGTCAAAACTTCTTCGAAATCGGAATTCTCCAGCCATACGGCACCGGGCGGGAGGTATTCCCGCGGTTTTTCTTCGTCTTCGGAGAAACCGGCCCCGGGACTCTCCCCGTCCGGTTCTTCCTCCTCAAATTCCCCGATGGGGCTCATTTCCGGATCTTCTTCCGCTGTTTCCGGGGAAATAGAAAAATCTTCCTGATTTTCTATTTCCTTATTTCCCGGGGCCGGTTCCATTTCTTCTTCCAGCCAGTCTTTCCATTCCTGTTCCCGTTCTTCGTCGCAGTCTTCCAGGGGAATGAAGAAACAGGGCGCTTTCTGAAGGCCGAAATTGCGGAGCGTATTTTTCATGAAAAAGGCCCCTTTTCCGCGGTCTTCTTCATGAAGGATACGGCTCCGGATGAGTCCTTTGCTGCGGAAAAGCAGGATCCCCGAATACCGCCTTCCGTAGAAAGCGAAGTATTCATCTTCCGAAAGGGGCACCGAGGTGACGGGGATGGCTTCATAAATAGACCGTCCTCCCGCTTCCGCCGCTTTTTCCCAGAGTTGGATTTCCTCCTGTTTCACCCCTGCCAGATGGACTTCCCAGCCTTCCGCGGTATGGCGCATCACGGCATGTCCGATGGCCCAGGGTTCTTTGCCGTGAAATGTCCGGTCTTCTTCCCATTTGATGGTTTCCACCATTTCTTCCTCTTCCATGGCGGGATATTTCCGGTTCACCATGCGGAGGCGGGGAGAATTGATGAGGACGGTGACTGCCTTTTTCTTCAGTCCCTTCTCTCCGAGGCTGCGGAAAGCGGCAGAGAGGGTCTCCACGGTCGGTTTTCCTTCCAGAACGACCGACTCCTGTCGGAGAAATTTTCCTTTTTCCATTTCCACGGCCCAGAGGGTCCCGCCAAGAAGGATTAAGACCATCCTGGGCCCCCGGAGAGCAGTCAACCGCTGCCAGAGGGGAAGCTTTCTGATTTCTTCCAGTAATTTTTCAGCTTCTGTCACTTCCCACGTCCTCCACTTTCAGTTTCCTTGCACCTTCCCTGCCCTCAAGGGAATAGGAAATACGCACATACCTTTTGTAATCTCCATTGCCGGCAGCAGCCCGGGAAACCAGCTTTCCGCCGGAAGTGCCTTCGGTATTTTCCACGATCACGATCCTTTCGTTCACCCGGAAAGTGACCTGGCGGTTCAGGGGACCTTCCTTCAGCGCTTCCAGTCCCCAGTTCGCCCCGCTTTCAGCGGCATAGACCGATTTCAGCCCTTCTTCATAATAAGAAAGACTCAGAAGGCTCCTTCGGGAAAAGAGGAGGAAGGCGCCGGCCACGGTGAGAATGGCAGAAAGGAAAATGAGGAGCATCATGGCCAGGCTTCCTTTCCGCCTACTCATAGACCTTCCCCTTTTCATAGAAATCCGCATAGGGCAGGATGGAAGTCTCGAAATCCGACCGGATCCCCTCCACCGGCCGGAGAAGGGAAAAGGACATATGAAGGGGCCCCTTTCCCTGCCGCCGGAAAAGGCCGTCTTTCCCGGCAATCACCGGGATTTCCTCCGTACTTCCCGTCTCTTCTCCCGTAATCGGTTCCACATGGCCATTGTACAGCAGGACTTTCAGTTTCTGCTGGTCCAGGTACAGCCGGTAGGACAAAACGTCCTCCCCGTTTCTGACAGAATAGGTGAATCTTTCATTCACCGGAGAAATGGAGGGCTTTTCTGTATTTCTGACCTTTTCCGTCATGAAATCCATGGCGAAAAGCCCGGTCTCTCCCATCCTTCCTTTAAATCCGCCCAGGATGAGGGCTCCTGAAAGGCGTCCGGCCAGTGGAAATACGGAAATCGCCAGGCCTGAAATGAGGAGGAGCGCCATCAGGGCTTCCAGTAGAAGAAATCCTTTTCGTTTCATCGTTCCTCCAGGAGAGTGGAAAGGCAGATGCCTTCACTCCCTTCCCCCTGCACCAGGCAGGAAATTTCCACCATGGGAATCCCTTCCACCATCCGCGGACGGCGGGTGACGGATATTTCATATCGTTTTCCGTTTCGTTCCGTTTCGGAGCCAAAAGACGGCTCGCCACCGAAACGGTGGTTATATTTCTCCCTTTCCATGACATCCTGGGCAATGAGCGTTTCATCGAGGCTCCGGTCCCGCTCTTTTTCCCAGGTAAAACTTTGGGAAACCGTAAAAGCAGCTGCTGCAGACAGAAGTCCGCAAACGGCAATGGAGGCGAGGGCATAAATCATGACGAAACCTTTTCTTTTCATGTCAGCCTCCCGTCACCCGGACTCTTCCCGTATACCAGGCTACGACGACCTGACGCTGGTATTTTTTATCCGGCGAATAGAGATAGACGGAAAAATTCTTCCCATTCCCCGCAAAGCCTTTCTTCTCGAAAGTCAGGTCGAGATTCCCCGAAAGAAGGACGCCGCTTCCAAGCCTTCCCTTCGGCCGCATCTCCCGGATTCCCTTCCGGGTATAGTAGCAGGCCTGCCCGGAAGCATCGGGATAACAGTAGAAATAATAATACTCTCCCCCTGCGTCGGGCCGGTCGGAATCATTTTTGGCCATGATTTCCACCTGACGGATGGCAGAAGCCAGCGTCCTTGCCGCCAGATCCACTTCCCTTTCTTTCTGCCAGTCCCAGAGGAGAGGCACTCCGAAGCCAAGGCCCAGGGAAAAAAGGGCCGTCACCACCAGGGTCTCAAGCAAAAGGAAACCCCGGCGGCAGGAAAGACCATATTTCCTGCCAGCCATAGGCAAGCACTCCTCCCAGGGCCATAAAGGGCCCGAACCACACCGGCTCCCCGCGGTGCTGCCGTCCGGTGAGCATCCGGATTCCCACGAAAAAAAGGGCAGAAAGCGAGGAAAGCCATATAAAAAGGAGACAGGAAAGAGGCGTAAGCCATGAGGCTGCAGCCGCAGCCAGAAAAATGTCCCCTGTCCCCAGAGACTGACGGGAAATGAAATATAAAAAGCCGTAAATGGAAGCGGCCAGCAGCGCAGAAAGAAGGGACAGAAAAAGGTCCCCGGAAAGGAGGGCCGTCAGAAGGCCGAAAGCTCCCAGCAGGAGGGACCAGGCATCAGAAATATAACCGGTCAGACCGTCTTCCAGACCCGCTCCGGCCAGAAAGAGTACAAAAAAAGCAGGGGAAAGAAAAGCTGCACCTGCCCGAAGGGCAGCGCCATACAGAAGGCCCAGGGCCAGGGCCCCGCACAGAACCTTCTTTGTATCCCATAGAAAGTCCCATGGGATCCCCGCTTCATCCCCTGTCCTTTTCATTTTCTTTTCCCCGCTTTGCGTTTCAAGTGGAAGACTTCGTATTCGTCCCGTCGGAAGAATAGGTAACTCCTTTGAAATTTGCCGTAATGGTGCCGTTCGAAATGGTATAGGTCACCGACTCGTCAGGCGGTTCGGGCACTTTTTTCAGGTACCCCGATTTTTCGCTGGTCCCCACCAGCTGATCCAGACTCGTGGGATAGGAACCATTTTTCACATAGTACACCTCCGCTGCCGTCCCCATGGCAGAAAGGTCCGACTGAATCCTGGCAATTTTGGCATCATCTGTCATTCCTGTCAGATTTGGAACGGCTACGGCGGCTAAAATTCCAATAATGGCTACGACAATAATCAATTCCAGAAGCATAAAGCCCTGGTGTTTCCCTCTCCTTTTCCTCATAGCGTCTCCTCCGTCAAAATGATCAATCTTCCAGTTCCTCCGAATCCACCCCGTTATAACGGGCCAGAGCCCGGATGACGTCCCCGTACCGTCTCTTCGAAAGGGGCAGCATTCGTCCCGATTTCGTGATGACCCGGTCCGAAGTGACTTCGGAAACCGTTTCTATATTCACCAGGACTCCCCGGCAGGAAGTGACGAAGGGGAAGGGCGATGCATCTTTCAGCCTTTTTTCGAGATGCATCAGTTTGGTCCGCACTTCTTTCGTCGTTCCGTCATTGATACAGAGGACCTGATGATGATCATCACTCACTACAGCTTCCAGAGTGGACAGATCGATGGCTGCGACTCCGTCCATGGATTTGAAGACCAGTTTTTTGTGCCACCGGTGTTCGATGGCCCCAAGGCCTCGTCCCAGTCCTTCGAGAAGTTCCTTTTTCTCCAATGGTAAATGAAGGAAATGGACCGCTCCCACCCGGAAGGCATCTCTATAATAGCCATCCGGAAATTCGGAAAGGAAAATCATGACCGGCGCATCTTTTCGTATCCTGACCCGTTCAGCCACGTCGAGGATATGGCTCCCCCGCATGGCGGTATCCAGGAAAAGCAGGTCAAAAGGCCGCCTGCCCGTTTCGAGGTCCTGGAGGAAAATGTAGGAATTCTCGTAGGCATAAAAGGAGCAGTCCAGCCCTCGTTCTTCCATATGCTCTCCGCATACCTGCTCCACCATACGTGAAATCTCCGGATGCTCACTGATCGTCCCTATATGTATCATAGGACTCACCTCCCTGAAAAAACGGGCGGCCCCGGGTTTCCTCAATCTATGTAAATGAATGGAATCGCTTCTTATTCTATTTTATTATCGGACAATTTCATTCATGAGTCCAATATCAAGTTATCATGCATTTTCCATTTCAATGAGTTTTTGTAATTCATAAATGATTTTAGTAGAAAGCAAAACTTTTTGATTACATTTTTATTTCATTTTCCACGGAAATTGTAATAATTTTAACCCCATCCCTCCCGAAAACCCCGATTTCCACCCAAAAACGCGGCATTTTCCGTATTGGGAGCAGAATTTCAGGGGAAAAAATATTTTTCCCCCGTCTTTTTATTTCGGAAATATAAACGATGCCATTCATTTGCAGAAATTCCATCTCCTAAAGCCTGCTGCCGGGTATTTCCCCATCAAAAAAGCGCCCCTTTATTTCTAAAAGGGCGCATTTTCACCGATGATTTCCACTCACTTGCGGTCCGAGAAAATACGGAGCAGGTAGAGGAAAAGGTTGATGAAATCCAGATAGAGCATGAGGGCTCCGAGAATAGCCAGTTTCTGTCCCTCGTCGGTAGCTCTGGAATGATAGGTGAGGGCCAGTTTTTTGATTTTGTTCGTATCGTACACGGTGAGGCCCATGAAAATGAGGACACCGGCGTAGGAAATCAGCATTTCAAAGAAAGGTGTGGCAAAGAAGAAGGAAATCAGGGTGGCCAGGATGAGTCCTACAAGACCCATGAGGCAGAGATTTCCCACTTTCGAAAGATCCGATTTCGTCACATACCCATAGACGGACATGATTCCAAACATGCCTGCCGTCAGGAAAAAGGCACTGGCAATGGAACTCATGGTATATACCAGGAAAATGGAAGAAAGGGTAATCCCGTTCAGCACGGAATACACCAGGAACATGACCGCTGCTTTTTTGAGTCCCATGGTCCGGATCGATGTATTCAGGTGCCATACGAGGGCAAAAGTAGCCATCATGAGGAAAATGATGCGGAACCGTCCGCCCATGAAAATACTCTGAATGATCGGATAATCAGCCACCGTATAGGCAGTAAAACCTGTCACCACCAGGGCAATAGCCATCCAGGCATAGACATCTTTCATCATGCCCGGCATATGGATGGAAAGGGACTTCTCCTTTTCCAGGGCAAAATCATTGTCGTACATATATATCTCCTTTCTATAAAGAAAAATTTCTATATATTGGGTAATATTATTGTAACACAGCCGGGGCATCAGATAAAGATAAAACTTTGAATTCATGAAGTTAATAGTTATCAGTTATCAGTTCGCAGTGGCCTGGCTGTAATTCGGAAAATCGGTTACGCAGAAGGGCTCAGGGACCGAGGGTGGAAAATCAGGGGATAATATTTGCAGTCTATCAATAACGCAAAGCTGTACATTGAGGTTAACAGATAATAAAGCGGACAGCCTGAAATCTATCCATGCCGGAAGACTGTACATTGGGGTTAATGGTTAACAGGATTGCAGCCTGTAATCCTTACATGTGGAGAAACTGTACATAGAGGTTAATGGGTAATTAAGTGAGCAGCTTGAAATCCATCCATGCGAAGTGACTGTACATTGGGGTTAATGGGTACCACTCCCTGCGCGGTTAGTCCTTATGAGGTAAAAGTCCCGTCGCCCGCCTGACATAAATGCAACTATTAACTGCAATATCATTAACTTAAGAAAATCATGAAATAGTTCAAGTACGCGTCGAAAGATGCGTGCTTTTTTTGGGCAAAAAATTTAAAAAAATCCGACACAATCTGAAAAAAGTACTTGACAAACGCAAAAAATTTTGCGGCGAAGCCGCTTGTAGAGAACGATTTTTGTTTTTCACAAGGAGGCTTC
>NZ_JAZASU010000077.1:0-8174 GCF_036343215.1 Dialister sp.
AATTTGATGCGGGCCTCCTTCACTGAGAACTGTGAACTGAGAACTGATAACTTCATAAACTCTGGTCATTCAATATTTTGTGTAATTATTGTACAGCCCCTTACGAAAGTTTCATCAAAATTGGTACTTTTGCAGCTTTGCATTTTTATTTCTTTTCTAACAAATGATTCGGAATTTACTGAACGCTGGTCATTAAAATTTTTTATATTTCCAAAAGGAGAGTACTTACTTTTGTTCTCTATTTCCACCTTTTTTCCTATGATATAATACTTATATATGTTTCCTGAAAAAATGAAAGTACGAGGTATAAAAATATGAAAAAGATTCTGATTATGATGGCTCTGGCTGCTTCCGTAACGGGTGTGGCATTTGCTTCTCCCCAGACTTCCTTCAAGGAAGGACAGACGGAAATCAATGTGGGCATGTGGGATGCCGAAGCTCATTCCAATGGCTACAAGTCCGACGGGGAATGGAATTTCCTGGGCGGCGTGACTTACGGCATCAATGAAAAGTGGGCTGCCCAGTACCAGTACACCGGGCTCCATACGGATCATACCGATGGAAATATGAATGAAATCAATGCCCTTTATTCCTTCCATCCCCAGGTGGCAGGTTTCGTGGGCTGGAACCGCATTTATATGAAGGATTTCCCGAAGCGTGCTTTTGGTTCTGATGACCAGATCAATAACATTGCCCAGCTCGGCATCATTGCCCGCCAGCCAATTAATGATGTGGTGGATGTGTATGCCAAAGGTGCTCTTGGTACGGAGCAGACTTCCATGTGGGAAGCCGGTGTCAATCTGGCCCTGGATAAGAATGTGGATCTCAATGCCGGTTATCATTACCTGAATACAAAGGGCGATTCGGAAAATAACGTTTCCTATAAAGGTTTCATTGCAGGCGTTTCCTATCGTTTCGGCGGCAAGGATCATACCGGTGAAGTTTTCGAAGAGGCAGAACCAAATCTGGACTATGAAGCCCAGGCAGAAGAACCGTCCGTCGTAACTATTTCTTCCAATCAGGGCGGTCCGGCAACGACTGTAGAAGTTCCTGCAGATGAACCTGTAAAAGCTCCGGAAAATGATTACTATATGAATTCCGTTCATTTCGACAGCGATTCCGCTGCTCTCACGGATTCCCAGAAAGCAAACCTGAAGGACTTCATCGCAAAGGCAAAGGAAACCGGCCACACTTTCAAACTCGTAGGCCGTGCCGATCCCACCGGCTCTGCCGATTACAATAAGGAACTCGCTTCCCGCCGCATCGAAAGCGTGAAAGCTTACGCCGTATCCCAGGGCGTGGACAGCTCCAAACTGATTCCGATGGTCAAGGGCGCAGAAGGCGCTACCGGCCCGGAAAGCAGAAGAGTGGATGTATTTGAACATAAATAATGCGAATTATTTCGCGGATAACGATTACAGTCATTTGTGCTGATCGTGGTTCGTGAAATTGTCGGCGCTGATACGCCGACAATTTTTTTATGGGGAATGTGCACAGACGAGTGTGAAAAGCCCGTACGAGCCCCGACTCACCTGCCGCCGAGTCCGGGGGGCAGCGGGCAAGGGGGGACTATCGCAGACGGCACATATGAGGGACTGACAAAACGTACCTGGAACAAATGAGGAAATCGGTAAGCAAGCAGGCCCCCGAAGTTCGGGGGGCTCCGCGAAGCGGTGGGGGGCTGTACTATCGGAGACAATACATATGAGACTAACTGACAAAAGGTTCTTGGGATAAATAAGGATAGCCGTAATCGTGAGGCCTCTTTCACGGAGATGCTGAACTTCAATCGGCTTTCCTGCCGGGACTATTTCTTTAAAAAAACAAAAGGGACTGTACAAAAATTACACAATATGTTGAATTGCTGAAATTTATAAAGTTATCAGTTATCAGTTCATAGTTCTCAGTGGATGAGGCCCGCATCAAATGAGATGGCGGGCTATTTTTATACACAATTTTCATTGGAAATGATTAAATTTTTTACATAAAAAGGCCGCTTCTCCTGCGTAATGGCGGCCACCACAACTGCGAACTGATAACTAATAACTGATAACTATTTCCCCTAAAGTTTTTAAAATAATAATTTCTATTTTTGTACACCCCCTTTTTATTTCCGGATTTTCAAGCATCCCGGAAGGCGAGGGCTTCTTTGGCTTTCTGTATCTTCTTTTTACTTTCCGGATTGATTTCATTCGTATTGATATCGATGACCCGGGGGAAGAGGGAGGTAATGAGGTGGGCCACTTGGATGGCGCGGGCAATCTGCATTTTTTCGGAACGGCTGTAATGGTTCCAGTCGGTGCCTTCTTCTTTCAGGATGAATTTCAGATTTTCTATGCCGTCTACAAAATAATCGTGGAGATCGTAAAGGATGCCTGCTTCTTCTCTGGCCGCATCGATGATTTCTTCCATTCCGGCAGTGAGCTGCCTTGCCCGGGCCTGGTAGTCTTTGAGTTTTCTGATGAGTTCGGAAATATAGGTTTTGTCCAGGGAATGGAACCGGCCATTGTCCACTTCTACTTTTGGCAGGATGAGGATATTGTCCATGATTCCATAATCGGGGGTCATGGATTTGAAGCCCAGAGAGTTCACGGCACTCATATCTCCCAGGGTATCGACGATGGATACCATGTCATCGACCTGGAAACCTTCCCGGATGAAGCTTTCAATTCCTGCCAGACCTTCGCAGTCATGAAGGTTGAAATTGCGGATGGTGGAGAAGGTGCTGATGAATTCTTCCATATGCCGGGAAACGGCATCGACTTTGGCCCGGTTCAGTTCCACCAGTTCGTAATGCTCCCGGGAACGGAGACGCTGGATTCTTCTCCTTACCCGCCGGAAAGCTTTGGAAAGTTCCCACTCCGGGTCTTTGATGTAATGGGGATCCTGTATTTTTCCCTCTTCCATGGCCTGCAGTACTTGAATCACATAGGTAATGGTCATAGTTCCTCCTCTGTATATAAAAAATATACAGGTTCTCCGGTTTATTATTAATTGTTTCTTATATTTCTAATTATACACCAAAAATTCCTGTCCGTATATGGAAATATAAAAGCGGCCGGCCGCGGAGGAAATCATTCACTCTATAAATCAGCGGATGAAATCCCGCATTACCCGACCGGTTCAGATCGAAAAGCAAAAAAGCTCCCAGCGATAAGCGTCAGGCCAAAACCCCCATTCCGATATCGTTTCCAGTCGAAAAAGCCGCAAAAGCCCCCGGTGCCAATCGGAAGGCCAAAACCCCCATTCCGATATCGCTTCCAGTCGAAAAGCCATAAAAGCTTCCAGTGATAATCCGCAGGCAAAAACCGAGTCGGTAGTTTATTGTAAATAGTTATCTATACTAAATTTTTTCTAAACCCCATGTCCTCTCTTTTCACTTGTGCTATAATGCTCATATATTTAATGAAAAATAAATATAAGGAAAGGAAAAATCATGAATCTCACTACGCTTCATGCGATTATTATCATTGCTACGGTAGCCCTGGTGATCGGAATCGGTATTTATCATTCCCGTTCGGTCAAGTCGGCGGCCGGGTATTCCGTAGGCGGCCGTTCGGCCGGAGTTCCTCTGGTAGCAGGAGGAATTGCGGGAACTGTTGTCGGCGGGGGAGCAACCGTTGGTACGGCGCAGCTGGCGTACAGTTTCGGCCTTTCTGCCTGGTGGTTTACCCTGGGAAGCGGGATTGCTTTTATTATCATGGGCATTTTCTATGCGAAGAAGATGCGCGGCACGGGACTGGAAACGATTCCCCAGTTCCTGGCTCTCCATTATGGGGAAAAGGCGGAGGAGCTGGCTTCCATTATTTCCTCCATCGGCATTCTTTTTTCTGCCGTGGCATCGACTCTTCCGGGAATTGAAATCATTGCGAATCTCACCGGTCTTTCGCCGGAATTGTCAGCCATCGTGCTGATTCTTCTCGTCATAGGCTATACTTTCTTCGGCGGCATGAAAAGTGCCGGTATCGGCGGAATCCTGAAGATGGGGATTATCTGGTTTTCCCTTTTCATTGCCGGTTTTGAAGCCATTTATTTCCTCCATGGCACTCCGGAATGGGCAGCCATTCCTGCCAGCCATTTCAGCCTTTTCGGAAGGGGCATCGAACCGTCGCTGGCCAATCTTTTCTCTGTCATCGTAGGCATCATCTGCACCCAGACCTATGTGCAGTGCATTTTCTCTGCTTCCACTCCGGTGACTGCTTCTTTCGGATGTTTTGCAGCAGCCCTCATAGTTATTCCCGTAGGACTTCCGAATGTGGCCATTGGCATGTACATGCATGCTTTTGATCCCGATGTCCTTCCGATCCTGGTTCTCCCGACTTACCTTATCAATCATACTTCCACTTTCATCGGCGGTCTGGCCATGGGCGGTATCGTCCTTTCCCTGGTAAGCGGGATTGGCGGACTTTCTCTTGGGATCGGTACCATGGTGGCCAGGGATATCATTACACCTCTCTTTTCCGTGAAAGATGACCACAAACTGCTGGTCCTCACGAAACTTTCCGTTCTGGCTGTCATGATCCTGGCCTGCATCATTTCCATAGCCAACCGGGGATCGGAAGTCCTTTTCTGGAATTACCTCTCCATGGCTCTTCGGGGCGGCGGCATTTTCATTCCTTTCTCCATGGCTGTTTTCTGGCCGGGCCATCTTTCCAAGTACTGGACTGTGGCATCCATGATTATTTCTACCGGCGCAGCCCTTCTGGCAGCCACTTTGATCAAATTGCCTCTGGATCCGCTTTTTGTGGGACTCATCGTTTCTGTGATCGTCCTCATTCCGGGCATCCGCAGGAAGAAAGTGGAAAATGCGAACGACTGGGGCAAAGAGGAAATCCTGAAATGAAAGCTGTCATTTTCGATATGGACGGGACGATTCTGGATACCCTTTCCGACCTTACGGCGGCCACAAATTATGCCCTTGGGAAATATGGGGAGCGCCACGATTTCCCGCCTTTCCTGGTGGGTCTGTGCTTTGGAAGCGGTATCACGTCGGACATGGAAAAGTCCCTGGCCCTGGCCCGGGGCTGCCCCGCGGAAGATCTGGAATTCATTGGAAATCGGATTCCTCTTTCCACGTATGGTTTTACGTCAAAAGAAGTGGCAGAGCTGGAGGAAATATTTTCCCCCCACTATGCCTCCCACAACCATATCCGCACCGCGCCTTACAAGGGCATCCCGGAAGTCCTTCAAACTTTAAGAAATCAAGGAATCAAAACGGCGGTGGCCTCCAATAAGAACGATTCCGATGTCCAGACCCTGGCAGCTTCCGTATTTCCGGGTGGCTTTGATATCGTCATAGGAAACAGCCCCTCCATCCGGAGAAAACCCTCTCCGGACATGGTCCTCTCTATTCTCGAAAAGCTGGGAATTTCTAAAGAAGAGGCCCTTTATATCGGTGACACGGAGACTGACCTGGAAACCGCAGAAAACGCAGGGGTCAAATGCCTCGCAGTGGACTGGGGCTTCCGGACCATTTCCTTCCTCAAAGACCATGGGGCGGAAATCATCATCCATGAGCCTTCGGAAATCCTTTCGTATGTATAGAAATAGTGAAAAGTTAAGGTGGCGCCCTGAAGTCACAGGACGCCTTTTTATATGGGAAATTGGATTGCGGGCACGTAAAAGCGGCCGCCCTGCTCGTCCCTGCCGAAACTATAAAAAAATATTATCCTAACGTAAAGATAAAATATTTCCTGTAAAAATCTTCTGTTTCCATCCAAAAAGTGGTACACTATACATGTAAATAGCAAGTTTCATTTGCTATAAATTGGTCGTGAGGTGATAAACATGGCAGAAGTAACTGAAAACAGTGTTGTTGTATGCGGCGTTGACAAGTACAAAGTTTCCGAACTGAAACGTGTTTACGGAAGCGTTTGCTATCAGGGCGGCGAATTCGTATTCCTGGGCTTCCCGGTAGTTGGTGATACCGTAAGATCCTATCGTCCGGACAGCTATGTAGCAGCTGTAGAACTGGGCGACGAAATTTTCGACGGACAGGCTTTCCACTATCATGTAACCCTGACCTATGATGGCCACGTAAGAGAAGTCCTCTATGATGGACTCGATGATGCAGGCCGTCCGGACACTGTAGATATCGAATGAACGGACCAATGAAAAAGACCGGGATTTCCCGGTCTTTTTTATTGCGTCATGCATTTCCGGGGGCATCTTTTCATCACCGGGGCTCTGCCATCATTTCATCCCGTGGAACTTACGGAAATGAAAAAGTCATCCGTGAAGAGGCCTTCACCGGATGGAACAGCAGGTCTTTTCCAAACAGAGTTCTCATTGAAAACGATGAAACTTTATACAAAGGTGCCTCTCCGTGTAAAGGCCTGCCGGCAATGCGAAGGGTTCCCCGCTTTCTTGAAATTGTCTAAAATATTTGACAAAATTCTTTTCATCTGATACTCTTTAGGACAATGATAGAAATAATTCTATGTAGGAGTTCTAAAGAAGTATGGAAAAGATTTACATTGATACCGCCAAAATCCTGAAAGCCATTTCTGATCCGAAACGGTTAAAAATTGTAGATATGCTGTCCTGCAGTGAACAGTGTGCCGGCAAGCTGCAGCAGGCTTTCTGTGTCACCCAGCCGACTCTCTCCCATGACATGAAAGTCCTCGTGGAATCGGGTCTCATTCTGGACCGCCGCAACGGGAAGAATATTTATTATTCCCTCAATCCGGAAGCCCTCCAGCAGCTCTATGCCATTATGGGGGAAATTTTCAGAAATAAACCGCACTGCGTCTGCGAAGATACTCCGGTCCCGGTAAAAGAAGAAATGAGAGAGGCGGAGTCGTCTCTTTAATCTTCTGTCTGATTGGAGTCATCAGTCCTTTTCGTTCTTCGTGAAGGTGGCGCCTTTGAAAGGAAGGTGCCCCTTTTTATTTTTAATTTTAATTTCCAATGCCTTTTGAATCGGGCTGCCGGGGTTCATTTCGGGGGTCTCGGGGGACTCGGGAAGGTGTGGCGCAAATTCACAGGCGCCGCAATTTTTATATTGCGCCTGCTGCAGGTTCATGACACAAACACCGGTCAAATGGTTTTGGCTTATTCATCAGAAAAACAGGCGTAAAGGCTCCTGAGGACAGGAAACCGGATCGAGGAACCGAAGGTGAAAAGGTTTCTGACCCAATAAAAATGTTTCACGTGAAACATTTTTATTGACTGGTATGTAGCAGAGTCAAGGATTACCGGATGCGCAGAATCCCTTTTCGTTTACCTGCGTGCCGAAGGCCCCATACCATATTTGTGCCGGGGAGCGCTGCATCTTCCCGATACCCCGATAGTCTCGACACTCCCGATTCAAAAGCTGTTCATACTTTTATTTATACAATCAATCCGTCTCTATGCTATAATATAAATGATTCTCTATAGAAAGGACGAAGGCCATGGGCAAAATCATCAGCATTATCAACCAGAAAGGCGGCGTAGGAAAGACGACTACGGCGGTCAATCTTTCTGCGTATCTGGCAGATAAGGGAATGAAGACCCTTCTCATCGATGAGGATTCGCAGGCAAATTCCACCAGCGGTCTTTCCAAAGATGTGAAGTTTGGTTCCAATCTGTATGAGGTGCTGCTGAACGGGGAAGAGATTGAAAAAGCCATCGTGAAGACGGCGGTCAAAAAATTATCCATCCTTCCCGCCTCCATTGACCTGGCCGGAGCGGAAATAGAAATCGCATCCCTTCCGCACCGGGAATCTCTCCTGAAGCGGACCATCGAGCCTATCCGTGAGAAATACGATTATATCCTCATTGACTGCCCGCCATCCCTGGGACTTATGACCCTGAATGCCCTGGTGGCTTCCGATGCCATCATCATTCCAATCCAGGCGGAATTTTATGCCCTGGAAGGGCTGGCCCAGCTGGTCAGGACGGTCCATGTGGTAGGACGGAAAATGAATCCGGGCCTCCACATCCTGGGGATTCTCCTCACCATGTTTGACGGAAGGACGAATCTGTCCCTCCAGGTGGCGGAAGAAGTGAAGAAATATTTCGGTTCCAAAGTATTCCGTACGGTGATTCCAAGGACCGTCAAAC
Organism: Dialister sp.; assembly: GCF_036343215.1. Classification (GTDB taxonomy): domain Bacteria; phylum Bacillota; class Negativicutes; order Veillonellales; family Dialisteraceae; genus Dialister. The sequence goes on from NZ_JAZASU010000077.1 coordinate 8,047, forward strand.
TTTCCGAGGCACCCAGCTTCGGGGAGCCTATCCTCACCTATGCGCCGAAATCAAAGGGCGCTGAGGCGTACAAGAAATTATGTCGGGAGGTTTTGAAACGTGACTAAGAAGAAACTGGGCCGCGGGCT
>NZ_JAZASU010000078.1:0-8065 GCF_036343215.1 Dialister sp.
CATTTCCAATGAAAACTGTGTATAAAAATGGCCCGCCATCTCATTTGATGCGGGCCTCCTCCACTGAGAACTATGAACTGAGAACTGATTACTTTATAAAATTCAGTCATTCAACATGTTGTGTAATTATTGTACAGCCCCGACCCTTCTTCCCTGCAGCCCAAATTCTCGAAAGTTAGCAGAATTTTCGATTTTTACGGGCATTTCAATCTCGTCTGTGCAAAGCTCCCATATAAAAAATATCGGCGCATCAGCGCCGATACCTTCACGAACCACGAATCACGAGCCACGAAATCTCGAGGTTTAATCTATCGGGGCTCGCCGAAGTGAGGCTAACCCACGAAAACCGCAGCTGTCTCAATCCTTTCCCTATGCCTAAAACTCCTGTCCATTACGGTACGCATGAATCTTTTTCCTTCATTTTCGACTTGTACGATCGTACGCCCCTCCTGCCCTCACCCTCCCGGACGCGGGAGGGACGCATGGAAATTTTATGTCACAATCGATTTAGCCTTTTTTTACTTCGGTGTTCATCTGCCGATATCGAAATTGACTCTATCCATTGAGGAAAACGGGATTTTTAACCCCGCCTGGGCAAAATCCCCATACATAATCCTGCCGCATCAGCGGCAGCACCTTCCCGATAGCCCCGATCACCCCGATAACCCCGAATTCTCGAAATTGACTCATTACGGGCATGCCGTGGTGAGGCTAACCCCGAAAACCGCAGCTGACTCAAACCACAGTAAATACCAGAAGTCTCAAACATACCGACACACATGATCCACGGCGATATCGGAGAATCCGTAGGCTTCCGCTTTCGTCACTTTTCCGTCGCAGATTTCCTTTGTTTCCAGAAGGAGCCGTTTCCCCGCATTTTCAATGGTTTCTTCTCCGCGGATGATAGAGGAAAGGTCTATATCGATATTGTCTTCCATCCATTCTGCGGTATGCTGATTGGCGGTGACTTTGATGACAGGAACCATAGAAAGTCCGGTCGGAGTTCCAAGACCGGTTGTAAAAATAATCACCTGACAGCCGGAAGCAGCCATGGAAGTAATGGAAGAAACATCAAATCCTGCGGTATCCATGACGAGGGCTCCTTTTTTCGAAGGCCGCAGGGCCTGAGGAAGGACTTCCGTAATGGGCCGGGTGCCGCCTTTTTTGATGCAGCCCAGACTTTTTTCTTCGAGGGTCGAAAGGCCGCCTGCTTTATTTCCGGGAGCCGGCTGGCCTTCCCGGCAGTTCTGGCCGGCCTCTGAAATATGATTTTCATAGTCCTCGCAGGTTTTGATGATTTCATCATGGATTTTCGCAGTGAGACCCCTTCTGGCCAGGATATGTTCTGCGCCAATCCATTCGATGGATTCACTGATCATGGCGGATCCTCCCATATCGATGAGGCGGTCCGACAGATTTCCTGCGGCCGGATTGGCGGCAATACCGCTGGTCGCATCACTTCCTCCGCATTCGATGCCAAGGAGAAGGTCGGAGATGGGGAATTTTTCTTTTTCCTGCAGGGAAGCCTCGGCGGCCAGTTTCTTTCCTGCCCGCACGGCTTTTTCCAGGGTCCGGAGGGTCCCGCCTTCCTCCTGGATGCCGAAGGAAATAATGGGTTTCTTCGTCAGTTTCTGCAGTCTTTCTTTCAGTTCCCTGTGAGACATGGATTCGCAGCCAAGGCCGATAATAACCACGCCGTAGACATTGGGATGAAGGGCAAAACCCATGAGGATTCTCCGGGTCATATCGATACTGGCCGCCACATCACCGCAGCCCGAATCAAAGGTAAGGTGCACGGATCCGCGGACTAATGAGGAAGCCACCCGGCAGGTTTCGCTGGAGCAGGCGCAGGTGGGAAGGAAAAGGACATGATTCCGGATGCCCGGCCGCCCTTCGCTTCTCCGATAGCCTTTGAAATAGAGAGGTTCGTCGGCATAAGGCGTGAACTCTGGCGCTTCCCAGGGGATGTCCCCCACGTATTCATCTTCATATTTCCTCGAAAGGCCTTCCAGATTTTTGTCATCCACCCGGTGGCCCTTTCCGATGAAGTCCGTGGCTTTCCCGATTTCTTCGCCATATTTGTAGACCACCTGTCCTTTGGAAATATCCTGAAGGGCGATTTTGTGCCACTGGGGAATGAAGTCTTCGGCGGTAAGACTCCCGCCTTCATAAAGAATCCGGTCTCCGGAGCGGGTTTCTTTTGTCACTGTCACTACCGTATCTTTCGGATGCTGAAGAATTGCCTGTATTTCCATAGTTTTCCTCATTTCATGGATTGAAATAAATGAATGGCTGCACGTTTATAAAATTCTTTCGGATGTTTCATGGATGCCTCGATTTCACGGTCATTTCGGGCCGCTGCTTTCACCCGGACCCCGGGGCCTTCCAGCTTTTCAGCGCCCTTTCCAAGGGACGCGGAAAAGATAAGACAGGGCACTTTCGCCCTTTGGCAGTGGGTAGCGATGATGGAAACGATTTTTCCGTCGGCGCTCTGGGAATCGGTCCGTCCTTCGCCCGTAATGACCAGGTCCGTCTCTTTCAGGTATTCATCAAAATGGTTGAAGCGAAGCACTTCTTCAGCGCCGGAAACCATTTTCCCTTTCAGAAATAGAAATAAGGCCGCTCCCAGGCCTCCTGCCGCCCCGCTTCCGGGGATGGTATCGGGATTTACGCCGAAAGTTTTCGTCAGGATATCCCGGTAATGCTCCATACCCTTTTCCAGGATTTCCACCATGGAAGGATCCGCCCCTTTCTGCGGAGCAAAAACCCGGACTGCCCCTTTGGGCCCGCAGAGGGGATTCGTCACATCGCTCAATATCGTAAATTCTGCAGACCTTGCAAGGGGTGAAAGTCCTGTCAGGTCGATTTTTTCTACTCTGGCAAGAGAGGCCCCGCAGCCGGGAAGAAGTTTTCCATTTCCATCCGGGAAACGAATGCCCAGTGCTTCCATGGCCCCCATTCCCCCGTCACTGGTAGCTGAACCGCCGATTCCGATAAAAATATGGCGGGCCCCATGGGCCAGGGCATGAAGAATCATCTCTCCCGTGCCGAAAGTGGAGGTTTGTAAAGGATTTCTTTCTTCTTCGGAAATCAGGGTGAGCCCCGAAGCCTCTGCCATTTCCATGAGGACTTCCGTTTCCGAAAGTCTGGCATAAGAAGCCATCCGTTTCCCGCCCAGAGGTCCATGGACAGGAAATGAGACTTTTTCTCCCGCTCCCGAAGAAAGAATGGCCGAAACCGTCCCCTCTCCCCCGTCTGCAGAAGGAAGGGAAATGGTTTTTACATCCGGAAATACCTCATGAGCCGCAGAACTCAGGATTTCGGAAACCTCCTCCGCCGAAAGGGTCCCTTTGAAAGAATCGGGAGCAAGAAGAATGGTCATGGAATCACCGCCTGTCGAAACTGGTTTTCTTCATTGTATCATGAAAGTTCGCAGTTATCAGTTATCAGTTCGCAGAGGACTGATAACTGAAGGGAAACTGAAATGCGTGGAAACTGTATATTGAGGTTAATGGGTAATGGACGAATGGCTGATGGCCTGAGAGGAGATTGAAATGCGGGGAAGCTGCACATTGGGGTTAATGGGTTAATGGACCAATGGCCGATGGACTGAGAGGAAACTGTAATATGAAAAAACTGTACATTTGGGTTAATGGGTTAATGGACGAATGGCTGTTAGCCTGAGAGGAAAGTGAAATGCGGGGAGGCTGTACATTGGGGTTAATGGGTAATGGATCAATGGCCGATGGACTGAGAGGAAACTGTAATATGAGAAAACTGTACATTGGGGTTAATGGGTAATGGACCAATGGCCGATGGACTGAGAGGAAACTGTAATATGAGAAAACTGTACATTGGGGTTAATGGGTTAATGGACCAATGGCTGTTGGTCCGAGAGGAAACTGTAATATGAGAAAACTGTACATTGGGGTTAATGGGTAATGGACCAATGGCTGATGGACTGAGAGGAAACTGTAATATGAAAAAACTGTACATTGGGGTTAATGGGTAATGGGTAATGGCTAACGGCTAACGGCTAACGGCTAACGGCTCAACAAGTCCCCGAGCGAAGCATGGGGCGTCAGGTTAATGGACGAATGGCTGTTAGCCTGAGAGGAAAGTGAAATGCGGGGAGGCTGTACATTGGGGTTAATGGGTAATGGGTAATGGCTAACGGCTAACGGCTAACGGCTAACGGCTAACTGCTAACGGCTAACAACTCAACAAGTCCCCGAGCGAAGCATGGGGCGTCAGGGCGGGTGGGCGGGCATAAAAAAGAGGCGCCTTCATTATTTAAAGGCGCCACAACAACTGCTAACTAAGAACTGAGAACTGATAACTTTTTACAAGCCAGTTTCTGAAAAATATGTTTAAATATGTTTCATCAGAGCTGCCGTCCCAAATCCACCGCCATCTGTTTATCCTTTTCCGGCGGCCGGCCGGCGATGGTGAGATAGCCTCCGATCATGGCTCCATTGAGTCCTGCTGCCAGGGCAAAGGCCTGGAGATCCCGGAGGGCTGTTTCTCTTCCTGCACAGACTCTCATGATGGTATGGGGCAGGATGAAACGGTATACGGAGAACATGGTGAGCACTTCCAGGGGTTTCGGCGGCTTGTTTTTTCCGAATGGAGTGCCCGGAATGGGGCTGAAAATATTGAGGGGCACGGAGGTGATGTGATGGCTTTTCAGGGCAAAAGCCATATCGATCCGGTCATCGGTTGTTTCTCCCAGGCCCATAATGCCGCCGGAGCAGACTTCGAGGCCTGCCTTCTGGATACGGCGGATATGATCTTCTTTTTCTTCATAGGTATGAGTAGTGCAGATATGGGGGAAATAGCGCTGCGCTGTCTCCAGATTGCAGTGAATCCTCTGACAGCCCGCCTTTTTGAGGCGCGCCAGCTGTTCATCGGTGAGTAAGCCCAGAGAGCAGCAGACGGAAAGTTTTGTTTCCTTTGTAATCATTTCCACGGCTTTGACGATGGCATCAAACTGGACCGGATCACTCTGGCCCCGTCCGCTCGTCACGATGCCAAACCGTTCCGCGCCGTATTCTTCCGCCTTCTTTGCCTGTTCCAAGAGGAACTCCGGCGTGCGGAGGGGGTATTCATCCACCCCCGTTTTATACCAGCCCGACTGGGCACAGAACCGGCAGTTTTCCGTGCACCGTCCGCTCCTTGCATTCACATCGGAGCAGAAACGCATTTTATCGCCGCAGAAAGTCTTCCGGATCTTGTCGGCAGAGGCCATGAGAAATAAAGGTTCCTTCTCCCCCGCTTCATACAGTTTCCCTGCTTCCTTTCGGGAAATCTCCCCGCCCGAAAGGACTTTGTCCAGACAGGCGGTGATGAATTGAATGTTTGTATCCATAATTCCAAGTCACTTTCATTTATTTAGCAAGTTATCAGTTATTAGTTATCAGTTATCAGTTCCTCATATCTGCGGGCAAGCTTTTGATTTCAAGTTTTCCAATCGATTTCATTTCTGCCAACTGCGAACTGAGCACTGATAACTGAGAACTATATTTCAAAGTTTTTCATCATGATGTCATCCCAGCCCACTGATAACTGGGAACTGCTAACTGATAACTCTATTTCAAAGTCACTAAAACGACGAAAAAACGCAGGGTTCTTTCGTCGTTTTGTTTCAGTTCAGATTCGGTGCAGTCTGGGTACGGCCGAGATCGTGAAGCATGGCGATATCATCGTGGGGATCGGAGCCTTTGCTGGTAAGGTAATTTCCGATCATGACACCATTCATGCCGCCTGCCAGTGCCATGGACTGGAGGCTTCTGAGATTGATCTGACGCCCGCCGGCGGTACGGATCTGTGCTTTCGGCAGGACGAAACGGAACATGGCGAAGGAACGCAGGATTTCAAGGGGAGAAAGGCGCTGATTATGTTCAAAAGGAGTACCCGGAATCGGGTTCAGCACATTCAGCGGTACCGCATCAATGTGCATATTCTTCAGATGAAAGGCCATTTCCACTCTCTGATCCAGGGATTCACCAAGACCGATAATCCCGCCGCAGCATACGCGAATCCCTGCCTTCTGGGCCCGGGCCACGTTTTCTGCTTTTTCTTCAGCGGTATGAGTTGTGCACACTTCCTTAAAGAAAGACGGTGCAGATTCGATATTGCAATGCAGACGGCTGATACCGGCTTCTTTCAGCTGGTAAGCCTGTTCCTGTGTCAGGAATCCGAGGGAGCAGCATACTTCGATGCCCACCTCCTTGCGGATGCGACGGATTAAGTCGAGAATTTCCGCAAAGTCCTTCGGATTTCTCTGGTCACGGCCTGCAGTAACAATATCGAAACGGGCAGCTCCGGCTTTTTTAGCTCTCTTGGCCGCTTCAATGACCTCTTCCTCCGGAAGGAATTGATAGGTTTTTACACCTGTGTTATAACGGGCAGACTGGGCACAGAATTTACAGTCTTCCTGGCAGGACCCGCTCCTTGCATTGATAATCGCGCAAAGATCGACGCTCCGGCCGGAGAATTTCTGGCGGATCTTATCAGCGCAGGCGAGAAGAAGCATGGTATCTTCGTCCTTCGTACGAATCAGCGCTCTTGCTTCGTCTTCGGTGATTTCCCCACCATTCAAAACCTTTTCAGTCCACTTTAAAATCTGTTCACAGCTGCTTTCCATTGCAAAACACTCCTTTGTAAATAAAAACCTGTCGTTAGAAATACAGGGTATAGCCTTTGTCAAACCTTACGCGAGTGCGTAATAGAAATATTCGTGTCTCGCAATGTGCGGAATATTTCTATTTCTATTATGAAATTGTCTAATCAAAGCTGAGGCTGGGTCCGGCCACGACCAAGGTCATTCACCATGACCAGATCATCTTCCGGATTTCTACCCGGAGTGGTCAGATAACCGCCAACCATGATTCCGTTCAGGCCGCCGGAAAGGGCATAGGCCTGAAGGCTTCTGAGGTTCACTTCCCGTCCGCCGGCAGTACGGATCAGTGCCTTCGGCAGGACGAAACGGAACATAGCGAAAGTGCGGAGGATTTCCAGCGGCGGGAGGCGGCGGTTCGTATAGAACGGGGTCCCCTTCACCGGATTCAGGACATTCAGCGGAACGGAATCGATATGCATGGCTTTCAGTTTGAATGCCATTTCCACTCTCTGGTCCAGGGATTCACCGAGACCGATGATTCCGCCGGAGCATACGCGGATGCCTGCTCCCTGTGCCACTTTGATAATCTGTTCTTTATCTTCCATGGTATGGGTGGAGCAGATTTCCGGGAAATAAGACGGTGCCGTTTCAATATTGCAGTGCATGCGGGTAATGCCGGCTTCCTTCAGCCGTCTTGCCTGCTCCGGAGCAATGAGTCCCAGAGAACAGCAGACTTCGATGCCCACTTCCTTCTGAATCTTCTTCACCAGATCGATGATTTCTTCAAATTCATTCGGATTGTCCTGGTTGCGTCCGCTCGTTACGATAGAGAAACGGGCAGCGCCTTCAGCTTTTGCCTTCTTTGCTGCTTCCAGAATCTGTTCCTCCGGAAGGAGACGGTAAACCTTCGCACCTGTATGATACCAGCCGGACTGGGCACAGAATTTGCAGTTTTCCTGGCAATGGCCGCTTCTCGCATTGATAATGCCGCAGAAATCCACCGCATTGCCGCCAAACTTCTGACGAATCTTATCCGCCATGGCCAGAAGGACCATGGTATCCTCATCTTTTGTACGGATTAATTTCTTTGCTTCTTCTTCAGTAATTTCACCACCATCGATGACTTTGTCAGCCAGTCTGATAATTTCTTCACAAGCACTGTTCATAGGGATACTTCCTTTCAAAAATGAGCAGCCCCTGTTCGAATTGTTACCTCGTGAATAAGTATAAAATAAACAATGGAATCTGTCAATTAGTTATTTTGGTCCGGTTAACAATATGAATATAGAAGTGGAAATACTTTTGCATCGGGACTGTCGGGGCTGTCGGGATGATCGGGGGTATCGGGAAGGATAAGGGGTGTACAAAAATAGAAATCATTACTTTAAGAACTTCAAGGGGAATAGTTATCAGTTATTAGTTATCAGTTCGCAGTTGTGGTGG
>NZ_JAZASU010000079.1:0-8023 GCF_036343215.1 Dialister sp.
AAAATTTTTTGCGTTTGTCAAGTACTTTTTTCAGATTTTGTCGGATTTTTTTAAATTTTTTGCACAAAAAAAGCACGCATCTTTCGACGCGTACTTGAACTATTTCATGATTTTCTTAAGTTAATGATATTGCTGATAACTGAGAACTTTAATCACAGCTATCCGCTCTTTTAGCCGCCTTTTCCATAAAAAGCTGACCATCCACAAGGAATCTTTCATGAATGGCTTCTCCGATATCTCCATTTTCATCGGCTGCCACGATCCGGAAGGTGATTTTTTTGCCTTTGACTTCAGAAACGGTGGCGGTGGCTGTAAAAGTATGGCCCACCAGGGTGGGAGCCTTATGAATGAGATGCATGGATCCGCCTACGGTGGTTTCATTTCCGGAAAGATGAGAAGCGATGGCTTTGCAGGCGGCTTCTTCCATGACCGCAGAAAGGATGGGAGTCGCCAGGACGGGAAGGGAGCCGCTCCGCACCATTTTTGCCGTATCCTTTTCTGTAATCACCCTGGAAATCTGTCCGGTCATGCCTTTTACTATCATAGTTTGGCTCCTTTGCTATTTATTATTCAGCAACTGTAGGAAAAAAGTTCTCAGTTATCAGTTCTCAGTGATCAGTGGCGGTGGCCCGCATAAAAATAAGAAGCGGGCCTTTTTGAAATATATGTATAACCATACCACGGGTAATCAATCACTTCAAGAATATATTTCCATTTATATATGTAAAGGGGCGCCATAGGATTTTGGCGCCCACCTTCACTGTGAACTGATAACTGCGAACTGATAACTTTCCAACTTTGGTTTTCGAAATTAATGACAAGATAGTCTACTTCAACCTCCAGCCAAGCAGCGGCTGCAGATAGAGGTAGCAGGCAAAGAGAATCGATGTCATAGGAGCTTCGAGGGTGGAAAGGGGGACGGAGCAGGCAATGGACCAGGGAATCAGAGCAGCCATCACGATGGTTGTATTTTCGATGGCAATCATCATGTCTTCTTTGTCCGTCACGATTTCATCACAGAGCTGCCGGGTAAGAATGGAACTCAGAGTCTGGTTGCAGGTAACCATGGCAGAAACAGCAGCCACAATCATAAAGGTCAATCGTTTGCCGCCTTTCATCAGGACTTTGGAAATGAGGGATTTTACTTTCTGAAGGAGGTCGGTCTGCTGGAGGATTTCTGCATAGGAGCAGGAAATCCCGACAGTGAAGGCAGGCATAATCATGGAAATCATACCGCCGCCATTCATCATATGGGAAAGGGCGGGGTCCCGGGCCTGATAGCCGCAGATAAGGAGATCAGGAATGGTGGAAAAGTCCATGTGCTGGACAAAAATATAGAGAAGGAGGGCCAGAAGAAGGCTGGTACTCATGGTAATTTTCACGTCGATTTTTAAAAGGGGCATGATAATGACTGCTGCTGCCGGGAGCAGAAGAAGGGGAGTCAAAGTATAACTTTTTTCGAAAAGAGCAGCCGTATCTGCCGGGGCCCCTTCAGCGCCGGAAATCAGTCCCAGGACTATATAAATGAGACAGGAAATACCGAAGGGCAGGAGGGCCGTCCTGAACATGCGGCGAAGATTGTCGTAAAATTCCGTTTCTGTAATGGCTGCTACCACCAAAGCGGAAGTGGAAAGAGGGGAACAGCGGTCTCCCACATAAAGTCCGCCTAAAATGGCTCCGCCTGTAATCATGGGATCGACACCCATCATATTTCCAATGGACATACAGATGGCTCCCATGGTGGCCACGGTGCCAAAAGATGTGCCGATCAGAAGGGAAAGTCCGGAATTCAGGAGGAAGGCGGCCAGTGGAAATATTTCCGGTTTCATCAGCCCGCCGGCGGCAGAAACAATGTAGGGAATGGTCCCCGAAGCCCGCCAGGAAGCGGTCAGCATACCGATGAGGAAGAAAACCAGGAGTACTCTGTGGACAGACCAGATGCCCTTTCCCGTGAGGGTGAGGATTTTTTTCACGGAAAAGCCGTAATGAAGACCGTACAGGAAGAAAAGGAGGTACCCGAAAACAAGGGCCGCAAGGAGGGGCAGTCCCAAAGCCAGGCAGATGATGAGACCGGCAATAAATACACCAAGGGTGGCAAGGGCCATGGGATTTCCTCCTTCCTTTCAAAGTTGTACTTATTATAGCCTGTATGGGCCGCAAAGAAAAACTGTTTCTTTCTTGTGGGGGCTACAGGATTTTTTTGAGACTTCTGGCAGTGACTGCGGATGGAGTCTCATACGGTATTCGTGGGTTAGCCTCACCGCGGCAAGCCCCGATATTGTCGCTATCGAGATTTCGTGATTCGGGGTCCGTGGTTCGTGAAGGTGGCGGCCTTGACGGCCGCAGAGTATATATGGGGCCAATTCTCAAGTGGCACGAAGAACCATTAACCCCAATGAACAGTTATCGGACGGACAGCTTACGTTTGGAATAAAGTTTCACGGACAATTCCCCATTAACCCCAATGAACAGTTATCGGACGGACAGTTTCCTTTCCAGTATAACAGTTCACGAACGATTACCCATTACCCATTAACCCCAATGTACAGTTTCCAGACAGTCGGTTTCCTTTCGAAATAATGGTTTACAGACAATTACCCATTAGCCATTCCCTGTTTATACAAAGTGTATTTCATTTTATTTCTAAATTTCAGAATAATCTTCTTTACTTATCATTACTAAAGGTTTATATTAAGGGTAGCATAAATGACTGAAGGCGGTCCTGATGATGGGCCGCCTTTTTGCGTGAGGAGGGGTATGTATGGATTACAGCAAAATGAAACCGGCAGAAGCTCGTGCGCTTTTCCGCACGGGGGAATTGGTTCGTCAGACAAGCGGCATGTGCGACGGCTATGCCCAGGCGAATATGGCCATTCTGCCAAAGAGTCTGGCTTTTGATTTCCTGCTTTTTACACAGAGAAATAAAAAGCCCTGTCCGGTCCTGGATGTGACGGAAGCAGGAAGTCCGATTCCTGTCATTGCGGCGCCGAATGCCGATCTTCGCTATGATATCCCGAAGTACCGCATTTATAAAAAAGGGGAGCTGGTGGATGAGGTCATCAATCTGGAACAGTACTGGCAGGATGATTTCGTGGCCTTTCTCCTGGGCTGCTCTTTCTCCTTTGAAAGTCCCATGATTGAGGATGGCCTCGATGTGCGGCATATCACGGACTGTCACAATGTGCCCATGTACATTACAAATATCCAGTGCGTTCCGGCAGGTGTTTTCCATGGTCCCATGGTGGTTTCCATGCGTCCTATGAAACCGGCCGATGCGATTCGTGCCGTCCAGATTACGACCCGTATGCCCTATGTTCACGGGGCACCGATTTACTTCGGCGATCCGGCAGGAATCGGCATCAAAGATATCGACAAACCGGACTTCGGTGAGCCTTCGGAAATCCGGGAAGGGGAAATTCCTGTCTTCTGGGCCTGCGGCGTTACTCCCCAGGCAGTAGCCATGACGGTGAAACCGGATATCATGATTACCCATGCCCCGGGACATATGTTTATTACCGATATCCCGAATTCGTCACTGGCGATTATGTGAGTTTGTTGGAGGCTTTTCGCAGTTACCCTGTTTTGAGTCTCATACGGTATTCGTGAGTCAGCCTCACCGCGGCGAGCCCCGATATTGTCACTATCGAGATTTCGTGATTCGTGGTTCGTGGTTCGTGAAGGTGGCGGCGCTGATGCGCCGCTGCTTTTTTGATGGGGCCAATCCAATCATGGCACGGGAGATATTTTCAATTGGATTCAGGAAGGAAAACTGAAGGATGCAGGACTTTTGAATCGGGAATTGTCGGGAATCTCGGGAGTATCGGGAAGGTGGCGGCCTTGACGGCCGCAGAGTATATATGGGGTTTTTCATTGAGTCTTCTGGCAGTTACTGTGAATCGAGTCTCATACGGTTTTCGTGGGTTAGCCTCACCGCGGCACGCCCCGATATTGTCACTATCGAGATTTCGTGATTCGTGATTCGTGGTTCGTGAAGGTGGCGGCCTGATGGCCGCAGAATATATGGGGCCAATCCTCAAATGGCACGAAGAACCATTAACCCCAATGTACAGCTTACGGACGGACAGTTTCCTTCCAAATAAAAGTTTAGCGGCCAATTAACCATTAACCTCAATGTACAGTGATCGGATGGATAGTTTCCTTTGGAGATAATAGTTCGCGGACAATTACCCATTAATCCCAATGAACAGCTTTCGGAGGGACAGTTCCTTTTCAGCATAACAGTTTATGAACGATTACCCATTAACCATTCACCCCAATGTACAGTTTTCCGATAGTCAGTTTCCTTTCGGCATAACGGTTTATGAACCATTACCTGTTACCCATTAGCCATTATTTCCAAAGAATGAATCGCGATTTTTTCGTATTTCCTATATATGATATAATAATAAAATACTATTCCTGTATTTCCAAAGGATGGGTCACCGGATGGAAATACTTTTCTTTTGAGGTGCCGCATGGACGACAAGGATAAGAAAGAGAGTGACCAGGGTCCGAAGGATATTTTTACCGAGGACCATCATTGGGGTGCGAAACGGATCTGCCGGGTGGGCGGCGTGATCCTTGTCTGCCTCTTTTGTATTTTAGGGATTTATTTCTATGCCATTGACCGGGTGGACCTGCACGGGGATGTGACGCTGCAGGTGCCGAAGAATGCTACGGGCCGGGATATTGCCGATGAGCTGGAAGCAAAGGGCGTCATCCGGAGTTCCACGATTTTCCGTATCTATGCCAGGATTCTGGGCAATGAAAAAGACCTGCAGAGCGGTATGTACCGCCTGAAGCAGGGGCTTACTGTCATGCAGGCTCTCAAAGAAATGCATTCGGGCAAAATGGAATCGGTCATGGTGACGGTGCCGGAAGGGTATACGGTTCACCAGATTGCGGAAATATTGAAGAAATCGGGCATTGCGGGGGCAGAGAATTTCGAAGAAACCGCAGCTGGCTACGGGCCCCTGAAATTCCAGTATGGTCCTGTGGCGGTGCCTATCAAGGCGGAAGGTTTCCTCTTTGCCGATACCTATGACATTCCGAAGGAATACGACGCAAAGCAGATCTGTGACCTCATGTACAAAAGGACCGATACTATGCTGACGCCGGACATCCGGAAACAGGCAGAAGAGAAAAAAATGACTCTTCATACCCTCATGACTCTGGCTTCCATGGTGGAAAGGGAAGCCCGTTTCAGGGAAGATCAGATTCCCATCGCTTCGGTCATGCTGAAACGGCTGGAAATAGGGATGCCTCTCCAGATCGATGCCACGATCCAGTACGCCCTGGGGAGCCAGAAAGAAGAACTCACCATTGCGGATACGAAGATTGATTCTCCGTATAATACTTATATTCATAACGGTCTCCCTCCGGGACCGATTGGCGCGCCGGGACTCGATGCCATTCAGTCGGTGCTGGCTGCTCAGCCGGGAGAGTACCTTTACTATGTAGCCCAGGCTGACGGACATCATGTATTCACGAAATCCTATGAAGAACACCAGGCGGAGACAGAGAATATTTATAGGCAGCAGTAACCGTAAAGGAAACTGATGACCGGACGGCTTTTGAATCGGGGATATCGGGATTGTCGGGATTATCGGGGCTGTCGGGAAGGTGGCGCCCTTCGGGCGCGAGTTTTAGATGGGATGCTCTAATTTGTCAGGGCAGACGTAAAACAACCTGTCCGGCCTCTTCGCCCACCTTTCCGAAATGGGATTACCATTCAGTGAGATTATTGATTACAATGGAGTTTTGATGGACAATACTATACCTCAAATCCTGTCCGAACTTGAAATGTATGCAGAAAAGAATAACGTCCCCATCATCCGGGGGCCGGAGAGGGAGTTGCTTTTGAAGGCGGCGTCTCTCACGGGTCCTGAGGGTCCGAAGAAAATACTGGAAATAGGGACGGCCATCGGGTATTCAGCCCTTATGATGGCTGAAAAATTTCCAAAGGCGGAAATCGATACGCTGGAAATCGATGAGACCCGTCATACAATGGCGGAAACGGTCATGAGGCGGGCAGGCGTATCGGAAAGGGTGCGCTGCCATCTGGGGGATGCGGCGGACGTATTGAAAACGCTCAAAGGTCCCTATGATTTCCTCTACCTGGACGGGCCCAAGGGGCAGTATCTCCGGGAATTAAAGGAAATCGAGCCGAAACTTTCAAAGAATGCAGTGATTGCTGCGGATAATGTGCTTTTCCGGGGACTCGTGAAAAGCAATGGTCCTGTGCCGCACAGGTACCGTACACTGGTCATGCGGCTCCGGGATTATATTTCCTATGTAGAAGAAAAATACGATACGCATATTTATGAAGAAGGGGACGGACTTTCCGTGAGCGTCCCGAAAGGAATGACATGAATAAAATCGAACTTCTCGCTCCGGCGGGAACCATGGAAAAAATGAAGATGGCCCTCCTCTACGGGGCAGACGCCGTGTACCTGGCCGGAAAAGTATTCGGCCTTCGCGCCTACGGCGGCAATTTCACAAGGGAAGAAATGAAGGAAGCTGTGGACTATGCCCACAAATTGGGAAAGAAAGTCTATGTGACGGTGAATATTATCCCAAGAAATGAAGACCTGGAAGGTCTTGATGATTATCTGAAATATTTGCAGGATATCCATGTGGATGCGGCCCTTATTTCCGACCTGGGCGTATTCTCCCTGGCAAGAGAAGTGGCTCCGGATCTTCCCATTCACGTGTCCACCCAGGCAAGCGCTGCCAACTGGCGGACCGTCAGAATGTGGAAAGAACTGGGCGCATCCCGCGTAGTCCTTGCCCGTGAAGTTTCCGTGAAGGAAATGGCGGAAATACGGAAGAAAGTGGATATCGAGCTGGAAGTCTTCGGTCATGGGGCCATGTGTATTTCCTGGTCCGGCCGCTGCCTCCTTTCCAATTTCTTCACCAATGGAAAGCGCCAGTCCAACCGGGGCGAATGCATCCAGGCCTGCCGCTTTAAATATGCGGTGATGGAAGAAACCCGCCCGGGCCAGTACTGGCCGGTGGAGGAGGACGATCACGGGACCTATGTTTTCAACAGCAAAGACCTCTGCATGATCGACCATATTCCTGAGCTTATCGAAAGTGGTATTTCCTCCCTGAAAATCGAAGGGCGCATGAAGAGCGTGTACTATGTGGCGGCAGTCGTTTCCGCTTACAGGAAGGCCATCGATGCTTACTATGCCGAAGGAGGCGCCTTTAGAGTCCGTCCGGAATGGCGGGAAGAACTGGAAAAGGTATCCCATCGTCCCTACACCACGGCTTTTGCTTTCCAGAATCCGGACCACAGTGCCCAGGAATACGTGAAATCCCAGCCCGAGCAGCCCTATGATTTCGTGGGCCTTATTTTAAAAGAAGACCGTGGAAATAAAGAAAATCTCGTGCAGCAGAGGAACCATTTCAAAGTGGGAGAAATCCTGGAGTACCTCACGCCCGGGGGCAAAGTGGGGCTCGTAAAAATTCAGAAACTGGTCAATGGAGAAGGGATGGAGGTGGAAAAAGCGCCCCATCCTCTGGAAGAACTGACCCTTACGGGAGATACCCTGCTCCCGCCCTATACCATCCTGAGGAGGCGTGCAAAACATGGCTGATACAAGAGTTTACATCGAAATCCCGCCCACCGAAGTGAATTACATCAATCGGATCATCGAAGGCTACGAATACCTGGGCATCCTGACCACTCTCGATCCGAAAAGGGCCACCTGCCAGATCAATTCCACCGCCGATACGAGGGATCTCGTCATCGATATCCTCACCCATCTTCCCGATGTAAAAGTGAAAATCCTTCCGGACCGGGAAGCGGCTTTGGCTGGTATGAAATAAAATAACCGTCGAATCAATCATAATGAATCACTAACTGATAACTTAAAACGAAAAAAGCCGCCCATCACGTTGTGATGAGCGGCTTTTTGAGCACGAAAACAAGTCCTCCTGGAAATGAAGGACTGGAAGATAGAGCCGGGTTCCCAGAATTCCGGGACATACTGATCAATCGGCAGCAGAAATCGTAATG
>NZ_JAZASU010000080.1:0-7923 GCF_036343215.1 Dialister sp.
AACAAGTCCTCCTCAACCGAAAGGTCATGGAAATATCCGACCAATCAGCCACCCCGGCACCTTACTATGTCTCACGAGAAGCATACGCTCATTACGATTTCTGCTGCCGATTGATCAGTATGTCCCGGAATTCTGGGAACCCGGCTCTATTCTTCCCTGCCTTCATTTACAGGAGGACTTGTTTTCGTGCTCAAAGCCGTCTGCCGCATTTGTGGCAGGCGGCTTTTTTTGTGCAGTTTTGGGAGTTTTCCTGGCAAGTCTTCAAGTGGTTGAACTCCTGCTTCCATGAATAAAAATCAAGCTCTAAAACCGGTGATATGGTATACTAAAAGTAATAATGAACTGATGAAGCTGAAGGTTATTTAATCAAAGGGGGTTATTATGAAGTTTCTGGTATGTGTGAAACAGGTCGTGGACACGTCCAAAATGGAAGTCGACCCGGTCACTGGAAGATTGAAAAGAAATAATGCGAACAGCATCCTGAATCCGCTGGACAGGAATGCGCTGGAAGCAGCTTTTGCACTCCGGGAAAAAGTGGGTGGAAGTGTAACCGTCATTACCATGGGTCCTCCTCAGGCAGGAGCTGTGCTGAAAGAAGCCGTTTCTATGGGCGCTGATGAAGTCTATCTGGCAACGGACCGCGCTTTTGGCGGGGCGGATACTCTGGCGACCAGCTATACCCTGGCCAAAGTCATTGAAAAGCTGGGACATTTCGATCTCATTTTCTGCGGACAGGAATCCATTGACAGCAATACCGCCCAGATTGGTCCGGAAATCGCGGCTACCCTGGGTATTTCCGACGTCAGCGGCGCTACGGATATTTCCTTTGAAAAAGAAGGATTCATCACCGTTCACCGGCCCCTCAGGGAAAATG
The DNA here is from genome assembly GCF_036343215.1 of Dialister sp. GTDB lineage: Bacteria > Bacillota > Negativicutes > Veillonellales > Dialisteraceae > Dialister. Next base: position 875 of record NZ_JAZASU010000080.1, read on the forward strand.
TGGAAGTCCTGGACCTGAAGCTTCCTGCCGTCATTACCTGTACGGCTGACCTCAACAAACCGAGATACCCGAGCCTTAAGGGCATTCTGAAGAAGAATGAAGTGGAAATCCACAATATCACCTCTGCCGACGTGGATGTGGATCCGGGCCGCATTGGCATGAAAGGCTCTCCCACCCAGGTGCGTCAGGTCCGTCCCATCGTACCGCCGAAGAAGGAAAATCTCCGAATCGAAGATAAAACGGCAGAAGAAGCAGCAGACGGCCTTTTCGAAGCCATGAAGAAACTGAATCTCATGTAAGGAGGGCATTATGGATTTTTCTGAATATAAAGGAATATATGTCATCGGTGCTCTCGAAGACGGAAAGATTCAGAGAGTCACCGGAGAACTCACCGGGGAAGCCAGGGTGCTGGCCAACGAGCTGGGAGAAAAAGTGGAAGTCATCCTTTTGGGCGGTAAACTTTCCGATCAGCCGGAAAGTTTGATTTCCCTGGGAGCTGACGTGGTCTACGTTATGACCAGTCCCATCCTTGACCATTATGATGGAAAGGCTTACCAGAAGGCGCTGGCAGGCTTCCTCAAAGATAAAAAGCCGGATACCGTGATTTTCGCCGCTACTGCCTATGGCCGTGATTTGGCTCCCAGAGTGGCAGCCGAACTTGTCTGCGGAGTCACAGCCGACGTGACTGAACTTTCTGCGGATAAGGAAAAGCGCCTTGTCATCTGGTCCCGTCCTGCCATGGATGGAAATATCATGGCCGACATCGTGAGCCCTCTCTTCCGTCCCCAGGTAGGGACCGTGCGCCCGGGGATTTTCAGGTATCCGAAAGCTGATGAAACGAGAAAAGGGGAAGTGGTCCATGTACCGCTCACGCTTTCTTCCGATGACCTTGGCACCATTCTTAAAGATGTTATTCAGGGTGAAAAGGAAGAAAATCCGGTGGACCTCGCAAAAATTGTTGTTGCCGGGGGACGCGGTTTCCACAGTGAAGAAGAATGGAAATGGGTTCATGAGCTGGCAGACCTCTTAGGGGGAGCGGTGGGCTGCAGCCGTCCGATTTCCGAACTGGGCTGGGAACCCCACAGCCGACAGATCGGTCAGACCGGAAAGGGTATTTCCCCGAAGGTTTACTTTGCCCTCGGTATTTCCGGCGCCATGCAGCATATGTGCGCTGTCAATGCGGACATCATCATTGCCGTCAACAAGGACCCGAAGGCGCCGATCATGGAGCTTGCAGACTATGCCATTGTGGCTGACCTCAAAGAATTTATGCCTCTTCTTATAGAAAAAATAAAAAAGGCCAGGGCAGAAAAACAGGCCTGAACAATGGTATAATACAGAGAGACAGTTTATTAAGAATCCGGGACACCGGTCCCGGTTCATTTGAACTTTGCGGAGGTGAACGGTATGGCAGATTACAAACCTACCATTTACTACAATCACAATTTCTATTATGACTTTGGCCCCCTCATCACCCCGGATGACAGAGGCATCATGTTTGGCGACGGCGCTTATGAATGGATCCGCATTTTCCACGGTCATCCCTTTGCCCTGTCCTATCATACCGACCGTCTCTATCGCTCCATGAGACTTCTCGGTATTCGTCCTGTCACCGCGCCGGACGAATTCACGGAAATCGTGGAGACCGTCATTGACGAATCAGGCGTGGAAGAAGGGTATGTAAAGATCATCGTAACCCGCGGCGCCGGAGAGCATGATTTCACCATTCCGGCCAGAAATAAACTTCGTCCGAACGTCCTGGTTTACGCAAAACCCATCGACCTTAAGTCCATCGAAGCCGTCCAGGGCGGTGTGAAATGCATCACCATGGAAGATGACCGCGGTCACCATTCCGATATCCTTTCCCTGAACCAGCTGAACAATATGATGGCCCGGGCCGAAGCGCAGAAGAAGGGCTGCTATGATGCCATTTTCCATCTGGGCGACCTTCTCACTGAAGCCAGCCATTCCAATGTGTGCATCGTCAAGGCAGGCGTCATCTGGACCCCGGCCAAGAATGAACACATGATTCCGGGCATTACCCGTTCCCTGGTCCTCACCCGCGTAGCTCCGACGGCCGGCGTCACCTCCATCGATGACGGCGATGATCCGGTCCGCATGAAAGACGTATTCAATGCGGAAGAAGTCTTCCTCACCAATACCGTGGACGGCATCATCCCGGTCCTCTCCATCGATGGAAAACCCATCGGCAATGGAGAAGTGGGCACCGTAACGAAGAAGATTCAGGAACATTACCATCACCTCATGACCGATGGTCTGCCGTAATAGATCAGTTTTGAAATGAAATAAAAAGCTCATTGACTCCGGCCAATGAGCTTTTTGATTGGCATGGGGAATTTGGGAAATATAGTCAGCCATTAGCCGTTAGCTGTTAGCCGTCAGCCGTTAGCCGTTAGCCATTAGCCATAAGCCATCGGCTGTCAAAGCTGAGAACTGCTGACTTCTTAATTCCTGCAGTTATGAATCTTATATTTTTGTACCGCTCTTAACAGTCTATGGTTATAATAGAAAGAAATGAGGAGGTGAGGCTATGAATGTACAGCTTGATTTGTACCAGACCCTGGCTGCGGCGGGGGCGGTTTATATTGCGGGCCGTTTCCTGAAGCTTCACTTTTCCGTATTTGAAAAGTTCTGTATCCCCTCGGCCGTGGTGGGCGGGGTGCTTTTTGCTATCCTGAACTGCCTCCTGAGTGTTTCCCATGTGTGGCGTTTCCATCTGGATGGAGACGTGCTGGAGCTGGGGCTCATCCTTTTCTTCTCCAGTATGGGCTACATGGTGAGCGGGAAAATGGTGAGGAAAGGGGGAAATGCCCTTTTCCAGGGAAGCCGGATGGTCATCAAAATGGCCCTGCTGGTGCTGGGGCTCATTCTTCTCCAGAATTTCGTGGGCATCCTTTCCGCGAAAATCTTCGGACTTCCCTCCCTTTTCGGCCTCATATCGGGGTCCATTCCCCTGGTGGGAAGCTTTGGAACCGCCGGGGCCTTTGGTCCCGTGCTGGAACGTCTGGGAGTACAAAATGCCGTTTCCATCGGATTTGAAGCGGCCACCTTCGGCATGATCGCAGGTTCCATCCTGGGCGGACCCATCGGGGAAAACCTCATTTTCCGCCATCACCTTCTGCCTTCCATACCTGAAGGCGCTGCAGGGCAGGGTACACAGAAAGGAAAAAGTCCGGAGAAACCGCTCCCGGTCATCCACTTTCCCAATTTCATGTCCGGCTTCGTGCAGCTTCTGATAGCCATGGGCTTTGGCACCTTTGTGAGTCATTTGTTCGCAGTCTTTGGCATCATCGTACCCGCTTACATCGGTGCCATGATTTCAGCCATTATCATCAGAAATACCGGCGAATATTTCCATCTCTATACCGTTTACCCCGATGAAATCCATGTGCTGGGGACCCTTTTCCTCAATATTTTCCTTTCCTGCGCCCTCATGCAGATGAATCTATGGCAGCAGGCGTCCCTTTTCCTGCCCCTCATGGCGACCCTTCTGATCCAGACACTGCTGGTGGCCGGTTTTGCGTACTTCATCGTTTTCAAGGCTATGGGGTCAGACTATGATGCAGCCATCATGGCCTCGGGCATCTGCGGCTTCACCATGGGCGCTCTCCCCAATGCGGTGGCCAATATGAACGCCCTCTGTGAACGGTTCGGCCCCGCATCCACGGCCTACTTCGTCATACCCCTCATAGGAGCCTTCGTGGTCGACTTCTTTAATATGACCACCATTATGATACTTATTAACCTTTTGAAATAATTTTTTGAGAGGACTGGCGGAAAGGCAGCAGAGCAGATAGCAATTGGCAGTTCTCAGTGAAGGTCTGTCTCCCATTGGGAGGCGGACTTTTTTATTTCCTGCTTTTGATGGAAGAGTGTTTGCCGGAATGATGTATTATGGCTGATAGCTGTTAGCTCATGGCTAACAGCTAACGGCTAATGACTGACCGCTCCCTCCGCTATTTCTATTTTCCGGTGCTAGGTTGCTTTTTTATGGTATAATAACTATGTATGTCTATTATTTTACAGGATGGTTCATGATGCGGGTATTGGGAATCGACCCGGGCACCGGGCGCTGCGGGTTCGGGGTGGTGGAGAAGAATGGCACGGCCATCACGCCGGTGAATTACGGGGTCATTGAGACTTATAAGGACCAGAGTGATCTGGAAAGGCTGAATATCGTCTACGAAGGGATCTGCGAGCTCATTGCTGCCTACCGGCCCCAGTTCATGGGGGTGGAGACCCTTTATTTCAATACGAATATCACCACGGGCATCAAAGTGGCCCAGGCGAGGGGAGTCATCCTGCTGGCGGGGTACCGCCAGAATATTCCCATCGTCCCCGTGACGCCGCTCCAGGTGAAGCAGCAGCTCACGGGCTATGGCCGGGCGGACAAGAAGCAGGTCATAGAGATGGTGAAAAGGCTCATGCATATCAATAGGAAAATCGATCCCGATGACGCGGCGGATGCGCTTGCCATCGGGCTTACCGCCATTTATCATGTGGAACATGGTCAGTTATTTGAGGGAATGAAATGATTGGATACGTACGAGGCAGGGTGACTGCCCTTTTCAAGGATTCCTGCTTTCTGGAAGCAGGAGGCATAGGTTATCGGATTTTTATTTCCGACAAGACAAGACAGCAGCTGCAGACGGGGGAGGACGCCAAACTTCTCACCTACATGGCGGTCCGGGAGGACGCCATCCTGCTCTATGGATTCCTGGGACAGGAGGAGCATGATTTATTTCTCATCCTTCTTTCCGTTTCAAAAATAGGCCCCAAAGTGGCCATGGGGATCCTTTCCGCCATGACGCCGCCTGCCTTCGTGGGTGCCGTGAAGACAGGAAATGTGACAGCCCTGACAAAGCTTCCCGGCATCGGCAAGAAAACGGCCGAACGGCTCCTGGTGGAGCTGAAGGATAAAGTGGGCGCCTTTGTTTCCGAAGAAGAACCGGTTAATACGGAACCGGAAATGCCTGCTGATGATGGAATTACGGGAGAAGCCATCAAAGCCCTCATGTCCCTTGGCTATGAAACGGGAGAAATCATGCCGGTACTGAAGAAACTTTCCGGCTCCTGTGACAGTGTACAGAAACTGATTTCCGCGGCACTCCGCGAATTTGCCCGGGGAGAGTAAGGAGTCACTATGAATAATAAATATATCAAGAGTCTTGGCGGCCGGGACGAGGAAGAAGTGCTGGGCAGCAAAGGCCGTATCGTTTCCACCGAGGAAATACCAAAGGATGAATGGCAGACGTCGCTCCGCCCCCAGCGGCTGGATGACTACATCGGCCAGGAAGCGTTCAAAAAAAATCTGAAAGTCTATATCGCTGCGGCCAAATCCCGCAAAGAAGCTCTGGATCACGTCCTCCTTTACGGACCTCCGGGCCTTGGGAAAACGACCATGGCAAAAATCATTGCCAATGAACTGGACGCCCAGTTCAAGCAGACCAGCGGGCCCGCCATCGGCCGTCCGGGAGAACTGGCAGCTATCCTGACCACTCTCCAGGATCATGACGTCCTTTTCATCGATGAAATTCACCGGCTGAACCGGAACGTGGAGGAAATACTCTATTCCGCCATGGAAGATTTTGCCCTTGATATCGTCATGGGGAAAGGCACCGGCGCCTCCTCCATCCGGATCGATCTGGCTCATTTTACCCTGATTGGAGCGACCACCCGGGCAGGATCCCTTTCGGCGCCTCTCCGGGACCGTTTCCTCATTACGAACCACATGCAGTTCTATGAGCCCTCTGAATTGAAACTGATCATCACGAGGGCCGCCCATATCCTTGGCATCGATATCGATGACACGGGGGCAGAAGAAATCGCAAGGCGCTCCCGCGGTACGCCCCGTATCGCCAATCGCCTTTTAAAGAGAATCCGCGACTTTGCCCAGGTCCTGGGAAGTGCGATTACCGCAGACATCGCTTCCGAAGCTTTGGCGGCTCTCCATGTGGACAATATCGGCCTGGACGATCTGGATAATGAAATATTAAAATCCATCATTTATAAATTCGGCGGCGGTCCCGTAGGCATTGATACTTTGTCTGCCGCAGTGAGTGAAGAGCGGGCCACCATCGAAGACGTCTGCGAACCGTACCTCATGCAGATCGGATTTATTTCCAGGACTCCCAGAGGCCGCATAGCCACAAAGGCAGCCTATGACCATATCGGCGCCGTCTGGAATCCGAATGGAAACCGGCCGCCGGAAAGGAGCCTGTTTGATGAAGATGGAAACAGGTAAGATTCTCATCCTCATCGGCATCCTTTTCATCCTGGCAGGCCTTTTCTTCTATTTTGGAGGGAAGCTCAATTTTCTGGGCCATCTTCCGGGAGATATTCATTTTTCCAGAGGAAATACGGAATTCTATTTCCCCATCGTTTCCTCCATCCTGGTCAGCGTGATCGGGACCATTATTCTTAATCTGTTCTTCAGAAGGTAATCGAATGAATAAAAAATATGTTGCTGCCATGATTCTGTCATTGGCCATTCCTTTCGGAATGATGGGGACAGTCTCCGCAGAAAGTATCCCGGTGCAGCGGAAGGCCGTGGTCAATCACGCCACGAAGTCCGGCTCTGCGCCGGTTAAAGTGACGGTGAAAGCAGCCCCGAAAGCTTCCGCTCCCAAGAAATCATCGGATGGGGATGAAAAGAAGAAAACTTCAAAAAGCACTTCCAAAACGAAAGCTTCCTCCAAAAATAAAAACTCTTCCGGAAATACATTGAAAATTTCAGCCCTCGGGCCGGAAGTGGAAGTGGGACTTCTATCAAATACCCGGTTCAGTATCACCGCCCTTGTGCCGCTCCAGGCTGTTTCCAATGGCAAAGTTATCGGGAAGTACAATAATGGCGTCTCTATTTCCATTACAAGAAGTGGAAATACGATTCTTGTGAATGGCAAGAAGGCGGGAGAAAAAGTGTATCTTTCCGGCGGAAAAGGAGCGCCTGCCTTTGCGGTGAAGGGCAATCAGTACAGGGGGGCCATGAAACTTGTCCCTTCCCCCTGGAACAGCAATGTGACCCTGGT
>NZ_JAZASU010000081.1:0-7839 GCF_036343215.1 Dialister sp.
ATCGGCTTGATTCGTTCGCTGTACTGTTCAGTTTTCAAAGAATCATCGCTCATCAAGCGACTTGATTAGTATACCACGCGGAAACTTTCGTGTCAAATGCTTTTTTGAAATATTTTTTGAGATTTTTCTGCGGGGCCGCCACCTGAGTGGCGGCGAATGTTATGTTACCACGTCAGTCCTTTTATGTCAATGGGAATTTATTATTTTTCTGTCATTTGTGCGGAATCGTTTGGAGAATATTTCCCCTCATAGGTGCCGGTTTCCCTGCATAAAAAATGGGCACCTTTCTATTTCTGAAGGTGCCCTTCTTATTGATTTCCAATGACTGACAGCTGATCATTAAACTACCCACCCGAGAGCGAGGTGAGATACTCCTCCAGTTCTTCCGCCAGTTTTTTATTTCCGGAAAGTCCGGGGGCCAGGGGGATGAATTTCAAACTGTAGTCTTCGTCCATGGAGCCCGGGAGGGCTCTAGGGAAGATGGCCCAGACTTCTTTGACCGGGCGGCTGTCCCGGAGGGACCGGGTTTCTGTCATATCCCGATAGAAACGGGTATTCATATCCCGGTAGGCGTTAAATTGATGGCGAAGGCTGTAGCTTCTTGTTTCATCTTTCCAGAGGAAAAGGATGTCCCGGTATTTGAAATCCGCCACGAGAGAGCCATAGTAGAGGCCTTCTTTATAGTAATCCAGCCGAAGGTCCGGCTGGCGGTGGGGATTATTGGTGTAAAGGGGATTTTTGTCCCGGTCCGTATCGGCGGAAGTGTCCGGAATGAGTCCGTCATAGGTGAGATGGACTTCTTCGTTTTCCCGTTTCATGCAGATTTCGGTGCCCGATTCGAGGGAGGTGAGCCGGTAGCGGCCTTCTTCTTTAATCACCGATACGCCGTCTTCGATATCCCAGCCTTTGGCGGAGAGGGCTTTGATGAACTGCAGAAAGCCCCAGAGTTCATAGAGTTTATCGGTCCGTTTCCAGCGGAACTGGTAGAAATTGGAAAGTTCGAGGCTTTTTTCGGGATTGGCCAGATTTTTATAGAGCCGGTAAAGTACGGAGTACCGGGGATCCATGAATATGGTCACGGGCATTTCCGCAGGCATATGGCCGTCGGCTTCTTCAAACCAGGGAGACAAAGCGATGCGCCGGATGGAGGCGCGGATGCGCCTTGCCCGGTTCTGATAGAGAAGAAGCTGGGAAAGGGCCCGTTCTCCTGTCTTGTATTCTCTCCGCTCCGCATAGGAAGAAAGTTCCTCCTGCCGTTTCGAAAGGACGGCGAGGGGTTTTTCTATTTCCTGCAAAAAATGGTAAAGCAGCCGGTCCAGGCGGAGAAGGATGGATTTGGCAAAGCGGTTTTCCGCCACGTTTCTGGTGATTTCCGTATACACCACCGGCACCCTGGGTGCCCCTTCCCGTTCTTTCACATGCTGGGGACGGATATGGGGATTGATTTTTCTTTCGTTCTGTCTCACCTGCCCCAGGGTCAGGCAGAGGCGGGCATTGGCGGTATGGGACAATTCGTCCAGCACGGAAAGGACCACCTGGGATTCATCGCTGATGGCATAAAATTTCAGGAGCAGGTCTCCCGAGAGGCCCAGGTCCCCTTCCAGATTTCTGGAAATATGGATGTTCTTTTTCATGAAATCAAAGGAAATATGTTTGATTTCATCGGTCAGCTCATCCCGCATGTCCTGCCAGCTCTGTTTGCCCATGTATTTCGGCAGGATTTCCAAAAGGCCATACCAGTTTCGTTCTCCGCCAGTCACCGTAATCACATAGTACCCGGGAACCAGGGGAAAATCGGCCCCTTCGAAAAGAAGGAGCGGCGGCTGGCCGCGGCGGAAAGGCTGGATCCAGGTCTGTCCATCGATTCTTTCAGTTCCGGGAATGGTAACCACATCGAGGCCATCCATGGTGAAACGGAAATCCCGGGGTCCTTCGAAACGGATGAGGATGTCCTGATTTTCCGTGAGCGTGAGTCCCGGGTTCATGGTTTCTGAAAGTTCGTCGGGATCCGTGGTAAAGGCAGTGAAATATTTCACCCCTTTATCCCAGCCGCCGGAGAAAGTGAGGGAAAAAGGCAGTTTAGATGGTGTAGTCATAGAGCTTCAGCTCCCCGGCTTTCTTTGCCAGCGTTTCTCTGGATTCATGGAAATCAGAAAGTGCACTGAACCGGTCCAGCACTTCGGGAATCGCTCCGGAGAGGCTCCCTTTTTCTCCGATGGAAATAAGGCCTTCCAGCTGCTGGGAGGAACCACGGAGTTTCGTGAGCACCCGCTGCACGATCTGGGCATCGATGCCCTGAGCCCTGTCAAATCCGGCATCTTCGGGAATATTTTCCAGATACCGTCCCATCTGGGCAGCAATGCGGAAACCAATCCCCGAGGCGCCTCCGCTCTTTTTGAAGGCATCATTCAGTTCATCCAGAAGGTCCAGTTCCGTTTCGGAAAGGCCCAGGCCATCCACTTTGCGGAAAGATTCCCAAAGGGAAGCGCTCATTTCGGGACAGTTGATTTCTTCCTTTGGTCCCAGGGCAAGCAAATCATGGAAACGACCCTGATGGAGGGTGATGACATTGGCCCGGTCCAGGATTTTATCGGAGAAATGATAGGTGGATTCGTCCACATTCACGGTACCCGTAAAGAGCACATTCCGTCCCACCCTGATTTCCGCCGGATATTTGTCCCCGTTATACAGCTTTCCCGAGAGGGCCGGATTGTAGAGACGGATTACAGGATTTTCCTCTTTTTCCAGAACGGAAATAAACTGGGCAAAATAATGCTCGGCTCTGGCCAGGTTCATTTCGTCAAAACAGATGAGATACAGCCGGTCCGGATGGGCGGCGGCATCGATTAAAGTTTCCGAAAGGCCCGTATCGGCACTGCGGTAAATATTATTTTTCGTATCCACATAGCCCAGGATATCTCCATCATCCATCCAGGAAGGGCGGACGGCCAGGAAGCGGACCCGTTCTTCAGGGAGGCCCAGCGCTTTTCCGTACAGGCGGACAAGGCCCGATTTTCCCGTGCCGCTCATGCCCGCCAGAATGGTGAGGCGGGAGGATTTGAGGGAAATATGGAAATTGAGGAGATCCTCCTTCGCGTAAAGAAGGCCTGATCCGGCAGCGGCTTCGGAAAGCCGGTCCAGAAAGACTTTTTCTTCCGATGGTTTTTCTTCGGTTTCCTGAGACAGGATTTCCTCCTCTTCCGTGGAAAGAGGCATTTCTATTTCCTCGGAAGCCAGGCTTTCTACGATGGGATCGATATCCATGGCCGTAATCGATCCTTCTGTTTTTTCCTCAGCCGGAGGAATAAAAAGGGGCTCCTCTTCCAGGAAAGGATTCCGTTCAACCCCCGAATCTTTGAGGAGGTCTCCGTCCGGAGGGACCGGTTTCAGATTCATGCGGAGATCCGGCAGGAATTCATCGGGCACAAACCAGAGAGGAAGTTTCCCGCAGCAGAGGATATGGGAGAAAAGTTCCGAATTTCTCTCATCCACAATGCCATACCCCAGGGGCCCTCCATCCCTGACGCGGAAATAGGCGCCGCCCTGCCCGATGACTGCATGATCGAAAGCCTTATCGTAAAGAGGGGCAAAAACGACCCAGGGGCCCAGGCGGCCCTCAAAATTCCTGGTGGCGGCGATAATCATTTTTGCGGGCACATCATTATTCCAGTATTTCTTCGAAAGACCGGGAAGAGGCTTTCCGAGAATCAGATGGCTGCAGAATTTATTGATATCCCCATCAAAAGCAGGCTGGTCCACAGTGCCAAAGGCAGGGACGGGATAAAAACCGGTGTCCAGATCCATAAAAGGCGTGGTCCCTTCAATCTGCAGATCATCCAGCACGAAATATTTATTATTTCTGATAGCCGGGGTAAACGTGACGAAACAGTTTCCCATCCTTTCCTGCAGGCGGCCGAGCGCCTCCTCCTCATTGGCAAAGGAATTGAACCCGAAACCCACGCGGCTCATGAAACCCGTGAAACCATGTTTTTCCGAATCTTCAAATCCTCTTGGCAGCGGAGACAAAGCATCCACGAAAAAACGATAGTCCTTCATTCCTGCGGTAGGCGTGGACCCTTTCACCAGAAGCCGGACCCGCCCCAGGACCTTGCCGTCCGCCTGCCGGAGCGCACTAAAAGAACTATCGGAACTGTAATTATTTCCCATATTCTGTTCCTTCTTTCAAATGACGCGCGAAATTCCTTTTCGCGCAATGGCTTATGGGGCTGAAAGAAGAATAAGAAAGGAAACCCTTTATCATTTCCATTTATCTTTATACGGATTTTCCTTTTAATGATTTCTTATTCCTTAAAATCGACTCCTGCCATAAGCCTTTACTGAATTACCTGTTCCAAACACACTTTGGAATATCTATATTTTAGCATATTATATAAAGGGAAATAAAATGGATTCTGTTCCCGCTTCCGAAGTCATCCGCCGGAGCTTATAGCTTCATTGATACAGTCCCCGATTTTCCTTCCCTAAAGCCATTAAAAAAAGGTATAATATTTCCAAAGAGGATTGAAAAGGAGGGACTCCTGTGACAAAGGAAATGAAAATCGGCATGATTGCTCTGACGGCAGCAATCCTCCTCGGCATATTCAGCCTTTTTGCGCTGCCCCTCAAAATTTTCCATCAGGACATTTTCGAAGTCCATGCAGTCTTTGACAATGCCCGGGGCATCAAAAAAAGCGCCCAGGTCCTTTACGCCGGAGTCAATGTGGGCCGGGTAAACAAAATCCGGACCGAAAACGGCAAAGCAGTCCTTGATTTATATATCAGAAATAAAGAAATGATTCCCACGGACTGCCGGGTCTCCATCGATTCCTCTGCCCTCGTGGGAGACCTGTACGTGAAACTTTCCGGCGGACGGCCCGGCGGAGACATCCTCAAAGACGGAGATACGATTTACGAATACCATAACGACCGGATGGATAAACTCATGGAAAAAGCAGGGAAACTGATGGAATCCGCACAGAAAGTGCAGGAGAATATAGAGGCGTTGAGCGGGGACAAGGGATAGAGGCTTTTGTGCTTTCCGTGGTCCGTGAATGGTATGGTTTCCTTCGGAAACCAATAGGATGCAGTGCGCTTTGCGCACGGCCTTTGGCTCTCACAGAATATTTACATGGGTTCGTCCCATATTTCAATAAAATGGCCCGCTTTCAGATTTCTGATGCGGGCTTCCTTCAACTGCGAACTGATAACCGATTCCTTTACCCTGAATTTCTCCATTTCAACAGGACAGGAGGTCCCCCATGACTACCATAACTATCGCCCCGAAATTAAAGAAATTATTTCTAAGGAAAGCAGAGTCCACATTCCCGGACTGCCAAGTGGTGTGGCTGGAAGATTTGGACGAAAAAGAGAGACTCGACGCCATTTCCCATACCGATTTACTTCTGGCCGCCAAAATCACCGACGAATTGACAGCCGGAGAAAAGCAGCTGCTGAACCGGCCGAAAATGGTGCAGACCATCCTGACCGGCGCGGACCATCACGATTTCCATGTCCTTCCCAAAGGAATCCCCCTGTACTGCAATGTGGGCGGCTGGGCCCATGGAATTGCGGAATCCGCTTTAGGCATGATCATCTGCAATAACCGCTGTCTCCGGGAACAGACCGAAGAACTTTCCCGCGGCATTTTCAATGCGGCAGGACACAACCAGAAACTCCTCTGTGAACAGACCGCCCTCATTCTGGGCTTTGGCGGCATCGGAAAAGCCATCGCGAAAATCCTCCGGCCCTTCGGCGGAAAAATCTACGCCATCGGCCGGACCCCTCCTGTTTCAAACCTTCTGGACGGCGGATTTGCCATGAAAGACCTGAAAGAAATCATCCCGGAAGCGGACATCCTCATCCTTTCCCTTCCCAAAACAAAAGAAACTGAAGGCATCATCGACAAAGAAATTCTTTCCCTCATGAAAGAAGATGCCCAGATTATAGACGTGGCCAGGGCCGCCCTCATCAATTATGAAGATATCCTGACCCACATCAGAACCCATCCCCTTTTCCACCTTTCCATGGACGTATGGTGGCAGGAATTCGACAACTATCCCAAAGAAGGTTATGAAATCCTGAAATATCCGAACGTCACCGGCTCCGCCCATAATGCGGAAAAAACATCCTTTGCCCTCAATGAAGCCGTAACAAATGCCTTTGGAAATATGAGGGCATTTATCGATGGTCAGCCGGTTAAAGGGAAAGTGAAGGTTTCGGAATATTTGTAATTTAATGGTTTGAGTCAATTTGTGCCTTTCGTTCTTCGTTGTTCGCTGTTCGTGATTCGTGATTCGTGGTCCGTGGTCCGGGATCCGTGAAGGTGGGCGCCTTGAAATAATACAGGCGCCCTTTTTATAATGGAAATTTCAGGTGTACAGGCTTTTGAATCGGGGTTGTCGGGATTCATTTCGGGGTTATCGGGACTTCGGGAAGGTATTGCCGCTGATGCGGCAATATTTTTTATGGGGATTTTGCCCAGGCGAAAGGGCTATCATTTCCTCATAAAAACCATACAACCGGCCCTTCGGCCGTGGGAAAACAGGCTCCGCTGCTTCGCAGCGAAAAACTCATGCCAGCCCCGCTTCGCCCGGGAGGGCTCCGGCGTAAGTCCTCCCCGCGTCAGGGGAGGTGTCGCCGAAGGCGACAGAAGGGGCGTACTATCCTGCGAGGGAAAATTGAAACAATTCGTTCCCTGCGTTACGTTCATTCGCCAGACCCTCACAATACACCCCGGGAAGGTACAGCGTTTTCTTTGATTTTCCGGAAATGGTTTCAGTGAGCAAAATTGACCACGGGTTATTTCTTTATTTCCTTTAATGTTCAAACAGTGTATAATAGAGGCGGTGTGTATAAAGCGAAGAATATTATAATACATTATATATAGAAAGGATGAATGGTATGTACAACGTAATTTTCAAGCGCAGAAGCGTACGCTTCTTCAAGAGCGATGATATTTCCAAAGTGGATATGCGGGAAATCCTCCGCGCCGGCATGTGGGCACCATCGGCAAAGAACCGTCAGCCCTGGAAATTTATCGTGGTCAAGGGGGAAAGCAAGAAAGAGGCCCTCGCCCTCATGGAAAAAGGCATCGAACGGGCAGAAAAAGGCGAAGGGGTCCTCGCCGGATCTCCGGAACTCTATGTGAATGCCCGTTTTACTCTGAAATGCATGGAACAGGCGCCGATTCTCGTATTCATTGTAAATCCGGATGGCCGTCCTCTCACCGATACCTGGACCACGGCTGAAAAGATTCATGAACTCTCCGACGTTCAGGCCATTGGCGCCGCTGCAGAAAATATGGCCCTCCAGGCCACTTCCATGGGCTATGGCAGCCTCTGGATCGGAAACATTTTCTTTGCTTACGACGAACTCCATGAATGGCTGGGCGAAGGAGAAATGGTCCTTGCCATGTCCTTCGGCATCCCGAACCATCACCCCGTACCGCTGGCAAGAAAAGATGAAGACGAAATCATCGAAATCAGAGACTGAGCCTGCCGCCATGAATCCATTCCGTCTCTGCCGGTCATCCTGATTTGGGAATGCAGGGTACAAAAAATAGACACCCTTTCTTTAAAAACATTCCGAAATATAGTTATCCGTTCGCAGTTCAGGTGGACGCTTTTCAACAGGAGAAGCGTCCTTTTTTATCATTTAACCATTTTCAAGACGTCGGAAATCCGGGGAAAAGCAAAAGTTTAACAAAATTCTAATGATACAAATCCCGTTTTTTGCTACTATACCCGTGGAGCGAATGAAAGGGCCCCTGAAGAAATCCCTCATCACCCGGATGTACAAAATCGATCGAGCCGGCGGAGGGATGGACGCAGATGATTTTCA
>NZ_JAZASU010000082.1:0-7757 GCF_036343215.1 Dialister sp.
CACCTACTCCAAGATCGCAACGCAGGAGGATTTCGACAAATTTTAAGGAAAGGAGGCGCATCCTATGGCGAACCGCATCAAAAAACTTTTTTTTCGCGAACAAAACCTGGATGGTCGTCGAAAAGCCCTTGAAGCCTTGTAAATAATGGCTTTGAGGGTTTTGTTCATGGATGGAAAGAAATGAACAGAACGAGGGAATGAACAAAACGGTTTTGTTCAAAACCGGGTGAATGGATCTGGAACAGAGAAGGGTGGTTTTGTTCATTTTAGATCTGAAGCTCCCGGGAATCCACTCCCGGGATGTATCTCCCAAAGGCTGGAAATACCTCCCCACAGTAGTGTAACTGGCATATAAATACAAGAATTATGCTGATCGGATTTTTATGGTAAAGTGGCATTCGTAAAGGGGTGCTGCTATGGGAGAGACGATTCGGATTACCGGTAGGGATCCCAGAAAGGATTACAGATACGCTGTTTATGAGCACAAGCTGGTGACAGAGGACGGGCTGTCGTATATCCGGTCATTCATCGTGCTGAAGAACCAGTACGGGGTGATCGTCCGTTTCACCAGGCTGCATAACTACACGGGGGCTTACAATAACAGGACGGCCAGGCCGCTCGCTTCTGATGCCAATGCCAGGATGCACTATATCTGCATGATGCTGAACTACATCCTGATTGATAACTATGAGGTATACAGGATAGACCATGTGTTCAAAGTCACGAAGGGGATGCTGGTGGCATTCTTCACGGACTATGCCATGGGCACTAAGGCGGACGGAGGACACAGGGGCAGCGAAAGCGTGGAAAACTGCAT
This sequence comes from Dialister sp., assembly GCF_036343215.1. GTDB lineage: Bacteria > Bacillota > Negativicutes > Veillonellales > Dialisteraceae > Dialister. Next base: position 818 of record NZ_JAZASU010000082.1, read on the forward strand.
ACATTCAGTCACGTTGTTCTTCGTAAAGCTGAGCTGGAAGTATGGAGGGTATGTCGCCATGAAGAGGAATGAACTGTACCGTGAAACACAGGGCTATGACCACAGTGGCAGGCTGGTAAAAAGATCGGTTCCGGATTTTGAGATCCGGTATGTACCGGAGGAGAAGGAAATCTTCAGGGACATTCCGACGAAGGTGTTCAAGATCCTGATGAACCTGGCGCTGCGGTATGCCCCGGACATCGCTTTTGCCATGGGGCTGCAGGCATTCGCCGGCCTCCGTCCAGGGGAAGTGATGAATGTCAGGCAGGAAGGCAGCCCCAAGGGCAACGGTATCATCTTTACGTACCTGGACGGCAGGCTGATCCGAGCTGACATTGACCTGACCCATGAATACGCCATGCGGAGCGACGGAGTGGGGTGCGGAAAGATCAAGAAGGAGCGGAGACAGGGTGTCTATCCACCGTTTCTGGAAGCGTTCCAGCAGTTGTATGAAAGTCATAAAGCCTTCCTGGCCACGCAGACATTTGAGGCGGATTATTGCCCCATGTTTGTGAACGCCAATGGAATGGCCATGACCTACGGCAACTACTATGCCCGTTTCCAGTATCTGGTGGATACCTACCTGCGCCCGCTACTCCTGGAGCATTCAGATCCGGAGTGCAGGATATACGGCCAGATGCTTTGCGAGAACAAGCTGGCGCCGCATTCCCTGAGGCATTGGTTTTCCGTACAGCTCGCCCTGCGGGGAGAAACCATTGATCAACTTCAGTTCTGGCGCGGGGACAGGAGTCCTGAAAGTGCCCTTGTCTACCTCCAGAATAAGGGCGATCTCGTGCGTGAGTTGGCAAAGACCAATGAGTTGCTGGCGTCATTCCTGATGGAAGAAGGTGCGTTGTGGCATGGGAAAGACTGATCTCTATGCAGCAGTAAAAGACCTGGCATGCAAGAGGAAATCCTTATACACGGGGAGTATAAAGGAGCGGAGGAAACTTCTGAGTTTTCTGGAGATGAATGGCTGGTTCGGGCAGGATGTTGAAGTTCTTCCGGACAATACAGTTTTGGCTGGTAAAAAGCTGTATGTTACAGAAGAACAGGCATCTGCCTTGTGCAGCAGCCTCCATCTTTGGCTGGATGGATTTCGGAAAGGAAACAGCGAAAAACTGGAGATACTCATGCGCTATGGGGAAGAAATACTGCCACGGACAACTGCCCTTTACCGGGAATACATCTCAGGCGAAAATCTGGCAGATGACATTTCTGCATGGAGGCTTTTTGATTTCCTGCTCTTCCATCTGCCTGGGGAGATCACGGTACTCAATCCTGAAGAGATGGAGAAACTTGTGGATACGCTTGACGTTGAAGCGACCAGGGCTGTCAGTGAATTGTATGCCGGATTTAACGCATGGATGCAAAAGAAACTCGGGATTAGTGGCTGGCAGTACAGGTTTGAATATCGGAAAAAGCGTGAAGAGACAGAGGCATACACGGTCCGCCAGTTTTCAAGCATGGCCTACTGCCTGTTTAATGAGGAATGGTGGAAACAACAGGGCCTTTTGGAAAAGGCCTGTGAATCTGCCGCCCAGGCGAATCTGTGGGCCTTCCTCGCCATGCACTTTGTATGCGGGCTGCGCTCCACGGATATCGTAAGGATCCCTAAACCGGATCTGGGGGAATCGGGGGAGGCATTCCGTGAAAAGGCCGTTTCAGGTACGCTGGAATCTCCGGAAGCCGTTTCACGGGATGTGCAGATCCGGATCAGGTTCCGTCCAAAGCGTCCCAATAAAACAATGGCGGGTTCGGGGATACCGGATTTGAAAGTTTTCATTCCGGTGTCGCTGGAGAAACCCATGGGAATCATTCTCGGGATTGCTGCCAGCCATCACCCGGAAACGAAGCCCGGCGAATCATTTATCCGGGCGGACAGGTCTATAAGCCGGATGCGCAGATTTCTCGGGAAGGATTTCATGGACATCCTTGCCGGTAAGGGGTTTGCCAGCTCCAGGGCGAACAAGGCGTACCTGCAGGGACTCGAAATGATGGCAGATTCTTCAGAAGGCAGCATGAGGGGATATATGATCGCCGCCTTGGCAAGAAGCCATAAAGGAGGCCTCGGCACGCTGCCGGATGTCACGGATATTTACCTGCGCGATGCCGCATTCTCGGGATATAAGCCGGAGTTCATCGCCAGGGAAATGTTTGAGCGCGGCGTTTTCGGCTTCATCCCCCATCTGCTTCTTGAGGTGTATGCCGGCAGTGAATACACCGGGCTGACCATCCAGGAACAGACAAGCCTGATCAGGGAGGTGGGGATACGGCCTTCCGGGATTGAAGGCATCGTGAGGATGTGTGAAACCTCACTTGCCAAGGCTAAGGAAACCGTGTCGGATATCGTATCGTCCGGGATGGATGTTGCGGTCATCGTCCAGGAGATCGCATCCGGCAGGGCTGTTTCCAAGCAGGAAGGATGTCTGTGTGCCATGACCGGCGGTGGTTTCCCCTGTGTGTTTCCGGAAAGGCCTGCATGCGTCGGCTGCCGGTATGAAATTCATACAAAATCCATCCTGCACCATCTTTCCAGTGAGTATGCCAGGATGCGGGATCTGTCAGGAGGACCGGACGGCTGGCGGTACCGCGCAATGATGAAAAAAGCGGTCCTGCCGGTCATCGGTGAATACCTTGCCTGTACAAAAGGCATGCTCCAGGAAGCCGACATGGGCGCGTTGTCACAGATCATGGAAGGAGGCTTGTCAGGCTATGCTTACTGCGGCGAACAAACTGGCGGGAACGGATTACAGCAGGTTCCTGGCGGTTGACTCCATAGATGCGGAAACAATCAGCAAAGCAAAGGAAATCTTCAATCGTTACCTGTCCCATGGGATCATTACCGGTGGCAGGTTCGAAGATGATGAATGGCCTGTTACAGATGAAAAAAGCAGGACCGCGATACGCTTTTCCTATTCAGACAGCGATTACGAAGGGCATGCGGCTCACTGGATCGGATGCACATCGCAGTGTTATAAGGAAGCTGTCAAAAGCTATGTACTGTTCCATATGGGTGCGTGGACGCTTGCATCATTACGTGAACTGGCTTATCACCTGTGCCGGATAGCTGCTGAAGACTTTCCGGAGGATGATGGATTCGGTGAAGAATCAGCGCACATAGCGGAGCTCCTGCAGCTGATCCCGGGCTTCTCTGAGGCAAGAAATGCGGCGATTGAATGTCTGGAAGATTGTGCGGCGGTGCAGCGCATACGGACCGGCGGACAGCGCAGGCTCCTGGATTTCGCGGCCTATTTCCGTTTCCATGATGCCATGGATGAATACTGGCAGGGCGCGGGACCGGAAGATCGCAGGTTTTATTTCCCACTGTATTTGTGGTGGGAGCTTACTGCGGTCCTTCCGCTCAGGGTTACTGAATTCCTGATGATGCCGAGGGATTGTATCCGGGAAACGGAGAAAGGATACATAGTAACCATAAGGCGTACACGCCTCAAAGGCGGAAACACACTGATGGCTTACCGTATTGACTCGGACTATGAAAAGAAATCCTATCCCATCTCCTCTGAGGTTGCGGAATCAATACTCTGGTATAAGGAAGCTACTGGGAAAATGGCCGCCCCACCTATTGATTCGCTATTCTGCTATGAACCTTACAGGGAACTCCACAGGATGTCAACCGGGGAAATCTATAATTATGGCTGCCTGAAGACGACAAAGGATGATTTTTACAGAAATGTACTGGCAGGAAAAGAAATCCCGGTTGTCAACCTGGGGGATACGCGCCATATAGCCATGATGAACCTGATCATTTCAGGTGGGTCGCCGAGGATGTGCATGGAACTGGCCGGGCACACAAACATTGGCATCAGTTCCCATTATTATACAAACATGGCGGAACTGGTGGAATGCTCGACATATGCCTTTTTCAGGAAGATCAGAAAGGGCGCCGGCGCCAGGATTAATGGGAAAAGCGTTTACTCATTGACACCATTAACAGAACTGACCAGGGTACCGGAAGGATGGTGCAGGTCCCCGAGACGGCGGATGGAGGAAGTGGATGACTGCATCCAGACTGTGAATTCCCTGGGCGAGATAGGTGACTGCAAGAGCTGCCGCTATTTCCGGCGTGACAGACAGGGACAGCATCTTGATTTTTTTGATACGGAACAGGGCAGGCAGAAAGTAGAGGCTGACAGCTGGTTCTTGATGCACATGGTGGAAGCTGTGAGGCAAGGAATTGGATGCCAGGAAAACATCCGGCAGGCAATGCTCAGGCTGCAGCAAAGTTGCCATCATTACCGTGAATGCCTGTGGAAAGATATGGAGGCGGGGAATGGCGAGGCCGAAGAAAACAGAAAGTGATGAGCTGGTAGCAATCGTGGATTCCTTCTTTACATCGGAAGCTGCCGGTAACCCGGCAAAGCTGAAATGTTCGCTGTTGGAAGAATACGCTGCAAGGCTTGGGAAACAGGTAAAAGCGTATGATTTTCGCCGGGATGAAAGGGTCCGGAGACGCATAGAGGAACTGAAAGCACTGGTCAGGAACGAAAACGGTATGGGAATCCAACTCGGGAACTCATACAAAAGCCTTGATGTGGTGCGGATAATGAAAGTGCGTCAGGATCCGGATGCCCTACGTACCGCCTTGGGGGAACTGGACGCCTACTGGCAGTACATTTATGAGAGCACCCTTCAGATCCGGTGTGATGCCGACGCCGCCGCATCCGCAAGAAAGCAGCTTGAGAATGATTGCGAAACGCTCCGGGAGGAAAATGAGGCCCTCAGAAAAGAGCATGCTGCTTCAAGGGCGGAGGCCAGGAGCCTGACGATTGAAAACAGATATCTGAGAAAAATGTTGCGTACTTATCTATATCCGGCGCTGGCAAATGAAATCCTGGCAGATGAAAACCAGTTGAATAAGCCGGACACGGAGGTGACTGCGCAGGCGAAAGAAAAATTGATCGACGGGAAGTTCCCATCTGCGGCCAGCGCGGCTTATGCCGGTGACAGGAAGATGATTTCCCGGGAAGAGGAACTGCTGCGGCAGATGTGGGATGCTATACCGGAGGGGACATCGTGAGGGGGATGGAAACAATACTGGACAGGACTGATCTTCTTGAAGATTGGGATTACGCAAAAAACGGGGCATTGTTGCCAGGGATGGTTTCGATGCATTCAGGAAAGAATGTCTGGTGGAAATGCAGGATTGGACATAGTTGGGAAGCCACACCGGCAAACCGTTGCCATGGAACGGGATGTCCGTATTGTGCAAACAAAAAAGTGATGGCAGGGTACAACGACCTGAAAACAAAAGCTCCTGGCCGGGCAGACCAATGGGATTATGATAAAAACGCAGGCCTGCTCCCGGAAGCCGTGACTTTGAATTACGGGAAAAAGGTTTGGTGGATATGCCCGGAAGGACATAGCTATGAGGCTACGCCGGCAAACAGAAACCATGGGACTGGCTGTCCGTATTGCGCAGGCCGCAAGGTGCTGGAAGGCTTTAATGACCTTAAATCGCAGGATCCCGAAGTGGCATCACAGTGGGATTATGAAAAAAATGGTGATTTAAGGCCAGAGATGGTAACACAGTTTTCTAAGCACAGGATATGGTGGATTTGCAAGGAAGGCCATAGTTGGCAGACGGCCGTTCAGAACCGTCATGATACTGGCTGCCCTGTTTGCAGCGGACGCATTGCACAGTCGGGAGTTAATGATCTTGTCACTATATGCCCGGAATTGGCCGCTGAGTGGGATTACAAAAAGAACACCAATTGCAGGCCGGAAGAAATGAGACCGGGTTCAAACATTCCTGTTTGGTGGATATGCGGGCTTGGACACAGTTGGAAGATAAGCCCTAATCATCGCATCCGTGGAAGTGGATGCCCTTATTGCGCGAATAAAAAAGTGCTGGCAGGATTTAATGACCTGAAAACGATGTTTCCCGAAGTGGCATCGCAATGGGATTATGAAAAAAATGGATCACTGAAACCGGAAATGGTCATTTCACACTCAAACAGGAAGGTGTGGTGGTGCTGTGCAAGAGGACACAGCTGGCAAGGGTCTGTGTCCAACAGAACGCTGCATAAGCGAGGCTGCCCGTATTGCGCTGGTCAGAGAGCAATAGCCGGTGAGAATGACCTGGCCACCTTGGATCCTGTCCTGGCTTCAGAGTGGGATTATGATAAAAACGGTGAATTGCGGCCGGATAATGTGATGCCGGGAAGCCAGAAGAAGGTATGGTGGAAATGCGCGGAAGGCCATAGCTGGCGAGCCGCCATTTACTCACGGAAGAACCATGGGTGCCCAGTATGTTCGGGCAGACAGGCCATTCCGGGAATAAATGATCTGAAAACAACAATACCTGAAATTGCTGTAGAATGGGATTATGAAAAGAATGGTGATCTACGACCAGAGGATGTGACGGCTCAAAGCAATCGTGACATCTGGTGGAAATGCAGGAATGGGCATAGCTGGAAATCCAAGCCGTCTGATCGATATAGAGGTAATGGATGCCCGAAATGTGACGGCCGGATAAGAATGAGGACACATTTCATGTGATCTTAGATAATGATCAGTTCTGAAAAGGGTGATTGCAGAGCGCAGTCATCCTTTTTTGATGCGAGAATTACTACGGGAAGGAGGAAGGCTGGAATGAAGCTTTTGAACAAAACGAGTAGCTTTAGCAACACAAGTTTAGTCTGTGATTCTGTAAAAATGAACAAAACTAAGGCCGGAAGAAAAAATGGTTAACATCAAGGGAATCACCGTTGAGATCGGGGGTGATACAACAAAGCTGGAGCAGTCGCTAAAGTCTGTCAACAGCACGATCAAAAGCACACAGAGCCAGCTGAAGGATGTCTCAAAGCTCCTCAAGCTGGATCCGAAGAATACAGAACTTCTTTCCCAGAAACAGCGGATCCTGAAAGATGCTGTCCAG
>NZ_JAZASU010000083.1:0-7682 GCF_036343215.1 Dialister sp.
AGGACTTATTTCTTTTGAAAAAATAGAGTGAAAAAATTTTCACCGCGCGGTTAGATGGAGTTTCTGAAAATCATCTGCGTCCATCCCTCCGCCGGTTCGATCGATTGTGTACATCCGGTTTACAAGGGATTTCTTCAGGGGCCCTTTCATTCGCTCCACCGGTATAGTAGCAAAAAATGCGATTTGTATCATTAGAATTTTGTTAGAATTAATACATCGAGGATTTGGAATATTTCCACCGGATAAGGATCCATTGTTCATACCTGTTCCAATTTGTCTTGACAATTGGTATTTCCAATGGTATATTATTTCTAATCACATACAGGCAGTGAAGAGAAGAGTACATAAAGGCTTCGGCAAAGAGAGCTCCGGCAGGTGGGAAGGAGCGCGGAAAATTTATGGAATATGGCCTCTGAGCCTTTCCGCTGAACAGTGAAGCGGAGCGGGAACTCCCGTTACAGAGTCAGGGTATCGGCTTTGGCCCGTACCTCATAAGGCTTTCCGGGTGACCGGGAGGTAAAATTGGGTGGTAACACGAATCCTTCGTCCCATAGGGCGGAGGATTTTTTGTATCTGAAACGGAATAGAGAGGGTTTCGGATATTTCAAAGGAGGAATATGTATGAATTTGAAGAAGACTCTGGCATTATCCCTGGCAGCTTTGGCCGTCGTAGGAGCCATTTCCGGCTGCGGCGGAGACAAGAAAGACGCAAAAGCACCGGCAGAAAAGAAAGAAATCACCGTAGGCGTAACCCCCGGCTATTCTGAACAGGTCATGGAATTTGTAGCCAAAGAAGCAGAAAAACAGGGCCTCAAAGTGAACCTGAAATCCTTCGCTGACTATGTCACTCCGGACCAGGCCCTGGCATCCGGTGATATCGACCTGAACTCCTTCCAGCATGGCCCGTTCCTGGAAGCTTTCAATGAAAAGAACGGTTCCAAACTGGTTTCCATCGGAAATACCTATCTCGCCCCGCTCCGCGTATACTCCAACAAGATCAAATCCCTGGATGAACTGAAAGAGGGCGACAAGATTTCCATTCCGAACGATCCTTCCAACGGCGGACGCGCTCTCGTTCTTCTGGAACAGAAAGGAATCATCAAACTGAAAAAGGGCACCAATCCGGTCAAAGCCGTAGTCGGAGATATCGAATCCAATCCAAAACATATCGAAATCGTGGAATTGGAAGCTGCCCAGCTCCCGAGATCCCTGGATGATGTAGCATGCTCTGTCATCAATGCAGGCTATGCGAAATCGGCTAAACTGGATCACAAATCCGCACTCGCTACCGAAGACAGCACCTCTCCTTATGCCAATATCATTGCAGCCAGAGAAAAGGACAAGGATAATCCGACCTACCAGAAATTCGTAAAGATTTTCCAGAGCGATTCCGTGAAGAAATATATCAATGACAACTTCTCCGACGGACTGATTCCGGCGTTCTGATCGCAGGGTAGGAAAACTTTGAGAAATATGCCTGCCTGATAACTGTATTTAAAAGTTATCAGTTTGCAGTTCACAGTGAAGGTGGCGCCTTAAATGATAAAGGCGCCATTTTTATATGGTATCTGATGGAAGTCTATTACATAAAGGAAATAAAAAGGCCCGCTTCAAAATTCTGATGCGGGCCACTTTCATTGATAACTGATAACTGCGAACTGATAACTTCTATTCTTATAGCTAAAGGCACGATTTGAACTCAAAGCGATCCATTCAACCGCCTATCAGCTTGATCCCGATAAATCTTGCCTGGTCCAGGGTATCCTGGAAGTGCTCTTTTTCGTAAGCTTTCTTGTCCTCTTCGGAGAAGATGGAAGCTTCATAGCGGCTGTAATCCCTGAACTGCAGGGTATTATAGGCATAGAGGACTTTGGGCGGGACGCCCAGGATATTTCCAATGAATTCTTCATAACCCTTTGTCCTGTCCGGAAGGTGGAAGAGATCGGCCTGTTCTTCCGTGGCATTCATGGTATAGAAAAGGGCGCTGGGGAGTTTCTTTGGAAATATAGAGGAATCGGGGAAACGGTAGAGGTAATTGGAAAAGAGGAACCGTTCCAGAAAGGCAATCATGGAGGAAGAATAGTTCATGAAATAGATGGGGGTCCCCAGAATGAGGGCATCTGCTTCCTTGATTTTCTCAAGAATCGGCGAAAGGTCATCTTTCGTGGCGCAGATATTTCCATGAGGTTTCTTCTTCTGTTTGCAGTAAAAGCAGCTGGCACAGCCCTTGTAAAAAAGACTGTAAAGCTGGACGAATTCTCCCTCTGCCCCGTAGGATTCGGCGCCCGCCAGGGCGGCGCGGAGCATTTTCGCCGTATTTCCATTACGCCTTGGACTGCCATTGATGGCGATGATTCTCTTCATGGGTACCTCCTTGTCGTAACACTTTCTGATTTCTATTATAAGGGAAATAGCTGTAAGTGAAAAGTTAGCAGTTATCAGTTATCAGTTCGCAGTGAAGGAAGGCCCGCATCAGATTGATTGGCGGGCCCTTTTATACATGGCTCTCATTGGAAATTTCCCTTGCCTTTTGAGAAATATTTCATGTATAGTGGAGAGGTAAATAGAGCAGTTAGTAATCCGCATCCTGCCGGCAGGGATTGAGATTCTAATAAGTAACGGCTAATGGATAAGGGCCATCTCCGTTAACGATACCGATTTTGGAATTTTTGCAAAAACGGTATCGTTAAAATAAGTTATCAGTTACCAGTTGTCAGTTATCAATGCCCCATCAGGTGAATATAACGGTATATAAAGTAAAATTTTGTGAATTGCGAACAGGTTACGGAGAACCGTTTAAAAATTATTCACTTCCAGTTGTCCTGTACTTTTTGAATTTCTGCGAACTGATAACTGATAACTTTCACCTCGATTGACTCAAACCGAAAGGAGCACCTATGACAACCATACTCTTCGTCTGCCACGGAAATATCTGCCGTTCTCCCATGGCGGAGATGGTGATGAAGGAAATCGTCCGCAGAGCGGGCCGGGAGAAAGATTTCCACATCGAATCCCGGGCGGCTACGACCGAGGAAATAGGAAACGACATCTATCCTCCCGCAAAACGGACCCTCAAGGCTCACGGCATTCCTTTCACGAAGCATGCGGCCAGACTGATTACAAAGGAAGACTATAAAAAAGCGGATTATATCATCGCCATGGATCAGGAAAATCTCTATGATTTGGACTGGCTTTGCGGCCAGGATCCGGAGAAAAAAGTATCCCTCCTCCTTTCCTGGGCGGGAGAAAAGAGGGACGTGGCCGACCCCTGGTACACGGGAAATTTCGAGAGGACCTATGAGGATGTCCTGCTTGGGTGTCAATCTATGCTTGAAAAGCTGAAATGAAAAGTTAGCAGTTCCTATACACTCAATAAGTAAGGACTACTGAGAATTCATAATGTTTCAGATGGTTATCAGTTATTAGTTCTCAGTTATCAGTAGTTCACATGGCATGATAATACTTTTGTGCCACATGGACTGAATTTTTTCCTGTCATGGGCAAAAATTAATTTCCAATGATATTATCCATAAATCTCTGCGGCGCTTTCTTCTGTCGCGCCGCACCATCACTGAGAACTGATAACTGCGAACTGATAACTATCTCACCTACGGTTATTTCATCCTGATAAAGAAAGCAGGTAAACTGAATGATTAAGGACGAATTCATCCTTTCCAAAGCAAAGGACCATGACAGTTTCTATATTTATGACGGAAAAGCCATCGGGGAGAGAGCGGAGCTTCTGAAAGCGGCCTTTCCGGGGGTGGAATTTCTCTATTCCGTGAAGTGCAATCCTTTTCCCGAAGTGGTGCGGACTCTGGCCAATCATGATTTCGGTATGGATGCAGCGAGTATCCAGGAAGTAGAACTGGCCATCAGGGCAGGAATCCCGGGAGGAAATATTTTTTACTCCGCTCCGGGGAAAACGACATCTGCCATCCGGAAAGCCCTTCGCCGCTCCATGATCATTGCGGACAGTCTTTCCGAAATCACCCGGATCAGCCAGGTGGTGCGGGCGGAACCTCTGGAAACAGGGATTCGCGTAAATCCCGATTTTTCTATGGATGGCGATGAAGGAATGCCTTCGAAATTCGGCATCGATGAGAAGGAGGTCCTTCATTTCCTGAAAGACGATGTGCCGGAAAATCTTCGCATCACGGGCCTTCATGTGCACCTGAAAAGTCAGGTACTGGATGAAGAAAAGCTCCTTCATTACTATGACAAACTCCTGGATATGGCATCAAAGTTTGCACCCTACATGAGAAAATTCTCCTTCCTCAATCTGGGAAGCGGCATCGGCATTCCCTACGGGGAGGAAAATCCCCTCGATATCCGCTCCCTGGGGCAGAAGCTGGCGGGAAAGATTTCCTTATTTCATGAAAAATTCCCGGAAACAAGACTCCTCATCGAGACCGGACGCTATGTGACAGGCCCTGCCGGCATTTATGTGACAAAAGTGGTGGACCGGAAAGTGTCCCACGGAAAGACGTTCCTCATCCTCGCCGATACGCTGAATGGTTTCCTGCGTCCTTCCATGGGAGAAATCGTCCGGAAATACGGAGGAGAAAATGCCAGGGGCAGCGAACCGCTCTTCACGAAAACCCATGCCTTCCCCATCCGGACTCTGAAAAATGGAGATCTGGAAACCGTGACCCTGGCAGGAAGCCTCTGCACCGCCTCCGATATGGCAGCCGAAGATATTTCCCTCCCTCATCTGGAAATCGGAGATCCCGTCATTTTCGAAAACGCCGGCGCCTATGGAGCGACACTTTCTCCCTTCGCCTTCTCTTCAAAAGAAAAACCGGCCGAATACTTCGTGCCGGAATTTGAGGAGTGGTAGGTTTATTGGAGTCTTTTGGCAGATACCTTGATCTGAGTCAGTTACGGTATTCGTGAGTTAGCCTCACCGCGGCACGCCCCGATATAGACATTATCGAAATTTCGTGGTTCGTGATTCGTGGTTCGGAAGCGGAAGGAGATTTATATGAGGGACCAGGCGAGTGCTCATTGGCTTGAGTCAGCTGCGGTTTTCGTGGGTTAGCAAACCTCGGCGAGCCCCGATATAGACATTATCGAAATTTCGTGGTTCGTGGTTCGTGATTCGTGAAGGTGGCGGGCGGAAAATTTATTAAGCCTGCCGATTTTTATATGTAATTGGAGTCTTCCGGCAGTTACAATGACCTGAGTCAGTTACGGTTTTCGTGAGTTAGCCTCACCGCGGCATGCTCCGATGGAGTCTTTAGCGAGATTTCGGGATGCGGGGTGCGGGAAGGATTGGCCACTGATGCGGCCAATATTTTTTGTATGGGGGCTTTGCACAGGCGGCACGGGCAGGGCTGACTGATGAAATGTTCTTTGCGATATGGCCTCTATCCATTAAATGCGAGCTCCCCGCGTCCGGGGAGCTCCACGAAGTGGTGAAGGGGCGTACGATCAGACAAGTCGTTTATGAGGAAAATGGTTAGTACGTAACGCAGGAAACGGGAATTAGAAGGCGTACACCGGAATGAAGCCTGATATTTTGGCCTGAAGAGGGAATTTGCAATTGGCAAATCAGGGAATGAAGTAGAATGACTGAAAGTTGCCGGGTTCAATTGAGATTAACTTGATCGTTTTCTTGATCGCTCCTGAGTTTCATGAAAAATAATAAGAACGTATGCCTTTATCCCCGGGGAAATACTTTTCCTGGCCGCTGTGAGCTGATGACGGAGAACTTTTATAGTAAGCCCCGCGAATTCCAATGGATCTCCGCTGTCCGGACCAATAAAAAACGGACGCCGGGGAGCGTCCGCTGCCATGGCGGGGATCCGGCATCTGATGGAGAAAGTGCCGGGCCATGACCTGAAACCGCAAGGGGAATGCGGGAGTCAGCGAAATAAGGTGTTAAACTGAAAAGTAAATGGAAACTATATAAAGAACAACTTTTATTCGGGATTATCGGGAGTCTCGGGGGTATCGGGACTGTCGGGGGTGTGGCGCGCGACAGAAGAAGGCGCCATTTTATATGGGGATTTTACCTCGTAGAGAAAATCGGCGAATACCTCAAAGCTGTCCGTAGAAATGCCTCAAAAGCCCAGGTCGAAGAGGCAGGCATGCAATATTAGCCCTCCGGTTCGCAGCTCGTGGGGGAGGCAGGCCGCTATTCCTGTCTCAAAAGGAAGGTGAAGCACGAGCCGTGAACCGAAAGGCTCAGGATTTCCTTCTGTATATAGTATACTTCATGAGAATATCATTGAAAAACTGTTCTTTTTTGTTTATAATACAGGTAAATCGCTGTATAACTGTTTGCACATTCCTATATAAAACTAATTATCCATCGTGATTCGTGGTTCGTGATCCGTGCTTCGTGAAGGTGTGCCGCTGATACGGCACGATTATATATGGGGACTTCGCACAGACGGGTGTTAAAATCTCTGCAGGTAATAGAAATACTTAAGATATGGATAAAGAAAAGGCTGCGAACCACAGACTATATATTTGGCGCCATTACTATTTTAAGGCGCCACCTTCACGATTCACGATTCACGGTTCACGGATCACGGTCCACGAATAGCACTTATGACTCTATCCATAGTTCATATAAAAAGGAGCAAATCATGAATTTCCTCTCCATCAGATATTTCCTCATGACTGCGGAGGAGCGAAGCATTACGCGGGCAGCGGAGAAGCTGCATATTACCCAGCAGACCCTTTCGGCCCATATCGCGGCCATGGAAAGAGAAGCGGGGGCAAAGCTTTTTGTGCGGTCCGTACCTTTGAAACTCACGGGAAGCGGGGAGGTTTTCTACCGGTATGCGGCCATGTTCGTCCGGACGGAGAGGGATTTCCGGCGGGATCTCTCCGATGCTTCCGGTCACCACACAGGGACCCTCCGGATCGGGATTTCCCCCTGCCGCGGACGGGTGAATATGCCCGGCATGATTAACGCTTTTCAGGAACGGTGCCCCCTGGTGAATATCCATCTCTTTGAAATGTCCAATAGAAATATATGGAATGCCCTCCGCCATGATGAAATCGATGTGGCCATGGGATACCTTCCGGGGGAAATACCGGGCATCGCCCATGTGCCCTGGATGGAGGAGGATATCCTGCTCCTCATAGAAAAAAACCTGGCCGGAGAAGTTTTCGGAGAGTCTCTTGGCGATTATTTCTATGGAAATACAGCCAACTGCTCGGGGATTCCACCGGAACTTTCGAAATGCCCCTTCCTCCTGAACAGTGAAGAAGACGTCATCGGGGCGCTCGCCAGGAAAATGTTCCGCGATGTGGGGATGCTTCCCCGTATTTCCGTGGAATCGGAAAATATGGAAGTCCTCCTCCGTCTCTGCCTCCTGGGAAAGGGTGCCCTCTTCATTCCCCGGAATATGGCGGAAAAGCTTCTGAATCGGGAAGAAAAGAAAAAACTCCTTTTCCTTTCCTTCGATGAAGAAAATTACATGATGAGCTTCGGCTATCGGAAAAGTGAAAAGCCCTGGGCCGTCATCAATGAATGGATCGAAACGTGCAGGAGTGTGAGCGGAGAGGGGAAAGAGTGAATCAGGAAGGGGGTGTACAAAAATAAAAATCATTATTTAAAAACTTTAGGGGAAATAGTTATCAGTTATTAGTTATCAGTTCGCAGTTATGGTGGCCGCCTTTTTATAGGGGAGGCGGCCCTTTTATATAAGGATTTAAACATTCTC
>NZ_JAZASU010000084.1:0-7508 GCF_036343215.1 Dialister sp.
GGTTTTAAAAGAAAGACTTGAAAATATCCAGCATGAAATAGATGAAAAGGAGAAGGACAAAGAGAAGAAAACCGCCTAAAAAGGGCTAACCCCCGAACAGAAAAATTAGGAATGAGTGTCCTTGACAACGGGACCGTTTTAAGAACCTGTAATGTAATAATTTAAGTTTCCAGGCACTATGTGAGGCTCTGATAACTGCGAACTTTCAAATACAAGCATTATGTAAGACAGATGCCTTTCGGCTATACAGTCATTCGCATCTCACTCGCCCGCGGGGATGAAAGAAGAGAAAGAGTACACCGAGGAAACACGGCAACTCGCAGTGAAAACTCTCTTCTTTACAGGGCATGTCATATATTTCTATTTTATTGTTCCACAGAGGAGAGGATATTATGAAAAAAATTCTCGCAATCGCAGCTTGCGCTGCACTCGGCCTTGGCGTATCCGCATACGCTGCCAACCCGTTCTCTGATGTGTCCACTGATGACTGGGCATATCAGGCAGTTTCCGATCTGTCCGACCAGGGCGTCGTAGAAGGCTATCCGGACGGCACCTTCAAAGGCGAAAAGAACATGACCCGTTACGAACTGGCTCAGATCATCGCCCGCCTCATGGCTAAAGAAGATCAGCTGAATGCTGAGCAGAGAGCCACCCTGGACAAACTGTCCGGCGAATATGCAGACGAACTGGCAAACCTGGGCGTTCGCGTAGGCAACCTGGAAAAGAAAGTAGGCAACATCACCTGGTTCGGCGATGCCCGTATGCGCTATAAAGAAAAATATACTAAAGACGCTGATGGCAAACTCACCGGTGATACAACCGGCGTATGGGATGGCCGTATGCGTATCAATGTTAAGGCTCAGGTCAATGATTCCACCTATGTTCGCGGCCGTCTCGTTCAGAACATGGATTTCAAGGCTGCTGATGACGGCTCTACTTCCATGAACGTCCTCTACGTTCATCATCAGTTTGGCGATAATGCAAGTGTAGATCTTGGTAAATCTTTCCTCACCCTCGGCCAGACAGCTCTCTTCGTTGATGACGTCCTCGATGGCGTTCAGGGTACCTTTGGTAATAGCAAACTTGCCCTCAACGCAGGCTTTGGCCGCATCAATGCATGGGAAGCCGATGGTTTTGACGGAAAAGACCTTGCTTTTGCAAGAGTCATTGGTAAATCTGGACGTTTTGCTTATGATGCCGGATACATGACTCTTACCGGAAAGGGTGACCAGGGCACATGGTGGGGTGCAGGTCTGACCGCTGGCATTACCGATGATTTGGATGTATTTGGCGATTACTATCAGAATACCGATGCCAAAGGCGATCCGGCTCTCTGGACTGCAGGTATCGGCTATGGTCACTATGCGGCTAAGAAACCGGGCACTTGGAGACTGACTGCTCAGTACGTGAAGGATGAAAAGGGTGCTTACCGTGGCGCTGCTTCCACTTTCACTGCATTCCCCCTGAATGTTACTGAAAATAAGTATGACACTCATTTCTGGCTGGTTAACGGCGATGTGATGCTCGCCAAGAATGTCCGTCTCCATGGCGAATACGCATTCGATGTAAGCACCAACAGCGATGTCGACCTCGATGATACCTTCACCGTATCCCTGAACTACAACTTCTGATAGTTTCCGTTCACGAACTAAAAAGAGCTCCCCTGCGGGGGCTCTTTTTGATTGTCTGCAGGATAAAAGATTTCAGCCGGCTGCGGCTGATCAGTGGGGTTCCATTGAAAAGCAATCCGCTCACGGTTCTCAAAAGCAAAAGACGGCGTGGGGCAAAACGCTGAAAAAGATAGGGATGTCCGGTAAAAAGGCATCTCCGGCGTAAGTGCCGTCCCGATTGGCCGGGAAACGGTCGGGCATCAGCCTCATAAGCTTCCCGGTACACAGGGTCTGACTGAAAGAAGACATCCGGGAAATGGACCTCTGCCGGAAAGCAGGTGGTCTCTGTACCCGGAGCGTTCCCTGGTTTTATATGTATGTTGGAAAATTCACAGAATATTTTTAAAATATTCATTTCATATTATCATATTTTTCAAACTAATTATTGATTAACTCGAAAATCAGAGCTAATATATTAGGAGAGTTTCTAATATTTTCAGGGAAAAGAGGATATTATGAGGAGAAAATTATTAGCAGCAGCCATGGGAATGCTTTGTGCAGCAGCCGTATTTTCAGGATGCGGAGGCGGCCAGCAGGCGCAGAGCGCGAAGGCTGACAAACATCTGAATGTGGGTCTTTACTGGCTGGGTGAAACGGCCGATCCGGCTCATGCCTGGGATGGATGGACCATTACCCGTATCGGCGCCGGTGAAACACTTGTCACCGTGACGGACAAGATGGAATTTGCCGGCCAGCTGGCGGACAAGTGGGAAAATGTAAGCCCCACCACCTGGAAATTCCACATCCGTGAAAAAGTGAAATTCCAGAATGGCGACGACATGACTCCGGAAATGGTCAAGGCTTCTCTGGAACGGACGCTGAAGGAAAGCGAACGGTCCCAGAAGTCTTCGAAGATTAAGGAAATCAAGGTGGATGGACAGAATCTGATCATCGAAACCAGCGAACCGAATGCAGCTCTTCTGGCTACGATCACGGAACCGGCTTTCTGCATCATCGATACGAAGGCAGATCTCTCGAAAGCAGAATCCACTCCTGTCCTGACCGGTCCGTACCAGATCACGAAATACACGAAGAATGAAGAAATCGACCTGAAGAAGAATGACAATTACTGGGGCGGCAAGACCGGTCTCGATTCTCTGACCGTGAAATTCATTAAAGATGACGGCAAACGGGCCATGTCCCTGCAGTCCGGGGAACTGGACATGATCCAGCGTATGGATACGGCAAGCCGCTCCCTCTTTGCCAATGACAAATATGACATCCATGAAACCGTGGGCACCCGTGTATACATGATGGATATGAACGTGGAAGGCGTCCTGAAAGACCCCCATCTCCGTCAGGCCGTGGCATCGGCAATCAATTACAATGCCATTGCTGAAGTGGAAGGAAACGGTGCCCTCCCTGCAGGCGCTCCATTCCCGCCATCCATTCCTTATGCCCAGACCAAAAATAAACAGGCCTTTGATGCCAATAAAGTCAAAACAGAACTGGCCGCTGCCGGCTACACGGAAAAGAATGCAGAAGGCATTTATGTGAAAGACGGGAAGCCCCTCAGCCTGTCCATGGCCGTCTGGGGAAATAAGAGCCAGATGTATGAAGCCATCCAGGCCCAGCTCAAGGAATCCGGTATTGATGCAAAGATCGTCCGCATCCAGGAACCGGATATTTCCAAAGTAGAAGCCCATGATCTCACCGAAACGAACTGGATTACCGCAGGCACGAACGATACCTACTGGTTCCTTGACCAGGTATACCGCACCGGCAGCCGTTCCAATTATGGCCGCTATTCCAATCCGGAAGTGGATGCCCTCCTGGACAAGATGTATGCTTCCTTTGACACGAAAGACCGCCAGGCCCTGGCAAAGGAAATTGCAGAAAAAGTCGTATCCGACAATGTGGCCATCTGGCTCGATTATCCGGCCAACAATATCGTCACCACGAAGAAAGTGAAGAATGTACCGGTATTCCCGATCGATTACTATGTCATCACGAAAGATATCACGATCTGAGTGATTTCCGAAAAGAGCCCTCAGGGCTCTTTTCTTTTCAGAAGGCAGGGAGATTTCCATGTTCCTTTCCCTTGTGTGCAGGCGGGTCATTCATATGGTGGTGACTCTTATCCTGCTGACACTTCTCACCTTTTTCCTGCTCAATCTTTCCCCCGTAGATCCTGTGGAAATGCAGCTTCTCCGTCAGGGCGTGGCCCCGGATCCGTCGCTTATCGCTTCCATGCGGGAGCAGTATGGTCTGGATCAGCCGGTGTACATCCAGTATATCCGCTGGCTTCTGGGACTTTTTCACGGGGATTTCGGGTATTCCCTGGCCTTCAGCCAGCCTGTAAGCGTACTGGTAGGAAGTGCCATTCCGAAAACGGCAGCCCTTGCATTTTCATCCCTCCTCCTTTCCATTCTGGTGACTGTACCTCTGGCTTTTGCGGCTTTTCATTATTACCGCCGCCTGCCGGATCTGGTCATCCGCATCCTTACCTTTGTGGGCCTGGCTATCCCGACATTCTGGCTGTCCCTGCTGCTTATTTATTTCTTTGCCGTGAAACTGCAGCTCCTGCCGGTCAATGCCCGGGGCGCCCAGGGAATGATTCTTCCCACCGTGGCCCTTTCGGTCTGGATGTGCGGACTTTATATCCGGCGCCTCCGGGGAGCTCTTTTGGAAGAGTACAGGAAAAATTACATTTTAGGCGCCAGGACCCTCGGCCTTCCCCGGTCCATGATCTGGAGGAAATATCTTCTCCCCAATGCGCTGCCCGGCGTGATTTCCATGCTGGGGCTGACCATGGGAAATATTCTGGGCGGTTCCGCCGTGATTGAAACCATTTTCGGCTGGCGGGGCATGGGGGAACTCATGGTGGATGCGATTCTGAATAATGATTACATCCTCATGCAGTCCTATATCCTCTGGGGTGCAGGCATTTTCATCCTGGTGAATCTCATTTCCGATCTTCTCTGCCTTTACCTTTCGCCGGAAGCCAGGGAGAAGGGAGGCCTCTCATGAGAACGCTGAGACTTTTATGGCAGAGCAGCCATTTCCGCCTTCTGGGCGGTCTGGCACTGCTCTGGATTCTCATCATGGCAGCAGCTCCCTATCTGACTTCCTCCGATCCTTACCAGGTCCATATGGGTGAGCGCCTCCTTTCAGTGAGCGGCGCGCACTGGATGGGTACGGATCAGCTGGGAAGGGATGAAATGGTCCGGATTCTCTGGGGCGGCCGGATCAGTCTTTCCATTGCTTTCCTGACAGTCGCCCTGACGGCCATTCTTGGAGTCCTTCTGGGAACGATTATGGCCCTGGGAAATGGACGGGCGGCCGCTTTCTGCTCGGGAGTGCTTGACTTTTTCCTGTCCCTTCCCACCATGGTTTTTACCATTTCCCTCATCGGTATCCTGGGACCGGGACTGTTCAATATCGTTTTCTCTCTGGTGGTCACGAAATGGGCAGAATATGCCCGGGTTACAAGGACTCTGGTGGAAATAGAAAAAAGCAGGGGCTATATCCGGCTTGCTCCTTTTGCCGGCGCTTCCCCTTCCCGGGTAGTGGGACGGTACATCCTGCCCAATGTGGTGCCCCAGCTTCTTGTCTTTTTCTGCCAGCATATCAGTGAAGTCATTCTGACCGTGGCCGG
This sequence comes from Dialister sp., assembly GCF_036343215.1. Taxonomy (GTDB): domain Bacteria; phylum Bacillota; class Negativicutes; order Veillonellales; family Dialisteraceae; genus Dialister. The sequence continues at coordinate 5,269 of NZ_JAZASU010000084.1, forward strand.
ACTTTCCCTCATTGGCATCGGGATCCAGCCGCCCTGGCCGGAATGGGGGACCCTCCTCATGAATTCCCGGGCCTATATGCAGACCGCTCCCTGGCTCCTCTTTTTCCCCGGACTTTTCATCTTCATTACGGTCCTCATTTTCAACCTGCTCGGTGATGTGATGAGAGATGCTCTCGATCCCCATGATGAAGGGAGGGCTTAGTATGGATGAACCGATTCTGGAAGTGCGAAATCTTTCTATTTCCTATGGAAATTTCGAAGCAGTGAAACATATTTCCTTCTCCCTTCACCCGGGCCATGCCCTGGCCATCGTGGGAAAAAGCGGCTGCGGGAAATCCACCATCCTGAAGGCCATCATGCATATCCTTCAGGAAGGAGGCCGCATCACAGAGGGAGACATCCTTTTCCGCGGGAAGAGTCTGAAGACTATGTCCGACGGGGAATGGCAGTCCATGACGGGCCGCAAAATCGCCCTCATTTTCCAGCAGCCCGGGAGCTATATCGCCAGAAATCTGAAAATAGGCGTGCAGTTCCGGGATTTCCTCCTCACCCACGGAGTGAAAGAAAGCGAATGGGAAGAACTGGCCCTGAAACGGCTTTCCGAAGCCGGCCTTCCTGACGGGAGAAGGGTCCTTGACTCCTATGTTTTCCAGCTTTCCGGGGGCATGCAGCAGAAAACGGCTTCCGCCATGGCCCTGGCCTTCAAACCGCCCCTGATTCTGATGGATGAACCTACCAGCGCACTGGATACCGTTTCTTCCCTGGTCCTCCTGAACCGGGCCCGGAAACTGCTTTCCGGGGGAACTTCCATCATTTTTGTCACCCATAACCTGAATGCCGCAGCCTATCTGGCAGACCGGCTGCTGATTATGGAAGATGGAAGAATGATTGAAGAAGGAAAAGCGGAGGAAATACAGAAGAATCCCCGCCATGCATTTACCAGAGAGCTGCTGGATTCCCTGCTCACACTGAGGTGACTATGGAAACACTTCTTACCCTTCATGACATATCCAAAACCTTCGCTGCCAAAGAAGGCCCTTTCCGGGCACTCCGGAATATTTCCCTCACCCTCCATAAAGGAGAAATGCTGGGCATTGCAGGCAAGAGCGGCTGCGGCAAATCCACGCTCCTCCAGATCCTGGCAGGCATGGAAAAACCGGACAAAGGAGGCCTTCACTGGGAAGAAGAAATCAAAGGCCCCTTTTACCGGTTCGTGCAGATGGTCTTCCAGAATCCCTCCGATGCCTTCAGTCCCCGCATGACGGCGGGGGAATTCCTGCAGGAACCGGTCCGGAACTTTCATCTCTGCCCCAAAAGGGAAGAAATGAAACTTCTGGAAGAAGCGCTCCGGCTGACCGACCTTCCTTCCCATGTGCTTGGTGCCCTCCCGCACCGCCTTTCCGGCGGGCAGCTGCAGAGAATCGTCATCGCCCGGGCCCTTCTGGTCCGGCCGAAACTCATCCTTTTCGATGAACCCACCAGTGCTCTGGATGTGATTACACAGAAAAATATCCTCGCCTTGATCCGGAAACTTCATGAAAATCTCCATTTCACCGGGGTCTTCGTCAGTCATGATCTGGCTGCCGTCCAGGCTGTCACAACCCGGATGATCATCATGGAAAACGGGCAGATCGTGGAGCGGCTTCGTTCCGAAGATCTGAAAAAAGCCATCCATCCCGCCTCCCGCCGCCTCCTGGAAGCCCAGATCCAGGGCAGGGAGGAAATCATTCCGGAACCGGAAGGGGAAATCCTCCTCTACGAGAATGGTACCTTCAGCACCTGCAGCGAATCCTCAGCGGAAGGCCTCAAAGAAAAAGATATCTCCCTGTCTCCAGACCATCAGGTCCTGGCCAGAATGAAATAAGAAAAAGGACTGTGAAACCATTCACAGTCCTTTTAAAATGAGAAAACGCGATGGGGAACGGCGGCATTACGGTACGCATGAGACTTTTGAGGCAGTTGGCATTCTTACTATAGCAAGCCCCCTTCACCCTCCGGGAGCGTCCCCCGTTGGGGGACGCTTTTCGAAAATGCGGGGGAAATTTACTGACGAAAGTGCAGTTCGTCCCCTCACCCGCTTCGCGGGAGCTCCCCTATCGAGGGTAATGGCACACACTTAAGGATTTACTCCTAAAAACAGACAATTACATAACCCTATTTTAGCGTATCCAGCAGGATACGCTTTTTAATTTATTAATTTTAAATTTTAATGCGCGGAAAGCTTGACACAATGGAAAAAA
>NZ_JAZASU010000085.1:0-7507 GCF_036343215.1 Dialister sp.
AAGAGGTCTTTTAGGTGTGCCGTCAGCAGCGACCAAAGGAAAAGCTGACTCTACTACTAGAGCGGCCATGGCACCGGGGAAAATCGTTATTACCGATACAAAGAACCAGAAACGGGATGTCACCGGACTGGATAGAAATACTAGGGACAGCCTGAACAAGCTGAAAATCATCTTTGACAAGACAAAGGCAGAAGAGCGGAAACAGCTGGTAGAAGAAATGAGCCTGGTCAAAGTTTTGCATCTGGATATAGCCTTGGACCGATTTTAGCGACTGTTTCTGTGGGTACCTTATTTGGTGACAGGGAATTAGGTATTGGGACGGGAACAGGATTATCGGCTAGTGGAACATTCAATCAGGTCACGTTTATTTGTAATACTAAGGGTATTTAGTCGAGGCAAACACCATGAAAAAAGAGAGTCTGATTTCCATAGTATTTTGCATTACATTCATTGTACTTGTTGTAATTATCTATATGGGGAAGACATATTTAAGGGGAACGGTTGTCCAAGGTAATGTTACTGAAATGGTAACTATATTTGAATCACTTCCCTCACTTGGAGACGATGAAGAGAGATCATATGTTATAAATGAACGCTTTGTAAGTAAGTTTTTAAGAGGAAAATTGATTTACAAGAAAACATCAGCAAGTGAGGGAACTATTCGAATAAGAAAATATGCAAAAATAAATGGATGGACGGAACTGAAACGTAATAGCAATCAAAATGAATGCAGGATGGAGTTTAAAAAAGGCGATTGGGATTTGTTTGTTTACCATATCAAAGAAACTAATGTCTGGAATATAGGAATTATCAAATATGATTGGATATGGAATTTGGGGTTCTGAGAAAGCAGCCGGTACCAGGCATATCCATCAGGAAATATTTTTCCCCAATATATACCCCTTTCAGACTCACGAAAAAGGGATTTTATATCAAAGTCAAGCAGGAGAAGGATCGGCGGCTGTTCTCCTGCTTTTTTCGTGTTTACCAGGGATGATGGACTTTTTCATCTGATGACGAAACATTCCTATTCACTTTGCCATAACTATCCTGTATAATAAGAAAATACGTGAAAAAGGATTTATTGATTACAGGAGGAAAAGGAATGTTCAAGACATTTCAGATGGAACTGGCCGGTCGTCCGCTTATTATTGAGACTGGCAAGATGGCAAAGCAGGCCAATGGTGCCGTACTGGTGAGATACGGTGATACGGTGGTGCTGGTGGCTACCACCGCCAGCAAGGAACCGCGGGAGGGAACTGATTTCTTCCCCCTGACCGTGGATTATGAAGAAAAGATGTATGCCGTAGGCAAGATGCCCGGAGGATTCCTGCGTCGTGAAGGCCGTCCGGGAAATTCCGCCATTCTGAATGCCCGTCTGATTGACCGTCCTATCCGTCCGCTTTTTGATAAACGCTGCCGCAACGATGTGCATGTGGTGGCTACGGTGCTGTCTGTGGACTACGACAATGCGCCGGAGCTGTGCGGCATGCTGGGGGCTTCTGCTTCCATCGGTATTTCCGATATTCCCTGGGATGGCCCCATTGCCGGTGTCCGTATCGGCAGGGTAGATGGAAAGTATGTGGTAAACCCCACCCAGGAACAGCTGGCAGAGTCTTCCATGAATATTACCGTAGCCGGTTCTGAAGAAGCTATCATGATGGTAGAAGGCGGCGCTAATGAAGCTCCGGAAGAAGAAGTGCTGGATGCCATCATGTTCGGCCATGAAACCATTAAGGAACTGTGCCGTTTCCAGAAGAAGATCATTGAAGAAGTGGGCAAGCCGAAGCGCACCATGGTGTTCCCGGAAGTTCCAGAAGAAATCGACGAAGCTGTGGCTGCTTATGCCACTGAAGACCTGAAGAAGGCTATTTTCGACGCAGATAAGCTGAGAAGAGATGGAAATATTGATGCAGTGAAGAAGGCTGCCAAGGAACATTTTGCCGACATCTATCCGGAAAATGGCGCCGATGTGGCAGAAAGCCTTGATCATCTTACCAAGCAGATTGTCCGTGATTCCATTTCCAATGAAGGCATTCGTCCGGACGGCAGAAAGCTGACAGAAATCCGCCCCATTACCTGTGAGGTGGGACTGCTTCCCCGGGTTCACGGCAGCGCTCTTTTCACCCGTGGCCAGACCCAGGCTCTTTCCATTACCACCCTGGCTCCCATGTCTGAAACCCAGATTATCGATGACCTGACTCCGATTACGGAAAAACGGTACATCCATCAGTACAATTTCCCCTCCTACTGCGTAGGTGAAACAAAGGGTTCCCGCGGACCGGGACGCCGTGAAATCGGTCATGGTGCTCTGGCAGAAAGGGCTCTCCGTCCGGTGATTCCGTCGGTGGAAGAATTCCCCTATGCCATCCGCGTAGTTTCTGAAATTCTTGAATCCAATGGATCTTCTTCCCAGGCTTCTGTCTGCGGCAGCACGATGTCCCTTATGAATGCAGGTGTTCCGATTAAAGCTCCGGTAGCAGGTATCGCTATGGGGCTTATCGAAAATGGCGGAAAGTTCAGCATTCTTTCTGATATTCAGGGTATGGAAGATGCGCTGGGCGATATGGACTTCAAGGTAGCCGGGACTGCCAAAGGCGTTACGGCCATTCAGATGGATATCAAAGTTCATGGTCTTTCCCGCGACATCCTTCTGGCTGCACTGAAACAGGCTCATGAAGGAAGACTTCACATTCTTGGAAAGATTGCTGAATGCATTGAAAAGCCGGCAGAACATCTTTCTCCCTATGCGCCAAAGATTATCGCTATTACGATCCCGGTTGAAAAGATTCGTGAAGTTATTGGTGCCGGCGGAAAGACCATCAACAAGATCCAGGATGAAACCGGTGCCAAGCTGGATGTGGAAGAAGACGGTCATGTTTATATTTCCTGCACCGATGAAGCTGCAGCGCTCAAGGCAAAGAAGATTGTGGAAGGCCTTACCCATGACGTACAGGCTGGGGAAACTTATCTTGGTAAAGTTACCCGCCTTATGAAATTTGGCGCCTTTGTTGAAATTCTCCCTGGCAAGGAAGGCCTGGTTCATGTTTCCCAGCTCGCTCTCCAGCGCGTGGAAAAGCCGGAAGATATCGTCCATGAAGGTGATGAAATCATGGTCAAGGTCACTGAAATCGATGATAAAGGCCGCATCAACCTTTCTCGTAAAGCTCTTCTTCTGGAAAAGAAAAACAAATGAGAACAAGAGGATTTGAAGTTGTCAGTTCCTGGGAGGGGAAAGGTATCCACATTCCGGAGAGAAAGACTGCAGGCAGCGCAGGCTATGATTTAGAAATTGCCGCTGATGAAGATGTTCAGCCGGGCAGGGTTACTCTTCTTCCGACAGGTCTCAAAGCCTATATGGCAGAAGGCGAATATCTGGCCGTCTATATCCGTTCCAGCATGGCCATCAAACATGGGTTGATTCTGATTAACAGTACAGGCATTATTGATGCCGATTATTATAACAATCCTGACAATGAAGGACATATTATGGTAGCCGTCTATAATACGGGTTCATCAGTTTTTCACATTTCCAAAGGTGAAAGGGTGGCACAGGCAATCTTTACCTGTTATCTCAAAGCTGATGGAGATCGTGCTGAAGGTGTTCGCACCGGTGGTGTGGGAAGTACGGGCTGCTGAAGTTCTTATATAGTATAAAAACAGCGGAGGCAGGGTCTCCGCTGTTTTTAAAAGGGGAATACGTATGAGCATTGAAAAAGAAAAACTTCTTCGGAGAAATGAGATTTATGATGGCCAGATTATCCATGTTTTTAAGGATCAGGTAGAACTGGCCGGACGAGAGACGGTACGTGAGGTCGTTCTTCACTGCGGCGCTGCGGCCATCATTCCGGTCACAGATGAGGGAGAAGTTCTCTTTGTCAGACAGTATCGTTATCCCGTAGAGGAAGCACTGCTGGAAATACCGGCTGGGAAAATGGATCCCGGGGAAACGCCTGATGAATGTGCTCTGAGAGAGCTTGAGGAGGAAACGGGTTATACAGGCAGGCTTGAAAAGCTTGGGTATGTGTATACCACTCCGGGCTTCTGCAATGAAACGATTCATCTATATCTGGCCACAGAGCTTGTTCACAAAAAGCAGCACCTCGATGAGGGGGAATTTCTGGATGTAATCCGTATTCCTTTGAAAGAAGTATGGGATATGGTGAGAGAAGGAAAGATTTATGATGCCAAAACTCTCTCCGCCTTTGCTATAGCTCATGACAGGCTCGCTTTTTAAGAAAATACTCTCAGTATAATCAATCAAAAGCAGGAATCTTAAAGGACTAAGATTCCTGCTTTTTCAATTGGTCAATTCAGACTGAAGGGAAACTTCTTTCAAAAAGAGTTTATAGAATCCTGGCAGGAATGGTTTTATAGTTTACATATCATGAATTCTTACTGAATTTTATGGATGATGAACTGTTTAAACCGGTCTGTCTTTTAAAATTAAGGATAAGCCCTGCCGCGGCAGGGATGAGGTCTAAAAATACGAAATTAAATAAAAGAAAGGTATTACCTATAAATTTTCAAATTTTTATAAAATCTTTTTATTGGTATTCGTTTATAGTCAGCTTTAAAATTTCAATAAAAATAGTATAATATAGGAGATGTATTAATTAAAAATGTAAAATATTTCCAATTTATTATTCTGTTCGTTTAATCGTTCGTATTTAATTACCAATTAGATAACTCCAAAAGATACAGATTAAATGAAGAGGATTTGTTGTAGTAAGGAAAGAGGCATTTATGGATATTAAGATTGTATACATGACGAATCATGACAGACGTTATGCAGCTATCAGGAAGGCCTGTGACCTGCTTCAGGAGGATGGTCGCATCTCTGATCTCTGCATTCCTGTTTTCCTTGAAAAAACCAGCGACTGGAATTTTTCCTGGGAAAGGAAAATGAAGGGATCCTCTCTTGTCATGGTGCATTTGATGAAGAATGCCCTGAAGTCTTCTTTCTGGCAGGATTGCAAGAGATATCTGGATCAGCATGGTATTCCATACTTTGTTGATGCAGTGGACGAAGGAACTGCGGAACACAGTGAATCCATAACTGATGAGATGATGAAATGTTTCCGTGAGTACTGCCTCTATGGCGGTATGGAAAATTTCAAAAATCTCTGGCTTTATGCCAATTCTCTCTTTGACCCATCCATAGAAAAACCTGAAAAACCGGAGCCCTTTGCCTGGTCCGGCATTTATGACAGAAATGAGGAGAGTCTCTTCACTACAGATCGTGATGGATTCCTCGAGAAATACTGCAAAGAAAATAAACCGGTTATTGGCCTGCTGTTTTATCGTGAAGAATGGATCTGGGGCGACCTGGCTTACCAGAATGCTTTCATCGATGAAGCTGAAAAACAGGGATACCATGTCATTCCTGCCTTCGCCAATGCCAGCCCGGATACCTCTGCAGGGATGCCTACCCTGGTGGAGGTGCTGGACAATTATTTCATGAAAGATGGAAAACCTGTCATTGATGCTCTCGTAAGCACCATGAAGTTCTCGCTGACCGGTACAGGCAAAGCAAGTCTGGATAAGTTTAAAGAACTCGGCGTTCCTCTCCTTGATGCCTATACGCTCCTGGTTTCGGAAAAGGAATGGCGTGACAATAAAGAAGGTTTGAATTCCATTGAAACGTCCATTGCGGCTGCCATGCCGGAGCTGGATGGTTTCATTCACGGTGTGCCAATTGCCGGCAGAGTCCGAAAAGAAGACGGCACTGTGGAATTCGTACCGATTCCTGAACGAATCAGCCGCATGGTCAGCAAGGCAGGTAAATGGGCCTCTTTGCACAGATTGAAGAATAAAGATAAAAAGATTGCCATTATTTTCCATAACTATCCTGCAAAGAATTCCAATATCGGCAGCGCTTCCGGTCTTGATACTATGGAAAGTACAATTCGTCTCATGAACCGGATGAAGGAAGATGGCTATACGATTGATTTTATCCCCGAAAGTACGGATAAGTTTATAGAGCTCATGACTTCCCATGCTACAAATGATATTTCCATGATGACCGAAGAGCAGGCGGAAGAGTGCCAGAAGCTTTCGGCAAAAGAATATATTGATTTCTTCCATACTCTGGGGAGCGATGCGCAGAAACGGATGGAAGATGAATGGGGCAGGGCACCGGGTGAGGTTATGATTTCCGAGAAAGGAAATATTCTTGTTCCGGGGACCATGGATGGCAATCTTTTCCTGACGGTACAGCCGTCCCGTCAGTATGGCATGGATCCTTCCAAAGCTTATCATGATCCTTATATTGCGCCAACTCACCAGTATCTGGCTTTCTATTACTGGCTTCGTAACGTATGGAAGGCAGATGCCGTCATCCATATGGGGACCCATGGCAATCTGGAATGGCTGCCGGGCAAGAGCGTAGGCCTTGATGAGGAAAGTTATCCGGATATCGCGCTTGGAGACCTTCCCAATATTTACCCGTACCATATGACAATCACCGGTGAAGGCATGATTGCTAAAAGACGTGCCGCCGGATGCCTGATCGGCTATATGCCTGCACCGGTTTCCGATGCCGGAGCCTATGATGAAATCAGTGAACTGGAAAAAACCATGGATGAGTATGCTCATCTCAAGGAAACAGGAAATGATGTTTCTGATATGGAAAAGCCGCTGCTCGAACTGGTTCAGAAGGCAAAACTTGAAAATGATGTGCCCCGGGGCGAAGATGAATCCTTCGACGATTATGTATCCGACCTGCATAACTATATAGAAGAATTAAAAGACAGCGAAGTGCATGTGGGCCTGCATATTCTGGGGCAGCCGCTGGAAGGAGATCTCCTGATTGATGGCATCCTGCAGCTGCTTCGCCTTTCCAATGACAAGATTCCTTCCATTTATGATCTCTGGGCCGAGAAGTATGGCACTACGCTGGATACGATTCAGACCCATGCTTCAGAAATTGATGAAGCGCAGAACTGCACTTACAGTGAGCTCATGTCGTGTATCCGTAAAGAAACGAGGAAGGTCATTGAGACTTTGAATAAAGCAGGATTCAATGACTCTGCAGCTGCTGAAGCCATGAACCTTCCTGAAACTGAGGGTACCGAATCCTGGAGAGCAAAGCTGAAACAACTCCTTGATTTTGTAAGTACTGAAATTTATCCCCGTATTGCAAAGACTACTCAGGAACTTGATCATACACTGGATGCGCTGGACGGCCGCTTTGTGGAACCGGGGCCATCCGGTTCCCCCAATGCAGGTGGTGTCAATCTGCTGCCATCGGGACGAAATTTCTATGGTGTAGACCCGAGAAAGATGCCTTCTCCTGCCGGCTGGCAGCTGGGCGTCAAACTTGGGGACCGCATGATTGAAAAGTTCATTGCAGATCAGGGTAAATATCCGGAAAACATCGGTATGGTTCTATGGTCCGGGCCCAATATGCGCTCTTCCGGCCAGGATATCGCTGAATTCCTTTACATGCTGGGGGTGCGGCCGGTATGGCAGAAAGGCAGCCTCCGTATTAACGGTCTTGAAATTA
>NZ_JAZASU010000086.1:0-7366 GCF_036343215.1 Dialister sp.
AATATGGGCGATTAGCTCAGCTGGGAGAGCGTCTGCCTTACAAGCAGAATGTCAGCAGTTCGATCCTGTTATCGCCCACCAAACGGCCCGGTGGTGTAGTGGTCTAACATGCCGCCCTGTCACGGCGGAGATCGTCAGTTCAAATCTGATCCGGGTCGCCACTTAATTTGCCTCGGTAGCTCAGTTGGTAGAGCAAAGGACTGAAAATCCTTGTGTCAACGGTTCGATTCCGTTCTGAGGCACCATATATGCGGCTGTGGCGGAATGGCAGACGCGCTACTTTGAGGGGGTAGTGATCTTTCGATCGTGTGAGTTCAAGTCTCACCAGCCGCACCACTTAATTTCTAGTTACTGGTGCTACAATTGCATATGCGGTCGTGGCGGAACTGGCAGACGCGCTATCTTCAGGCGGTAGTGGAGTAATCCGTGAGAGTTCAAATCTCTCCGACCGCACCACTAGAAATTGAAACTCTCGAGACGTAAGTCCCGGGAGTTTTTTAATGCCCTGAAGAGCCTCCGGGCATCCGGAATTACAAAAATGTGCCCAAAGAGTATTTGGGCCCCGCCTGTGCCAAGACCCCATATACTTGCGCCACGAAAGTGGCGCCACCTTCACGAATCACGAACAACGAATCACGAAGAACGAAAATCGCAGGTGTCTGATATCCGTCTAAAGGCTGACAACTATCCCTATATGATATAATGAAATAAAAGTCATACGCATTCACATTGACTAGGAGGAACTATGAACGCATTTGCAGCACTTGGGGTAAAGGAAGAACTTGCTTCCCTTCTGAAAACCCAGGGAATTAAGATTCCCACACCCATCCAGCAGGCAGCGATTCCATCCATTTTCAAAGGAAAAGATCTCATCGGCCGTTCCCAGACGGGGACCGGCAAGACCCTGGCCTACCTGCTCCCCACTCTCCAGAGAGTGGACAGGAAAAATGGCTATACCCAGGTCCTTGTCATGACGCCCACCAGAGAACTCTCCAAGCAGGTTTTTGATGTTCTCCGGCCTTTTGCGATTCAGGAAGGAATCGATGCGGTCGATATCATTGGCGGAAGGACCATCGAAAACCAGCTGCAGAAACTGAAAAGGGATCCCCATTTCATCATCGGCACCCCGGGACGGCTCCTGGACCATATTCGGAGGAAAAGCCTGGATCTTTCCAATGTGAAAACGGTCATCCTGGACGAAGCGGACCAGATGCTGGCCAATGGATTCCGGGAAGACATCGAAACCCTCATTGATGAAACGCCGAAAAAGCGGCAGCTCCTTCTGTTTTCTGCCACCATGCCTGATGATGCCGTGCACCTGGCCCGGAAATATATGAAACATCCTGCCATCATAGATGTAGCCGAAAAACCGGCTGCTTCCACCGTGGAACAGAGAGTTTACGAAACCACGAAACCAAAGAAATTCAAACTCCTTGTCAAACACCTGGAACAGATGAATCCCTACATGGCGGTGGTCTTCTGCAATACAAGGGAAGAAGCCCATGAAATCGCAGGAAAACTTCAGGAAGAGACAGATTTCATCACCGACGAAATTCATGGCGATATGAGCCAGGGACAGCGGAACCAGGTGATCCGGGAATTTGAAAAAGCAAAAATCCAGGTCCTTGTGGCCTCCGATATTGCCGCCCGGGGCCTTGATGTGGAAGGCATTACCCATGTCTTCAACTATGATATTCCAAGAAATCTGGAATACTACATCCATCGAATCGGACGGACCGGCCGGGCAGGGACCAAAGGCATAGCCATCACCTACGCCACCCCGGAAGACGGACTCCTTCTCCGGAAACTGGAAAAGTCCATTTCCGAAACCATCACAAAGTATGATGAAAAAGGAAATATCCGTAAAGTCCGCACTGGAAGACCACAGAAAAAAGTGGTCACCCCGGGCATGTACAAACCGACAAAGAAAAAGGAGCACAAAGCCCTGGGCCATAAAGGCAGGAATATGAGACAGAAAAAGAAAGCGGAAAAACTGTCAAAGAAGAAATGATTCTGGTTGAAAACGGTATGGAGTCATCCATGCCGTTTTTGATTTAGGGCAATCGTGATTCGTGAGTCGTGATTCGTGGTTCGTGAAGGTGGGCGGCCTGATGGCCGCCGATTATATATGGGGATAGTATAGACAGCACAGGCGAGAGACGGCTTGAAATTTCTCCTGCACTACACATTCATGGCAGAGATGAAGAAAATGGAAAAGTTGACAGTCGGGCACCACCTTTCCCGGAGTGGAAAGGTGGCTGCGGAGCAGCCGGAAAGGGTGTTAAACCAGAAAAGGCAAATATGAGGCTGATTGCTAAATAGTACATGGGACAAAAGTCACCAACCTAAAGCATGCTGTCGTTTCAGGCTCCCCAAGGTTGGGGAGCTGGCCGCGAAGCGGACTGAGGGGTTGTTCTACCGCTTCAAGTCGGAAATGAGCTTAAAGGCAAAATCTCTCCTGCCGCTCGATGTATTTCCTGTGAGCCGAAGGCTCCATAAAAACGGCACCCGCAGGGCGCCACCTTCACGGGTCACGGATCATGGACCACGTTTTCGCAAAATCTGAAATTGCCCTTTCCCCCATATGGTACAATTAAATCCGAGGTGATTCTTATGTACCATAATAAACCGGCTCTTTACCAGGCCCTCTGGCTCCTGGCCCTTACGATTCCCTGGCCTCTGGCAGGGACTTTTGTCCATACGCCTGCCTCTCTTATGATCGGCATTTCCGCTTACTGGGGGATTGGTCTTCTGGCGCCCTTCCTTTTCTACCTGTTCCAGCAGAAAGGGTGGGGGAGTGAATTGGGTGCAATCCGTGCGGCGGTCCATCTGCCTCTCTGGATTTCCATGGTCCTGGCCCAGATTGCGGTTTTCTACAATTACCTGCCCCGGATTCAGGGAAGTCTTCGGGAGAATTTCCTTCCCGTCACGATCGGCGCATTCTTTATTCTTTCCTTCTGCATCCTTCTGACGGCGGCTCTGGACCGTATCCTGTCAAAACTCTATGAACATCTGAAAGCAAAAGGAAATCTCTGGGCGAAATGGCTGGGAAGCGCCTTTCTCACCGGTCTCATCCCGGGGACCGCCATTATTTCCTTCCTTGGTCTTTTCTATACCGGCGGCATGCGGCTTGATCCTTTCATGGCTTCCGTATTTCTGATGGAAATATTCAATATCATTTTCTACGCGAAAATTTTCCTTGCCATGATGACCTTCGGGCTCTTCGTATTCCTCGCAGGAGAGGGAAAAAAGAGCACCCGCATCACGAATTCCGTATTTTCCGCCGTTTTCTGGATGTTCCTTCTCTTCATTCCCATCGTGATTTCCGACCGGCTCACCTCTACCGGCGCCTGGAGGACCTGGTTTGATCCCTCCTATATTTCCATGTTCCCTTACCTTTCGGACCTCTGGATGTGCGGCCTTTCCCTGATGGGCGGCGAAAGAATTACGAAATGGATTTTTAAAGAATAAGTGTTGACAAATCAATTTTCCTCATTATAATATCTATTGACACTTTTGGCGGATTGACGAGCTCCGCTTTGCAGGTATCCCTTGCGAACCGGACCGCGGAGTGAATAGACCGCCTTATTTTTACGGCTTATATCTCACAGAGAGTAAGAACGGAGGAAACAAATGGAAAAAGAAAACACCCCGGCAGCACAGGGCACATTTATGAATCTGAAGGAGCTGACCATTTCCGGTCTCCTCGCAGGAATTACCATTTTCCTGGGACTCACAGGTTACGGATTTATTCCCCTGGTCGTTATGAATGCCACCATTCTTCATATCCCGACCATTATCGGGGCTATCGTGGGAGGACCCAAAGTAGGAGCCATCGTAGGCCTTCTTTTCGGACTCTTCTCTTTCTTCCAGTCCCTCCGCGCACCGAGCCTTCTGCTCCAGTTCGCCCTGCAGTACAATCCTTTCTATGATGCCTTCATCTGCATCGTACCAAGAATCTGCATCGGACTCTTTGCTTACTTTCTTTATAAACATATTCCTCTTCCCGAAGGCATCCGCATCGGAATCGCAGCCATCGGCGGATCCCTCTGCAATACCGTTCTTTTCCTCGGATCCTTCTATCTCCTCGTAGGGGCTCCCTATGCAGCATCCAAAGGAATTTCCGTAGAAGCCGTAGGAGCCACCATTCTTGGAATTGTCGGAGTCAATGGGATTCCGGAAGCTCTGGTTTCCGCAATTATTATTATTCCGGTCGTTTTAGCCCTTAAACATTCCGGATTCAAGACGAAATAAGTTGGTTTGCTGAAATCGGTGAAGCTTGGCTTCACCGATTTTTGTTTGGAAATAGGGATAGAGTCACTTGAGGTCATCGTGATCCGTGAATCGTGGTCCGTGGTCCGTGAAGGTGGGCCGCCTCCGGCGGCCAGGTTATATATGGGAATTGGGTCAGACGGGGAAATTCATATTAAAGGCGCGCTGCATGAATTGTGCGCGCACCTTCCCGCAATCCGCAATCCCCAATCCGAAATCCGATTGATAACCGGTAAGAATGATAAGTGAAAAGAAAGGAAATACCATGAAACTCCTCATCGACGGCGACGGCTGTCCCGTGATTTCCGAAGCGGAAAAGTCAGCCTCCCTTTTTCATCTGGAATCCATCATTGTCTGCGACACCAGCCATCTTATCCGCTCTGAAAAAAGTAAAGTCCTGATGGTAGACAAAGGAGTCGATTCCGCCGATTTCACCCTGACCAACCTTATAAAACCCGGTGATATCGTCATTACCCAGGATTATGGCCTGGCCGCCATGGCCCTGGCGAAAAAAGCCTTTCCCTTTCATCAGAACGGCTGGCGGTATACCGATGAAAATATAGGACGACTCCTCATGGAGCGGTACGAAGCGAAAAAGGCAAGAAAAAGCGCCAAACATCACCTCAGGGGTCCGGCCAGAAGGAAGAAAGAGGATAATGAGAAATTCTATCATCTGTTAGTCAGCTTTTTGGAAAGAAAGTGCAGCTCCATGAAAGACAAAAAACAGAATATAAATAGAAATGAGGAACCTCATTTCTATGAGACCACCCGGAAAGCCCTGGTAGAAATGGATGAGATGAAAAAACATCCGGAAAAATACAAGGCCTATGATACCTTTGATGAACTCATGGAAGATATCCATAAAGAGGACTGAAGACATAGGTGACGAAAAAACTTCTGCATTCAGGAATGAATACAGAAGTTTTTTCATCATAACAGGACTTAATTCGCGGCCTGCCTAAGGCAGCTCCCATTCAGAAAACTGACATTGTCTGGTTTTCAAATTAGAATTCACGGCGCCCATAAATTTGCGCCGCACTACCCTGCAATCCGCAATCCGCAGTCCGAAATCCGTTTTTTCCGTGCTTGCCCGCCACCGCCCCGATACTCCCGGGACTCCCGGCAACCCCCATATCCCTGAAACAAAAATCATCACATCCTTAATCTAAAGACAGTATTTACCCCACAAAACTGCTATAATAAAAGAAACAATTGCGAAAAAGGAGGGCCTATGGAGTACAGGATCGGAGTCATCGGCGCATCGGAATCGGTGGAAAATGTACGGAAAGCAGGGGAGGACTATGCGGGGGAATTGAAACTACTGCCCTTCCCCTTTGAAAAGGAAAAAGAAATCAGAAATATTCTTGACGAAAACCGCTCCCTGGTGGACGGCTGGCTTTTCACGGGACCCTTGCCCTATGAAATGGGAAAGAAATATTTCCGGAAAGAAGACCATATTTCCTGCTGCCGTCCGGCGGGGGCCATGCTCCTTGTGCGGGCCCTGGAAATCATGAGGAATGCAGGAAAAGACAAACCCCGTTTCTCCATCGACATGCCGGAAGGTCTCATCGATATTTCAGAGGTCCTCTCCGATTTGAACCTTCCCCTGGACGAAGTCTATATGAAATATTACAGGTACTCCGAACTTGAGAAATACGAAAATTTCCAGAAAAATGGATCGCCCCGGCCGGAAGAAACCATTGCGGCATTTCATCGGGGACTCTATGAAACGGGAAAAACCGACGGCGCCGTCACGGCCTATCGCTCCGCCTGCCTTGCCCTCAGGGAACGGGGCATTCCCGTGTATTTCCTGAATCTTACGAAAACCGAAATCCTCCTTTCCCTCCGCCAGACGGTAGAAGAAATCCGGACCACCTGGTTCAAATCCGCCCAGGCCGGGACCGTGGCCATTGCCATTCATGATTATGAAAACGTGCTGGACCATATGAATTCCGATGCCCAGCTCCAGCAGCTGGAATGGGAAATCAAAGGGAAACTCCTGCCCCTCTGTGAAGCCCTGGACGGGTCCCTGGTAGAAAAAGGAAACGGCCGGTATGAAATATTTTCCTCCCGCGGCCAGATCGAAAGCCATCTGGAAAACCTGCAGCTTGCCATGAAAGAAATCCGGATGACCCTCAATCTCTACGGCTCCGTGGCAGCCGGCATCGGTTATGGAGAAACCGTGACCCGCTCCCGGATGAATGCCCGCTTTGCCGTAGATGCGCCCATTCTGGAAGAAGGAATCCGCATCTCCGAAGATGGAAAAGAAATCACCCTGCCCGAAGAAACACAAATCCCTCCGGAGGGGGAGAAAAAAGACGAAGTGGGCCCGGCCGCCAGGGCCAGACTGAAACAGGTGGGAGTCAACGAAAAGACCCTTCTCAAAATCCGCCTCGCCGCTTCCGCCTTCCCCGGAGGCATCTTCTCCGTCAAAGACCTCTCCACAAAACTTTCCGTCACTCCCCAGAACATACGTAGAATCATGGGAGCCCTCTGCCGGGCAGGCCTGGCAGAAACAGTGAGCGAAGAATCCGCCGCCCTCCGGGGCCGGCCGGGGAAAATATACCGGCTCCTGTAAAACTTTTCAGAAATAAATTTCCCGGATTTCCGGCGGCGAAGCCGCCACCCTGGCCGGGGAAGGTGCCCGAAGGCGCTGGATTGGATGATTTATGCTCCCCCGGAGGGAAAAGTCTGCCTGCTTACCGGTTACCGCATTCGTCCCGAATGTCTTTTATCAGGCAGCCTCATTTGCGCCTTGTACCGAACCCTGCTCGCGAACCGTCAGACTCATTTTCGACTTGCCGGTGCCTGACATCCCCTCACCGCTTCGCGGAGCTCCCCGCACTTCGGGGAGCGCGCTTTTTCCGACAGAGTCATTTGTCCCGGGAAGCTTTCAGCAATTAGTCTCGTATGTGCCTCAAAAGCCCTGCGGGCAGGGAAAATCAAAAATTTAACAAAATTCTAATGATACAAATCGCGGTTTTTGCTACTATACCTGCGAAAGCTGAAAAGAGCGAGGCCTCGGGCCGAGTTCCATTCCATCTGCTGAGCGCTCAAAAATTTAAGGCAGATCCGGAACAAGACCCACGTGCTC
>NZ_JAZASU010000087.1:0-7323 GCF_036343215.1 Dialister sp.
AAACTGTCCAAGGGCATCTGGCGTGTTTCTGCTGCAGGGTAACCCTCAGGTTATTGAAGAAAACACTTTAGCAGGTTAATGAAATAGCGCGACTAAAATCCAACAACTACCTTGACACAAAGCGCCCCATGGAGTTTCATTTTTCTTGCCTTGCAGGCCGGGCATTCTCCGCCCCCTCCGCAGCAGTCTCCCCCGCCTAAAGTGACGTGGAAAATATGGCGGCAGGCCAGGACAAAGAGGACCGCAATGATGGCAAGGACGATATAAGTTCCGATGGACATAGTACCTCCTTATTTCTTATGAATTAAATCTATTTCAAGCAGTTAGCTGTCAGCCGTTAGAAAGTCATTCAGAGGGAATAGGACTCTGACTATTTCCTTTAAAGAGAAAAGGCGGCCCGCCCGGAGCCGCCTTTTCCTGTAGAGGAGTGTTGGTGGCTGGAAATAATCGCTTCAAGGGAGAATGTGGACGATAACCGTAGGGATTCATTGTCCAGCCACTTGATTTCCTATAACTAACCACTAACGAATTTACTGATCGCTGATCTGACTCAGGCTTCCTGCCCTACTGCGCCGGGCTCTTTTTCCTTCGGTGCGGGACGGAAGATGAAGTAGAGCGCTGCCAGGGAGAGGATGATCGCTATGCCCTGGGCAATTCCGAAAGCGGCGTCATAGAAGAGCCAGCTGCCAAGGTTGTAGGCTACGAAAGCCATGCAATAGCCGAGAACAAGCTGGAAACCGATGGCAATGGCTGCCCATTTGCGGTCTCCCATTTCTCTGGCAATGGTTGCGATGGCAACGACACAGGGTGGGTCGAAAAGATTCAGAATCATGTAGGAGAAAGCGGCAATTGGAGTAAACATGGTTGCAATTCCGGCCATGACTGCTTCTTCTTCTGCATCATCAGCTACACCATTCAGGACTGCCAAAGTTCCGATAGCATCTTCTTTTGCCATTTCTGCGGAAATAACGGCTACGGCTCCTTTCCAGTCGCCCAGGCCCAGCGGAGAGAAGAACCAGGAAATCGCATGACCGAAGCCGGCCAGCATGGATTCTTCAATGTCTTCTACCATTTCGAGGGAAGTATTGAAAGTGGAGAAGAACCAGATGATGCAGCATACTGCGAAAATAATGGTACCTGCTTTAATGATGAAGCCTCTTGCTCTTTCCCACATATGGATGAGTACGCCTTTGAGGGCCGGTACATGGTAAGCAGGAAGTTCCATGACAAACGGTGCCGGATCACCGGCAAATACGGAAGTCTTCTTCAGGGCAATACCTGCGAGGACAATGACAGCAATACTGAGGAAGTACATAGACGGAGCCATAAATACGGAATCCGGGAAGAACGCGGAAGTAATCATGGCAATGATGACTGCTTTTGCGGAACAAGGAATAAAGGTGCAGAGCATGATGGTCATTCTGCGGTCCCGCTGATCTTCAATGGTTCGGGTAGCCATAACTGCCGGAACGCCACAGCCGCTGCCCACAAGAATCGGAATGAAGGACTTGCCGGAAAGGCCGAATTTTCTGAAAATACGGTCCATAATGAAGGCAACGCGGGCCATGTAGCCGGAGTCTTCCAGAACGGAGAGGAAGAAGAAAATGGCAAGAATCTGGGGAACGAAACCAAGGACAGTGCCCACGCCGCCGATAATGCCGTCAACCACAAGGCTTTCCAGCCATTCCGGAGCTTCGATGGCTTCCAGGAATCCACCGGCTGCATCGGTAACGATGCCGCCGAAGAAATCATCATTCACCCAGTCCGTAATCGGTCCGCCGACAACGGAGCAGGCAATATAGTAAACAGCGGTCATAATAATGAAGAAAATCGGAAGAGCCAGAATTCGGTTCGTTACGATCCGGTCAATCTTGTCCGAAGTGGTCATGGTATGAGCGGCTGTTTTTCTCTTCAATACATTATCGATAATCTTTGCGATATAGCCATAACGCTGATTGATGATAATGGATTCGGAATCGTCATCCATTTCATCTTCACAGTCTTTGATATGGCCTTCGAGATGGGTCATAACCTTCGGGTCCAGCTGGAGGGCACCGGTGGCTTCTTCATCTCTTTCAAATACCTTGATCGCATACCAGCGGCAGAAACGTTCTTCTACCTTCGGTGCAATGGTTTCTTCAATGTGCGCGATGGCATGTTCTACGGAACCGGTAAATACGGAAGGACGTTTCACCTGCTGTTTTGCTTTTGCTGCTTCAATGGCTTTTTCAGCAGCTTCCATGCAGCCTTTTCCCTGAAGGGCAGAGATTTCCACCACTTCACAGCCCAGTTCTTCGCCCATTTTCTTTACATCGATGGTATCTCCATTTTTCTTGACGAGATCCATCATGTTGATGGCCATAACTACCGGCAAACCGATTTCAATAAGCTGGGTGGAAAGGTACAGATTTCTTTCCAGGTTCGTGCCATCAATGATATTCAGGATGGCATCCGGCTGTTCATTGACCAGGTAATTCCGGGCTACCTTTTCTTCCAGGGTGTATGGAGAAAGGGAATAAATTCCCGGCAGGTCCTGGATGATGACATCTTTATGACCTTTCAGGATTCCGTCTTTCTTCTCTACCGTAACGCCGGGCCAGTTGCCTACATACTGGGAGCTGCCGGTGAGTTCATTAAATAATGTGGTTTTCCCGCAGTTCGGGTTGCCTGCGAGAGCGATTCTGATTGACATGGCTGCTCCTTTCTTATTCTACTTCAATAGCTTCTGCTTCATTCTTGCGAATGGAAAGCTCATAACCGCGAATGGTCAGTTCCAATGGATCTCCCAGAGGAGCTACCTTTCGTACATAAATTTCCACACCTTTCGTGATGCCCATATCCATGACCCGGCGGCGGAGTGCCCCTTCTCCATGAATACGCTTCACTTTTGCGGTAGCGCCTACAGGCACTTCCTTCAAAGTCTTCATTCTGAATTCTCCCTTTCTTTTTCTATATCGTAGAAATATTAGAAATAAATTTTCTGAGCCATGGACTTATCCAGCGCCACTCTGGAACCTTTCACCTGAACGATGAGGTTTCCGCCCATATGACTCACGATGAGGACCGGGGTATCTACGACAAACCCGAGGTCTGCCAGATGCTGCCGGACTTCATCCTTACCGGAAATACGGCGGATCGTCACTGTATCCCCTTCCTTTGCAAAAACAAGAGGCATCAATTCTATCACCCCGTTTCCAGTTATTTGATAACAACTCTCGTTATTACGTTTCCATGATAGTCTATGCTAATTCGATTAGTCAATATGCCAAAATTATTTTTACTGGCAGTCCATTTTATTTTTATTAATTATACTTATATTTGTTGTCATTAAAAGAATGATTTTATTCCCTTAAATTGAATATTAGTGTAACTAACTGATTAAAAATAATATTGTGTAAATTTAGAACCAAAAAAGAAACTTTCGGAAATAAAGTGCCTAAAAAGTCAGCAGTTAGCAGTTAGCAGTTAGCCGTTAGCCGTTACCGGGGAAGCCGGATTGAAATACCGTCTTTGATGACTTTGCATTGGGGTTAATGAATAACAGGTGAAAATCTGTATTCTGTAAGGAAACTGTATGTGAGACAGCTGTACATCGGGGTTAATGGGTAACAGGTAATGAGGAAAACCGCAGCCCTCATAATTTCCCTGCTTCCCCTTGAGGGGAAGCTCCTGCGAAGCGGGTGAAGGGGTGTACTACCGGTACGCGGAAAATGTTGAACTTTCACCAGAATTGAAGATAAATCAGGTCATGCCAGTTGAGCGCCGAAGGCCCACATATATACTCTGCGCCCGAAGGGCGCCACCTTCCCTGACCCCTGGTCCCCAATTCCTGATTCCCTTGACTCAAACCAGCTGTGCCTATATGATGAAATAAAAAGGAGGTGCCAAAAGGATGAAACGCTGGATCATGCATGTGGACATGGATGCTTTCTTTGCATCCGTAGAGCAGCGGGACAATCCTGCATTAAAAGGGACTCCCGTCATCGTGGGGGGCCTTTCGAAACGGGGAGTCGTGGCTACGGCTTCTTATGAAGCCCGGAAATTCGGCATTCATTCTGCCATGCCCATTTCCAGAGCCCGGGAGCTCTGCCCCGGCGGCAATTTCGTGGTACCAAGATTCGATGCCTACAAGGAAGCATCCGACGAAATTCATGAAATCATGCTGCACTATGCAGACGCCTATGAACCGATTTCCCTGGATGAAGCCTTTCTCGATATTTCCGGCATGGGAAGTCACTATCCCACTTTGGGAGCCATCGGAAGGGCCATCAAGAAAGAAATCAGAGATAAAACGAAACTCGTGGCCTCCGTAGGCATCGCACCCAACAAATTTCTTGCAAAAATGGCCAGCGACATGGATAAGCCGGATGGCCTGTGCATCATTCCCTATGGGAAAGAAAAAGGAATCCTCCGGCCTCTCCCGGTCCGCCGCCTATGGGGCGTGGGAAAAGTGACGGAAGAAAAGCTGATCCGTGCCGGCTTCAATAGTATAGGGGATATCCAGGATGCCCCCGAAAGCGCCCTCACCACCCTTCTCGGGACGAATCAGGGCCTCCTCCTGAAACGTCTTTCCTATGGTCTCGATGACCGGCCGGTGGAAGGAGACAGGACCATCAAATCCATCGGCGATGAATCGACCTACGAAAAAGATCTGACCAACCTGTCGGAAATCGAGCGTCAGATTGCCATGCACAGTGATATCGTGGCCCGGCGGCTGCGAAAACAGGACCTCACTGCAAGGACCATTACCCTTAAAATCCGTTTTGCCTCTTTTAAAACCATCACCCGTTCCCGGTCTCTCGATGACGGGACGAGCCTTCAGGAAGAAATCTGCGAAAATGCACTGCTTCTTCTCAAAAAAATTCCTGTCCACGAAGGAATCCGTCTCATCGGCGTCACGGCTTCCAATCTGGGGCCCCCTATTTCTATGGGCTCCCTTTTCGATGACCATAAGGAAAAAAGAAACCGTGCCGCCAGGGCCATGGATGAAATTCAGGAAAAATTCGGAAAAAAGGCACTGCAGAAGGGGTTCTGGTTGGAGAATGATGAAAAGTGAACTTTTAACTCTGTTCAAAACACTGTCTGTAAAAGTTATCAGTAATGGTGGCCGCCCTCAGAATGGAAAGGCGGCCTTATATAAAATTGGTACATTTTCAATAATAACTATGGATAAAAATGGCCCGCTATCCAATCTAATGCGGGCCTCTTTCACTGATAACCGGAAACTGATAACCGATAACTAAACAACGCAGAGCCATCCCCTCTGTATCGTGCTATAATGGATACACAATAAAAAACAAAGCGAGGTGCTGACTCATGGTTAATGAAGAACGGATGAAGAAGACTTTCACCGATCTGGTCAAAATTTACGCTCCCAGCAAGGGAGAACGGGACGTGGCGGAATACCTGAAGAAGGAACTCAAAAAGCTGGGTGCCGCCAAAGTCATTGAAGACAATAACGGTTCCGTCAATGGAGGAAATACAGGAAATATTATTGCCAAATTCAATGGCAATGCGCCGGGACTTCCTTCCATCGCCTTTACGGCCCATATGGACTGCGTGGAAAACTGCAAAGGCATCGAGCCGGTCCTGGAAGACGGCATTTTCCATTCCAAAGGATCTACCATTCTGGGAGGCGATGACAAAGCAGGCGTCACAGCCATTCTGGAAGGTCTCCATCTCATGAAGGAAATGTACATTCCCCATGGCAAAATCACCGTCATTTTCACGGTACAGGAAGAAATCGGCCTTTACGGCTCCAAGTTTATTGAAGAAAAATACATCAATGACATCGATTTCGGCTATACCCTGGACGCTGACGGCCCGGCCGGGTCCCTCTTCAATGCCGGTCCTTCGGAATATCTGATCGATGTCACCTGTAAAGGCGTAGCAGCCCATGCAGGAATCTGCCCTGAAAAAGGAACAAGCGCCATCCGGATGGCAGCCCTTGGAATTGCAGCCTGCCCTCAGGGACGGATCGATTTCGAAACCACCTGCAATCTGGGAACCATCGAAGGCGGAACGGCTACAAATATCGTTCCGGACTCCTGCGTCGTTCATGGCGAAGCCAGAAGCCGGAATGAAGAAAAACTGGAAAAAGTAGTAGCAGAAATGGAAAAAGCCTTCAAAAAGGCAGCCGAAGGATTCCCTGAAGGAAGCCTTGAATTCCACAAGGAAAAAGCCTACGATGCCTTCAACGTGAAGGAAACCGACCCCTGCCTCAGGCTTTTCAAAGGCGCCTGCGATGCAGCCGGATTTAAAATGTCCGTAGCAGCCTCCGGAGGCGGGAGCGATGCCAACTGGTTCGGGACAAAAGGTTTCCCCGCAGTCCTTGCCGGCGTAGGCATGAAAGATTTCCATACAAACAAAGAAAACCTCGCCCTCAAAGACCTCTTCGAAGCCGGGGAACTGGTCTACAGAATCATCGAAGCCGAAAGCCATTTCGGACATTGATTGGCTCCAGTATGAACGACCGGAAATTCATTTATTAAAATCACTTTTCTTTAGAAGTTATCAGTTGGCAGTTCTCAGTTAACAATAAATGTGGCCGCGCCTCAAATGAGAAGCGCGGCCATTTTTAATGGGAAAAGCTGATGGGTAATGGCTAATAGTCCGATGACCGTAAATCCATTCCGTCACTAAAGCCGCACATTGGGGTTAATGGGTTACAGGTGCAATCGCTGTAATCCCGTTCCGTCGTTGATACTGTGCATTGGGGTTAATGGGTTACAGGTGCAATTGCCGTAATCCCATTTCTTCGTTGAAACTGTACATTGGGGTTAATGGGTTACAGGTGCAATAGCTGTAATCCCGTTCCGTCGTTGAAACTGTACATCGGGGTTAATGGGTTACGGGTGCAATTGCCGTAATCCCGTTCCGTCGTTGAAACTGTGCATTCGGGTTAATAGTTTACAGGATGGATGACTTTTCGTTCACTCAAACCGGGAAACTGTACATTGAGGTTAATGGTTAATGAGGTCAATCGCAGCCCGCACTCTCTCACTCAACCCCCTTGAGGGGAAGCTCCCGCAGCAGGCGGGGGAAGGGGTGTACTACAGTTACCCGGCAATATGCTTGATGATTTTTGAAAATTGGAATGAAAGATAATCATGCCAGCTGCACGCCGAAGGCCAATTAAAAAAATCGGGGCTGTACAATAATGAGCAATCATTTTGTACAGCCTTTTTGCATCTCGGCTACCTGAGGTAAAAAGCCCCCCAATGGGCTAAAACATCAAAAAAAGGGCATAAAGCCCCCTTTCCCCCAGATTGTTGAGTCTGTTGGATTTATGCCCGTGCCTGGTTTCTCTGTTCTTTTCGCCGC
>NZ_JAZASU010000088.1:0-7292 GCF_036343215.1 Dialister sp.
CAGGGAATTCATGAAGCCGTAGTCCACAGACTCGGAAAGCTTTGCGGCAAACTCATCCGTCACCACAGGAAAAATCTGGTTTGTAGGCGAATCGATATAGAGCTCGTATCCGTACTTTAACAGGGTATATCGGATTTCCCGAGCACGGGCGATGGCATTCATGGAAATAGTAATATAAAGCCCGTCGGTAAACAGGGTGTCGAACTGTATCCCGGTCAGCCATCCTTTCGCAAGCATCGCCCCGTGCTGCTTCGTAATCGTATAGAAGTGGGGAACGATGTCCCCGTGCGGAAAGACGACCGCTTCTCCAAATAGGGCGCCGACCTTGGTCCCGCCGATATAGAAGACATCGGAGAGGCGGGCAAGGGCCGGAAGATTCACAGCGTCATCCGGGGCGGAAAGCGGGCTTCCGTTCTCACGGTCAAAAGCTGCCGCGGCAAGGCCGTAGCCGAGCCGCGCCCCGTCCACATAGAGCTTCAAGTCATATCTGTCGGCAATGGCCCGAAGTTCCATCAGCTCTGTCAATGTGTAGAGCGTGCCGTATTCCGTCGGCTGACTGATGTAGATCATGCCCGGCGCAACCTCATGCTCGTGGTTTGCATCCGCGAAAAAGACTTTCATATAGTCTTCGACCGCTGCCGCAGATATTTTCCCGTTGACTGCCGGAAGTGTCAGCACCTTGTGTCCGCCGTGCTCGATGGCTCCCGCCTCGTGGGTATTGACGTGGCCGGTATCCGCTGCCAGAGCGCCCTCATAGCTTCGGAGGACGGTGGAGATTACGGTCTCATTCGTCTGGGTTCCGCCAACAAGGAAGTAAATGGCGGCGTCCGGCGCTTCACACGCTGCGCGGATTTTCTCCCGCGCACTCTCCGAATATTTGTCCAGTCCGTAGCCGGTATTTTTTTCAAAATTAATATCAGAAAGCCGCTTCAGGATCTCCGGGCAGCAGCCCTCCATGTAGTCGCTGACAAGTTTGATCTTTTCCATTTCCGGCCCTGCTTTCTAGTCGACTCTGCCAAAAAATATCCGGTCACTGTTTCTGACCAGATTTATTATACAATATTCTATTGTGAAAAAAAGCAAGCAGGCGGAAAAGAGGCACAGGAGGAAGATTTTTCGGGCCGTATGCCTTTTGAGATGCATGAAAGGAAAGAGAAAGCCTCAATGCATCCACTCCGTCCTCACCCCATCCGAACCTGCCGCATGCCGCAAAGCCCCTCGTCCGTCCGCTGGGCAAACAGAACCGCCTTATGGCCGGCAGATTCCAGGATATAGTCGAGAGCCTTCTTGCGTGTCTCTTCTGCCAGGCCTTTGAACGGCTCATCAAGAAGCAGGATATTCGATGGATACATGCAGGCGCGGACCAGGGCGACGAGGCGTTTCTCCTCTGCAGTAAGTTCCCTGACCGGGATGTCCAGGCGGCTTTTCGGCAGGAGCTTTATCAGTTCTTCCCTGGCCCTGTTCTCCGTGAAGACGGGATGAACAATAGCCACGTTTTCCGCCGCGGTGAAATCGGAAAGCAGCCTGTCTTCCTGAAAGACCATCCCGACCGTGAACTCTTCGTGCTTATAATCCCCAAGCAGATTGATCTGCCCGGAAGTAGCCTCTTCCAGCCCTGCAAGGATCCGAAGAAGAGTTGTTTTTCCGGAGCCCGCCGGCCCGGTCAGCACAAGGCGCGCATCATCGCTGATAGAGAGATCAAGTCCGTCGATAATCTTCCGCTCGCCGTAGGACTTTGTCAATCCGAGTATTTCAATCGTCATCAGCAGTCCGCCTTCCCATGTTTTCTCTCCCAAAGCTTCTGCGAGAGCTTCGGGAAATGTTCAGGCAGCCAGAAGTAGCGAAAACGCGTCTTCTGCGAAAGATGAAAGACCTGGATCAGCTCGTCCATCTGTTTCTTTTCTGTATCATTCATATCTCAAAAAAATTCTTCTGCTCTCAGCGTATGCTGCAAACAAATCAAGCTTCACGCAACTCTACTCTCCGCTCAGCCAATCCCTGAGAACCACGGCATTATTGCAGGCTTCATCTTTCGCGGAAAACAGGAGCGTCACATTTCCGGCCTTCAGCTTCTCACGGATCATTTCGTGAAAGGCAGCTGCCTCTTCATTATTCTGAAGTTCAAGAAAATAGCGCTCGCGAAATTCCGGAAATTTCTCCGGCTCATGATGAAACCACTTCCTGAGTTCATCAGACGGGGCGATCTCCTTCGCCCATTCGTCAATCTGCGCCTTCTCCTTGCTGATTCCCCGGGGCCAGAGACGGTCGACAAGGATGCGGTAACCGTCGTCAGCAGAAGCCTCTTCATAGATTCGTTTGATCTTAAGTTCAGACATTTTCAACCATCCTCCAAACATTATTCATAATAATAAACCTGTAGGCCGGGGGCAAGCAAGTATAAGCCAATCGTCCGCCCGAAATAGGATAATTGTCAAAAGTGATGCGAATGTATAACATTGCTTTACTATTGCCGATTTTTGGCTTATACTACCTTCATCAGGAGGTAATCACTATGGCTATAAAAACAGAGAATTTTAACATGCGTATGGAAAAGCAGAAGAAATCGGATCTGGAAACTCTGTACGGCAGCCTGGGCATGTCCCTTTCGGAGGCTGTAAATATCTTTTTCAGCCAATCTCTGTTGGTTGGCGGTCTGCCTTTCGAGGTACGGCTTCCCCAGTACAATGCTGAGACTCTTGCCGCAATGCAGGAAGCAAAGGATATTGCAGCAGGCGCAATTCCTTCGAGAACCTATTCTTCCGCCGATGAACTTTTTAAGGAGCTCGACAACGAATAATGCTGACTCTTACCACGACTGCAAAATTTCGGAAAGACTATAAAAGAATTAAGAAACAGGGGCTCACCGTTTCCGAGCTGAAGGATGTAATCAATATGCTCCTTCAGGAAATCCCACTCTCCGACAAATATCATGATCATGCCCTAACCGGTAATTTCAAAGGCTTCAGGGAATGTCACATTCAGCCGGACTGGCTGCTGTTATATTATATTGATCACGATAAACTTGTTCTTACCGTTGTCCGCACCGGATCTCATAGTGCTCTTTTTGATCTGTAAAAAAACTTCCCACGGCATACCGCCGCGGGAAGTTTTTGCTTTCAACTATGAAGTTTCAGGCTTATGCTGTTCTTCAGGCCTGCTTCTTTTTGCGCTCATTCACGCCCATTGCTGCAAGACCTGCGCCAGCGTCAGAGCTGCTGCTCCGGCAAAAATTTTCTTTGCTTTCATAAAAGGGTCCTCCACTTTCATCATTCAGCCCACCGACGGGCCATCTTCGGCACAATCGCCTTATTTTTGATTATAGCCCCCCAAAAATATTGCAAGCGAATTTACGCTTTTACGAACCGCAAAAATTTGAAATGTAAAAATTGCCGCTTCCAAATTTTGGACGGCCGAAACCCATGTGAATACTGCGTCGTCCAAATTTTGGAACGGTTTTCTGACAGGCAATTTTTCGATTTACCGGGTTTGCGAACTCCTCCCAAATTCTGGGGAGTCGGAATCCGCGGATTCATTGGTTTCCCAAAAACTGGTTAAATTTTGGAACGCTTAAAGCGAAAAACTGAAACAGATAACAGGATACGCCAAAAGTTGCAGTTCACTTTTGGCGGAACCAGCTTCCCCACGGGAATCTGGCCAGGGCTCACGCCCTGAAGCCTGTCGGAATTGCTACACCGTTCAAAAAATTTTCCGCAAAGAAAAAGTGACGTCACTTTGACGCCACTCCCAGAGAAAAGTGACGTCAAAATGACGTCATTACGTGTTTCATGTAGAAATTGCACTATTCGTTATCGGTCAGAAAGCCCTTGGCCATATTGATGCCCTTTTTCCCGTTGTTGTTGACAAAATCACGGATGACCTCTGCCAGATCGTCATGGGCATTCATTTCGATCCTGCCGATGGTCCTTGTGGAACTATCGAATCGAACCTGTGCCGTGGCTGTAAGCTTGTCGGCATAAATATGCTGCATCTCTTCCTGATAGCTCCCATAAGCTTTCAGTTTTTCCTCTGCCCCGGCTTCATCCGAAGAAAGCGTATTTGATACATCCAGAAAAGCATCATCCATCAGGGAATCACATTGTTTCGTATATCTTGCCTGTGCGTCGACGAACCCATCCATGTTGTTCAGAAGGCGCAGATTTTTCTCGATAATTCCGTCCCCCTTCGAGGCCTCATGATCCAGTCCGGCTCCATCTTCCTCCGCTTTTTTGTCAGCAGTTGTTGTCGGCACAGTATCATCTGTCTCCTCAACAGCATTCTGTGCAGAGACAGTCTGACCGGATGAATCCTCTGAATCGGAGGTCTTTTCTTTTCCGGCAACAGCCTCTGCTTTCAAGTCATCCTCTTCAGGTGTCTTCAGCGATTTCTTCAGGATATCCATGATCCGCTTGCCCTTTTCCTGTACATCCTTTGCATTCTGCACAGCTCTATCCGTCCGCGCCAGATCATTTGCTTCCCCCTGGCTCTGTACCTGCTCCTGCATGGAACGATACATATCCAATCGCCGAAGATAATTCTTCTGCAATTTTCCCATAGCCTCTTTCAATTCATCGTCTGTAAAGAAATGGGTCCGCTTCTCCACATAGTTTTGGGATGCAAGTGTCTGGATTTCATCATTCACAAAAGCCTTTTCCTCATCGCTCAGGGTGCCGCCCTTGTTCACCTTGCTGATCAGACCGTCCACCCGCTTCATATTTTCCCGTGTCTGTTTTTCATCAGCATCCAGAGCCCGTTCTTTTTCCCTCATGTCCTGCAGCTTTTCCCTGCCCTTGTCTGAGATCCGGGCCGTCGCAGACGCTTCCGGACGAAAGGCTTCTTTAGCCGAAATATTATTTTCACTGCTTTTCTTTTCGGAAGCTTTCATCGGTACAGACACACCGCTTACCTGCGCCTTCGAAAAAACACCCTTCCCGGTGACAGACAGCTCTGTTGCGCGGATATTCATGCTCATGATTTTTTCTCTCCATTTTCCATGCAATCAATCCCACTCAAAATTCACAAATTCCTTATGTAGTCGAATTTTTGTACATATACAGAATATCCTGTACCGATACTATTGGCTGAGCACCAGTTCGGACATCCACATCTATGATATCAATATGATGAATGAAACCACTGTCAATGGGGGTCCTATATCCGCCCATAGGTGAATGAGGATGGAAATCCATTGAGAAAAATCCATCGAGGCCTGCATCAGCAGAGGCATAACTTTTTGCAAACTCAGGATGATTTACTTCTTCCCACTGTCGGTCATCCATTGTTCCGGTCAGCCTTGCATTAACCGCCGGTTGCCTATTCCCGGCATCATCATAATAATATGCTACACCTACCACAGTTACCGTTCCCGGGCCATTCGAAGCATCAATCCGATAATGGGGCACGCTTGAGAAGCCCGAATAAGTTACTTTCCTTGCATTATGCCCTTCATATCTGACAATCTGAATCTCGTCAACTCTTGACACCTTCATTATGGAAAGCTGATATGTTTCCAAAGTAGTCCGATTGAAACTGCTGAGTGTGTCAAGGCTTGATATCTTAAGATAATATGTTCCTTCCGGCAGGGCTATCTCTCCGGAAAAGCCTGAGCCAAGTTCCTGCAGGGCTATGCAGTCTGTTCCGATATTTCTGTAGAGCTTGCAGGAACATCGCCCTCCCACAGTAAGCCTGTCATAGGAAAAGCGAATCTTGTCATACTCTGGCGCCTTACCAACTACAAACTTGTACCAATCCGCATCAATAGGAGAATTCACATCCCCGTTGATCAGTGCATTTGCGTCCGCAATGTCCAGAACCGTGGCTTCTTTCGCGTTTCCATTCATCGATTCACCCGAGGGGAGCGTATCAGAGACAGAATAATCCAGCGTATACTGCTTCTCCGTACTCCCGCCCTTAGTTGAAAAAGCACACAGGTACAGCGTTTCGTCGGCATCCGAGACATATTCCAAATCTTCCGGTTCAGATCCGGAGGCGTTCAGGTATGTAACATAATCGCTTGAGCTTTTGACGTTCAGTGAAGAATCAAAAAGGTAAAGATCATAGTCAATGCTATTGTCCGCCGGTACTGTCAGCCTTGCCTGAAGATAACTCCCCTTTTTCAGAGCAACTGCATACATCCTGTAAGTTCCGCCCTTTTCAAGGTACCCGCTGGCCGTATACAGATGGATCTGATCCGATGTATCTGCCGCAGAAGCATAACTAAAGGAGCCTGCGAAGACAGTTCCCAGTGATAATACTGTCACAAGTATTATCGGCAGAACCCGGGGAAATCTTTTCCTTTTGGATATAAACATTGTGCCCTCCTTTGTAAACATTGCCATTCCCGTCAAATATCCAATGGTTTTTTCAAACAACGAAAAATCTGACCTATCTCACGTTTGTGTTCTTTGAAAGGTTAGTTGTTTCTGCCGGGTAAGTGATGGTTCCAATGATGGATTAGAAAATAATAAGAAAGAGGGTCCCAGAGAAATCCCGAAGCCCTTGTATATCCAGAATCGATGCGACTGGATTCGAAGGAGCAGCCACACCCTGAAACCTGCACGGAAAGGAGCTTTGGCGATGTCATTTCCTTTTGCACCCACCTCTGCACCCGGCAGATTGAATATATCGACCCCTTTTCAAAGCGACAGATCCGCTATAGTTATCTCCTGACCATCACCAGAGCGGATGTTCATATTGAGATGGCGAAAAAGTCCCGAATAAGTAATCTCTGTAGTCGCCATCGTTTCATGATTTGCCATGCCTAAAGAATTTCCCTGCGCATAACTGGTTCCTTGAAAGATCACGCTTTCCATACC
Organism: Dialister sp.; assembly: GCF_036343215.1. Classification (GTDB taxonomy): domain Bacteria; phylum Bacillota; class Negativicutes; order Veillonellales; family Dialisteraceae; genus Dialister. The sequence continues at coordinate 6,813 of NZ_JAZASU010000088.1, forward strand.
ATTCGGATGAATTACAATTTCACCCTGATAATAATCTTTATAGACTAGAGGAATCACATAATGATAATAAACCCCGTCAACACTATATTGAGCAGAGATATCATTGCCATCTTTCTCACAGGTACATGTTCCAGCATTTTTTACTGTTCGCTTAATCGGGATAAAGCATAAAAGTACGCAGATAAGCACAACCAGAAGCAGTGCCACTTCAATCGCCAACCGGATTCCCCCAGCTTTTTTTCGCGTCTCCATCTCAAAAATCCTCCTTTAAAGTAATTTTTATCTTATCGCCATATTGAAACTTCGCCGGTCCAGTCACATTTCATTTATCTTAGAAGTCAATAAAGAACTGTCGATTTGCCAGCCTGAACATCCTGCGGGAGCAGAAGCACCTGTCCGGTCAGGAACTGGAAACCCTGGTCATACCGAGCCCGTTTGTAAAGGATGATCCGGAATGGATGGCGGAATGCAATGAGCAAG
>NZ_JAZASU010000089.1:0-6979 GCF_036343215.1 Dialister sp.
CCATTAAGAATAGGTCGGATAGATTAGAAGGCTAATTTTCATCTAATAAACCTAAAAATCCACAATATTAGATTTTTGATGTCCTTATTTTGTTGCCATTACCAAACCTGGGAGGGCTTGAACGTTTCGACTTGTACGGGTTTTTCAAACTCGTCTGTGTAAAATCCCCATCTATATTCGTGCCGCATCAGCGGCACACCTGCCCGCACCCCGCATCCCGCACCCCGAAATCTCGAATGTGACTGCAAAGCGGCATGTCCCTGACAGGGCTGACTCCCGAATACCGTAACTGGCTCAGGTCATCTTATCTGACAAATGCCGCCAATAAACTCGTCTGTGCACATTTCCCATAAAAAAAGTCGGCGCATCAGCGCCGACACCTTCCCGACAACCCCGATTACCCCGACAACCCCGATTTCTCGTAAATGTGCTCAAAGATTCACGTCGTGGTGAGGCTAAGGCCCGAATACCGAAAATGAATCAAACCGTAGTATCTGCCGATTGACGCACATTCACCGGACACTGCAGGTACACGCTGACCCAGCCCTCTTCCTGTTTCCAGAGGGCGGTGGCATCGTTTTCTTTGCAGAATCTCCTGAGGGATTCCATACCGATTCCGTGATTTTCTTTCATGGTCATAGGAAGTCCATCTTTGGCAAGGAGGACTTTTCCCGAGTAGTAGTTACGGACCAGGGCGGTGAGATTTCCATTTTCCACTCTGGCGATGAGGGTGATCTGGCGGTTCTCCGGTTTTTCTTTTTCACTGGCATGGAGGGCATTTTCCACCAGATTGGCCAGGACCATGGAAAGGCCTATTTCCTCCTTCAGGCCGCCGGGGATGAGGACTTTGGTGACGAAGGGGATTTTCTTTTCTTGAGCTTCCTGCAGGAAATGGGAAAGAGCCGCATTGATGACCGTATTGTCGCAGATTTTCCGGATTTTCGTGCGGGAAAGATTTTCGTCTGCATGGGCGATGAGGGCCCTGGCATCTTCTATATTTCCACTTTCCAGGCAGGCGGAAAGGGAGCGGAGGAAATGACGTTTGTCATGACGGATGATTTTCATATATCTCTGGGAGGTCTCGAGGGTCCCTGCATAGGCGGAAAGATAGGCCAGCTGCTTTTCTTCGCGATGCTCTTTTTCTTTGGCCAGTATGTACTGCTCTGCCACTTTTGTCCCTTCATAGACCGAAAGGCCCACAGCCAGGGCAAGGACGGAATCCAGCATCCGCGGGACGAAAAACATGACCCCCACGACTTCATCCACAAACCAGTTCATGTAAAAAAATTCATTGAGGTAAGCGCAGAGCGGAATGAGGCAGGTATAGTGCCAGGCAAAGGACTGTACCCCTTCCAGATGAAGGCGGAAGAAATTTTTGAAAATAGGCCGGATAAAAGGCGTGAAGGCCACCATAAAGAGGAAGAGGAGGATCAGATATTCCGGCAGATGCTGTCTGAATACGCTCTCAGACACGATAAGGATCTCCAGATTCGTGGCCAGGGTATGACAGAAAAAGGCATGGAGCCCCACCATACTGAAGACGAAAATGTGCCTCGGGAACATGCCGGGCAGGAGGAAATTGAAAAGAAGGAGCCCCGGAACCCAGATGACGGTGTAGTAAAGCTTCCCGAAATGATTAAACCAGGCACCATAGCCCAGGGCGTAAATCCCGATGATGGAAATAAAAGCCAGCACGGAAATCGCGGCAAATCCCATGTACATATGCCGCTTCGTTTTCCCGTCCATGGTGTCACTGAAAGGAAGGTACCACAGATACATATGAGCCCAAACAGGGAGAAGCAGGAAAAAAGATACGAGACAAGCTTTGAGCGTCATGAGCGGCCTCCTTTCGTTTTGGAAATAGTTATCAGTTATCGAAAATCCCCATTGGTGGGAAATACGAGTAATGACTGACAGAATGAACAGCCTGAAATCCATCATAGTGAACAGGCTGTTCATTGGGGTTAATGGGTTATCGTACAGGCAGCCTGGAATCCATCAATGCGGGAAACTGTACATAAGGGTTAATGAGGAATCGTAGGAATCACTTGAAATCCATCCGTGTGAAAAAGCCATACATTGGGGTTAAAAGGTAATCGTGCGGATGAATTGATAGCCATTCATGCGAAGAATCGTCCGGCGTCCCCCAACGGGGGAAGCTCCCGCAGGGTGAAGGGGGCTTACTCTCGTAAGAACGCCAAGTGACACAAAATTCCCATGCGTTACGTAATCATGCATTACCGGCAATTCTCATTCTAACCTTTTTTCGTCGCTGCAGCCTTGAAACGTTTCGACCGATTCGCGGCCCACCCCTTCTCGAAGGGGGCCGCGCATTTACCTGCCGAGTCATTTATCCCGGGTACCTTTCATCAGTCAGCCCTGTATGTGCCATGTGCCGAACCCTGCGCCTGGACCTTTTTACTCATTTTCGACATGTACCTGCCTGACATCCCCCCACCGCATTTGCGGAGCCCCCCGCACTTCGGGGGGCTCGCTTTTACCGATAGAGTCAATTCGACTGAGGATGTTTCGGCAGTTGGTCCCAGATTCGACTTGTACGAGCTTTTCACACTCGTCTGCGCACATTCCCCATATATATTCTGCGGCCATCAGGCCGCCACCTTCCCGACATCCCCGAGATTCCCGACCATTCCCGATAGCCCCGATTCAAAAGTCTATCGGCCTTGAAGTTTCCTTTCAACTTTAGTCCGGCTTCATAAGCCGTTACCCGCAAATATGGCTTCTACGTTACCCCCCGATTTTTTCAGACAGGTTGACCGTCACGGGGCACTGCAGATAGACCGTCACCCAGCCTCCTTCCTGTTTCCAGAGGACTGTGGCGCCATAGGTCTGGCAGAATGTCCGGACTGACTGCATGCCGATGCCTTGATCTTTTCTGGTGGTCACGGGGAGGCCGTCTTCGGCGAGGATGATTACCCCTTCAAACCGGTTTCGGATATAAGCGGTGAGGCTGCCATCTTCTACCCTGGCGATGAGGGTGATCTGGCGATTGCCGGAACTTTCCTTTTCCGTGGCATGAAAGGCATTTTCCACCAGATTGGCCAGGACCAGGGAGAGGTCTATTTCCTCCTTCAGATGATTCGGGATGAGCACATGAGCGGTGAAAGGGATTTTCTTTCCCTCCGCCTCCTGGACGAAATGGGAAAGGGCCGCGTTGATGGCCGTATTTTCACAAATTTTTATAATTTTTGTACGGGAAAGATTCTTACCAGCTTCTGCGATGAGGGCTTTCGCCTCTTCTATATTTCCCCCATCCAGACAGGCGGAAAGAGACCGGAGCAGATGGCGATTGTCATGGCGGATGATTTTCATCTGCCGCTCCGAATCCTCCAGGCTCGCCGCATAGGAGGAAAGGTAGGTCAGCTGCTTTTCCTCCCGGTGCGCCTTCTCCCGGGCAAGGACGTACTGCTCCATCACCCGCGTCCCCTCATAGGCAGCAAGTCCCAGCGCCAGGGCCAGGAGGGAATCCATCATTCTTGGAAATAAAAACGCATACCCCACGATATAAGTGGCAAACCAGTTCATGTAGAAAAATTCGCCCAGATACGCGCAGAGCGGAATCAGGCAGTCATAGCGCCAGGAATAGTTCTCCGCCCCTTCCAGATGAAGGCGGAAGAAATTTTTGAAAAGCGGCCGAATCGGGATCGTGAAAACCACCATGAAAGCCGCCCAGAATACAGAGTACAGCCCCAGATGCTGCTTGAACACTTCCGGAGGCATGAAAAGCAGGTATATATTCGTGGCCACCGTGTGACAGAAAAACGCAAAAAGCCCCACCATGCTGAAAACGAAGACGTGCCGGGGAAAAATCCCGGGCAGCACAAAGCAGTGGAGAAGAAGCGCCGGGAGCCATATCAAAGTATAAAAAAGCTTCGTGAAACGGATGAAATAATACCCCGGGTCCACGGCATACATGCCGGCACACAGGGAAAAACCCAGCGCCAGGACTGCCCCGTACCCCATAAGCAGCCGCCGGCGGGTCCCCCGGTCCATAGACTCACTGAAAGGCAGGTACCAGAGATACATATGAGGCAGCACCGTAGTCAGAAGCATCAGAGAAATCATGACACCCCTGCCCATAGTATCCCCCCTCCCGTTCCAATCCCTTCCCAGCCCCTCCCCGAAAAATCCGACAACAGGATTGGAAAAATAAAAATGAGATTAAGTACTTTTCGTTTACAATAGTAGCACAGCAGGGGTCCTTCATCAACAAAAAAACTTTTTAGTCAGACAGATCATGCATTTATAAGCAGCCTGAAAGGACAGACAAAGAAAGGGACCTTCGAAACCGGAAATTCCCGACGCTATGAAGAAACAGGAAAACCGCCCCTCTCTGGGGCCGGGCGATGCACCGGCTCATCAGAACGATCCTGACGGACAAAAATGAACCGCTTTCGCCGCTCCCTTTTTTCGAAAATCAAAAAATTAATAAAATTCTAATGATACAAATCGCGATTTTTGCTACTATACCAGTGAAAGCAACAAGAGCGAGGCCTCGGGCCGCGTTCCATTCCATCTGCCGAGCGCTCAAAAATTTAAGGCGGATCCGGGACAAGACCCACGTGCTCTTGAAGCTTTCAAATCCTCGAGGAAAAAATCGAGTTTCCTATTATTTTTACAAAACAAAATAAACTCCCGCAAACGAGAAAGAAAATCTTCGGACCCGCGCCCCCCGCAACGTACCTAGTCACGAGATGTCATATCCAGACGTGTGAATTTCTGCAGCCGATTGACAGGTAAGATCGGAAATCCGGACAACGAGAACATATTCTCAAAAGGGGGTTTATTTTTTGTGCCCTAGCCGTCCACTATTCGTAGCGGGCGGCTTTTTTGCGTGTAGTTATCAGCGCAGAGTCTGCGATACCGGCTTGAACGGGAGAGGCAATATCCCGCTTTCCGTTACGCTGCACCGGAAATCAGAACCCGGAATCCGGACAGGTGGCCGCCAAATTTATAAGGCGGCCTTTTTTATATTTCTCCTGCACTACAGATTCAAGCCGCAAATGAGAAAAACGAAAAGCATGATACCGGGCACCTTCCCCTCGGGGAAGCTGGCCCGAAGGGCCTGAAAGGGCAAGGGAAACACCCGGCGGCCTTTGGCCGCCATTCCTTTTACCTGCCCTCTCACCGCTGTCGCGGAGCTCTCCCGAGGGAGAGCCTTCCGGACTACCGTTTTCCTCATTTTTCCCGGGTATGCTTTATCAATCCGCCTCATATGTGCTATCTGCCGAACCCTGCACTTGTACCTTTTTGCTCATTTTCGACATGTACCTGCTTGACATCCCCTCCGGCGCTTTGCGCCACCTCCCCGCACTTCGGGGAGGTCCGCATTTACCGATAGAGTCAATTGTCCCAAGTTCCTTTCGTCAGTCAGTCCCACATGTGCCTCAAAACGCAGGCGGGCAGGCTTCCCCTCGGGGAAGCTGGCCCGAAGGGCCTGAAAGGGCACGGGATGGAATCCAGGCGGCCAGAGGCCGCCAATTTCTTTAGCGCCCTCTCACCGCTATCGCGGTGTTCCCGAGGGAGAGCCTGCCTGACTATCATTTTCCTCATTTTTCCCGGGTATGCTTTATCAATCAGCCTCATTTGTACCTTGTACCGAACCCTGCACTTGTACCTTTTTTGCTCATTTTCGACATGTACCTGCTTGACATCCCCTCCGGCGCTTTGCGCCACCTCCCCGCACTTCGGGGAGGTCCGCATTTACCGATACTACCGAGATTCCCGACAGCCCCGATTCAAAAGTCATCGAAGAAAGAAGTTTCCCAATAAAAAATGGGCGCCCATACTATTTCAAAGGCGCCCACCTTCACGGGCCACGGGCCACGGATCACGGACCACGATGAGAAATATGTGATTCAAACGATGATTTCACACTGAGAATATATACTCGAAATACTCTTCCTGAAATTTCTTGGTCCCACCTCTGGAAATAGGTAAGACGGCGCCTCCTATTTCTATGTTCCCTGTCCGGATGGCCCGGATGGCTTTGCGGTTGACCAGGTAGCCTTTGGAGGGGACGACAAATTGTCCGGGGGACATGGTATCGAAGTTATCTTTGAGGACGGTCAGGGTGAGGCGGGTCTGAAGAAAGTCTCCGCCGGAGAGATGGACGGTGAGGATATGGCCTTCGCTTTCCACGTAGGTTATATGGTCGATTTCGATGACCCGGATGCCTCCTTCTACTTTGAATATCATCCGCCGGCTGTGACGGAGACGGATATTGTCCATGACCCGGTCCATGGCTTCATGGAACTGATCCATGGTGAAGGGTTTCAGGAGGTAATGGGCAGCACCGATGGTGAAGGCTTCGACGGCATATTCGTCGCTTCCCGTGAGAAATACGATTTCTGCGGGCACTTTTTCTTTCCGGAGCTGGGCGGCGATGTCGGTACCCATGATGCCTGGCATGCAGATATCAAGAAGGACCACGTCAAAGGGTGTCCGTTCTTCCACATCGTTCAGGAATTTGTAGGCGTCGGTATAGAGATTGAATTTCACGTCAATCTTTTTATTTTCGAAATATTTTTTCGCAACGAAATGGGTGAGTCTCACCTGATCCTGCATATCATCGCAAATGGCTACGAGCATGTTGATGCACCTCTTTTTATATACACGAGCTCCGAACTGTATCAATATGAAAGTGAATAGTTAGCAGTTATCAGTTCTCAGTTATCAGTGGCCCGGCTGCTATTCAGAAAACTTGTCACGCAATAGGGTCTAAAACCTTATTAGAAATTTCAGTTAAAGCAGATAGGCCTGATAACTCAAAAGTACCGTCGCCCGCCTGGGTACAATGCAACTGATAACTGATAACTACAATATCATTAACTTAACAGCTGCTAAAGTGCTTCCAAATCGAAATTTCTCTATTGCGTTTAAAGGAAATAGGGCCTTATTCACCCTGTTCGGAGTAAATTTTAGTAGTTTTGACCGGTTTTTGAGGCACTCTAAAGGA
>NZ_JAZASU010000090.1:0-6909 GCF_036343215.1 Dialister sp.
AAAGCCGGAGATTTTATCATTTTGCTCAGGACCCGTCAAGGGATGCCGGATAGAGAGGAAACCAGATTCTTAAACAAATCATATTAGCTCCTGTTGCACTTAGAATTATAGAATAACGGGCACCCTTCGAGAAGGGGGCTTCGCGAAGCGGTGGGGGCACGAACTTGTCGAAACGCTTCCCGGCAGGAGCAACAAAAAATGGTAAGAATGAAATGGTTTCCAATGCTGCTTTTTATCCTGACGTCCATGACAACCGATTGTGAGAGGAAACTGCACGTACGACGAAAAATTATATTCCTCGCAAATGAGGGCCGAAGGCCAATCTAAAAACTCTCGCCCGAAGGGCGCCACCTTCCTGATACCCCCGACACCCCCGATTCAAAAGTTGTCCGCCTATAGTTTCCATATAAAAAGTGCCCTGACTGTTTCAGGGCACTTTTCCGAAGAACGAACAACGAATCACGAAGAATGGAATCTTATTTCCCGAATGTTTCCTGAAAGGCCAGAAGATTCCTCTTATCCTTTCCGCACCATACGGCAAAGATGATTTCATCGAAAAGATTTTTCATATCTTCGTACATGAGGACCGTATGAAAATCATCAGCCACGTCAAAGGGATCATGTCCGAAAACTCCGCAGCCCCAGGCGCCAAGAGTGATGGTCCGGCAGTTTTTTGCCGCAAAAAGGGAGAGCATATACCGGATGCGGGCGAGACGGATGGACCGGATTTCGAAGGGCGCCAGCTTTTTGGCGGGACCGCGAAGGTCCGGGGCAGGAGAGGTGATGACGGAAGTTTCCTTTGCCGGTCCCAGAAGCGCATGGTTTTCATCCCCGCTTTTGCGGAAGATTTCCACATGGGGCGAAAAAATCATGCCATCCGATTCGAGGCCCGAAAGGGAACGGTTGTAAGCATAAAGTTTCGACCCTTCCCGGGACGAAAGGGACGCATAGAGCGTACTTTCCCGGCAGAGACATTCCTCCTGGGAAACGGCGCCCCACAAATAGCCGCCGCCCGGTTCATAGGCATTGGCGAAATTGAGGACTCCCTCCCCGGCATAATCCATGGTATCTCCTTCCACCACGGAAATATTCCCTTTTCCGGTGCGGGGGAGTTTTTTTGCCTCTTCCATCAGGATTTCAAGATTTCCCGGCAGATAGACTTCTGCCTGTTGGAGCTCTGCCAGAGAATGGTGGAAACTCCAGGCTTTTCCATCGGCCGTTTCGTACAGCCCTTTTCGGAGGATTTCATGATTCTCCTTCGCAATGGCCATATTTTTCGCGTAATCCAAAATGAACCTCCCGGAAATAAGAAATATTTTTTCCGCAGCTGCCGCCTGAAAGCGGTAGCTGATGGCTAACAGCTAACGGCTAACGGCTGCTTCACCCATTCCCGGAATTTCCGGAGCAGGATTTTGCAGGCCTCGTCGGAATCCCGGAAGGCCCGTTCGAAAGAGCCGCGGCCGTAAGGATTGGAAATTCCTTCTTCACTGCCATAAGCCGAAGACAGGAGGGAGAGCTTGTTATCCACATCGCCGCCCAGGGTATTGAAAATGCGGGGATCCTGCAGATTATCCATGAAATAGATGTAATTGTACTGATCGTAAGTCTTCCATTCCAGCGGCAGCGCTTCCTTTGCAGAGCAGGGCACACCATGAGCCTTCAGCACTTCCTGCCCTTCCGTAGAGAGCGGGCCGCCTTTTTTCTCAAAGCGGGCAGAGGAAACATAAATCTTATCCGAGAGACCTGCTTTTTTTACCAGATCCTTCATGATAAATTCCGCCATCGGCGGCTCCCCGGTGCCGGTGTGGGAAATGAAAAGCAGTTTGATCATCATAGTGGACTCCTCTTTTTACAATGAATTCTTCTTTTATTATAGCCTATTTTATACAGGTTGAGGAAATATTTCATAAACAGGCCTTCCGAACCCCGGCTTTCAGGCAGAAAAAATCCCGCGGCCGGGGCGGGATTGAATGCTTTTATACAGATGAAACAGCCATAAAAAGACTGACGGCTCCATCGGCAAGAAGAGGGATGGCGCCCAGAATCCAGGCGGTTTCTTCGTCGATTTTGTAATAAATCATGTAGGTTCCCAGTGCAAAGAGTGTGGCGGCACCGATGAGGAGGGATAAGAGGAGGAAGGAAAAGAGAGAAAGACTTTCCGCTTCGAAGAGGACTCCCAGGGCCATGGTCTCCAGAAGTGCCCAGCATACGATGAGAAGGAGTTCCGTGGTGGGGATGCGGCCGAAGATTTTTGAGGTTATAAACAGGAGTATAAAATAAATAAGAAAGGCCGTAAGGGACAGGGTCCCGCTTCCCGGCCAGGTTTGAGGGAGGGGAAGCCCGTGGATGCCGTACATGGTGAGCCCCACACCGCCAAGGCCGAAGACAGCAAGGAGGAGAAATAAAATCCCTGAAAGCCCGCCGGTCCAGCCCGTATTTCCGCCAGGCTTAAAGGCAGAAAGCCACCAGAAAGTATAGAATAATGCGCCGAGGGCCAGGGAAAACTGGCCGAAAATCACGTCTTTCAAAGGAGTCATGGGTAAGCCTTCTTTCTATTTCCATTATAGCGCGATGGAGAGGAAATGGTCATACTTCTTCGCCGGCTTGGCAGAAGTATTTCCATTGGCCGGAGAAAAAGCAAAGAGATTCAGATGAATCGGATGGATTCAGTGTAAAGTGTGTAATTGGATTCGTTTTTTGGCAGAGGTGAAATAATTCGGTGTACCTAATTATAAGTGATAAAAATGATTGATTACATTCATAATCTAAAATTTATATATTATTTTTAAACTTGAACGAAATTGATTATTTATTTCCGCCATGCATTGTGTTAAAATAAAGCTATCAAGTAATGTGGCGTCAATTCATCGGCATAAAGCGATTCCAGACGGCAGGAAGGGGCCGGGAAAAGCGGATCGATGAAAAAATGGACCCTTGTTTTTCAGGGCAGCGAGAGGAGTTTGAGTATGAGTGAATTTCAATTTTACCTGGCCATCGTCATCTTCCTCCTGACTTACGGTGGAATTATGGCGGAGAAGGTTCCGAGAACCATTTGCTCGCTCATTGGCGGCGGCGCAATGATTTATTTCGGATTCCTGACTGAAACCGAAGCTTTTAAGCAGTTTATCGACTGGAACACGCTGGGCCTCCTGGCCGGCATGATGATCCTGATTTCCGTTGTAAAAAAATCCGGTTTCTTCCGTGTCGTAGCATTGTGGACCATGAAAAAATCCAAGGGTTCGCCCCGTATGCTGCTGGTTCTGCTTTCTGTAGTCACCGCAGTTTCCGCATCTTTCCTGGATGCCGTAACCGCAGCCCTTCTGATTGCGCCTTTGACGATTTCTCTCTGCCGTATGCTGAAACTGAATCCGGTTCCCCTTCTGGTAGCAGAAATCTTCATGTGTAACGTCGGTGGTTCCGGCATGATGGTCGGCGATCCGCCAAACGTCATGATCGGCTCCGCAACCCATCTGAATTTCCTTGATTTCACGGAAAATACAGGTCCTCTGGCCGTAATCACCGTATTCATGACCCTGTGCTGCATCATCTGGCTCTTCCGTAAGGAACTGCCTCATGGCAATATGCCCCAGGAAGAAGTGGACAAGATTGACGTGATGAGCGCTGTAGAAGACAGAAAACTCTTCAACCGTTCCCTCACCGTCCTGGGCCTCACGATTCTCGGATTCATCGGCCATGCTCATTTCGGACTTGATACGGCAACTATCGCCATGACCGGTGCAGTCGTAGCCATGCTGGTCTGCGGAATCAATCCGGATGATGCCATGAAAGAAATCGATCTGGATACCCTCTTCTTCTTCATGGGACTCTTCGTCCTGGTCGGCGGTCTTGAAAAAGCAGGCGTCATCAATGCCATCGCCAAATGGGGCGTAAACCTTGCCGGCGGCGATCATCATCTGATCACCTTCCTCATCCTCTGGATTTCCGGCCTGGCATCTGCCTTCATCGATAACATTCCGTTCACTGCCACCATGATTCCATTGATTAAAGATATGCAGCAGCTCATGGGTCTTGCTCACGCAGACTACATGTGGTGGGCACTTTCCGTAGGCGCCTGCTATGGCGGCAACGGTACTTCCATCGGTGCATCTCCGAACGTCATCATGATCGCTATCGCAGCCAAAGAAGGTCATTACATCTCTTATGGCCAGTTCATGAAATGGTGCTTCCCGATGATGATCCTCTCCCTGATTATCGGTTCCGCATATATTGAAATCCGCTACTTCATGCTTGCAGGATTGTAATTGTAGAAATAAGAAACGCTCCCTTTGGGGGAGCGTTTTTTGCTTGTCATATAAACGGGGAGGCTGCCTGGAAAAGTGTTCAGTTCACAGTTATTAGTTATCAGTATGGGTGTTACAGTGAATTTTGGGGCTCCCACTGAATATGAAATAAAAGTTATACATATGTGTGTGACCTGAACATATGGAATGACCGCCGGGACACGAGAATGGAAAGAATGATAACTGCTGGCTAATAACTGATCACTATTTCCCAAAATGAAAAAGACCGTTCCCACGGCCTTTTGTAGAAAATCGAATCAGTTTCCAAAGGGGTCTTTGCCATCCTGTTTCGGAGGATTTTTCACATATTTGATCTGTTCACAAATGCAGTTGTCTTTGACTTTATAAAGTTCGGGGATGAATTCCATGATGCGCAGGAATGTATCATCATTGATGGAGTACTTTGTCCAGAGGCCATCCCGTCTGGCATTGACCACGCCGGCTTCGATGAGGATTTTCATGTGGTAGGAGAGGGTGGACTGGGACAGCGTGAAATTGGTGAGAATGTCACAGGCAGACATTTCCCTGCAGGACAGCATGTCTACGACATGAAGGCGGGTCTCGTCGGAGAGAGCCTTGAAGATGGTGGCAAATTCTTTGTAACTTGGTTTGGAATCCATAGTAACCCCTTTTCTTGCTATGAACATAGCTTGTCAATTACTTAAAAGTATCGTTATGATTTGTTTATAGCAAGGGTAATCATCGATACATTTAAATTTATTATTGTATTATTGTAACCTATATAAAAAGGGTTGTCAAATTTGTGAAATAGTTGGTTTAGAAATGTAAATCGAATCGTGGGTCGTGGTCCGTGGTCCGTGATCCGGGAAGGGGGCGCCCTGCGGGCACAATTTATATAGATATGAAAGAAAGGGAAATCTTCATGACACCGGACTTTTGAATCGGGGCTATCGGGAAGGTGGGGCTGTACAGAAAATACACAACTAAAACAAAGAACCCATCGACTTAAAAAGGCCGATGGGTTCTTCGCATGGTATAATTTAATTATGCCAAAACCAAATAATACCATTGGTAGACATTCTACCATGGAAAACGGAATTTTACCACTTTTTCTTTCGGATCTCATCCCCGAGAATGATCCCGTCTTTGCTTTTGACAGACTTATGGAGGAAGTTAATGTAGCACAGTATCTGCCCAGACTCTACAGATGCCAGGTCGGGCGTCGCAGATACAATCCCGTCAGAATGCTAAAGACAATCCTTTTCGGTTACCTGTACTTCGGGTCCATCTCTCTTCGGAGGCTTGAACTCCTTTGTCAGGTCGACATTCGTTTCAGATATCTCATGGATGGAGCGGAACCCGTATTTTCAACATTTCAGAATTTCATCAATGATGTCTTATGCGATAAAATCGAGGATATATTTGCGGTTATTACCAAGAAAATCTTCGAAATAGATTGCGTAGATCTGCAGCATCTTTACATAGATGGCTCAAAGTTCGAGGCCAGTTCCAACAAATATACCTGGGTCTGGAAGAAAGGCGTCGAAAAGTCCAGGGCAAACCTGTTTCTGAAGATTTCCAAACTCATTGCGGAAGTCAATAAAATGCTTCCGTTTAACCCCATCTATGTATGCGGAGAGTATGCACCAGAAACCGTAAAAGTCATGATGGACCACCTTAAAGAGGCCTGGAATCTGGATGAAACCAAATTCGTGCATGGTGTAGGACATCGTAAAACCCCTGAGCAGCGTTACTATGAGGAATTCCAGAAATGCTATGAAAGGCTGAAGGATTACGCCGAAAAAATTAATACCTGTGGCCCGGATAGAAACAGCTATTCCAAGACAGACCCCGATGCTACTTTCATGAGAACCAAGAAAGACCATACCGGCAATGACCAGCTTCTGCCAGCATATAATATCCAGTTTGGTGTTGCCGATGAATATATTGCCGTAGCAAGCGTGGAACAATACCGGTCAGACATGGACTGCTTCGTTCCATTGATGGAGAAATTTCATGCCACATACGGTTTTTACCCGGAATATCCCGTAGCAGACGCAGGATATGGCTCCTTCAATAACTATCTATATTGTGAAAAAGTGGGAATGAAACGGTACATGAAATTCCCAATGTGGAAGAAAGAAACCAAAGATAAAAAATACCACGAAGACCCATTCAGACCGGTTAATTACAGGATTGAGAACGAGGTACTTTACTGTCCAAACAACAAGCCATTCCACTTTAAGAAAAGACAGCCAATAAGAGGGAATAAATACGGCCGTGAAGAAGAGCTATATGAATGCGAAGACTGCTCCGGTTGTCCGTTAGCAGAGAAATGTAAAAAGGGTAAAAACAATAAAGTGATTACCCTCAATAGAGAATTGACAACTTTTCATGAAGAAGTCATGGATAACCTTGCCAGTCCTGCGGGAATATTGCTGAGAATAAACAGATCCATTCAATCCGAAGGAACATTTGGGGTCATCAAACAGGATCGACACTTCAGAAGAATAACCCGGAGAAGCATGAAAAACGTAAAACTTGAGATACTTCTGGTCGCTTTAGGCTTCAATCTGAATAAATATTGTACCAAACAGCGGCGAAAAGAACAGAGAAACCAGGCACGGGCATAAATCCAACAGACTCA
>NZ_JAZASU010000091.1:0-6880 GCF_036343215.1 Dialister sp.
ATGTTATAAATTTCCTCCGGAGGAAACCATGAAAGATACTTTGAAGAAGGGTTCTCTGATTCTGGCTCTAGCCGGTATGGTAGTTCTGTCTGCAGGCTGCGGCGGAAACGGGGCAGGAAGTTCCCAGAACGCTTCTGCTCCGGGACGGGTGATCAAGGTGGCTACGGAGGCCAATGATCCGCCTTACCGGTATGTGAGCGAAAAGAATCAGATCACCGGCTTTGAAATCGACCTGGTCAAAGCAGTTGCTAAAGAAATGGGAGCTTCCGTAGAATTCAAGGATATGAAATTTTCCCAGCTCCTTGATGCTGTTTCCAAAAAAGACGTGGATATGGCCATCGGCACGCTGACAGTGAACGAAAAGCGAAAACAGAAGGTGGATTTCTCGGACGTTTACGCCCATCGAAGTGCCTATACCGTAGTGGTTCCGAAGAAGGGCAATTCCATCCGCAGCGAAAAGGACCTGAACGGAAAGACCGTAGCCGTCAAGAAGAGTTCTACCTTTGAAACGAGAGCCAAAGAAATGGGCTTTGGAAAAGTAGTCCCCCTGGATCATTATGAAGATATTTACAAAGCCGTAGCCGATGGGAAAGCAGAAGCCGGAATCTCCGATGAACAGGCGGCCAATTATTACCTTCTCCATGGAGGCAGCGAAAAACTGACCGTAGTGGGCACACTGCCCGGCGGCAACAATTTTGCTATCGCTATCGGCAAAGACAATGGCAAATTGAAGGATGACGTGGATAAAGCCCTGAAGAAAGTCATGGAGAACGGCACCTATGATGACCTGACCAACAAATGGTTCTCCTACAAAGCGGCAGAAAAGAAATAAAAGCGCCCGGCAGGGGCATTATATATTGACGGCATTGACGTCAAAGTGATCAGAAAAGGTGGTCCCCATGAAATTGAATGGCGGACCACTTTTAAATAGGCCCCATGGAAATGGATTTAATTTCATAATAGCCTCCTCTTCTATTTAAAGATGGTACGACAAATGATCACTCTATCCCAATCTGCCCGAAAGGAGGTCTGCTCCAGCCTGAAATCATACAGATGACTTTTATTAGCGGATTATTTCAAATAAATTAAAGTTAATTTCACAAAACAAATTGATTAGAGCTTGAAAAAAGATAAATTTGTAATATGATAATATATAGAAGATTGTACGGTTATTTCCTCAGGAGGAAACTATGAAAAACTATATGAAAAAAGGACTGATTCTTTTGGCCCTGGTCGGTGCGGTGGGCCTGATTTCCGGCTGCGGCGATGCGGGGAAAAATGCTCCTGCTTCCTCTTCTGCCAAACCCGCTGTTTCGTCAAAAGTGCTCAAAGTAGCCACGGAACCTTATTATCCGCCCTTCCGTTACTGGGGTGACAGCAGCAAAAATCAGATGATGGGCTTTGAAATCGACCTGATGAATGCGGTAGCCAAAGAAATGGGAATGAAGGTGGAATGGAAGGATGAGAACTTCGATCGGCTCATTTCTTCCGTAGAGAAAAAAGACGTGGATCTCGCCATCGCTGCCATCACCATCAATGAAAAACGAAAAGAACGGATTGATTTCTCCGATCCCTACTACAAGATGAGCAAGTACCTCATTATTGTGCCAAAAGGCAGCCGGATCAAGACAGAAGATGACCTGAAGGACAAAATCGTGGCCACCAAGAAGGATTCCACCTCCGAAGCCAAAGTCATTCTCCTGGAACCGGAAAAAATCGTATCCAAAGACCATTACGAAGACGTATTCCAGGCAGTCACTTACGGAAATGCAGAAGCCGCCGTATCCAATGAACAGGCAGCCATGTACTATCTCCGTCATGGAGGAAGTGACAGACTCACCGTGGGCGGCAGCATTCCGACAGAAAACAACTTCGGTATCGCCGTGGCCAAAGACAATGGCAAACTGAAAGAAGACGTCAATAAGGCGCTGAAGAAAATCATGACCGACGGCACCTATGATAAACTCTCGGAGAAATGGTTCTCCGACCGGGCCGCAGAAAAGAACTGAGCCGTTAGAAATTGGAAATAAAAAAGAGTCGATTGCGTGAGCAGTCGGCTCTTTTTATTTCGCCCTGGTCCTTTTAGGACTGTATCGGGAAGGGTTTCCCGTGCGTGACGATTACGGATAGAGATAATTGGAGCGGTATCGGGAAATCAGTCACAACCTTGCCATGGTACTTATGAGGCTGATGCCGTACAGCTTTTATCGAAATTGCATCAATCGGTACGCGAAAAGGCTCCCCTCATAGCCTCCCCGAAGTTCGGGGAGGCTATGAGGGGGCTGTACTATGGTTCAAGTCGAAAATAAGAGAAAAGGAACATGTAACCCCGGAGAGCTCCCGCGAAGCGGGTGAGGGGGAACTGCACTTTCGGCTGTAAATTTTTTATACCGGGTTGCCCGGCGTCCCCCATCGGGGGAAGCTCCGCCGAAGGCGGTGAAAGGGGCCTACTATCGGAAGAATGCCCATTGACTCCAATAAATCCCAATAAAAAAGCACCGCGTGAGCGGTGCACCTTTACGAACCACGAATCACGAAATCTCGGAAGTGTCTCGACCGGGGCGTGCCGCGTTGAGGCTAATTCACGAAAACCGTAAGTGACTCAGGTCATTTATCTGACAATTGACTCCAATAAAATCTCACACATGCTGTTTCATGGTGATCCCAAAGAGGGTGACTGTCTTTTCGTGAGAGATGAGGTAGACCATGTAAGAGGAGCAGGCTGCCCGGATGCACTGGTCCAGGAGAAGGGCGATCCAGGTTCCTACGATTCCCATATCGAAGACGTAGAGGAAAATGGCGGTCATGATGGGGCGGATGACTGCTACGGACATGAAGGAGTAGGCAGCCACGGTTCCGGTGTATCCGCTTCCGCGGAGGATTCCGGCCCCCCAGAGTCCGATGGATTCGGGGAAGGATACGATAGCCACGAAGAGCATGATGATACCGCTCATGGCAAGGGAATCGGGATCGGTGGAGTAGAAGGAGAAGATTTCCGTGGAGAAAAACCAGGTGATGCCGCAGGAAATAGCGGAGAGGAGCATGGACCATTTGAAACCGGTCCTCTTATAGGCATGCCAGTCTTCTTTGCTGCCGCTTCCCATGGTCTGGCCTGCTTCTACCATATTGGCCTTGCCGAAGCCCATGATGAAATCCCAGTATACGTCACAGATATTCATGCAGATGGAGTGAACCGCAAAGGGTACGGTACCCATGCCGGCTGCCATGCGGGAGAAAAGGACCATACCGATTCGTTCGCTTCCCTGTTCGGAGAGGACGGAGGAGAAAATAGGAACGATTTCATCGAAATATTTCTGATCCGGAATCCATTTGCCTCCGGTGAGGAAACCGTCTTTATAAAGCATGCAGTAAGCAAGGATGAGAGAGAAAAGGGTGCTTACGGCAGTTCCGATAGCTGCACCTTCGACGCCCAGGGCCGGGAATGGTCCGAAACCGCGGATGAGGAGGAAACTGAAAATGGCATTCAGTATATTACCGCCCACATTGACTTTCATGATTTTGGCCGTATCCCCATAGCCCAGCTGCACGGCCTGGAGAATCAGGGTGAGAGAGGTGAAATAGACGCCCAGCAGGGCAAAGGGGCCATATTCCATAGCCAGTTCCAGATAGTCCGGCTTGGCACCCATGAGGAGGAATATTTCTTTCATGAAAATGAAGGCAAGGATGTGGAGGACACCCAGGGTAGCAGCACAGAGGGTGAGGGACTGCTTCAGAAGCTGGGGTACGTCCCGGCTTCCCGCTTCACCGGCTCCCGCTCTCCGGCTGGTGACGAGAGTGACCGCAGAGGCCAGAGACCTGGAAAAGCAGAGGAGCACGAGACGGGGCTGGAGGAAAATGCTGACGGCTGCTACGGAAAGGTTGCCCAGGGCGGAGACCAGGATGAGATCCGTGGAAGAGAGAAGGATCATAAAGAGTCCTTCCAAAGCTGCGGGAAGCGCGATACGCAGGTAGTGCCGATCGTAATGATTCATGGAAACTCCTCCGGGAAATAAATTTCCAGAAATATAATTTACAGAACAGATTGCCAGAATTGTCTGTCAGTTCAGCGTCTATATTCTATATGATATTTTTAATAAAAGCAATTGAAATTTTCAAGTCTTGAAAAATTCAATATTTTGGCATATAAAAAGCATGAATTTGGCATATTTACTACATCTGAAATGGTATAGTAAATCAATAATTGAATCGTACTGAATGCATGAAGATAGACATGACAATGCATGGGAGAACCGGATGGGATGGGAGCCGGAAACGGAGCAGACGGGCTTCGTTTAAATTTCACCATTCGGGATGCCTATATCTTTTATTGAAATATAATATTTCTATATTTCAAAGGACATGAAGACGCGGAAATGAAAGGAAGCCGGTCTCTTATGAACATATAAATCGAATAAATTAAAATTACATAATGTATTCGTTGGCGAAAACGACAACAGGTTGGTAAAATATAAACAAAAGTTAAATTGGCAATTGATTAGATTAAATAAACGTGCTATACTAATTTCGAAATAATGTATATAAGATTGAAGATAAACTAATAAAAGCTACGGGCAAGACAGTACGCCAGAAGACTGCGGCTCTTATCTCTTTATTTGTTGAGAGGGTTTTGGGAAGAACTCTCGGTTTACTATTGGGGTTGTATTTTACATTGCTATTTTCTTTATCCGACAAGGTCCCTGCTCTGGCCTTGCTTTTTTCGTGGGAAATTTCTATCCCCTGCCGGGGGATAGTGTATATATAGGTTATTTATTATTTAAGAAAACGGGAGATGGTAATTTTGGGAAAGAAACAATTGGCTATCCGGCTGGGCCAGATGGTGCTGGTCCTGATCGGGATCAGCTTCATCACATTCTGCCTGGTCATGCTGGCTCCGGGCGATCCGGTCCGCCAGATGATTGCCGGCAACGAAGATATCGTGGTCAGCCAGGTAGAAATTGATGCGCTGCGTCATGAACTGGGTCTGGATAAACCATTTATTTTCCAGTATCTGGACTGGCTGGGCCGTGTGCTTCATGGCAATTTCGGCTTCTCTTTCATGATGAAAAAACCGGTTATCGAGGCTATTGCGGAATCCCTGCCGGCCACAGTTATTCTGGCATTGGCTTCTACGGTTTTCATGCTTGTCTTCTCCATTCCTCTCGGTATTTATACAGCCGTGAAGAAGAATACCTGGTTTGACTACCTCATCCGCGGATTCTCCTTCGTAGGCGTATCGGTTCCGAACTTCTGGATGGGCCTTATGCTCCTCTGGATTTTCGCCCTGAAGCTGGGACTTCTCCCCATCGTGGGCGGCGATATTTCCTTTGAAAACCTGATTCTTCCCGCAACGACCCTGGGCATCGTCATGACGTCGAAATATACCCGTCAGGTCCGTGCCACGGTGCTGGAAGAACTGAATCAGGACTACGTCATGGGCGCGAGAGCCAGAGGGTTCTCTGAATCCCATATCCTCTGGAAAGAAGTCCTTCCAAACGCACTGCTTCCACTGGTTACCCTGCTGGGCCTTGCCTTCGGTTCCCTTTTGGGCGGCGCTGCAGTCGTAGAAATCGTATTCTCCTGGCCGGGCATGGGTTTCATGGTGGTCCAGGCCATTACCTATCGTGACTTCCAGACTGTACAGGCCGTAGTCCTCTGGATTGCCCTCATGTACATGGTCATCAATCTGGTCGTCGATCTGTCTTACCATCATCTTGACCCGAGACTTCGGAAAGGAGGCCGTTAATCGATGGAAAACCTTATTCGCGGTTTCAAAGAAAAGCCAACTTTCCGTTTCACCACTCTCCTGGTACTGCTCCTGATCCTGATCGTCATCCTGGCCCCTGTGATTTCTCCATATAATCCTCTGGAAGCCGTCATGAAAGATGCCAACCAGGCTCCTTCGGCAGCTCATCTCTTCGGTACTGATAAACTGGGACGCGACGTCCTTTCCCGTATCATTTACGGCGGCGCTTATTCACTGACCAGTGTACTTGCCCTGGTAGCTATCATTTTCTGCGTAGGAACGACCATGGGAGTCCTCGCAGGCTATTATGGCGGCATGGTGGATACAGTCATTATGCGTGTGGCTGATATGATGATTTCCTTCCCTGGCGTTATCCTGGCTATTGCTATCGCTGGCGTCATGGGCGGGTCCCTGATCAATGCCATGATCGCATTAACAGTCGTCACCTGGACGAAATATGCCCGACTGGCAAGATCAGTTGTATTGAAGATCAAAAAGAGAGATTTCGTGGATGCAGCCATTGTAGGCGGCGGTACTTCCACCCACATCCTCATTGCCCACATTCTTCCGAATATTATCCCGGTCCTCATCGTTACCGCAGTTTCCGATATCGGCGCCATGATGATGGAACTGGCAGGACTTTCCTTCCTGGGCTTCGGTTCCCAGCCTCCGGCACCGGAATGGGGCCTTATGCTGAATGAAGGCAGACAGCAGCTTCAGACCGCTCCCTGGCTCATGTTCTTCCCGGGCCTTGCGATTTTCCTCACCGTCGTAGTTTTCAACCTCTGGGGCGATGCCCTTCGAGACGTACTTGACCCGAGAGATGAGGATTGATTTGAGTCATCTGCCTGTTTAGTGTTTCGAGTCATTAGTCCTTTTCGTTTTTCGTTGATCGTTCTTCGTGAAGGTGGCCGCAACAAAAGAAGGCGGCCCATGAGAAAATGAATCTGTGATTCATTGAACGCCAAAGACCCGCGGCGAAGCCGCTATATAAGATTGGTTCGCGTCAGCGAACCATTGAATCTTACCCTTTGTCAAATAATCGGAATTCGAGTTTTTAGAAATGCGGTCAATTTTTATACAGTTGCCCTGGCCTGGGGATTTTATCAGATTTACATTCCGGCATCAAGGGGCTGA
>NZ_JAZASU010000092.1:0-6507 GCF_036343215.1 Dialister sp.
CATCAGATTTGCAGGCCGGGGTCAAGGGGCTTCAGCCCCTTGATGCCGGAATGTAAATCTGATAAAATCCCCAGGCCAGGGCAACTGTATAAAAATTGACCGCATTTCTAAAAACTCGAATTCCGATTATTTGACAAAGGTAAAGATTCACGCAGCACAAATGATATAGCTGCGCTGTTTGAACCGGATGCCTCGAAACTTTGGAAAATCAACCGATCCCTCTTTATATCAAAGCCGTCTGCCACAAGTGGCAGGCGGCTTTTTTGTTTCAGGTATCAGTTTACAGTTCTCAGTTCTTAGTGAAGGGGGCCTGCTTTAAACCGGAAAGCGGGATTGAATGGATTCATGGTTGACCGGATTCTGATCACTGAGAACGAATAACTGATCACTTTCATCGATACGTCTTGATCTCCTGCATGTAAACCCGGATAAACCGCGGCCCCTCCTGTTTCCAAACAAAAAAGAGCCCCGTAAGGAGCTCTTTTCTGTGGGAGTGATTAGAACTTGTAATCGATCTTTGCTTCGAAGAGATCGTCGTAATCTTTGCCATCGTTTGCATTGACATCGAAGGCATATTCGAGGTGGAGTCCTACGTTCTTCTGGAGGATGACATCAGCCTGAGCGAGCCAGAAATGAACGCTGTCTGCGCCGGAAGTACCTTTTACGAGTTCCTGCGGATCGGACAGATCCCAGGTGGTGCCGCCCATGTAAGCGCCTTTTTCAGCCTTTACATAGCTTGCAGCCAGTCTCCAGGTGCCCGGTTTCTTGAAATTCTTTTTGCCATAAGCAAGGCCTGCGGACCAGAGGGTCGGATCTCCTTTGTAGTCCAGGTTCTTGTAGAAGTCTCCGAATACGTCCAGTTTGTCTGCTACATTCCAGGTCAGGCCTGCGCCCCATACCTGATAATCAGCAGCTGCTGCATTGACATATTCTACGTCATAGTTCAGCTTGCTAGCTTCGCCTGCAATGCGTGCGTAGGTGACTTCCTTGAATGCTTCCTTATCGGAGTTTTCATCGATGTCCTTTGCAACCAGGGTCTTCTTCCACTTCGGGAAACGAGCATAGCCGGCGGTCAGGTTGAGAGCCTTATCACCATAGGACAGTTCAGCGCCCTTGACTTCAGAATCGTGGAGGATACCGGTCTGGCCGAAAGTTTCCTTATACTTGCCGACAGTCAGCTTTGTCTTGTCGCCGAATTTGTGTTCAACGAATAACTGCTGCATGAAAGTATCTCCATCTTCGTTATCCTTGAATTTCAAATTCTGACGGAGCAACCCGGTAACGGTGGTGCTGTCATTGACCTGAGCTTTTGCCTTGATTCTCATACGGCCATTCCAGTCATCTTCGGAATTGCCGTCATCATCATAGCCCTGGGTGACAAGCATACGGGCATCACCGGACCAGGACAGGTTTCCGACTTTCTTTTCCAGGTTGGAAACGCGTACGCCCAGGTTAGCGAGTTCATCAGCATATTCACCAGCCAGTTTGTCCAGGGTTGCTTTCTGTTCGCCGTTCAGCTGATCTTCTTTAGCCATGAGGCGGGCAATGATCTGAGCCAGTTCGTATCTGGTCATGTTTCTTTCGCCCTTGAAGGTGCCGTCCGGATAGCCTTCTACGACGCCCTGATCGGACAGGTCGGAAACTGCCTGGTAAGCCCAGTCATCCGGGGTTACATCGGAAAACGGATTTGCGGCGAATGCGGAAATGCCGCAGGAAAGTGCAGCTGCTGCTGCGATTGCGAGAATCTTTTTCATGTTCTCTCTCCTTATAGAAATGCCTTTCGGCAGAATGGTCCTGAGGGAGAAACATTCTTTCCGCGAGTGGCCGTGTTTCCTCTGGATTCCCGTCTCTCCGCCGATGGGCGGACCTTTTTCATCGGCATCTTCATTGTAGGAAATAAAGCGGGTGCGTACTACCGTAAAGGAGTCAAGCCTGTGCAATATGTTCTGCAAGATTGTAATCATTGGGAAATATTTCGATTAAATTTGAAATAATGTTTTACATGAGGCCATCTTTGTACTTTTTATGTAAAATTTCTGTATTTCCTGAAAGTCAAGTTATCAGTTCACAGTTCTCAGTTATCAGTTTTGGAAACCCTATTGATCAGGAAACAGTCCTTTCCTTCGATAAGAAAATCATATAAAAAGACCGCACTTCCATTTCTGAGGTGCGGCCACCTTAACTGAGAACTGATAACTAATAACTGATAACTTTCTTCCAAGAGTATCCCCATTTTAAAGATACCCAAAAGTATTTACCACTAAAACCTCTTTATTCCCCGATTGAGCACCAGGAGGCACCCGGCGGTAATGAGTATACACAGCACCGCCATGGCCATACCGAGGGATACGCTTCCCTGTTCAAATTCTCTCGTAATAAATGTGGAAATCACGAGGGTATTGGGCGGAGCAATCATACTTGGCGCTACCAGTTCGCGGAGGGAAATAATGAAAGTCATCATCCAGCCGGCAGCGATTCCGCGGAGAATGAGGGGAACCGTAATGCGGCGGAAAACGTAAATCGTATTTCCTCCAAAAACCCGGCCGGCTTCGATGAGGCTTGCGGAAATCTGGGTGAGGGAGCTCGTCACGTACTGCACCGTAAAGGGAAGAAAAAGGACCACATAGGTGAGGACCAGAATTCCCAGGGTATTATACAGGGGAAGGACATCGTAAATATCATTCCAGAAAAGCATGAGACCGATGACCATGACAATGCCCGGCAGCATTTCAGGAACCAGGGAAATGGCTTCGAGAGGCCGTCCCCATTTCTTTCCGAGACCTTTTACCGCAAAGACGGTAAGGGTTCCCAGGACCGCACAAATCGTAGAGGCCGTGACAGCCAGAAAAAGGCTGTTCAGAATGGCATCCATGGCTTTGTCATGTTCCAGGAGGAGTTCTGCATAATGAGCCAGCGTGAAATTTCCTGCCTGAAGTCCATACCCCCGAAGTTTGATGAGGGACGTGGCAATGACGGAAAAATAGGGAATTCCCACGGCCAGGGCAAAGAGAAACCCCATAGCGGCTCCCGTGGCCAGTTTGACAGGGCGCCGCAGGATTTTGAAAGTCCGCCGGGTCCCTTTTCCTCCCACGAGACGATAACTGTGGGTCATGGTGATATAGTTCTGGATGAACCACATAAAAAGACAGATGGTGACAAGGACTGAAGCCAGGACGGCAGCTTTTCCGAAGGAAATCGGGGCAATCGTGGCATAGCGGTGAATATCCGTGGTAAATACATCAAATCCGATGCGCCGGCCCAGCGTATAGGGCGTGCCGTATTCGGAGAGGGTTTTCACGAAGACCAGAAGCGCCCCGATCACGTAATTTCCTGTAACGAGAGGAAGAAATATTTTCCGGAGCCTTGCCGTAAAACCGGCTCCGCAGACGGCAGCCGCTTCATCCAGACTTTCCGGCACCCGGAGCATGGCATTTTTGAGAAGAGTCACCATAAAGGGAAAAATATGAAAACTCATGACCATGACCAGGCCTGCCAGGGTAAAAAAGGGAGTCACCCCGTCTTTGAAGAAAGGAATGAGCTGCCCCAGAAGGCCCCGTTTCTGCATGAAAAGAATCCAGCCCATGGAAGCGATATAGGGAGGGGTCATGAAAGGCACAAGAAATAAAATATCCAGTACCTTCGATTCCGCCCATTCCGTCCGCGAAAGGAGGTACGCCAGAGGGAGGGAAATACAGGTGGAAACAATGACTACCAGGACTCCCAGGATGAGGGAATTCCGGATCATCACCGCATTCTGCTCCTCCATCAGCGTTTCAGCGGCATAGGAAAAGTCCAGGGCATCATTGATAATGAGCGCCTTGATTCCTACCTCTGCCAGGGGACAGAGGATGAGGAAAATAAGAAACGCCGCAAGCGCAAGAATGGGGAGGAACCATTTACGATTCATGGGGAACCTTTCGAAATAACTGAATACTGAAAAAGAAGCTGAAAAATGAAGAACTTCAGAAAAAGTTATCAGTTAACAGTTCTCAGTTCTCAGAATCCCATCATTGTGAAGAAAGTTGATTCACACTGATGGCAGTCAATCACTGATAACTGCTAACTAATAACTGATAACTTCAAAAAGTCACTGAAAAAGAAAGTTTCTTTTCAAATAATTACTTTTTACCACAGATTTCATTCAGCTTCTTTGCCGTTTCGGTAGCAATGGCCATCATCTTGTCCCATTCCGGCTTAATCTGCGGGATGTCTTTCAGCTGGGTTCCCTTGGCTTTGATATCGGTTCTGCCGGGGAGGAGCCATGCATTGGCGACAAGCTGCTGTCCTTCATCGGAAAGGAGGTAATCCATGAATTTCTGGGCATTATCCTTATGGGGCGCGGTCTTCATGATCATAGCCGGGCGGGGATTAACGATGGTGCCGCTCTTCGGATAGTAGATTTCCAGGGGTTCACCTTTCTTCTTTGCTTTGTAGGCATTGTAATCGACTCCGGCAACGAGGATGCCAACTTCTCCGGTAGTCACGGCTTCCAAAGCAGCTTTATTGGCACCCGGAACTTTCATGCCGTTCTTAGCCATGCCTTCCAGAGCTTCCCAGCCGTATTTATTGACGTAGCCTGCCAGGAAATCTTTGCAGGCACCGGATTTCATGGGGTCCGGGATAGCCAGCTGTCCCTTGTACTTCGGATCAGCCAGGTCTTTCCAGTCTGCAGAAAGCTGAGGAATGACGTTTTTGTTATAAATGACGCCGACTGCGGAAGCGGAGTAGCCGATGAGCTGATTGTCATTATCGATGAAGGCTTTGTCCAGTTTGTCTGCATTCTGTGGTTTATAGGAAGCAAGGGCCCCGGATTTCTTCATATTCAGGCCGTCAGACCAGGAAGCCAAAACTACTACGTCAGCAGCAGGATTTTTCTTTTCTGCTTCCACTCTGGCCAGGATTTCACCGGTGGTTCCCTGGAAAACTTCGACTTTGATGCCTGTCTTCTTTTCAAAGCCCTTGGCCAGTTTATCGGTGAGGCCTGCCGGGGACGGCATGTAAACCACTACTTTTTTCTCATTGTTTGCAGCAGCGGAAGCGGCGGCCGGTTTGGAATCGGTCTTTGTACCGCAGGCAGCAATGCCCATGCAGAGTGCTGCAGCAGCAGCGAGAACAGCGAGTTTTTTCATTTTCATTGGATTTCCTCTTTCCTTATAAAGAAATAATATCCTTTCCCCTTACGTATAATGACACATCGCTGCCTGCGGGAAGGGGATCCGCAGACCAGCAAAGCCATTTGGCTCCTTCATGATCCATGTGGATCTCATAGGTATGGCCCAGGAACTGGGTACTTGTGACGGTGGCATGAAATTCTTCGGCTCCCGGCACTTTTTCGGTGGACCCCTTTTCCGGGCGGAAAAGATGGGTCTCATCAATCCAGTTCGAAGAGCCTACGAAATGAGCCACGAAATCCGTCTCCGGATGGGCATATATTTCCTCCGGCTTTCCATACTGCTCGATTTTTCCTGAAGAAATCACGGCAATCGCATCACTCATACTCATGGCTTCTTCCTGGTCATGGGTGACGAAAACGGCGGTAATGCCCAGATCTTTCACGAGGCGCCTTATTTCTCCCCGCATCTCTATGCGCAGGATGGCATCCAGCGCCGAGAGGGGTTCATCGAAAAGGATGCATTCCGGCTTCAGGGCAATGGCCCTGGCAAAGGAGACCCGCTGCTGCTGGCCGCCGGAAAGTTCATGGGGATACCGTTTTTCCATGTGGTCCAGCCGTACCGTGAAAAGGGCTTTTTCCACATTTTCCTTCAGATGGTCCGTCCGCCCCGCCGCACGCAGGCCGAAGGCCACGTTTTCAAAAACCGTCATATGAGGCCAGAGGGCGAAATCCTGGAACACGAAAGCAAGGCCTCTTTTTTCCGGTGGTACAAAGAGACCCTTTTCAGGGGCAGAAACGCAGGTATCGCCCAGCCATATTTCCCCCTCATCCGGCCGCTCCAGTCCCGCAATCATGCGGAGAAGCGTCGTCTTCCCACAGCCCGAAGGCCCCAGAAGAGTCGTAAAATGGCGGTCTTCCAGATTCAGCGACACATGGTCGATAATGAGCTTTCCACCATAGGACTTGCAGATATTTTTCAGAATGATTTTCATAAGTTCTCCCGATAGTCCGTGCATAGTAACACATACTAAATTTGAGTATATACAACCAGTACCAATTATCAGTGATGAATGAGTAAAGAAAGAGTAAATTTGTTTCATTTGGGTGGAAATATGGTTCTTCTCAAATGATCGGAATCGTTCTTCGTGATTCATTGTTCGTGATTCGTAATGGTGGCGCCTTCCTATGAGGAAAGTCCCTTTTATATGGGGGTGTACAAAAATAAAAATCATTATTTAAAAACTTTAGGGGACATAGTTATCAGTTATTAGTTATCAGTTCGCAGTTATGGTGGCCGCCTTTTTATAGGGGAGGCGGCCCTTTTATATAAGGATTTAAACATTCTCCAGGAGCATTGTGTATAAAAATGGCCCGCCATCCAGTTTGATGCGGGC
>NZ_JAZASU010000093.1:0-6411 GCF_036343215.1 Dialister sp.
AAGGCTTCCCCCCGGGGAAGCTGGCCCGAAGGGCCTGAAAGGGCAGAATCGATTCGAAGAATCGATCATCCTGCGAATTCCCCTCAGGGGCTGAAAGCTTCGAAACTTTGATTTTTCAGCCATCTTCGTGGCTTGTCATCGATCGGGACTCGGGAAACGGGACTCGGGGCGGTGGCGCGGCACAAATGATATAGCCGCGCCTTTTTATATTTTCAGCACTACCGGTGCAGGGCACATATGAGGGAAACGCAAAGCATGCTTCAAGGCGCCACTTTCCTGAGATTCACGGCAGCCCTGACAACCCCGAGATTCCCGAAACAAAAGTTGTTCGGATGGCAGTTGAAATTTCCTATTATAGCCAGCATCCCTAAAAAACACATATCGAAAACTTGCAATATTTGATATAATAATCTAGTAACACAGAACGACTATCTTCCGAGAGGAAGTTTCTGAAAGGAGTATTTTTATGACAGCAGATAATCTCACGTACTCGCTGGAGATTGATTTCATTCCGGACATCAAAGAAGGCCGGGATGATTTGAAGAAAAGAATGAAAGCGGCAGCGGAAAAAATGGATGGCACCTACATCCTGGATCCGAAAGGCCGTCCCATGATTACAGGACTTTCCCGGACCGATGTGGAACCCATGCTGAAAGAACTGGGCCTCCAGGCTTTCGGCTCCTGGCCTTCCTGCATCCTGACCTGTACCATGACCACACCCCTTCCGATTCGCGCGGTAGGTATGTCCGACGGCTGGGATATTTATACGGGAAAGAAAAATTTCTTTGCCTTCGCCCAGTTTCCCTCCGATGCCATTGCCATCATGGCCAAAGCCTGCTCCTACTATCTGGAACATGAAAATTACCAGTCCATGGAAGAATTCATCGACCAGATGGGTTATGAATCTTTCCGCGATGCAGTCCTTGGAAATACGGTTCCCGGATCCTCCGATTTCGGCAGCACCGATGCTTTCAGCGGATTTGGCCAGCCCGATGTGCCGCCGCTGAAAGAAGGGGACTTCGTCCGTCCGGAACACAACATCATGCAGATCATCGAAGTCTATCCGGAAATGGGACCCTTCCTCATGGAATACGGCATGTCTTGCGTAGGCTGCTTTGTTTCCTATGATGAAAACCTCTGGCAGGCCGCTCAGGGCCATGGCATGGACGTCTTCGAAATCATCGGAGAAATGAATGAATTCATCGCCGACAAATACAAAAAACCACTCCTCACCGAAGATACCCCCATGGAAACCATTCTCACCATGTATCCCCAGCTTTTGACCATTTTCCAGGAAAAAGAAATCGCCATGCCCTCCGACATGAAAACCACCATCGGAGAAATGTGCAAAACCTCAGGAGTCAATCCCGCAGAACTCATCGCCAAATGCGATGAAAGACTCCGGGGCAAAGAAGAAGCCTGAGCCCGGATTATCGGGAATCATTCCGCAGCCATTCCAGTGGCGCCCTTATACAAAGGGCGCCACTTTTGTCTGTCAGGAAATATAAGCTCCCTTCAGCCGGATACCCCAAATCACTCATGCTATCGTTTCAAGTCGAAAACAGGACTAAATGCCAGGAGGAACCAGGGACAAATGACTCTAAAGGAAAATGCGTACCTCCCCGAAGTGCGGGGAGGTGGCCAAAGGCCGGAGGGGATGTCTCAGGCACAAGTCGAAAATGACTTAAATGGTTCGTGAGCAGGGTTCGGTACAAGGCACAAATGAGGCTGATTGACAAAAGATACCAGAGCCAAATGACTCAAAAGAAAAGCAAGTGCTCTCCGCACAGCCTCCCCGAAGTTCGGGGAGATCCCGGAGCGAAGGGGGAGGGGCTGTACGATCGTACAAGTCGAAAATGAGGTCAAAGGAACATGTATACCGGGGAGCTCCCGCAGGGTGAAAGGGCGTACGATGGCAGCCGTCGAAAATGAAAAAAGTCATTCTCTGCGTACCGTAAGAATGAAATCTCCCGAAAATCCCGATTTGAATGATTTCCTCCTCTTAAATCTTCAAGTACTGAAACTTCAAAAAATGATATAATAATTCAAAGTATCCTTTTTCAGAAATGGAGGAAACTATGAAAAACCTGAAACTGAAAATTACCGCTTCCCTTCTCGCCGCAGCCTGCCTCACAGGTATGGCTGTGCCGGTAGCAGAAGCTTCTACGACCTGGCAGAAAATTTTATACGGAGCCGCTGCCATGGCCCTTATTTCCAATTATTACAGCAATCTGGATGACCATAATGGCATGCAGTTTCTTTCCCAATGCCAGCAGCAGACCGGAATCTACGAATCCGCCGAAGCAGACAACCGGGTCCAGAATATTTATGAAAACCTGAGAAATACGGGAGCCGTGGAAAGATCCTACAATGTCTATGTAGCCCCGGACGAAGATATCAATGCCTTCATGAGTCTGGGCGGAGTCCTCTGCGTCAATAAAGGCGCCCTGGATACCATGGATGATGACGAACTGGCCTACATTATGGCCCACGAAGTTTCCCACGGAGAAAAAAGGCACAGCGTTTCCGGTGTCAAAAAACGGATCGGCCTCATGACAGCCGTAGACATTTACCTGGGCGGAGGACTTTCCTTCGGAGAATACATGCTGGCCAATATCGCCACCAACTATGTTTCCAATGCCATCTTCACCAAAGACCAGGAAAAAGAAGCAGACGATCTGGGATTCCAGTACCTCTGCGAAGCCGGTTACAATCCGGGCGGCGGAGCAGCAGCCATGTCCGTCCTGGAAGATAAATATGGAAACAGCAGCCGCACAGGCCTTATGGCCGTCATAGCCCCCTCGAACCATCCGAAAACAGGGGACCGGGTCAATAAAAACCTGAAATGGATGAAGAAATACTCCGGAGACCACGTAGACGTCAAAGACGGATGGATCGAAGTCAATGGAGAAAAAGCCTTCCAGCCAAAAGCCGACGACCGCTATACCGATCGGGAACGGACCTACCTCACCGCAGGTAAACTGGACAAACTCTACCACGCAGGAAACGTCCCCGATGCCACCCTGGATGACAATATCATCTACTGCGGAGAAACCTCCCTCTACACCCTCTCCTCTGAAGAAGACGGAAAAACCTATGTGGCCAACCTCAATAAAGGAATTCAGAAAGACAGAGGACAGAAAGTAGAAAATAAATTCAAAATCGACGACCGCAGAGAAAAAATAGCCGAGAAAAAAGCGAAAGCAGAAAAGAAAGCCAATGAACAGGTGGCTGAACAGAATAAAGAATAACCTTTGAATCGGGAATCCCGGGAATCTCGGGAAGGTGCGGCGCACAATTCCTCGCATAAAAGTTCCGAGTTCCGGGATTTCCTTCCGCCGCAAAGCGGGCAATGGTCAAGCGTCCCCCAGCGGGGGAAGCTCCGCCAAAGGCGGTGAAGGGGGCCATCTATCGAAGTAAATAACGATGTAAGACAATCCCTCCATGCGTAACGTAAATTGAAAAAGCCACCCTTGAAAGGGGGGCTCCGCAAAGCGGTGGGGGGAAGACTGATGCTTGATTGCAGAAAGAGCTTTACAGCCACAAGTGAAGAAAAAGCATCTATCATCCCATCCGTCGACTTCGTCGACACCTTCCCTATCTAGGGAAGGTTGACGATTTGGCGGCCGAAGGCCGCCTGAAAAGACAATCCACCCTTGAAAGGGGGGATGCCCTGAAGGGGCAGGGGGGAAGACTGATAGTTGAAAGTGCAGAAAGAGCTTTCCAGGCACAAGTGCATGGAAACATCAATCATCCTATCCGCCCTGACGGGCACCTTTCCTATCTAGGAAAGGTTGACCAAAAGGCCGCGAAGCGGCCAAAGACAAGCCACCCTTGAAAGGGGGGCTCCGGCGAAGCCGGTGGGGGAAGATGGATGATTTTCCAGCAAAACCCATTCAAGGCACCTATGAAGAAAATGGAAAGCCTGCTATCGGTCACCACCTTTCCTGGGATGGAAAGGTGGCCGCGGAGCGGACGGATAGGTTGTTAAACCATACAAGGCACCTATAAGGCTAAATGCCAAAACATACCCGGGATGAATAAGAATAACGTCAGGCAGCAGGCTCTCCCTCGGGAGAGCTCCGCGATAGCGGTGAGAGGGCAGAATCGATTCGAAGAATCGATAATTTCCTGCTATTTCTCATAGAAGTTCCCAGTTCCCAGATTTCCGTATGGCGTCCTTTGACCGCCAGTTCTCATCCCTCCCCCCTCTGACGCCTCCGGCGCCAGCTCCCCCCAGGGGGAGCCTGACCAAAAGGCCGCGAAGCGGCCAAAGACAAGCCACCCTTGAAAGGGGGCTCCGGCGAAGCCGGTGGGGAGAAGATGGATGATTTTCCTGCAAAACCCATTCAAGGCACAATTGAGGATCATTACGAAAGATAAAACGGACGAAAGTCACAAATCCTCAGCATGCAAACGTTCAAGCCCTCCCAAGTTTGGGAGGGTGCCTGAGCGGAGCGAAGGCGGGTGGGTTGTACTACCGCTCAGCATGCCAAATGAGAGCCGAAGGCCCATATAAAAAGCGGCGCCTTCTACAGATAAAACGGACAAAAGTCACAAATCCTCAGCATGCAAACGTTCAAGCCCTCCCAAGTTTGGGAGGGTGCCTGAGTGGAGCGAAGGCGGGTGGGTTGTACTACCGCTCAGCATGCCAATTGAGAGCCGAAGGCCCCATATAAAAAGCGGCGCTTTTTCTGTCGCGCCGCACCGCCCCGAACCCCGATATCCCCGACAACCCCGACAACCCCGCACCAAAAGCTTTCACACCTGTAATTTCCATTCAATAATCAAGTAATACATATATTTCCAATCGAAAGGACCCCATGAAAAAGCTCTTACTTCTCCTTCTTACCTTTATTTTCTGTTGTGCCCTGGCCTTTGGCATCCTGGTCTATATTACCCCGGAACCGCCAAAAAAACCGGACCTTCCGCCCCCTCCGGAAACAAAAGCCGTTTCCGCAGCCTTACTGGAAGCCAATACAGGACGAATCCTGGCTGAAAAAGAAGGAACCCTCCGTGTATATCCCGCATCCACCACAAAAATCCTGACCACCATCATAGCCCTGGAAGAAGGAAAAGCACAGCTCGACCGGAACGTAAAAATTACCCCCCTGGCCATGAAACAGGACGGCACCAAACTTGGCATCCGTCCGGACATGCCCATTTCCCTCCATCAGCTGCTTTATGGCATGATGCTGATTTCCGGAAATGATGCCGCCGTAGCCACCGCAGAAACAGTGGGAGGAAATTATAACCGTTTCATCGAAATGATGAACGAAAAAGCAGCCTCCATCGGAGTCCATGACTCCCATTTCGCCAATCCCAGCGGACTCACCGATAAAAATCACTACACCACCGCCATCGATATGGCAAAAATTGCCGCCTACGCCATGAAAAATCCGGACTTCCGGGACATCGTCAAACGGAAAACCTACCCCATGACCTACCGGAATGGCCTCTATAGAAACGTGGAAAACAGAAACGAATTCCTCTCCTCCGGTTACGAAGGAGCCAACGGAATCAAAACCGGCATGACCGAAGCGGCCGGAGACTGCCTCGTAGCTTCCGCCGAAAGAAACGGAAAACTCCTCATCGTTTCCCTCTATGATGATGAAAACCGGTGGAAAGACACCAAAGCCTGGCTGGACTACGGATGGACCGTATCCGCTATGGAAGACCAGTACGAAGCCGCCCTGGCCGCAGAAGATCCGATTTACAAATTCATCAACCAGACCCTGGGAAAGGAGCCAAAGAAGGATGCGTAAAAAACAGAACCATCAAAGAAATAAAAAACAACCCTTCCTCGTCCGCCTTTTCCCGGACAGCCCGATCCTCCGGATTATTTTTGCCGTCACCATGGTCATTACAGCCTACGTAGTCATCCAGAATACCTATCACTTCGCCCAGATCCAGGTCCAGGAATACAAACTCAAAAAAGAAAGAGAAAGACTCCTCCAGGAAAAAGAAGACCTCGAAGCCCAGAAAGAAGCACTGAACGACCCCAAAATGATCGAGAAAAAAGCCAGAGAAGACCTGGGCCTCGTCAAACCGGGAGAAGTACCCTATGTAAAGTAGAGTCTTTTGTCCTCCTTACGATTGTGTATCAATGAGCTGAATCGTGGCCCGTGGTCCGTGGTCCGTGAAGGTGGGCGCCCTGAAATCATAGGGGCGCCTCTTTTTATTGCTCCCATCAGGGGCTCCCATGGAAGTTCCGAGTTCCGAGTGAGTCCATCCGCCGCGAAGCGGCTAAAGAAAAGCCACCCTTGAAAGGGGGGCTCGTTATTCTATAATTCTAAGTGCAACAGGAGCTAATATGATTTGTTTAAGAATCTGGTTTCCTCTCTATCCGGCATCCCTTGACGGGTCCTGAGCAAAATGATAAAATCTCCGGCTTTGGAAGCTTAATGGCCT
>NZ_JAZASU010000094.1:0-6381 GCF_036343215.1 Dialister sp.
CTCTCAGATTCAGTGGCGATAGCTGTGAGGATACACCCGTACCCATGCCGAACACGGTAGTTAAGCTCACAAACGCCGAAAGTACTTGGCTGGAAGCGGCCCGGGAGGATAGGAAGCTGCTGATTAATTGATTAGAACCGATTGTGCGAACAATCGGTTCTTTTCTTTTGGCTCATTTCCGATGAGTCAGTGACTCTTCAGATAGAGTCACATACGGTATTCGTGAGTCAGCCTCACCACGGCGAGCCCCGGTATAGTCCATTTCGAGATTTCGTGGTTCGTGATTCGTGGTTCGTGAAGGTGTCGGTCTGAGGACCGACGAATTTTATATGGGGAATGTGCACAGGCGGGGTGAAGAACGGTTAGAGCCAATGACGTATCGTCATCATGCTAAATGTCTCAAAAGGTCCGCGGTAAGGCTTCCCCTCGGGGAAGCTGGCTGCGAAGCAGACTGATAGGGCAGGGATGGAACCCTCCAGGAAGATTTATGTGACAATTGAGTCATCCTATCGATTCTTCGAATCGATTTGCCCCTTCACCCGCTTCGCGGGAGCTTCCCCGGAGGGGAAGCCTTTCCGCCTATGGATAGAGTCAATTGTCCCGGGAACCTTTTGTCAGTCTCATATGTGCCATGCAGCGATAGTACGACACCCTGCTTGCAACGCTTCTCCTCTGATCAGGGGGCAGGTGATTTTGGGAATTTACGGGCTTTTCAACTTCGCCTGTGCAAAATCCCCATATATATTCTGCGGCCGTCAGACCGCCACCATCCCGACAACCCTGATTCAAAAGTATTTCTTTCTCAAAGTTATTTCCTTCATCCTGCGGTCATCTCTGCTATACTATATATAGCTTAGAATTTCCTTAAAACAGTTTATATATGAGGAGATACGATGAAAAAGATTGCTTTTTATGGGAAGGGCGGTATCGGGAAGTCGACGACGGCTTCGAATGTGTCTGCAGCTCTTTCTCTTATGGGAAAGCGGGTGGCCCAGATCGGGTGCGATCCGAAGAATGATTCGACCCGGCTTTTGCTGGGGCATATCTGCAAGGAGACGGTGCTGGATAAAGTCCGCCGGTCGGAGGTGGATGAAATCAGGAAGGAAGATATCGTTCATACCGGGTTTAACGGGGTAACCTGTGTGGAAGCAGGAGGTCCGGAACCGGGCGTAGGCTGTGCGGGGCGCGGGATCATCGTGGCTCTCCAGCTTCTGGACCGGATGAAGGCGCTTCCTTCCGTGGATTTGACTTTATATGATGTGCTGGGGGATGTAGTCTGCGGCGGTTTTGCCATGCCCATCCGTGAGGGGTATGCGGAGGAAATATACATTGTTTCTTCGGGCGAGCTTATGAGTCTTTATGCGGCAAACAATATCGCCAAGGGGATCCGCCGGTTTGCTGCCCGCGGGAAGGTGCGGCTCGGCGGGATTATTGGAAATTCAAGAAATACGCCTGGTGAAAAGGAGCTTTTGACGGAATTTGCCAAAGAATTACATACGGAGCTCATCGCTTTCATTCCGCGGGATAAGATCGTGAATGTGGCGGAGAATCACCGGCAGACGGTGCTCCAGTATGCGCCCGATTCTCCCCAGGCGGGGGTGTATAAGAAACTGGCAAAGACCATATGGGAAGGCACGAATCTTTCCATTCCTACGCCCGTGACTTTTGAAGAACTGGAAAGGCTGGCGGCTTTTTATGGAACCTAAGACAAAGTGGCTTCTCACAAAGACGACTTCCACTTCCTGTACTATGCCTGGGGTCTGGAAGGCAGCCGCTTTCTGTGAGGGGGTGGCCGTGATTTTTCACAGTCCCCTGGGCTGCACCCATGTGGCTTCTTTCATGGATATGGGGGCCCGTTTCCGGGTCCTTGCGGACGGAGGAAAGGAATTTCCTCATGCAGTGCCTCTTATTTCCTCCAATCTCCGCGAAAAGGACAGCATTTTCGGAGGTGCCGACCGGCTTAAAGACTGCATGAAATATACGGTGGAAACGTACCATCCGAAATGCATCATTGTGGCTTCTTCCTGCGTAGCCGGGGTCATTGGAGATGATGTGGAAGGGGTTTGCGAAGATTCGGAAATGGAGTATGGCATCCCCATCCTCTGCATGCCCTTTGCAGGATTCCTGGGCGGTGAATATGGAGACGGTTATTACAAAACCGCCAATGCTATCCTGTCCCGGTTCTTTCAGAAACAGGAAAAAGTCAGAGGACGGGTAGTCCTTCTGGGCGACCAGATGGGCCCGGCGGGCCAGTATGCGCGGGAAGTATCAAGAATTCTGGAAAAATTCGGCCTGGAAGTACGATACCAGTTCCCGGGCTACGTGCCTTTTGAGGAATGGAAGGAAATCCCGTCGTCGGAGTACTCTGTCATGCTCGGTTTTGCGGGCAATGCGGGAGAACTGGTGAAACTGGCAGACCGACTGGAAAAAGAGTTTGATGTGAAATCATTAGGAAACAGTTTCCCCGTGGGCTGGCAGGCCACGAAAGAGTGGATTCTCAAAGTCGGTGAAATGACGGGGCAGGAAGAACGGGCGAAAGAAGTGCTTTCCGAAGAGGAAAGCGATATCGAGAATTATATTTCCACCATCAAAGACAGGACGATGGGCAAAAAAGCGGCCATCGTCACGGGCCGCCCGCCCCGCTGGTATAATCCCGGCGAAACGGCAGAGTCCCTTTCCTGGCTGGGTATTTCTATTTCCTCCTTAATCCTTCTGGATAATCTGAAAGGGGAAGAAAAGGCATTGCTCACCGAAAATTTCCGCAAAGTGAGCGATGCGCCCATCATTGACGGGAAAGACAGCGGACCGGTGATGGATTCATCAGATATTCTACTGGTTACGAATGAAATTTACAGCACGAAGACCAAGCAGCTTTTCATCCCCATGATTCCGCTTGCCGGGACGGCCGGGGAAAAAGCCATGCTCCGGGCCATTGCCCATCTCATCTGCCGGTATGGGTCGAAAGGAGGAATCGCCTATGTGGAAGCCTGAATGGGAAGCAGCCTGCAATCATACGGCTACCTGCGGACTCACGGGATCTGCCGCCTTTTTCTCCTCCATTCCCGGAAGTTTCGTCATGGTGAACGGGCCACTCTGGTGCTATTTCTATGCCATGAAATATGTGGACGATCTGGATGAGACGGCGCGGAACCGTTTCTACTGCACCCAGCCGGGGCAGGAGTCTCTCGTCTATGGCACGGAAAAAGACCTGGTGAAGGGCTTTGAAATGATTCAGCAGATGGGGAAATTTGATCGTGTCTTCATCCAGAGCAACTGCTCCATTTCCCTCGTAGGAGATGATGTGGCTGGGATTGCCGCAAGTCAGGACCTTCCCTGGCCCGTCTATGCGGCGGATTCCGGCGGACTCAAAGGTGATTTCGCAAAAGGATATCAGCAGGCGTTCCTCCGGGTGATGGATGAAATGAAGCCGCTTTCCACAGTGAAACATACAGTGAACGTGCTGGGCCTTTCCCTTTCCGACCTGAAAGGGAAGGAAAATGCCCTGGAAATCAAACGGCTCCTCGAAATGAGCGGTCTGACAGTCAATGCCATCCCCGGGGCCGGCAGCACCTGGGAAGAAATCATGAATATGCCCTCGGT
This sequence comes from Dialister sp., assembly GCF_036343215.1. Lineage (GTDB taxonomy): Bacteria > Bacillota > Negativicutes > Veillonellales > Dialisteraceae > Dialister. The sequence goes on from NZ_JAZASU010000094.1 coordinate 3,601, forward strand.
AGAGCTCAATATCGTTGTCCGTCCTGAACTTTCTGAAAAAGCAGCCAAACGGATGGAAACAGATTTCCATGTGCCTTACATCGAAACGGGCCTTCCGGCGGGCACCGAAGTCACCATGAAATGGCTGGAAAAAATCAAGGAAATCCTGCCATCCATGAATCTTTCAAAAGCGGCAAAAGAAGCGGCAGATCTCAAACGGCACCTCACCCATCTGGGAGGAGGCATGCAGTCCCTTTGGGGACAGCTCTGGTTTGATGAAATCCTGGTTTCCGCCTGGCCCTCCGACGCTTCTGCCATTGCAGAAACGGTGCGCGGTGAATGGGCGGATACGGGAAAACTCATCGTCCATCAGCAGGAACCTTCAGAAATGAAAATTCCGGCGGCCGATATCATCCGTACCGTACGGGCCGATGATGCAGAAATCAATGAAGACTATAAAGAATGGCAGGGAGGGCTCCTCCTGGCAAGCTCCCACGAAACTACGAGGCTTGGGAGGCTCGGAAAGAAAGCAAGGTTCATTCCTGTCTTCCGCCCCGTCTATGAAGAAATGCTGGCCGATGCCACTCCCCTCTACGGATTTGCCGGGGCAGCCCGGCTCTTCGAAAGAGTCTTCAACGCGGGGATTGCGGAGAAGAGGAAGGATTGAGGCTGAGTCTGAGTCATTTGTCAGATAAGACGGATTGAGTCAGTTACGGTATTCGTAAGTTAGCCTCACCTCGGCACGCCCCGGATTCGACATTTTCGAGATTTCGTGGTTCGTGATTCGTGGTTCGTGAAGGTGTGCCCCTGATGGGGCACATTTTTTTATATGGGGAATGTACACAGGCGATTTTAGTGAAGTCATCTGTCAGATACCTATTTTGAGTCAGATGCGGTATTCGGGAATCACCCCTGTCCGGGACATGCCCCGATGGAGTCTTTAGCGAGATTTCGGGGTGCGGGAAGGTTCGGCGCAAATACGTGAGTGCCTCTTTTTGTATGGAGGAGTAAGCTGGAAAAACGGAAAAATGGCCGTAATCGTAATAAGAAAATGGGTCCGGACAGATGATTTTATAGAAAAGTGTGAATTTTCCATAAAAGTCCCTTGGAAAAGTGTAAAATTCCCCCAAAACTCCCTTGAAAAAGTGTGAGATATCTTTTATCATGAATTTCAAAGGAGGAGGTCCTATGCTGAAACGTAAGATGGAGGAAGAGCTGAAAAAGTGGAAAGATGATCCGGACCATAAGCCGCTGATTCTGAAAGGCTGCCGGCAGTGCGGGAAGACGTATTCGGTCCTGGAATTTTCGAGAAAGAATTATGATTCTGTCATTTATCTCAATTTCCTGGAAAATCCGGATTATCGGGATATTTTCTCCGGTTCTCTGGAAGTCAGTCATCTGGTGATGATGATGTCGGCCCTTTCAGGGCCGGGGGTGCAGTTTATTCCCGGCAAAACGGTGATTATCCTGGATGAAATACAGGAATGTCCGGAGGCGAGGACGGCTCTGAAATTCTTCAAGCTTGACGGCCGGTTTGATGTGATTGCCACGGGATCTCTTCTCGGCGTGAAGGGTTATGGAATGCCACGGTCCGTACCTGTGGGTTATGAGACTGTAATGACCATGCGGCCTCTTGATTTCGAGGAATTTCTCTGGGCAAAAGGAATGGATGAGGCTTTGATCAACCTGCTTTCTGCCTGCCTGGAAGAGGAAAAACCGGTGCCTCTGGCTCTTCATCACAGAATGCGCCAGCTTTTACTGGAATATACCGTCACAGGCGGTATGCCGGAAGTGGTGCAGGATTATGTCAATCATGGACAGATGAACCGGGTGCTTCAACTGCAGCGGGATATTATCCGGTCCTATGAAGATGATATGGTGAAATATGCGGAAAATCGGGACAAATCAAAAATCAGGGAGTGCTTCCAGTCGATTCCCCGCCAGCTCAGCAGGGAGAACAAGAAATTTCAGTATGCCCTCATTAAAAAAGGTGGACGGACATCGGAATTTACCGGAAGCCTGCAGTGGATAGAAGATGCCGGCATCATCGTACGCTGCTATAACCTGAATCTGCCGGAACTTCCTCTGGATGGAAATGCCATGGATTCCGTGTTCAAAGTCTATATGGCAGATACGGGGCTCTTCATCAGCATGCTTGAAGATGGCACCCAGATGGACGTGCTCAAGGGAAATTTATTCGGATATAAAGGAGCCATCTTCGAAAATCTTGTGGCCGATATGCTCTCCAAGATGGGGCGGAAACTGTATTATTTCCACAAAGACAGCGGTCTTGAAGTGGATTTCGTTATCCGTTACAAAGGAGAGGCCGCACTTCTGGAGGTCAAGGCATCCAGTGGAAATACAAAGAGTACCAGGATCATTCTGAAACATTCCGAGAAATATCACGTCACCCGGGCTATCAAGCTGGGAGATTACAATGTGGGGAGAAGTGAACGCATTTTGACGCTTCCTCATTATATGGGATTCCTTCTGAGGCAGGTGTGACAGGGGAAATTTTTCTCCCAAAGTTATCAGTTATCAGTTCGCAGTTAAGGTGACCGTCTTTAAATCCTGGAGGCGGTCTTTTTTATGGAATTTAACCATTTTCAATGAAAGGGGGAGTACAAAAATAAAAATCATTATTTAAAAACTTTAGGGGAAATAGTTATCAGTTATTAGTTATCAGTTCGCAGTTATGGTGGCCGCCTTTTTATAGGGGAGGCGGCCCTTTTATATAAGGATTTAAACATTCTCCAGGAGCATTGTGTATAAAAATGGCCCGCCATCCAGTTTGATGCGGGC
>NZ_JAZASU010000095.1:0-6325 GCF_036343215.1 Dialister sp.
ATTTTGTCGGATTTTTTTAAATTTTTTGCACAAAAAAAGCACGCATCTTTCGACGCGTACTTGAACTATTTCATGATTTTCTTAAGTTAATGATATTGCAGTTATCAGTGAAGGTGGCGCCTTAAAATCATAAAGGCGCCATTTTATATATTTTGACATAGACTACCGGAACGATGACGAATCATTTTCTCAAATTTACATTTGTTTTAAGCCTGATGCGCAATCCATGAACTGTGAACACTTGATTTCAAAGTTTTCCATCATAATCAGATACCAGTCAACGAGCTTCTGAGAACTGCGAACTGATAACTGATAACTTTATTTCCAGTCTTCCTCTTTGTGTTAAGATAAAAGTAAAGGAACAATCAAACGGAAAGGAGGCCCCCATGCTTACCATCGATCATCTCTATTTCTCCTACACCGGGAAAGCGCCCTGGCTCCTGGAGGATATTTCCCTTCATGTGGAAAAAGGCGAATATATTTCCATCGTAGGAAATAACGGCAGTGGAAAAAGCACCCTTTTGAAGCTGATTCTTAGCTTCCTTTCTCCTTCAAAAGGCACCCTCACCTGCCATGCAAAGCGGATCGGCTATGTCCCCCAGATGCCGGCAAGGGATCAGGCCTTCCCTATTACGGTGGGGGAAGTGATTCATTCCTATGGAAAACTCCTCCATCTCTCTTCCATTCCGGTGAAAGACATCCTTTCCGCCACAGGGATGGAAGATTTTTCCCATGAGCTCATGGGAAATCTGTCAGGCGGCCAGCATCAGAAAGTGCTCATTGCAAGGGCCCTCATGGGTCATCCGGACCTTCTCATCCTGGACGAACCCTCCACCGGTGTGGATATCGAAAGCCAGCGAGAAATCTATTCCGAACTTTCCCGGCTGAACCGGGAGAAAAAGCTCACCGTCCTTTCCGTGGAGCACAATATGGAGGAAGCAGGAAAAGTTTCGAGCCAGCTGTACCATGTGACCGGCGGAAAAGGCCATCTCTGCAGCGTGGACCATTATATCCGGGAATATATAGAAAAGGAGGGCGGCCATGTTTGAATATGCTTTCATGAGGAATGCCCTCTTTATTTCCATCTGCATCGCCATCCTCTGTCCCTGCATCGGAATTTTTCTCGTGCTCCGGCGCTATTCCATGATTGGCGATACCCTGGCTCACTCCTCGCTGGCCGGAGTCACCCTGGGCCTTCTTTTCCGGGAAAGTCCGGTGCTTGTTTCCTTTGCCTTTACAGCCCTGGCAGGACTTTTCATCGAATATCTCCGCCAGTATTTCAGGAAATATACGGATCTCATCCTTTCCATCGTTCTTTCCATTTCCGTAGGAATTGCCATTACCCTGATTTCTTCGGGCCTTCTCCATGCCAATGCGGATGCCTGGCTTTTTGGTTCCATGCTGACCGTTTCTCCTTTGGATATGATTGTGACCGCCATTCTTTCCCTTCTGGCCCTTCTGACATTCATCTTCAATTATCACCAGCTTTTATACATTACCTATGATGAAGAAGCGGCACGGATTGCGAAAGTCCCGGTGAAACGGCTGAATTATCTCTTTTCCTTCCTCGTAGCCGCAGCCATTTCCGTATCCATCCGGTCCGTAGGAATTCTTGTCATTACTTCCATGATTACCCTTCCCGTGGCAAGTGCCCTGCAGCTTAAAAAAGGCTTCAAATCCACCTGCCTTTTTTCCCTCCTCTTCAGTTTTATTTCCATTCTGGGCGGATTTTTTATTTCCTACTACGCAGGAGCCGCCCCGGGAGGAATTACGGCTCTCACCAGTGCAGGAATCCTTCTCCTCACCATTCTGGCAAAGCAGGTGGGGAAATGAAGAAATACTGGAAATACGGGATCCTCTCCCTGGCCCTTCTTCTTTCCGCCTGCGGCCATGAAACACCCCCGCCCTCCGGGAAAATTGCCGCAGCCGCCTCTTTTGGAGCCATGGAAATCCTTACAAAAGAAATCGGAGGAAATCTGGTGGACGTGACTTCCCTGGTTCCCGCCGGAACAGAACCCCACGATTTTGAACCGCGGACAAAGGATTTAATAAAAATAAAAAATGCCCGTCTTTTCGTCTATAACGGCATGGGCATGGAACACTGGGCGGACAAAGTCCTATCCTCCGCTTCCCATGATAATCTCATCATCGTGGAAGCATCAAAAGGAATTCAGCCCATTCCCATCGAAAGCGAAGAAGAAAGGGCAGAGCACGGAGACTATGACCCCCATACCTGGCTGGGCCTTTCGGAAGCCAAAGAAGAAGCCCGGGCCATCCGGGACGGTCTCATTTCCGCCAGCCCCGAAAACCGGGAAACCTTCGAAAAAAATTACCTGCGCTTCGCCGCCGAAATCGATGAAATCAGAAACAAAGCCAGAAAATCCATCGCCGGAGCCTCAAGGAAAGAACTGGTCACCGGCCACGCCGCCTTTGCTTATCTCGCCAGAGATTTAAACCTTTCTCAGGAAAGCGTGGAAGATGCCTTTGCCACCGGTGAACCGCCGGCAAGAAAACTCATCGAACTCATGGAATACTGTAAAGCAAGAAAAGTAAAAACTATCTTCACCGAAGAAACCATGGACCCCGCTTTGGCCCGGACCTTGGCCGAAGAAGCAGGAGCCAGAATAGAAACCCTGGATACCATGGAAACCGCAGATCATGAAAAGTATGCAGACGTGATGAGAGAAAACGTAAGGAAAATTGTGGAAGCAGTGAATTAGATGAGCCCTTAGCCATTAGCCGTCAGCAGTCAGAAAAAAGCCCGCAGCGGCGGGCTTTTTATATGAGATCATTCTCATCAAGGCACATATGAGACCAAATGCCGAAACATCCTCGGGATAAAATGAAACGATTGGTACGCGAGAAGGCTTCCCCCCGGGGAAGCTGGCCCGAAGGGCCTGAAAGGGCAAGGGATGGTTGATTAATGTTTTTTTCACTATCCACACAAGGCACATATGAGACTGACTGACGAAAGGTACCAGTAACAATTGTCTCTATCGGTAAGCAAGAGCTCCCCGAAGTGCGGGGAGCTCCGCGAAGCGGTGAGGGGATGTCAAGCAGGTACAAGCCGAAAATGACTACAAAGAAATCATGTGCAGGGTTCGGTCCAAGGCACATATGAGGCTGATTGATGAAACGTCCCCAAGATAAATGAGCCAAACGGAACGCGGTCAGGCTCCCCTCACCGCCTCCCAAAAGTTCGGGCATACGCCGCAGGCGACGGAGAACCTGTACGATCTGTACGATCGTTCAAGTCGAAATTGACCCAAATACGGGAAATATCTCTGCAGTCCGCAGCCGCGAATGGGAAAGGCTCCCCTCGACAGGCCCCCCGAAGTTCGGGGGGCTGTCGCCGTAGGCGACTGGGGGGATGTACGATCGTACAAGTCGAAAATAAGCTTAAAGATAAACTCATCCCGGGGAGCTGCCGAACGTAGTGAGGCTGAGGGGGAACTGCACTATGTCTGCCAATCATATGGCAATGACTATGGCTTGAGGCAGTTACGGTTTTCGGGTTTTAGCCCTGTTTGGGACATGCCCCTTTCGACTCATTTCCGAAATTTCGGGGTGCGGGGTGCGGGAAGGATTGGCTGCTGAAGCAGCCAATTTTTTCATATGGGGAATGTGCACAGGCAAGGTTGAAAATCCCGTGTCGTTCATCATCAAGTGACACTATAGCAAGAGATGCGGATGGGAAAGGCTCCCCTCGAAAGGGGAGCTGCCGAACGTAGTGAGGCTGAGGGGACGAACTGCACTTTCGTCAATAAAATTCTCCAGCCGCTATAGATTTGCGTCCCCCAACGGGGGACGCTCCCGCGAGCAGGTGTTGCGGGGCTATCTATCGCAGGCAGAAAAATTGTCTCAAACCGCAGCCCCGTAACGTCAAACTATAAATCTTGCGGCCGAAGGCCGCACACCTTCCCGATATTCCCGAAATGAACCCCGACCATTCCCGATATTCCCGATTCAAAAGCCATCTACACTGAAAATTCCCATATAAAAAATGGCGCCCATTATATATTAAAGGCGCCACCTTCCCGAATTCCGAAATCCGCAGTCCCCAATCCGTCTTTTCATCTCACTCCCGGCAAAAGTCCTCTCACTCCCGATTCATCAGTTCACTTACCAGCTCATCCAGAGCCTCTTCGAAATTCCCATCTTCTTCGCCTCTCCGTTTCCCGTAGGGATGTCGTTTTTTCCGTTTCTTCACCCCTTTATCGAGGGCTGAAAGTTCATATCTCCACCCGTCCTGATGCATGGCGTGGGCCCTTTTGGCAAGGACCATGGAAGCGAGGCCGAAATCCTGGGTGATCACGATATCTCCGGGCCGGCAGTCTCCCACGATGGCCCAGTCCGCGGAATTGGCCCCTCTTGGGACGCGGATGATTTTACTGTAAGTCGATTCCATTTCCCTCGAATCGTCGCAGTAAATGAAGCAGGAAATCCCATAGGACGCAGCGATTTTTTCCGTTTCCCGGATTACGGGGCAGGCATCGCCGTCGACAAGGATGCGGAAGGAAACCGGTTTATTTCCTTTTTCCCTGACCGGAATGCCGCCGGAAAGGGACGCCTTTCCCGATTTCCACAGGGAAATAAATTCCCTGAGCTTTTCCTCTTCCACCGGCCAGATTTCTCTCTTCTTATAATCCAGCCGATCCTCCGTCCGTTTCCAGAGCATGTGGAAAATATCCCGCCACCGGGGCCGGTCTCTCGCCGGAATGGTCTTCGGGTACTCCGCGAGGAAACACTCGAATTCCATTTCCCACTCATCATATTCCCGGGTCCTCATGATCTTTTCGGCATAAGTACCGATTTCCTCATACACCTCCGGATGCTCCTCCAGAAAATCCCTGGTGCTCATCATGAGAGGCTCCGTGCGGTAAGGCTCCGGATTTTCCGCATAGTCATGACCTGTAAGGAAATGAAGAAGAGCGCCGGCGAAACGCCTCTCTCCTTCCGACGAAAACCAGCCGATTCCAAGGCAGCGGAAATTCCCCACATCATACAGCGGAAATCCCGATGGTTTTTCTATTTCCACCATTTCTAAAGGAAATACTTTCCCCGTCAGAAGTTCCGCTGCCCGGGCAAAAAGATTTCCGTCCCTTTCGATAAGGAAATCATTATCTTTTACTTTCCATACATGCAATAAGAACACCTCCTTTGGCTATCATTTTAGCACAGAGGAAAATGAAGTGTAGTGCTATAAGTCTGAAAGTTATCAGTTAGCAGTTATCAGTTCCCGGAGAAACCGGACAACCGGATCATAAAGACAAGGAATCTTATCTTTATGATGATCTCAAATATAAAAAGGTCCGCTTCCAACTTTTGATGCGGACCTCATTCACTGAGAACTGCGAACTGATAACTGATAACTTTTACTCCCAAGCCTCCTGCTTTTATAATAAGAACAGCTAAAGGAGGTATTACTATGGAAACATTACTGGAAAAAGCAAGGAAAGTGGCAGAAACCTGCCACAAGGGGCAGGTGGACAAAGCCGGAAAACCCTACATGAACCATCTCCTCACCGTATCGAATGGAGTAAAGGACCTGGGCGAAACTTACACAGTGGTAGGTATGCTTCACGATACAGTGGAAGACACGGATATGACCGTGGAAAAACTGAGAGAACTCTTCGGAGACGAAGTGGCCGACGCGGTTTCTCTTCTCACCCACGACGATTCCCTGTCCTACCTGGACTACGTACGAAAAGTCAAAGCCAGCGGCAATCCCTATGCCATAGCCGTCAAAAAATCGGACCTCAGAAATAACATGGACCTCTCCCGCCTGAATCCGGTGACAGAAAAAGATCGGAAACGGGTGGAGAAATACAGGAAGGCCTATGAAATTCTGGATAAGAAATAAAGTGGAGTGACGAACGGTGAGCCCCTGGTTTTCAGCCATCAGTTCCCATGGCGTCCCCGAAGCAAAAGTTTAACAAAATTCTAATGATACAAATCGCGATTTTTGCTACTATATCCGTGAAAGCAAAAAGAGCGAGGCCTCGGGCCGAGTTCCATTCCATCTGCTGAGCGCTCAAAAATTTAAGGCAGATCCGGGACAAGACCCACGTGCTCTTGAAGCTTTCAAATCCTCGAGGAAACAAATCGAGTTTCACCCTTATTTTTACAAAACAAAATAAACTCCCAACAAACGAGAAAGAAAATCTTCGGACCCGCGCACCCCTGGTGTGCCTTCGTCAAGTAGGAGAATGAAATATAATAAAATTTTTTCGACCAAAATGCCCTGGCAGGGCCTTGACTGAACCTGAGCAAAATGATGTCTGCTAGAGAAGGGCTTCAAGCCATAGGGCTTAGAATTCTATCA
>NZ_JAZASU010000096.1:0-6302 GCF_036343215.1 Dialister sp.
ATAGTTATCAGTTATTAGTTATCAGTTCGCAGTTATGGTGGCCGCCTTTTTATAGGGGAGGCGGCCCTTTTATATAAGGATTTAAACATTCTCCAGGAGCATTGTGTATAAAAATGGCCCGCCATCCAGTTTGATGCGGGCCTCCTGCACTGATTACTATGAACTGATAACTTTATCACTTCCGGTATTTCCACATATTGTGTAATTATTGTACAGCCCCTTTGTATCATTTCAATACCATATTCATAAATTCATTGCGGAGGGCGCTGTCATTTTTGAAGGCTCCCGATGAGGCAAGGGTTCTAGTCTTTGTTCCCGGTTTTTTTATGCCCCGGGCGGTCATGCAGGAGTGTTCTCCTTCGATATAAACGATGACATCATCGGAATGGGTCACCATTTTCATGACATCCCGGATATCGGTGCCGATCCGTTCCTGGAGCTGGAACCGTTTAGAGACGGCATCGGCAATTCTGGCGATTTTGGAAAGTCCGATGACCCGTCCGTGAGGGATATAGCCTACGGCCACTTTCATATTGTACATGAGGGCAATGTGGTGTTCACAATGGGAAAAGATGGAAATATCCTTCACCACCACCATATCATTTTCAGGAGTGGCAAAGGTTTTTTCAAATTCTTTCGCAATGTCTTCATTGGATACGTCGTTATAGGCAAATTGCTCTGCCATCATGTCGGCAAACCGTTTCGGTGTTTCCAGAAGGCCTTCCCGGTCCGGATGATCTCCCACAGCTTCAATGATGAGCCTGGCTGCCTGTTCCAGTTTCTTTAAATCCATTATACTCCCCTCCTGTCCGGGTCCCAGATGATTTTATGAAGCTGCACCTGGACGGTCACGTCCTGCAGCCGGTTTTTTCTTACAAATTCCACAAGTTCTGCCGGTTCGATCCGTCCCCACACGGGGCTGACGTAGAACCGGGGATTTTTATTTCCATGGAAAAAAGTCTCAATGATATCTTTCATTTCCAGGAGATCAGCCTGCGAGCTCACCACGAATTTGAGGACGTCCCTGTTTCCTAAAAGCTTGAAATTATTGAGGTCCATGGCTTCTTTCATGCCGCTTCCGCCGCATTTATAGTCCATGGTATAGAAGGTATTTGCCGGACGCTCCCGGTAAAGGGGCACAGCGCCATTCGTTTCGATGTTATTTTCATACCCCTCTTTTCCCAGCCGGTCCAGAAGATGATAAAGGGGATGAAGGAGCGGTTCGCCGCCGGTGAAGGTCAGACGCTTCCAGGGAAAACTTCTGATTTTCTCAACCAGTTCGTCCTCCGTCAGGGTTTCCGCCGTATCTGCCAGGGTGAGGGAATACTTCGTATCACAGTAATTGCAGCGAAGATTGCAGCCGGCCAGGCGGATAAAAGTGGCCATGAGGCCTGTCCGCTTTCCTTCCCCGTCGATGGAATCGAAAATTTCCGTCAAGTGGAAAGTTCCGTCATCAAAGGCGTACTTATTTCTCATAGGTTGCCACGTTTCCTTCCGTTTCCTGTACGGATACACGGATGCACTTTGGAATACGGTCGCAGAGCCATTTGGCCATATTTTCAGCGGTGGGATTCAGGTCACCCAGCACGTCATTGATCACATGGTGATCAAACTGGTTTACGATTTCCTTGATTTTGGAGAAATCCACCACCATCCCGTTCTTGTCGAGAGTTTCACTCTGGACGGTGACAGTGATGATCCAGTTATGGCCGTGCAGATTCGTGCACTTGCTTTCATAATCCAGATGGAGGAAATGGGCTCCGGATACTTCTATGCGTTTCGTTACGGTGAACATGGTTTTCCTTTCATTTAGCATTAATACGGTTTGTGTCAGTTGGGATGAATCGTTCTTCGTTGTTCGTTGTTCGTTCTTCGTGATGGATATGGTTTTGCTTCGCAAAACCAATCTTATATATCGGCCCTTCGGGCCTTGGCCTTCGGCGCTCGCAGTTCGGTTCTAACGGTAGTACGATCCTTTCCCCTGACCGGAGAAGGAGGGTTTACAGTCTCATTTTCGACTTGTACGATAGTACAGCCCCCCAGTCGCCTTCTGCGACAGCCCCCCGAACTTCGGGGGGCCTTCCCCACTCTTCCGCCCTGACGCAGCGTCACAAATTAACGAGCGATATGAGATTTTTAACCCCGCCTGTGCAGAGTCCCCATATATATTTGCGGCCATCAAGCCGCCACCTTCACGAACCACGAATCACGAACCACGAAATCTCGAAAACGTCACATATGGGGCTTGCCGTGGTGAGGCTGATTCACGAAAACCGTTTCTGACTCAAACCATGGTATCTGACAAAAGACTCTGACAGATGACTCAGTCAAGTGCCGGATCCTTCACTCCGTTTGCCGCGAAGGCTTTCGCCCGGTCGATACAGGTCCCGCAGGTGCCGCAGGGTTTTTCTCCCCCCTCATAGCAGCTCCAGGTCAGTTCGTAGGGCGTATGGAGTTTCAGTCCTGTGGCCACGACGCCGGCTTTATTCATATTGGCAAATGGAAATACCAGATGAACTTTTCCGTAGGTACCAATCCTGATGGCATCATTCATGGCTTTCAGGAAAGGTTCGCTGCAGTCTGCATAGGCTTCTCCTGCTGCATCATCTGCATGGGCTCCTATATATATTTCCACTTCTTCATTTTCAAAGAGGGACGCTGCCAGAGATGCCGCGGTGGAGAGCATAAGGCCATTCCGGAAGGGCACATAGGTGGCCACTTTTCCGGCCCCGTTTTCCGCGATCTGCTCTGCATAGCTTTTGTGAATGATTTCTTCCGTGGACCCGGAGAGCAGAGGGCAGTTGGAATACTGAAAAATCGGGGACAGGTCGAATTCATAATGTTTCAGATGATAATACTCTGCCACTTTCCTGGCCGCCAGGATTTCCTTCTTGTGTTTCTGGCCATAAAAAATAGAAGCAGTCACAACATTGTCTGCTCCCAGTCGGTCTACAGCCAGGGATACGCAGGTGGTAGAATCCACGCCTCCGCTGGACAGTATGATAGCTTTCTTCATCTTTCCTCCGTTTTTTTGAGTTGGTTCACAGATGACAACTGGGTATGTGTTTCAGTTCATTATACGCTACATTGGGATAGATTGCAAAAATTTTTGATAGCCGGCCGCTTCATGGCAAATGATAATAAACAGCTTCATGAAAAAGTTTGCAGTTCGCAGTTATCAGTTCGCAGTGTTGGTGGCCCGCCATAAATTATGAAGGCGGGCAGATCTCAAATGAATTCTATATAAAGAGAGGCTTGACGATTTCCGTTATCCCGCCTTTTATGAAACAGTTCATATCCAAAAGGCCCGCTTCTCATTTGACGCGGGCCTTCCTTCGCTGATAACTAAGAACTGATAACTGATAACTTTACACGCTTATATAGAATACAAAGATTATATTTCAAAAGGTTTCCTTTCACATCCCCAACGTCTCGTCCAACGGTTCTTCGCAGAAGAGTTTCATGGCACCTTCGGCCATTTTTACCCCTTCATGGGCGGCGCCGGGAACGATGGACTTTTTCCATTTGAAAGGCACTTTCAGTTCCTTTGCCTTTTCTTCGCAGGCTTTGAAATAGTTATTGCACCGTTCCATGCGGTTCATGCCCTGGGCATCGGCTTCCGGCGTATCGCGGAAGGGTTTCTTTCTGGAAATATCGTTTCCTCCCATCAGCATGTAGACGGGACGGGAAAAAGCGCGGGCCAGGTCGCCTTTGGAAACAGGGAGTCCCTTCATGCCGTAAGGATAGGCGATATTTTCATCCGGCATGGTAAACCAGCCCGAATTGGCACAGATGATGGCATCCACTCTCGGATGATCTCCGAAAAGGGAATAGCGGTGCATGAACTGGCCTCCTGCGGAATGACCGAAAAGATAGACCTTTCCTTTGCACCCTGTCCTGCGGCGGACTTCCGAAATCACCCGGTCGATGGCGGAAAAAGTCCATTTCCCACGGGGCTGGATATGTCCCTCTTCCCCTTCGGCATCAGATATATTTCCTTCCTGATACCATCGGGCACCGGGATATTTCTCCGGGGAAAATTTCGGCGAGGCAATGGCCATATTATACTTCACGGAAAGGGCTTCCAGTCTCGTCCGGAACCGGTCCCCCGTCCTCGTGTAACCGGGAAATGCGATAAATACGGGATCTTCGGGAGACCAGGTGGGCGGGCGGTAATAATAAATTTCCACCGAATCACGATTCACCCCTGTAGGCTCATCCTGAAGATACCGGCTTTCTCCTATCGTGAAAGAAGGTTCGGCTTTTTTCTTCTTCGAAACCATCATCGCTCCGACAACCCCAATGGCAAGAGTTGTCACCGCTTTCAGCAGTAAACCCATAAAAAGCACCCCTTTGCGGATAAATTGACCCATGCTCAATATCTGATTTTATTATAGCATGAGAACGATATCGGGAAGAAGACCTCCGACGGGAAGACTTCGGTTTCTGTCCGGCCGGCGGTCCCGGGAGGGATGTCTCATACGTGCTGACGCAGTCATTCGACAGACACGAAGTACCGGGATTTTCCCCGCCTGTGCAAAGTCCCCATCAAAAAAAGGGCGGCCATCAGGCCGCCACCTTCCCAAACCCCGAACCACGAATCACGAACCACGAAATCTCGAAGTTTTCTCTATCGGAGCTCGCCGTGGTGAGGCTAACCCACGAATACCGTATGTTTCTCAATCCACGGTAACTGCCAAGTGACTCACCAGTCTATCCACGTCAGCGCTTTTTCCAGTTCGTAGAAACTTTTCCCATCCCAGAGGATATCTTCGGCCAGATGGTCCAATACATCATCAGGATCATCGGATTCATAGTTATAGACCAGCTCCATGAATTCTTCGAAAGGTTCCCTGGTGAATCGGTATTTCTCCACGCTCACGCTGTACGTATCCCGTCCCGGATGGTATTTCAGTCCCGAAAACCGGTATACGTATCCCCGGTGACGGACGGAGGCTTCCCCGTCATTCATATAATCGATAAATTCATCCGCGTCTCCGCCCTGCATAATTTTTCTCCCGTCTTTTTATTTCCAAAGGAATCTCTCCTCCTATTAAACACTAAGAGGCCGTCACTTTTCAACCATTTTTTCTTTCTCTGCCCCATTTTCCCGGGGAGGAGGACTGCCGATCTTAGGCGCTCTTTCATACACTTTTTCCGCGATTTCCTCATTGGCCAGGTCCACATAGAGGGGCATCCGGAAAAGGTCAGAAAACATCCATAGGAAACACCCTCCCAGGGTGAGAAGGTAAAGGATATTCCGTTTCGGATGGCCCAGGTAGAAATAATGAAGACCGAACGCCCAGGCCAGCAGCGCTTTCCGGAGCGTTTTCCGATGGGCGGGAAGGTTTTCGGCAAGGTACCTTTCCTCTTCTCTGGGCAGGGAAGAGACCCAGTAGGGATAACCTTCCTGATAGCTGAAAAGTTTCTCTGCCGCCTTTTCATAAAGGACATGCACCTTCCGGGCTCTTTCAACCATGGGTCCTTCCCGGCAGACTTCTTCCACTTTTTCCCTGAAACTTTCCGGATTTTCAGAAACGGGAATAGCTTCTTCCAGAATGGGCAGTACATCCATGGTGGCATTGGTGAAAAAAGTCTGGGCCAGGCTGTGATACAATTTGTCCATGAGCGGCATAGCCTGGCTGTAATTCATGAAAAGGACCAGATCATTGGTAAGAAAATCCTGAAGCCTGGCGAAACGGTCCATCTGCTGTTCCGGATCCACATGGCTGAGAGAGGGCAGGGATAAAACGGCCACTTCTTCCCCATTCCGTACCCGGATGGCACCGGCCCCGTCGATCCGGTCCTCTTTCTCCGAAATCGACAGGATAAGGATGGTGTAATTTTTCACCCTTCTCCGGATATGGCCCATGGAATTCCCTCCCTTCCTGCAAACTGGTTCCAATTGGATGATTTAATCTATGAATTATTATAACATATTCGTATAACACCATTCGTCAGCGGATACAGAATTTGAAATCTGTACAAGGAAAAGAAAATATGTTGAGCCTCCTGTCTTTCTGTAAAAATTTAATAAATTTCTAATGATACAAATCGCATTTTTTGCTACTATACCCGTGAAAGCAAAAAGAGCGAGGCCTCGGGCCGCGTTCCATTCCATCTGCCGAGCGCCCAAAAATTTAAGGCAGATCCGGGACAAGACCCACGTGCTCAGAAAGCTTTCAAATCCTCGAGGAAAAAATCGAGTTTCCAATTATTTTTACAAAAGAATAAACTCCCAACAAACGAGAAAAAAGATTCTTCGGACCCGCGCCCCCCGCAACGTACTTAGTCACGAGATG
>NZ_JAZASU010000097.1:0-6289 GCF_036343215.1 Dialister sp.
AGAAAACCTTTTACATGTAAGCATCCCCGCTTTTCCATCATCCCGGGTATTGATGGACTTGGGCGGTTCTGCTTTGGCCTTTTCGGTTTTCCACAGGTATAGTAGCAAAAAACGCGATTTGTATCATTAGAATTTTATTAAGCTTTTGTTTCGCGAACTGATTTCAGGGACGTCCATGATTTCCCATAAAAAACGGCGCCCTGAAAAGGCGCCATTTCTACCTGCTGCTATCACTCTTACAAAAAACAGTCACTCATTTGCTCTCGAAAAAAGCCTTATACGCCAGATACGTTTCGTACGCATCAGCCTTGGAAAGTAAATCATAGGGAGAATGCATGGAAAGCATGGCTGTCCCGCAGTCTACCACTTCTGCTCCCCAGTCAGCCATCATGAAAGCAATCGTTCCGCCGCCTCCCTGATCGACTTTACCCAGTTCTCCGATCTGCCAGCAGACACCGGCCTCGTCGAAAATGGTCCTGATTTTCTGGAGGAATTCCGCATTGGCATCATTGCTGCCGCTTTTGCCTCTCGCTCCGCCATATTTCGTCAGGTTAATGCCATAGCCCAGGAAGGAAGCATTGTCCCTTTCAGAAACTTCCGGGAACATGGGGTCCAGGCAGGAATTGACATCGGCAGAAAGCATTTCACTGTTTTCCATGGTTTCATAGAAGTCAAGAATCGAATTCTGTCCCTGGAGGGCCAGCATTTTCATGACGAATTTCACGAAATAGGAAGATTCCATCCCCGTATTTCCATAGGAACCGATTTCTTCCTTATCCGTTAAAAGTGCAGCCTGGGTCTTGACACCCGGTTTCGCATCAAGGATGGCAGAGAAATTGGCATAAGAGCAGACCCGGTCATCCTGCCCGTAAGAGGCGATGAGGCTCCGGTCAAATCCCACATCCCGGCTCTTTGTGGCAGGAACCACTTCCAATTCCGCCGTGGCAAAATCTTCTTCCTCAATGCCATAAGTGTCTTTCAGGAATTTCATGAACAATTCTTTGGCTTTGGCTTTGCCTTCGATATTCGTCCAGGCAATGGCCTGGAGCTGTTCGCCGGTAATACCTTCAGCCAGGGGTTTCTTCATCTGGTCCTGGGCCATATGGATGAGAAGGTCGGAAATATAGAATATGGGGTCCTCTTCTTTCATGCCCACATTGATTTCCACTTTTGTACCGTCTTTCCTGAAAATCACGCCGATTAAGGCCAGAGGAATGGTGGGCCACTGGTATTTCTTGATACCCCCGTAATAATGGGTGCGGAAATACACGACTCCTTCTTTTTCGCTCACCGGATTGGCTTTAAGGTCCAGCCGCGGCGAATCGATATGGGAGCCCACGATTTTAATGCCTTCATGAACTGGTTCTTTGCCAATAACTGCCAGAATCACGGATTTCCCCTTCTGGTTCCAGTAAACTTTATCTCCCGGCTTCAAATCTTTCATTTCATAAAGAGGCCTGAAACCCTTTTCCTCGGCCTGACGCAGGATTTCGGTAACGGCGAGTCTCTCGGTCCGGGCGGTATCGAGGAAAGTTTTGTACTTTTCCCCGTAGGCCATGACCGCCTTTCTTTCAGTCTGGTTCATCCGCTGCCACACGGATTTCGTTCTGCTGTATGGTTCTTTCATGAGTAAGTCCTCCTTTAGTTATTTGTATAGCAATATTATACCATGATAAAGAAACAGGTGGGAAAGATGTTAGCCGCCAGCCGTTAGCAGTTAGTTTTTAGTTTTTCATTTCTGAAGTAAAGACCGAAAAGATTCAAATATAAAAGGCGCACCCCATTTCTGACGCGCGCCACCTTCACGGTCCACGGATCACGATTCACAGGATTGAGATGCCGTTTACTTGGAAAATACCTTATTCAAAAGGTACGTCAGCCCCGCAAAAAGAGCCATCACTACGAAAAGAAGAGGATAGGCAATGACCATCATGGTTAAAGCAGATTCTACGCTGGACATAATTCCCTCCTTACATTAAAACCGGAATCAGGGCCAAAACAAGCCCTCCGGCTACTACAGATGCTACCTGGCCGGCCACATTGACCCCCATAGCATGCTGGATGATGTAATTCGTATGGTCTTCTTTAAGGGCCATTTTGGCAATAAGCCGACCGGACATGGGGAATGCGGAAATACCGCAGGCGCCGATCATAGGGTTGATTTTCTTTCTGAGGAAAAGGTTGGCAATCTTTGCAAAGAGAAGTCCGCCCACCGTATCAAATACAAAAGCAATCGCCCCAAGGCAGAGAATTTTGAGAACATCCATGGTAAGGATATTTTCTGCCGTCATGGTACCGCCTACCGTAATGCCAAGAAGCAGGGTAGTCAGGTTGGACAGTTCATTCTGGGCCGTATCAGAAAGGGACTCCGTCACTCCGGAAACCTTGAGAAGGTTGCCAAACATGAGGGCCCCGATTAAAGGTACGGAAATCGGTGCCAGAATTCCGGCAATCACTACAATCATGAGAGGGAAAAGGAAAAGAGCCGTCTTCGATACCGGTTTTTCTGCCCGGTAAGGCATGCGAATACGCCTTTCATGTTTCGTGGTGAGAAGTTTCACAATGGGGGGCTGGATAATCGGTACCAGGGACATATAACAGAAAGCAGTCACCGTAAGAGGGGCCAGAAGATTTGTGGCAAATTTCTGAGCCACGAAAATCGTGGTCGGTCCATCGGCTGCCCCGATAATACCAATGGATGCGGCTTCATTGAATGGAAAACCCACAAGAGATGCCGCCAGGGTGGCTGCAAAAATTCCAAAATGGGCAGCCGCTGCAAAAATCATGACATAGGGAGCGCGGATCAATGGATCAAATTCGCACATGGCGCCAACCCCGATAAAAATCAGCACCGGAAAAAGTTCATTGGCAATCCCTGCCTGATAGAGGACGGAAAGGAAGCCCGGTTCTCCCCCGCTCGTGGGCATGACTGCAAAATGACCGGGGATATTGGCCAGAATACAGCCCACCCCCATGGGGAAAAGCAGCACCGGTTCATAATCTTTCTTTACCCCCAGCCAGATAAGAATAGCCCCGATGGCCATCATTACCCATACCAGAGGATCCCCCATACCGAGGACCCCGCTGAATAATTCCTTCGCAATACTTTCCCAGACTGTCATGTGTACCTCCTGTTGGGAATAAAATCTTCCTATAGTATATAAAATAAAGATGAGCATTATAGCGGATAAGCTTTTGAATCGGGAATGTCGGGCATATCGGGAGTGTCGGGGCTGTCGGGGCGGATATGGTTTCCTGCGGAAACCAATTTTATATAGTGCGCTTCGCGCACGGCCTCTGGCCTCATTGAAGGGAAAGCTCTATAAATACTTGCGCCGCGAAAGCGGCGCCACCGCCACTGATCACTTACCACTACTCACTTATCACTATTTCTATTTTTAAAAAAAGACCTGACATTTTTCAATGCCAGGTCTGTCCTTTTATTTCCTGCCCCCGTGCCATCCGCAGGAAAGGGATTATTCAGTTGAATATTGAATTACAGGTTGATTCCGAAAATCGGAAGGACTGCGAATACCAGAAGTGCCCAGATGAGGCCGGAAGCCACGAAAATACCGATGGTAATGAGGAGTCCCGGAATGGAAGTGGGAACACCCAGAAGGCTCAGGTTGCCAAATACGCCGCGCCGCTCGAAGATACCGTTCGTACTTCTCTGGCGGAACCATTTATGCTTGTTTTCCTGGCCGATACTGTAAGCCACGATGACGGCCACAATGGAAGCAATCAGCCAGAACAGAAGAAACCGCCCGGCATGGAAATCTTTTACATCAGATAAATCAATTAACTGCATACTTGTACTCTCCTTATACAGTCTATAGTTTATCAAGATTTTGGGGATAAAGCAAGGGGATTTTCTAACACTGTCCCTCCTGACTCTGTATTCACATTTCTGAATCGGGGGAGTCGGGGCGATCGGGAGTATCGGGGTTGTCGGGGTGGTGGCGCCTTAAAATAATAAAGGCGCCTTTCCTATAAAATGACCCTGCTGCTTCTTACAGTTCATAGCTAATGGCTCTCAACAGTTGATTGAATAAAGATATCCTCACAGAGCGAGAATGGAACCGCTCTGTGAGGATATCCTGAACTGTCCCATAGTGGACACTGATAACTATTCACTTTTTATTTCCTGTTTTTCAGCCTTCCTATTTCCCAAGCCGCCTATCTATGCCTGGGCGGGGGTCTGTGGTCTCCTCGGGGCGGGGGCGGGGGCCTGTGACCATGTCTCGGGGGCGGTGGGCGATGGCGGTGACGGAATCCATAGGGTCTTCCCCACCAGGGATCTCCCCAGAAATCGTCATACCACATCATCTGCTGAATATAAATCCGGTTCAGGTAAGCCGCATAGGCCAGCTGCTGGAGCTCTTCCTTCGTGAGCACATTGATTTCCCTGACTGCCGTCCCCTTCTGGTCGCCCAGCACATAATCCACCAGGATGGACACCTTGCCCATAGAAACAGGTTCAATAATCCCATCCTCATCGACCCGGACGATTTTTTCATTCATCGATTTGGCCGAAACTTCCGCCGGCACATTGCCTGGAACTCCCAGCCGGACGATACCCTTGCTGCCCAGGGCCAGATACCGCGGATATACCAGAAGCTGACTCTTTTTGAGAAGCTTTTCCGCACTGCCAAAGATCATGCCGGGATTGTCCCCATCCATGCGCCAGACAGAGCTTTTATCCTTTGCTACCAGGAATTCACCCAGTTCCTCATGGGTATTCGTATCATAGGTTTTCACATGGCGGAAATATTTATCCGTCAGTTTCTTGTCCAGGCGGAAATAATAAGCCTTGTCATCGACAGGAAGCCCGGTAACCGCGGGATTCAGACTTTTCAGAAGTCCCGTCACCTTTTCATAGGTTCCTCCGTCGATGAGGTAAAATTCCTTCAGCAGCTTTTCACTTCTCCCAGCCATGGGATCCACTTTCGGCTTTGCATCCTCTTCCGGAGCTTCCTTTTCTTCCTCCTTAGAAACGTCGGACTCCAACGATTCCGTCCCTGCAGGAGCAGCTTTTACAGGATCCGAAGCTTCCTTCTTCTCCATATTTCCGGCATCCTTTGCTTCCGCAATGAAAGCTTCCGCCTTCACCGGGAGAGAATCCGCCGCCCGGGCAGGAATCATGCCCCCTGCCATGAGCATCCCCAGAAGCAATGCCCCCAGCAGCTTTCCCTTCAATTTCATGCAGTACGCCTCCTTTCGAAATTTCATTTCTTCAGTCCTCTATATTATAACTCTATTACCCTGAAAGACGATATGCAATCATCGTTGATTCCAGAAAAGTGGTCAGTGATAAGTGGTAAGTGATGGATATGGTTCGCTGCGCGAACCAATTTATATAGTGCGCTCCGCGCACGGCCTTCGGCGTGAAATTATTACTAAAGAGCTTTTTATCCCCGCCTGTGCACATCCCCTATATATAATTTGCGGCCCATCAGGGCCGCCACCTTCCCGCACCCCGAACCCCGCACCCCGAAATCTCGCTTCTGCCTCTACCGGGACATGCCGTGGTGAGGCTAAGGCCCGAATACCGCAGTTGACTCAGGTCGCCCTATCTGACCTATGCCTCCAATAATACGCCTGTGCACATCCCCCATATATAATTTGCAGCCGAAAGGCCGCCACCTCCACGAACCACGAATCACGAACCACGAAATCTCGAGATTGCCTATACCGGGGCATGTCCCTTTCAGGGCTGACCCACGAATACTGCAGCTGACTCAATCCATCTATCTCTCAAACAGGCAATAAAAAAACATCCTCCGAAGAGGATGTTTTTTATTGCCGTGAGACTAAGAATCAGCCTCCGAACTGAGCCAGCATGGTGCCTGCTGCTACGGCAGTACCAATGACGCCTGCTACGTTCGGGCCCATAGCCTGCATGAGCAGGTAGTTGGACGGGTTGTCGCGAAGACCTACCACCTGGGATACGCGGGCTGCCATTGGTACGGCAGATACGCCTGCGGAACCGATCAGCGGGTTTACCTTGTTGCCGGATACAATTCTCATGATCTGGCCAAATGCCACGCCGCCTGCGGTGCCTGCTGCGAATGCAACGAGGCCGAGGCAGATGATTTCGATGGTCTGGAGACGGAGGAATTTATCACCGGTCATGGTCAGGCCTGTGCCGGTTGCGAGGAATATCGTAACGATGTTGCACAGTGCATTCTGAGCGGTATCGGAAAGACGATGAGTTACGCCGGATACTTCAAACAGGTTGCCCAGGCAGAGCATGCCCATCAGTGCTGCTACCGGCGGGAGGAGCAGGGAT
>NZ_JAZASU010000098.1:0-6271 GCF_036343215.1 Dialister sp.
AGCTGCAGGAGATGATTGATGAAGGAAATAAGAGCGCCGTCTATGCGCTCCGTCTGGCCGAAAGGAAAGAGGAACTGTTTTCCACCATCCAGGTGGGGATCACGTCCATCGGCATCCTGACGGGTATGTTTTCCGGTGCCTCCCTTTCCGGGCCTCTGGCCGATGAGCTCGCCCTCATCCCGCCGCTTGAACCTTATGCAAAGCCCGTGGCCATGACCATCGTCATGGTGCTGGTCACCTATTTCTCCCTCATCATGGGGGAACTGGTGCCGAAGTGGATCGCCATAGCCATTCCTGAGAAAGCGGCCTGCTTCGTCGCACGGCCCATGATCCTTGTGGCCACCATCTGTAAACCGCTGGTCCTCTTTTCCACCTGGTCCACGAAAGTGGTGGTGTCCATGATGGGAATTAAAATGGGCACCGAGCAGCCTGTTTCGGAAGAGGAAATCAAAGTCCTCCTCCAGCAGGGCGCCAAGATGGGTACTTTCGATAAAGAAGAACCGGAAATCATTGACAACGTTTTCGAGCTGAACGACCGGACCGCTGCCGACTGCATGACGGCAAGGCCCCAGCTCACCTGGATTGACCTCGAAGACGATGAAAAGAAAATATGGAAGGATATTTCCGAATCCTCCCATTTCCGCCTGCCTGTGGGGAGCGGCTCCCTGGATGAATTCAAGGGCCTGGCAGACGTATCGGAAGTGCTGAAGGACCAGCATGACCATCCGGGAAAAGCACTGAAGAAATCCATCATGGATACGGTGCATACGACGATTTACATCCCGGAAACACTGATCCTTACCAAAATTCTGAAACTCTTCAAGACGAGAGGGGTGCATGAAGCTATTGTCATCGATGAATACGGCACCCTTTCCGGCCTCGTCACGCTTCATGATTTACTGGAAGAAATCGTGGGCGATATGCCCGGCGATAAAGAAGACATCCTGGAAGAACAGAATAAATTCATCCGCCGGAGTGAAAATTCCTGGCTTGTGGAAGGACTCTGCTCCATCGATGATTTTCGTGAATATTTCCACATAGATGATGAATTTCCCGGGGAGGCCGAGGGCTATTACAAGACGCTGGGCGGCTTCATCACCTATTCGCTGGGATATATTCCCAAGGAAACGGAAAAGACAAAGTACGGCCGGTTCACTTTCGAAGTGGTGGACTGTGATAACCGCCGTATCGATAAAGTACTGGTTACAAAGGAGAAATAAAATGGATACAGAAGAGACATCAAAGAAATCCCTTGGCGAACGGATTCTTTCCCTCCGCCGGGAACTGGAAGAAAGCAGGGGCTTCCTTTCCACCTACATGCTTGCTCCTTCAGAAGACCTCCGTCCGGCTGAAGAAGAACGGATTCGCGGCGTTTCCCGCCTGGCTGATGAGATGATGGAAATCCTGGATGATCTGGCAGAAGAAAACAAATCGGAAGCTCTGGAAGATTCTCCGGAAATCGAAATGGAAGATATGCTGAATGATGATGTGGACCTGGAATTCAAGACCCATACCCTGGGCGTGGCCGATGGAGAAGACAATATCGACGGTGACTGGAATATGGATGAAGAAGACATGCAGGAAATGAGCGAAGCCACCCTGCCGGAAGCAGAAGCCATTGTGGAGAAGAAAAAACAGAAGAAAGAAAAGAAATCCTGCAAGTCGAAGAAAGAAAAGAAATCAAAGAAAGATAAGAAGGATAAGAAATCCAAAAAGGAGAAAAAGAGGAAAGAGGCAGAAGAGCAGGCTGCGGATTGATTCATATGGTGTGAATCGTTCTTCGTGAAGGATATGGCTGCTTTGCAGCCAATCTTAGATAGCGGCCTGCGGCCGCGGGCCTCTGGCCCTGCTGATGGATTGAGAAAAAGAGCATGCTTTCGAGAGAGAGCATGCTTAAAATGTTTTGGAATGGAAACAGTCAGCCCCGCTGATGGCTAACGGCTAACGGCTAACGGCTAACTACTACAGACTGACAAGGAGGAAAGATATGCCCAATTACGCTGCCCCGGGAGAAGTCATGTACCATACCGGGCTTACGAAGGAAATGATTGAGGGCGCGAAATATGCCCTGGTCCCCGGGGATCCGGGGCGGGTGGAAGGCCTGGCAAAAGCACTGGATGAAAAAGCGGTCTATGTATGCTCTCATCGTGATTTCACCACCTGGAAAGCAAAAGTATCCGGACAGACAGTCCTCATTATGTCTACCGGTATGGGAGGCCCCTGCGTGACTTTTGCAGTGGAAGAACTGGCCCGTCTGGGCGTGGAAGTTTTCATTCGTGTCGGAACCACCGGTTCCATTCAGGAAGACCTGAATCTGGGAGATGTGGTCATCAATAAAGGGGCGGTCCGGGAAGACGGGGCTTCGAAAGCCTATGCACCCGTAAATTTTCCGGCCATGGCCGATTTGCGGGTGACCCTTGCTCTTGAGCAGGCAGCAAAGGAACTCCGGATTCCTTTCAAGACCGGTATCTCTATTTCCACCGACTCCTTCTGGCCCGGCCAGGAACGGTATGACAGTTTCAAAGGCTATGTGGTGAGAAGACTGAAGGGAAGCCTCAATGAATACAGAGCCCTTGGATGCATGAATTTTGAAATGGAAAACGCCACCCTTTTTACCCTGACTTCCGTGCTGGGCCTCAAGGCAGGCTCCATCTGCGGCGTGGTAGCCAAAAGGACAGACAGCGAATCTGTAGCACCCCATGAAGTATACGAACTGGCGGAAAAACGGTTCCAAGCTGTCGTGAAACGGGCGATGGAAATGATGATCGGCCATTTCATGGTGAGCATCTGAGGGGGCACTTCAAATAGTGCTTGGCGTGATTCGTGAATCGTGATTCGTGGTTCGTGAAGGTGTCGGCCCTGATGGGCCGACGAGTTTTTATGGGGGCTGTGTACAGACAGAAATAAAAGTTCATTATCAATCAATGAGAGCCGAAGGCCATGCGCAAAGCGCACTATAAAATTGGTTTGCGAAGCAAACCATATCCTTCACGAACAACGACGAACGAATAACGAAGAACGAACCGGCTCTGATGGAAGTATACGTTACTTGAACATGTTTTCCAAAAACCTCATCTTCCCCTTGCGCTTACCTTAAAAATCATTTATCATAATAGCGATATACTGCATTATTTTCAGAACCGAAATTAAAGGAGTTTCCTATAATGAGAGCAAGAGGTCTTTTATTTGGTGTGGCTGTGGCATTTGGCGTATGGAATATCATCAACAGTGGTGTCACTGTGCGGTCTGTCGCCATCCTGGCCATGATTCTGGTCTGCCTGGCCATCAATTTCTATAATTACCAGCAGAAGAAAAAAGCCAGAGAAGAAGCGGAGAATGAAGTTCGGGAGAAGGAAGAAATCCGCCAGCTCCGCGCCCAGGCAAGGCGTAAACAGAATCACAGACAGAGAAGACATAATAAGAAGTAATTCCAGTCTGATTGCATTTCCGGGGCCTTCGGGCCTTTTTCAGTGAATCAAATCGAGGCTTTTATGGAATATATGCCGGCCGCCCTGATGTATCGCTGGGCCGTCTTTATCCTGCTGGCGGTGGGACTCGTTCTTCTTGCCAAACATAAAGTCCTGACGCCCTTCGTCTTCTGGTCAAGGGTCCAGTACTATACGTTTTCCACCTTCACCCTCTTTGTGGTCTGGCTGGGAGCCACCCTTTTCCGGGTGG
This sequence comes from Dialister sp., assembly GCF_036343215.1. Lineage (GTDB taxonomy): Bacteria > Bacillota > Negativicutes > Veillonellales > Dialisteraceae > Dialister. The sequence continues at coordinate 3,679 of NZ_JAZASU010000098.1, forward strand.
ATTTTCCTTTCCTTTACAGCGCTGACTGCCGCTACATCGTGGCGGCCAGCCTGGGAACCCTTTCCCTCATGTACCACCTGATCGTGAGGCCGGGGGCCATCCGTACCCACAAATTGAACGACATCAGCTACGAGCATTTCTCTTTCTATAATTACATATTTCACTACTTCATCCCCATCCTCATGACGGTGGACTATATTTTCTTCGTGAACAAGACTGATATGCACTGGTACACTATGTTCACCTGGATGATTTATCCTGCCTTCTATGTGGTTTTCGTGTATTTCCGCGCCTGGGTCACCATCGTCACCCACGGGAAGTCCCATCTTTATCCCTATACCTTCATGGATCCCAATTACCATGGCATATGGGACATCACGAAAGGCTGCCTCATCGTGGGCGCCCAGTTTTTTGTCATCGGTGTCTTCGTCTACACCGTGGGAGAAGGACTATGGCTCCTCGGCATCCCGCCGGTCTCCTGGACGTATAATGGGTAGTATGCAGTAGTCAGCAGTTAGTTATTAGTGATGAGTGAGACGTAAGTGACGGGCCGGAAATAGAAGGCCCGCCATTTTTATATGGCTAAGCAGGATTGGTTTGCACCTTCCACACTAAAAGCGGACAACTCATTACTAACTGCTCATCCCTTTCTTTTTTCAACTGGAAATATATGCTATAATATTTCCATCGCGTTTTATGGAACTATTTCCACTGCTTTTGCTGAAGGAGTCATTCATGGCAAAGACAACTGAGACGAAAGATTTCGTCGACCATTCCATTTTCTACAGATTCTACGCCCTGCCTCTGGCGATCGGCTATATCCTCTGGCTGGCCTACATCGGCTATACGGATATTTACTACGGTCTTATGATCAACCATCATGTGCCGGTTATCGACGTAGGTATCCAGCTGGCCATCCTCTGGTGGCTGCTCGATATCACCCTGACGAAGACCACCTACCGGCTTGAAAAAGACAAGCTTTACATGATCAAGACGGGTCTCTGGACGAAGAAAGAACTGAACCTTCCCTACGAAGATATCTTCGGCGTTCACCATTTCAAGAACCAGCTGATGAAACCGGTCACCTACCGCTATACCTTCCATGAATATTCCAAGCTGGATAATCGTCCCATCTGGTCCCTGCTCTACGATATCGGCAGTGACAAGAAAGTAGGCCGTGTCCTCATGAAAGCATCGGAAGAATTCTGGAAAGAATTCGAAAAGCGCATGCCCGGCCAGATCCGTATCCCCCAGGAAGAAGTGGTCATGTTCACCTACAAGGCCATGGAAAAGAAACTCCGGGACCAGGGCTATTTCAAAGACCATCCGGAAATGTCCTTTGAAGAAGGTATCAAACAGCTGCGCCAGAAAGGCACCGAAATGGGCGGCCGTGAAGACGAACTGACGGGCGCTGACTTCCATGGAGAAGAAGTGGAACTGGAAAACGGCACTTCCAAAGAAACCCTGGAAGCTGCCCGCCGCAGAAAAGCCATCCGGGATGAGGAACCGGAAAAAACAGCAAAGGCTGAAACAGAACCGGCCCCAGCAGAGAAAGCCCCTGAAAAGCCGGAAACGAAAGAAGAACCGGAAGACCATAAAGAATCTGAAAAGAAATAAGGAAAAGCACCCCGCTCCGGCAGGGTGCTTTTTTGCTGCAGCCGGCAGCGGGGTATAAATAAGGGGAGGCTCCCATTATAAAAAATATAGTATACTATGTATTTAAGGAGCTCAGGTACCATTTATTGGAAACAGGGAATTCGATTTGCCGGGAGGCCCTAAAATGCAAATGACAGAGCGGTCTGATTTGCATTAAATACATAGTACACGATGGAATCGAAAAACAATTACATAGCACACTATGCAGTTAAAAAGAGGATGCAAAGGACTTTGCATCTTTATTTTTTTACAGAAGATGGAAAGGGGAATAATTGGCGTTTTTCAAGGCCCCTGAAGGGAATGAAAACGCCGATAAACACTGATAAAACCGGCTTGAAAAGAGATAGGGCCGTGCATAGAATAAACATAGATGCCTATGTACTTTCGGGCACATAGATGAGAGTCCCGCCCCGGGACTGTGACGAAGGAGGATAGCCGGTTGACCAGGGGATTCAAGAATTTTCCGGTGTACGGATTCATATCGGGAATTCAGCAATTATTCTTTCAAAACTTTATATGAGTCCCAATTTCCGGAAATATTTCCCATGAACATCCGCAGTGCATCGAAACGGAGATACATGGGAAACTATTCAAAGGAAGGTGAACCTTTATGGATCCAGCCATTACTACACTGTGTGTACTGGCAGTAGCAGCATTCCTGTTTGTTACCGAACTGATCCCTCTGGCTGTAACCGCTATGGCAGCCTGCACCGCTCTCGGTATCCTCGGCGTACTTCCGTCCAAACAGGTATATGCAGGTCTTTCTAACTCCACCGTCGTACTCTTCGGTGGTATGTTCGTCATCGGTGCGGCTATGTTCAAGACCGGCCTCGCTGAAGCAATCGGTCTTTGGGTAGTTAAAAAAGCAGGTACCAACGAAGTTCCGCTGATGGGCGCAATCATGATTGTAACCATCATCCTGTCCTCCGTATCTTCC
>NZ_JAZASU010000099.1:0-6258 GCF_036343215.1 Dialister sp.
GCCGAAGATGAAAGGACTCTAGGGGAACTGTTTTATATTTGCGTACAGGAAATGCAGGACATCACGGTGGAAGAAGCTTTAAGATTGCTAAATCTTTGGGCTGAATCAATCAGCGAAATCCTCAACAATCCCGAAAGCATCGATAAAAACGTAATTCTCAAAGCATTACTTAATGAAACAAGAAAATTCATCAATAGTTTACCAACATATCTGACCAGAAATCTCCTCAATGCTGCATAAATTGCTAAATTATACTTTAAAGTGTAACAATGCAGATTTCATCGGAGTTACTAGGTCATTTGAGGGTGCGAAGTTTGAGCTAACAGCTAACGGCTCTTCTCTCCCATGGAAACGACCTTCCCCGCATCTTCCAGCCATTTTTCCCTTAACGATGCCGGCTTGAGCACTTCCACCCGGGGACCCTGGCTTTCGAGCCAGAAAAGAATCCCGTTTCCACGGACAAGAGCCGTGATTTCGTAGAAATCTTTTCCTTCTGCGTCTGTCAGATGCTTCGACTTTGCCGTAGGGAGCCGGTCCATGGCCGCCTCCGCGGAAGGGCCGTAAAAACGGAAAACCACCTGCTGCAGATCTCCGCCATACATGAACTGGATTCCGTTCTTGTATTCCCCTTCCTTAAACTGGGCCGTCAGATTGCCATCGAAAACCTCCCCGGTATCCTCTATTTCCAGGATCCGGTCAAACCGGTAAATCGCCGGCCCGTGCCGCCGGAAATCCTCCTGCCCCTTTTCATTATCGATAATGGCGATGAGATAGAAATAATACTCCGAAAAAAGGACCCCCACCGGCCAGATTCTGCGGTCCACCGCCTCTCCATCCTGTTTTTCATAGGTCAGGGAAAGCACCTTATGGCGATGAATGGCCTCCTCCGCCTTCCAGAGCAGCTCCGGATCCGCCTTGCCGTGGGCCGGATTCCGATAATGGAAAATCTCATTATTCACGCACTGGATGATTTCCTTCCCCACCGGCCGGGAAACCATGGACTTCAGGAAACGCTGCAGGAGCGAATCCACCTCGGATTTCGTGAAAGCCCGGCTCTCGATCAGAATCTTGCAAATTGAAAGCAGCTCCCCATTGGAAAGGAACTTCTTCCCCTCCCGGTGATACTCATAACCACCCTTCTCCCGGTTGAACCGGATTTCCTCCCCCTCCAGACGCTGGGAAAGGAAATCATTCACCACCTGCACATCCCGCTGCACAGACCGCTCACTCATCCCAAACTCCCCCGCCAAAGACTCCCGGCGCACCACCTGCCCCTCCTCGAGATGCTGGAAAATATCGTATATGCGAAGCAGACGGAAACTTTTGCGGTAATCGGGCATGGGAATCATCCTTTCAAGGGAAAACTGTCCTTCATCAGGAAACTTTTATTATCAGAAACTTTGAATCGGGAATCCCGGGAGACTCGGGACTATCGGGATTATCGGGAAGGTGCGGCGCAAATTCATGAGCGCCGCAGAGTTTTGATTTCAAAACCGGATATACAAGGCACATATGAGACTAACTGACGAAACATAATCATGCCAATTGACTCTATCGAAAGTCAGGAGGCTCCCCTCACAGGCCCCCCGAAGTTCGGGGGGCTGTCGCCGAAGGCGACTGGGGGGATGTACTCTCGTTCAAGTCGAAAATGATCTAAAAGGTAAACTCATCCTGGGGAGCTCCGCGAAGCGAGTGAAGGGGGGCTTACTTTGGTCATGATCGCTAATTGACTCAAACCCTTCAAGCGTAACGCTCAGGGAACTGGGAACTCATATGCGAGCCCTTCATGTTACCCCTAGTATACTCCCTCCGCAAGAAAAAATCTCACCTCAGGAGTACCAGTCCCAGACAGACCACCATCCCGAAGAGGAATCCGAAAGTCATCCACCGCAGGCGGAAAAGATTTTTCTCCGTCCTCTTATCCTTCAAGTGCTCCATATAGGCAGCAAGCTTCCGTGATTCCTCCTCCGTGAGCTCCTCATCCCCGGGAAGATAGCCCATCCTCCGAAGCTCCCGGGCCTCCCGGTACTTCTCATTTTCCCTCCGCACTTCCTCATTCTTTCGAAGCAGCTCCTCATCACTCAGCATAGGGGCCTCCTTTCCTCTTAAAGAAATAATTAGTATATCAAATCAAAGCGTCAGAAACTGACGTTTTTAAAAATTATCAGTTCGCAGTTCTCAGAATCCGGGGCAGCTGAAATCCCATATAAAAAGGTTCTCCTATAAATTTCGAGGCTCCACCCCAATTCCTCTCCCCTTTTTGCATTTCCTGTTATCCCGGAATCAGTTTCATCTCACTTCTGCATGAGAATCATCGCCGCCGTATACAGGGCCAGGAGAAATCCGAAAGTGAACCACCGCAGGCGGGTGACCATTTTCTCCTCTCTCTTTCCCCTCCAGTAAATCCGGAGCAGCCGCACCTTCAGGGCCCTCAATGCATCGGGATCCATCTGCTGAATCGAAAGCCCCGCCGCCTTCGCCTTCCGCACCTCCCCGCGAATCCACTCCGCTTCCCTTTCCTCTTCCAGTCTCTTTTTCCTCTTCATCCATACCTCCTGACAGACTACTTCAGAATAGATATGAATTATACCAAAGGCAAGCGACAGGTTCTGTCGTTATCATAGGTTGGCGTGATGAGAAAAATGAAATATAAATGCTCCCATAAAAGTTCCCACCCCCGCCCTTTCAGGCCTTCGGTCAGCTTCCCCGAGTGGAAGCTGACCTGCGTACCGATAGTGCCACATTCGAGGCTAATTACCAAAACGTACTCGGCATAATTGTCTCTATCCAGCAGCAAGTGCTCTCCCTCGGGAGAGCTCCGCGACAGCGGTGAGAGGGCAAGCTATGGGAAATCCCGAAAGCCGCCCCTGTAATCATTGACTCCATCTTTGCTATACTAAAAGAAAAGCAGCATTGGGAGGGGAGAAAAATGAAGAAATTCAATTACAGGGAATGGCTGCTAAATCCCGAAGATGACTGGGAACAAGTCGAAGGCCTCAATATGCCGGTCAGCGAAGAAATGAAAAAGAGAAGGATGGAGCTCAGGAAAAACATGACCCCGGAAGAGAATCATCTGTGGCGTACCTTTTTTCTCCCCTACAAAAAGATGGGAATCCATTTTATTCACCAGAAAGTGATTGGCCACTACATCGTAGATTTCTTTTACCCGAAAACCGGACTCATCATTGAAATCGATGGCGGCCAGCACTTTACCGAAGAAGGCAGGAAATACGACGCAGAACGCACCAGACAGCTTCAGAACTGGGGCTTTGAAATCCGGCGATACTCTAACCTCACAGTTCACCAGAATTTCGAAGGAGTCTGCCAGGACATCATAAATAAAGTCAATGAAATGCGATAAAACATCTCGCATACCATCAGCACCACATATGAGGCTGACTGCCAAAACACACTCGGCATAATTGTCTCTATCCATAAGCAAGTGCTCTCCCTCGGGAGAGCTCCGCGACAGCGGTGAGAGGGCAGGCGATGGAAAATCCCGACTTCCCCCATCCCCTGCCCTTTCAGGCCCTTTGGGCCAGCTTCCCCGAGGGGAAGCACTCACATACCGCCAGAGCCACCTGGCATGAAAGAGGTTCGCTATTAGCCCTGAGATTTACATGCCACATTCGAGGCTAAATGCCAAAACGTACTCGTGCCAACTATCTCTATCCAGCAGCAAGTGCTCTCCCTCGGGAGAGCTCCGCGACAGCGGTGAGAGGGCAGGCGACGGGAAATACTGAAAGTACTCTAAAGATACCTCCATTCCCTGCCCTTTCAGGCCCTTTGGGCCAGCTTCCCCGAGGGGAAGCACTCTTATACCGCCAGAGCCACCTGGCATGAAAGAGGTTCGCTATTAGCCCTGAAATTTACATGATACATTCGAGGCTAAATGCCAAAACGTACTCGTGCCAATTGTCTCTATCCAGCAGCAAGTGCTCTCCCTCGGGAACACCGGCGCGGCTGAGAGGGCAGGCAATGGGAAAGGCGGCCAAAGGCCGCCTGATGATACCCTCGGAACCCGGAACTTATATGTAAAACACCAACAAAAAAAGCAGTGCCCCAAAGAGACACTGTCTTTTTATTTCCAAAATTCACATAGAAAGTCCCAATGCAGAGGCCACGCCTTCTCTTCCTTCTCCTTCAGCTCCCATTTTTTTAAGGAGGGCCGGATAGTCTTCTTTCTTTATATCTTCATAGAATCCGACTTTGAGGTACGTATTGGCCCGGGACGCTCCGGTATAGACGAGCCTTCTATGGAGCTGGTCGGGAAGGCGGGAAAGTTCCACATCGATGAGCAAAACCGCTTTCGTTTCGAGGCCTTTGAAGCGATAAACGTTGGTAAACCACACTTTCCCCTTTTCCGGTTCCTGAGAAAGGGGGATGCCGTAGACTTTCTTTATATTTCGCAGCAGGCTATGGGGCAGGCCGTGAATGGTGAGGATGGCTATATCTTCCAGCTGCAGATGATTATCCAGCATTTCCTTCACGAACCGATCCGCCAGGCGGGAGAGTTCTGTTTCATTTCCATAAAAAGCGCAGGTCGGCGCCAGGCCGTGAATGGTATTCACATAATTTTCCCGATGGCGCATATCGATGACCGTCCCCACGGAAGACGCGATTTCCGCCGTATTTCTGCAATTCTTATAGAGCACCAGCCGGCATTCCGCGTGATCATCGATCCAGTTCCGTTCATTTCTGCGGATCACCTGCTGATTCCGGTCATAAAAAACGTAGAAACATCCATCCATGAGCTCCGCCAGGTACGACAGATGCTCCATCATGGAATCCGTCAGATCCTGCCCCTCATCGATGACGATATGTTTCCAGGGCCAGGAATCATCGTCGAAATCCTTATCAAAGAAATCCTCGAAAGAAGCGAGCGTCTCTCCTGCCGCCAGAGGACGGCCCATGAGCGCCTCCCCCAGAGTCCGCACATTATGGAAAGAAATCCCCTCCTCTCCGTACACCTTCCGGATATGATCCAGCAGGAATTCATTGTAGCAGAGATAGAGCACCTTCTCTCCCCCGGACGCCAGGCGTCTTGCCTTTTCCACAGCCAATACCGTTTTTCCCGTCCCTGCAGCTCCATGAATAGCTGCCACCCGCTGCTCCTGCAGGAAATCAAGGATGGCCGACTGCTTATTCGTGAGCCGGATGAAATCCGTATGGACCTCCAGATTGGTGGAATGAATCGTCTGCACCAGATCAAAAGAAGGCATGAGCGTATGAATCAGCTCCCGGTACTGCTTTTTATCCAGAGACACCCGCTTCCCGTGCACCTCGGCAGACCAGAAATCAAGGGCCCGGATGAGCGCCCTCTCAGGATTTTCCAGATCCCCCTCATCAAAGACCAATTCCGGCCTTGCCTCCAGAGGCAAAGGTACATTTCCATGGAAATTCACCGACGTGAACCACACCGCCCGGCCCATGAGAGGGATGGGCCGGAAATTTGACTCCTTTAAGAAATTGGAAATACGCATCTGCGACTCCTGCGCCTGGCCGAAAGGATCGATCACCTTCTCCGCGCCGGAATTCCGGTTCCTCTGGATCCAGTTTCCACCCCGGTAAGAAATCGCCCCCGCCTTCACCTCGATGGAAAGAATCCCCCGGGCCGGATGCAGGACGATAAAATCCGCCTCCCCCTCCGACCTCCTCTGCCGGAGAGTCCCCAGCCACCGGTAAGAATAAAAAACCGCCCAGTCATCCGAAAGACGGGAAAGCGCCCGATACACCAGCCGCTCCCCCTCGGACCCGTGAAAATCCAGAACCTGAGAAGGATACATACGTGCCATATTGATTCACCCTTTTGAACAATTAGCTGTCAGCCGTTAGCAGTTAGTTTTTAGAAATAATCATCCGTAAAAGTACTGTCTTTCTGATTATACCATAGGAAAGGGAAGCTGGCCGAAGGCCGCCTGATGGTCAAGCTCCCCTCGAGAGGGGAGCTCCCGCGGAGCGGGTGAGGGGACGAATGCCCGCGCACTATCGGTTAGCAAAGGAGCGAAAATAAACACCAGCGGAAATTATTCCTTTAAATCTTCCTTCGATTATCGTTCTGACTGTCTACCTCCGCTCCTACCAGGAAATGTTTCGACTTGTTCGTTCCCCCACCGCTTCGCGGAGGGCAGATTGTCAAGTCTAGTGCAACATTTCTTCAACAAATTCTATTGGAGTCATCCAATCCATTCCTTTTCTAGGTCTATTGTTAATATAGTCTACTGCCTGTTGAACTTCATCATCTGTCACCTTCCGGAA
>NZ_JAZASU010000100.1:0-6129 GCF_036343215.1 Dialister sp.
GCTATCGCAAGACTCGAACGGTGTAAGTCGATTTGCCACTAAAGATTCACGTAATAGCGGTAGGCAAAATGCCTGCAGAAAGCAGGCTGAGGCTATCGCAAGACTCGAACGGTGTAAGTCGATTTGCCACTAAAGATTCACGTAATAGCGGTAGGCAAAATGCCTGCAGAAAGCAGGCTGAAGCTATCGCAAGACTCGAACGGTGTAAATCGATTTGCCACTAAAGATTCACGTGGCAGCGGTAGGCAAAATGCCTGCAGAATGCAGGCTGAAGCTATCGCAAGACTCAAATAGTACAAGTCGATTTGCCACTAACGATACATGCAATAGCGGAAGGCAAAAATTTATTATAAAATAAAAGAAAGGAGGAATTTTATCATGGCAATAGGAAATTATCAGGAATTGGATGTTTGGCATCTTGCCAGAGAGCTGAATCGTGAGGTTTATCAGATTACGAAAAGACTTCCTCCTTCTGAGACGAAAAATCTGATTGATCAGCTGCAGCGTGCTTCTACTTCTATCCCATCCAATATTTCCGAGGGCAGTACTCGTTCCACACTCAAAGATTTTATCCGTTTCCTGAATTATGCCAGGGCCTCCGGTGAAGAAGTACATGTCCAACTGACCCTGTGTCTTGATGTGGGATATTTCCAACTATGGGAAATCAATACGACCCTGATATTGTGTGAACGGGTTAATCAGATGCTGGATAAGTTCATTGAAAGTCTGAAGAGAAGGCAGAAGTGGGAAAAGGAAGAAGCACGGAAAGAAAAAGAACGGAAGAAAGATAAAAAATAAAAGCAGCTGAAGGGCTGCTTTTTTGCTGCTAATAATTTAGAGCTTAGCGATGATAACGTGTATGTTCGTGCGGCTTGATTCGCCCGGATTAGTTTAGTTATTCCATTTGATCTTCATCATCATCGTACATTTTAACCAGGCTGCATCTTTGTCCTTCAAAGAGTGCGCGAATGTCTTCCAGTTTTACGTCGATATTCTTGCTTTTCAGATGAATAGTGTCTCCTTTTTCTCTTTTGAATCGATTATCACTTAGTTTGGAGAATGGAATCTCTACGACTTCCAGTACATAGGGGCGGCTTTCCCAGGATAAAGTTTGTACTGCCTGGGCGTATTCATCCTCATTGTTCAAGTTTAAAGAGCTATCTTCTGCTATAGCTGCAAGCTCCTCCTGATACAGACTATCAGCACAGCGTTCCGCGTTTTCATAATGATAAAATGCACCAATGATTTCTTCGTCATCAATCAAAAGTGTAATTTCTCTCATTGGTATTTCTTTCGATCTACTCATTATGGCTCCTGCTTTCAGTAACATCCGATATAAAACGGTTCAAAAGACCTGTGCCTTTATTATATAAAAGTGTAGTTAGAAATAGCAAGGAACTTGGAATGCCAGTCAGATATGGCGTTTGAGGCATTTGTGCAGGGATTTGCATGCTTTTGGTTTTTGCTGATAGGGATAAAAATCGTTTTGATGTGTTCGTCCTCCCTCCGCTGCCCTTGAGCCCTGTTCGAGGAGGGCTGGACGCCGGGCAGGGCCTGCGTTTGAGTCAATTGTGAAAAGGCTCCCCCCTGGGGGAGCTGGCGCCGTAGGCGTCTGAGGAGGGAGGGGTGCGAAATGGCTCGCATAGAAGTTCCGAGTTCCGAGTGAAACATCAGCCTTCGGCAGATTTCCGTCGTTCCCCTCTCACCGCATTCGCGGAGCTCTCCCGAGGGAGAGCCTGCCTACGGTCATGGCTGTCTTTTGAGTCAATTGGCGGGGTCAGCGTACTGATGGGCAACTGGCAACTTTAATGCGTGTCTGTACATCCATAGCCTTTCATATTATGATAAATCCAAACAGGAGGAATCATCATGAATATTCTTGTGACCGGCGGGGCCGGATTTATCGGATGCAATTTCATAAGGTACTGGATGGATCGGCATCCGGGGGACCGGATTGTCTGCGTGGACAAGTTGACTTATGCGGGACGGATGGAGAATCTGGGGGATGTACTTTCTCGGTGGAATTTCCGGTTCGTGAGGGCGGACATCTGTGATTCCCGGGCGATGGAAAATCTTTTCCGGGAGGAAAGACCCGAAATCGTGGTGAATTTCGCGGCGGAGTCTCATGTGGACCGGTCCATCGAGGATCCATCTGTATTTCTAAAGTCCAATATCCTGGGGACTTCGGTGCTCCTGGACTGCTGCCGGAAATCCGGGGCCCGGTTCCATCAGGTTTCTACGGATGAAGTGTATGGGGATCTGCCCCTCACGGAAGGGAATCCTTTCACTGAGGATAGTCCCATCCGGCCTTCTTCTCCCTATGCCGCATCGAAGGCATCGGCGGATTTCCTGGTCCTTTCTTACCATCGGACGTATGGAATCCCCGTGACCATCACCCGCTGCTCCAATAATTATGGACCCTGCCAGTATCCGGAGAAACTCATTCCCCTCACCATTTCCCGCGCCTTGAGGGATGAAGAAATTCCACTCTATGGGGATGGAAAAAACGTGAGAGACTGGATCCACGTACTCGATCACTGCAGAGCTATTGAAATGGTACTGCTCCATGGGAAAATCGGGGAAATCTATAACGTGGGCGGGAATTCCGAAATCAGTAATGTGGAACTGGTCAGAAAGATACTGCATATCCTCGGAAAGCCGGAAAACCTTATTTCCTACGTCAAAGATCGGCCCGGGCATGACAGACGGTACGCAATGGACTCTGGTAAAATTCAGAATCAATTGGGGTGGAGGGCGGAAATTCCATTCGAAAGGGGACTGAAAGAGACGGTGGAGTGGTATAGGAAATACTTTCAGGGATAAATCACGCATGGAAGTTCCGAGTTCCGAGTTTTACATCAGCCTCTGGCAATTTCCCATAACTCCCCTCTCACCGCTTCGCGGAGCTCTCCCCAGGGAGAGCCTGACGCCGGGCATAGCCAGCGTTTGAGTCAATTGGCATATTAATCATGCTTTGTGATTTATGTTGTCAGAGGTGGCTGCCGTTTCGACTTGTTCGTCCTCCCACCGCTATCGCGGAGCCCTCCTATCGAGGAGGGCTATTCGCCGGGCAAGGTTGACTTTTTAGTCAATAGCGAAAAGGCTCCCCCCTGGGGGAGCTGGCGCCGTAGGCGTCTGAGGGGGGAGGGGTGTAGAATGGCTTGCATGGAAGTTCCCAGTTGCCAGTTGACTCGCATAGAAGTTCCGAGTTCCGAGACAATCATCGGCCTTCGGCAGAATTCATCAGCCCGCCCACAGTTTCTCGCATATAAGTTCCCAGTTTCGAGTTTTCCATAAGCCTTCGGCATTTCGCATCAACCCGCCCGCCCACAGTTGGGCGCATATAAGTTCCCAGTTTCGAGTTTCCCATCAACCTTCGGCGGCGAATCGGTCAACCTTTCCTGGATAGGGAAGGTGTCACGCAGTGACGGATGGGATGATGGATGTTTCCCGGCATTTATTACCGGGCTCGTGTGGGTCCTGCTCAAACTGAAAAAGGTAATATAAAAGCCTCAAAACAGTTCGAAAGCTGCTTTTGGGGCTTTTTAAATTATAAATTCTGGCTTCATCCGGAAATATTGCCAATTTCAATAGGTGCCTTTGCCTATTCATTTAGTAATTTAAGATATTCATCAAAGTAATAAAGAGAGCTTTGGGGTTGACTTATATAATCTTTATTTATCTTTCCGACTTGAAAATCTTTTTTCTCATAGAAGAGGGGCTTGCTTTTGAACCAGGTTTTGGAAGTTTCCCAGGTGCCGCCTTTTTTTATGAAATGGACCCATAGATTTTTATCTGCTTTTTGGCTGCGTATGTTCTGATAGCCAAGACATTGATAGAGTTCTCTGAATTGGGTAAAGGGAAGCCCATGAAGCAGCCAGTCTTCAAATGCGGGATAAGTGAGGAAGATATTGTTTTTGATATTATTTTTTTCCAGAAAATGAATGACGCTGCAAAGTGTATCCTGCTCATTCTGGCCGCTTTCTGCCCGATCGAGGTCACAAATAACCAGTACAATATCTAATGAGGCACTGTGCCTGGTAATCCAGTTTTGGATATCTATATAACCTCCGCCGTTGTAGTTTCCATAGTTTATTGATAAGTGGGGATAGGCCGCTTTGACCACATAGTTCGGAATTACATTCATCTCGGTCTTTTTCCCTTCTACAAGGATAAGAACTGATTTTCCAAGCGGTCTTTTGGGTGAGGAAGGTCTGATTATATTTCTCTTTTTAGACATGGGTTATATGAAATCTTCCTTTCAGGTAATCTTCATAAAGTTTCGCCTTATCTGCCCTGAGATCAAAATCATCGAGTGAGTAGACTTCGGTGGAGAGATCGGGCTTTTTGTTTACGATATAGAGCTGCTGTGGATGGAACAGATCCTGATTCATGAGGAGCGGATTATGGGAGGTCATGAAGAACTGGCCTTTGTTGAAGTCGGTATGAATGAGGTCATTAAAGAGGGTGAGAAGGCATTGTGTGCTGATGGAAGAATCCAGCTCGTCCAGGAGAAGGGTATTTCCATGAATCATGGTATCAATGAAGGCATCCACTATTTCGCAGATTTTCTGCAGCCCCTGTGATTCAATGCCTAAAGGAAATGGTTTTTTGCCCCGACAAAGGACAAGCTCGTAGGAGTGAGTCAGGTAAGGTATAAGTATGAAATCGGTAATTGTGGAATCAAGCATCTGGAAAACGGTCAGGATAGAGTCATGATTTTGTTCCCAAAAGGATTTCATTTCTTCAGGAATGTTACGAGCAGCATTGCGGTTTATGTTCAGATGGGGATTCCTTACATTGCAGATGATCTTATTGACTACGCTGCGGAATGAAGTAATTTGAGGGGTCAGATAATCATTCAGCTTGAAAAGGAGTAGTTCTGAGGATGGGCGGGACATAAGCTGAATGATTGCATCTCGGTTGGCGATGTCCTGCTCATCAGAAATAGAAAGTTTATTATTATCAAAGGAGTAAATGGTCTGATCATCTATTTGTAGTTTTTCATTTAGAATAGAGTGGTCATCATAGCGAAGGGTATATACGTATTCTCTATCTGATTTCACGTCATAGAGCCCAAGTGTAAAAGCGGCGGACTGGCTGTCAAGGTTAATCAGTTTACGACGTGCATTGTCGATAGCTGCAAGATTCAGACCGTTTTTTATGATATCTGTCAGGTGAGAAAGTCCTGTCAGTACATTAGACTTGCCGGATGCATTTAATCCAAAAAGGAGTATAGACTTTGCCAGTCGATATTTAGCGGAACTTAGAAAATTATCAGCAAAGCGCGTATTTTTTAAGCGGGTTCCAGGACGAGGAATAAAGTAAATTTCAATCGGATCTTTTATAGAAAGAAATCCTTCCATAGAGAAGTAAGTAATCATATCGGTTGCCCTCCTTATGAAATAAATATAATCAATTCAAAAGGAGTCGTCAATATAGATAAACGAAAAAGACGATTATCTTTTAGATTTAATCGTATCATATAGTTCATAGCACTATTTGATTTGAAAAATGACATAGTCGGTTAGAGATTACTATTTCAGCTAAATGAATTATAAATTTCAAAGAAAGAATCCTCCAAAAGACAGCGAGGCACCTGATTCCTGCTGCTTTTGAGGGATTTTTTTCTTTTTAATTCCGGTGAAAACCTTAATTCCATGGTACCATGTACGGGCCGCGGATTCCGCTTCTCCGCTTTCGCTGGGAATGGCCACAGCGGAGGTTCACAGGCGTTTTCGTTTGCTCTGACTATATAGTGCAAAAAGGGAAATTTTATTTTATTAAAATTTGATTATTTTTTGTCAAATAGAAGTTCCCGGTTCCCGGTCAAACATTAGCCTTCGGCAGATTCCACCCGCCCACCTTCGAATAGGCGGCTTCGCCGCCGGATGCTTTGGCTCCCCCCTGGGGGAGCTGGCTGCGAAGCAGACTGAGGGGGGAGGGATGTAAAATGGGCTGCATAGAAGTTCCGAGTTCCGAGTGAAACATCAGCCTTCGGCAGTTTTCCGTTGTTCCCCTTGTAAATGTCAAGATAAGAATGTACATTTTTTTCAACTTAAGAATGTACAAAAATATCAAGATAAGCGTGTACGAATTATTGTTCCTCCGTAAAATAATCCTTTAGAC
>NZ_JAZASU010000101.1:0-6065 GCF_036343215.1 Dialister sp.
AAATTAAGTATTCTATACATAGTGACCTCCGTTTGCGTGTAGGTAATTCCCTGTTCGGGATGGGTTTTCGTCGACTTCATTGTACAGGGTGAATCCACGAATGTGCAAACCGGAGGTCACTTCATATTATCTAACGGCTAATAACTCCACTGATTATTTCAAAATCCCAACTTTTCCAAAGAACTCCTTCAGTTCCTCGATCGAGGTGCTTCTGGAGAAACAGTTTCGCTCAATAAAAAAGGCGCCCATCAACATGAGCACCTCCATTTCAGATGACCAATCCCCTCGCAAGACCCGACTCATTCCTGGTCGATCTGCCTCTATCCCGTCAGGCCAATAGCGGAAGGCTAATCTCGCAAGACCCGACCCGTCCCAGGCCGATTTGCCTCTATCCCCTCAGGCCAATAGTGGAAGGCAAAATCTCGCAAGACCCGACCCATCCCAGGTCGATCTGCCTCTACCCACTTAAGCCATTAGCGGCAGGCAAATCTCGCAAGTCACCGGCAGTCTGATCTCCTTCAGCCGGTTATCAGTGTTTCATCTTCCAGGAAATCAAGCAGGTTCAGATGTTGAATCCCATTTTCGTCCCGGGTGATGGGGTCCAGGGATATGACATACTTGGGATAGTTGTCCCGAATATCCGCATAGGCGCCAAATTCTCTTGCTCTGGTCTTCTCGTCAGCCATCAGATAGGCTGCCTGGATGTAGCATTTTTTCTGATTTCTTTCGGCGATGAAATCGATTTCCCCTTTCTGCGTTTTTCCCACATACACATGGTATCCCCGGGCCAGAAGTTCATTGTATACCAGGGTTTCCACGATGAAATTGTATTCATCTTTCACCCGGTTTTTCTTCAGATGGAAAAATCCCAAATCGCTTACATACAGTTTCGCCTCATAGGAAAGGACCCGGCTCCCGCGGATGTCATACCGTTCTGCCCGGTTAACCACGCAGGCATCTTCAATGGCCCTGATATAGGCATTCACGATGGGCGGAGAGATCTTCAAAGCCTGGCTTGTCAGCACCCCGGCCACCCGGTTGCCCGAGAAAGCGGTAGAGGAATTGGCAATGATATAAGACAGAATTTTTTCCAGAATCACCGGCGAATTGATGCGATTTCTGAGAACGATATCTTTCAGCACGATGGAATCGTACAGATTGGAAAGGACCACTTCCCTGTCCTCGCCGGCTGCCACAGACCAGACCAGCGGGAACCCGCCCCAGCGGATATACTCTTCGAATAATTTCATCCGGTCAAAGGTCATTCCCATTTCCCTGACCAGTTCTTCTATTTCATGAAATGTAAAAGGCATGATGCGGAAGGAAATAGTCCTCCCGCCCAGATGGGAGGAAAGTTCCCCGGAGAGGAGTTTCGACGTGGACCCGGTCAGGAAAATGCTCACATTGTGGCCGGCCCGGAAAGAGTTGACCACCAGCTCGAAATCCTTCACGTTCTGGATTTCATCAAAAAACAGGTAATACTTCTGATCATCTGCCAGCTTTTCTTCCACATAGTCATTGAACGCATCCGGATTCATCAATTTGCGATATTTATACAATTCAAAATTGATGACAAGGATATGATCCTCCGGCACGCCCAATCCCCTGATTTCATCCACAATCTGTCCCATGAGGGTGGACTTCCCGCAGCGGCGGATACCGGTAATGACCTTGACCAGTTCCGAATCATAAAAAGGCCGGATTTTTCGAAGATAATTTTCACGGATAACCATAGCGCACCCCCTTATACCATAATTATATTTTTACAATTTTCAAAAATCAAGAAAACTATAAAAATATTTTTACAGTTTTTCGTTTTTCACAAAACCATAAAATATTCCTTACAGTTTTTGAAATAAAAAAGGCGCCCAACTCCATGAGCACCTCCATTTCAAATTGCCAATTCCTCGCAAGACCCGACTCACTCCCGGCCGATCTGCCTCTATCCCATCAAGCCTATAGCGGAAGGCATAAACTCGCAAGACCCGACCCGACCCGTCCCAGGCCGATTTACCTCTATCTCATCAGGCCCATAGCGGAAGGCCAATCTCGCAAGACCCGACCCGTCCCTGGCCGATTTGCCCCAATCCCATCAGGCCAATAGCGGAAGGCAAACCTCGCAAGACCCGACTCATTCCCGGCCGATCTGCCTCTATCCCAGCAGGCCCATAGCGGAAGGCAAAATCTCGCAAGACCCGACCCATTCCCGGTCGGTCTGCCTCAGAACCTTCAAGCAATGATCCGAAGGCAGAAACTTCGCAGGCAAATTATCACAGATACCTTCCCGTGACACTTTCCGGATTATTTTTTACTTCATCTACCGTCCCTGTAGCTACGATTTTTCCTCCATGAATGCCTCCTCCCGGTCCCATATCGATGAGGTAGTCCGCATTATGGATGATATCCAGATCATGTTCTATGATGATGACCGTGGCTCCCTGGTCCAGAAGTTTCTGAAATACCCGGAGAAGGGTTTCCACATCCAGAGGATGAAGTCCGATGGTGGGTTCATCGAAGACAAAGACGGATCCTTCCTGGCCTTTTCCCATTTCACTGGCCAGTTTCAGCCTCTGCGCTTCGCCGCCGGAAAGGCCCGGCGTTTCTTCGCCAAGGGTGAGGTACCCGAGTCCCAGGTCATGAAGGACCTGAAGTCTTTTGTGCACGATGGAAGATTTCCTGAAAATGGGCAGCACTTCGTCCACGCTTTTGTTCATCAGGTCCGGAAGAGAATGGAAATTTCCATCTTCTCCCTTCATCCGGATGCCATAGGCCTCTTTTCCGTATCGCGACCCATGACAGTCGGGACAGGGAATGTCCACATCCGGAAGAAACTGGACATCCAGACTGATGGCACCCGTGCCATCGCAGGTTTTGCAGCGGAGATTTCCCGTATTGTAGGAAAAGGCGCCGGCTTTCCATCCGGCCGCTTTGGCCGCTTCCGTTTTCGCATAGATTTTTCGCAGTTCATCATGCACATTGGCATACGTCGCCACAGTAGACCGCACATTGATTCCGATGGGTGCAGAATCAATGAGTTTGACCTGGGAAATATTTTTTGCGGAAATATGATGCACATGGGCGGGAAGTTTCGTTCCATTGATTTCCGCCTGAATGGCAGGAATGAGAGACTCCAGGATGAGTGTCGTTTTTCCGGAGCCCGAAACACCGGTCACTACGGACATCCGCCCTTTCGGGATGGAAACGGAAAGGGGTTTCACCGTATGAAGTCCGCCCATGTCCAGGTCAATCTTTCCTTCTTTGAAAAGGTCTTCCTTTGCACAGGGTTTCCGCACCATATGGGCTTTCGTAGTATCCAGAAATGGTCCGATGAGAGATTTCGGATTCTTCTTTATTTCCTCTACTGTCCCCTCTGCCAGCAGATTTCCGCCATTTTTGCCGGCCCCGGGGCCCAGTTCGAAAAGATAATCGGAATGAGACAGGACTTTTGTATCATGGTCTACAAGAACGATGGAATTTCCGTCGGCAAGAAGATCATCCATCACCCCTATGAGTCCTTCAATATTGGACGGATGAAGGCCGATGGACGGTTCATCCAGCACATAAAGAACGCCGGTGGTCCGGTTTCTCACGGCCCTGGCCAATTGGGTCCGCTGCCTTTCTCCTGTGGAAAGGGTGGATGCCGCCCGGTCAAGAGTGAGGTAGGAAAGGCCAAGATCCATAAGACGTTTTGCAGTATGAAGATAATTGTCACAGATGGCCTCTGCCATGGGTTTCATTTCTTCAGGTAGGGAAGATGGTACTTTTTTAACCCATTCAATGCTGTCCGAGAGGGTCATGGCTGTGGCTTCACCTAAAGAAATACCCAGGATTCTCGGTGCCCTGGCTTCTTCCGAAAGTCTCGTCCCATGGCAGTCCGGGCAGATATCCTCTTTGAGGAATTTCGCCACCCGCTTCATGCCTTTTTCATCTTTCACACGGGCCAGCGCATTTTCCACGGTATAAACGGCATTGAAATAGGTGAAATCCATCTCCCCTGCCAGATTTTTCGTCTTGTCATGGTAAAGCATGTGATATTTCTTAGGTTCCCCATGGAAAACGAGGTCTTTTTCCTTTTCCGTCAGATCCCGGAAAGGCACATTCGTGCGGATCCCCAGATTGTCTCTTGCAATATCTTTCATAAGGGACCACATGAGGGTCTGCCAGGGAGCCACGGCTCCTTCATCGATGGTGAGAGAATCATCGGGGACTAACGTCGATTCATCCACAGTCCGCGAGATGCCCGTCCCCTGACAGGTTTTGCAGGCACCCCGGCTATTGAAGGCCAGATCTTCCGCCCCGGGACCATAAAATTTCTCTCCGCACACGGGACAGGTCAAAGGAAGCTCGGCGGCCACATTCATGGATGGCGGCACATAATGACCATGGGGACAGCGATGACTGGCCAGCCTGGAAAACATGAGGCGAAGCGTATTCAGAAGTTCCGTGGAAGTCCCGAAGGTGGAGCGGATCCCCGGCACTCCCGGCCTCTGGTGGAGTGCTAAAGCCGCCGGCACATAACGAATCGACTCCACATCTGCATTAGCCGCTATGGTCATACGCCTTCTCGTGTAAGTCGAAAGAGCTTCCAGATATCTCCTCGACCCTTCGGAATAAAGCACCCCCAGGGCCAGGGACGATTTCCCGGAGCCCGAAACGCCTGAAATTCCCACGATTTCATGAAGCGGGATGTCCACGTCTATATTTCTTAAATTATGAACCCGCGCTCCCCTGACTTCGATATGATCCGGCTGCTTCTGTGACATAGCTCTCACTCTCCCTTTTATTTTTAGCTCCTTATATATATTAGCATAACAGTTATCAGTTAGCAGTTCTCAGTTATCAGTGGGCCTGGCTTATGTCCGGATAACCTTATTGGCAATCTGATTTAAAAATCTTGAATGTATAATAAAGTGAATGACTGATCATACATAAATGTGGGAAAACTGTACATTGGGGTTAATGGTTAATAGTTAATTTTCCTCATCCAGGACGCGGATAGGCAGATGAAATAAAAGCCCCGTCGCCCGCCTGACATAAATGCAACTGATAACTGATAACTATTAACTATGAACTATAACTGATAACTTCCCACCCTTCTGCTTCCCCTCTTCAATTACAGCCTCACTCCAACTATATTTCTCTATCATGGCAAAGTGCTATAGAAACCATAAAATTCCTGTACAAATATTGTATACTGTATAAGAATATGTCTCGTTTAAGTAGAAATAGAAAGGCAAAAGAATGGATAAATTACAGGTCCAGCTGCAGCAGGCCGGACAGACTTTAGCAAGATTTCATGAACTGGCAGTCAAAGAAGAGATTTCCGAAGTGGAAAGAGATGCCATGATTCATCGTTTCATCCTCTCCTATGACGTCCTCTGGCATGTCGCCCATGATTATCTCCTTCATAAGCACGGTCTTGATGCGCCCACCCCGAAACGGGCCATCCTGGACTGCAAAGCCCTGGGCCTCATCGATGAAAAACTGGCATCCGAAGCCATCCTCATGAATGACCTCCGTCACAAAGCCACCATGCTTGGCCGGGAAGGCGGAGATCCCGATGAAGTGGCAAAAGAAGTCAGGAAATATGATGACCGCCTCCGGGACTGGCTGGAACAGCTCGAAGAAAAAGTGAATGGATAAAAAATATGGTAAAAGTCTCTCTTTTGATCAGGGAGACTTTTTTATTGACAACTTTTGTTTCGGGGGTATCGGGATTATCGGAAATCTCGGGGCGGTGTGGCCAGACAAGTATAAAGTGCCGCAGAAATATATATTTTAATTCGAAATGACAGATATCGCAGATGAAAGTTACAATAGAGAAATGGCGGGCTATAACTTTTATGCCCGCCACCGCCCCAATAACCCCGATATTCCCGACAATTCCCGATTCAAAAGTCCTCGAAGATACAAGTTTCCATTATATAAACAGCAAAAGTTTAATAAACTTCTAATGATACAAATCGCGATTTTTGCTACTATACCAGTGAAAGCAGCAAGAGCGAGGCCTCGGGCCGCGTTCCATGAGGATCTGCCAGGCGCCCAGAAATTTAAAGCAGATCCGG
>NZ_JAZASU010000102.1:0-5703 GCF_036343215.1 Dialister sp.
ATACTGAAACGCATAACCCACAATGGGATTGACAGGAAATGGATTCTCATAGCAGGAAATTCCAGAAGCGGACTGTATAGACGGGCAAACCTGCCCTGCGTCGAATGGTTGATTAACAACAAAATGCTGGAAACGCCGACAAAGGACAGACCGGGATTGGTCAATCCAGTGAAGTACTCTCTGAGCTTAAGGAATAGATGTAACAATGTAGCGCCGTATACGAGGACCGTACGTACGGTGCAATGGGAGGGCTAATAACTCTACCCTATTTTCCGGTTATCAGTTTTCAGTGGCGGAATTCTTTGAAACTTTGAAAAATCAGTTATCTTCGAAACTTTGCATCGATCGGATTCGGGGTGGTGGGCCAGATTCACAGGGCGGCCTTTTTATATTAGATTTAGCCATTGTCCTAGAGAACCATATAAAATAGCCCGCATCCGAATCGGATGCGGGCCATTTTTTTAAAGTTTTTGATCGAATAACTATCTTTGAAATGGCGAACTTTCATCTTCGAAACCCTTTAAATCTGGGCGGTTGGGATGAACGAGGCGGGAATGTGTGGCGCAGATTCAGGAGCTCCACATTCCTTTATGGGAAAATTTTCTCGAGTGCAAGTATAGAATCGGGAGTATTGATTGAAAGTTACATTTTCTAACGTTAAATTTTGGAGAAATATGATATAATATCAATAGAAAAGGGATAGCCGGTAAATTCCATGGCGGTGGAATGGCTTCCCCGAATCTTATTTGAGTTGAAGAGAGCCTCCTAAGCCTATGGAAGGCTTTTTTCAATGCAAGGAATTACTTACTTATTCCTCATGATGAATGCTACCAGCGTGCCGAAAGCAATCATCAGAGACAAAGCTTCGTAAATGCTCATAGCATCACCCCCCTTGCGGGGGAAAAGCCTTTTACCGACTATCCTTGTCAGATTATACCATATGTTTTTCGGAAATACAGAAATCGTCGATTCATTTCGCCGATTTTTTATTGCCTGATTTTTGCTGCCGCTATTGCACGGACGAGGAACCTTTCCCGTTATCACTCGCCTGGCATAAACGGAATCCATCACGCACATGGCCGACTTCCCGATATCGCCCCCAAAGCCTCAAACCGAAATCATCACGGACAGGGCTAACTTCCTGACTAATATGTTTATAGAAATGATATAATAAAAATGATACAGTCCATTCGAAAAAGAAAGGAGGAGACCTATGACACCGCAGGAAGTATTGAAACGCTTTTTCGGCTATGATTCTTTCCGTCCGAAGCAGCAGGAAGTGATTCATGCCATCGGCCGGGGAGAAGATGTACTGGCCATCATGCCCACGGGAGCAGGAAAATCCATCTGTTTCCAGATTCCGGCCCTTTTATTTCCTTACGGCACCGTCATTATTTCCCCCCTCATTTCCCTCATGAAAGACCAGGTGGAAGGCCTCCTGGAGCAGGGGATTCCCGCTTCTTTTGTCAATTCCACCATTTCCTATGATGAATCCATCGAACGGCTCCGGGATCTCTGGCGGGGGAAGACGAAACTTCTCTACATGGCCCCGGAAAAACTGGAACCTTCCTACTTCACCCAGTGCCTGGCCCAGTGCCCGATTTCCATGATCGTCATCGATGAAGCCCACTGCGTTTCCCAGTGGGGACATGATTTCCGGCCCTCTTACAGCCGGATCAAAGCGTTCATCGATTTCCTTCCCCAAAAACCCATTGTAGCTGCTTTTACAGCCACAGCGACTCCGGTGGTGGAAAAAGATATGAAAGAAAGCCTGGGCCTCGAAAATGCCCATGTCTTCCGTACGGGCCTCGACCGGCCGAATCTCTCCTTCCGCGTCATTTCCGGAGCAAAACGGGATAATTTCATCCTCCGCTACGTGAAAAATCATAAAAAAGAAGCAGGCATCATCTACTGCGCCACCCGGAAAGCGGTGGAAAATATTTACGAAATGCTTATTTCCAAAGGCATTAAGGCCGGCCGTTACCATGCCGGAATGGAAGACGAAGAACGGCGGAAAATGCAGGAAGATTTTTCCTTCGATAATTTGACCGTCATGGTGGCTACCAATGCTTTCGGTATGGGAATCGATAAAAGCAACGTACGATACGTCATTCATTACCAGATGCCGAAAAGCCTCGAAGCCTACTATCAGGAAGCCGGACGGGCAGGAAGAGACGGGGCGAAAGCCGAATGCATCCTGCTTTACAGCGGACAGGACGTACGGATTCAGAAATTCCTCATCGAACAGGGAAATCAGGGCGATGATATCAAAAAACTGGACTATCAGCGTTTGAATGCCATGGTGGATTACTGCCAGACCACTTCGTGCCTTAGAAATTACATCCTTGCCTACTTCGGGGAACAGGTGAAAGAACCCTGTGGACACTGCGGAAACTGTGAAAGTCAGGAAGGAAAAGTGGACATCACCGAACCGGCTGCCCTCATTTTCAGAACCATCGAATCCCTTCACGAACGATTCGGCGCCTCCGCCATTGCCGATGTCATCCACGGAAGCCGCACGAAAAACGTACTGGCCAAAAAACTGGACCAGTGCCCCACCTTCGGGAAACTTTCCTTCGAAAAAACAGCTCATATCCGGAGCGCCCTGAATAGCTTCGTGGCCGACGGATATCTCCGGCGGGAAGGCGAACCCTATGCCATCCTGAAACTCACCGACAAAGCCAGAGAAGTCCTCGAAGGAAATCGGAAAGTCCTGGGACTTGCCTTTGGCGCCCAGGATATCATGGCCGATGCCGCCGTTTCCAGAAAAATCGAACGCACCGCTGCCAGAGAAGGAAATCTCTTCGAAAAACTCCGCGCCCTCCGCACCGAAATCGCCCGGGAAGAATCGGTCCCGCCCTTCGTGGTCTTCTCCGATGCCACTCTGGAAAATATGGCCGCCCTTCACCCGTCCAATAAAGAAGAAATGTCCCACGTCCACGGCGTAGGCGCCTTCAAACTGGAAAAATACGGAGACCGCTTCCTGAAACTTTTAAACGAAGAAGAAAGTGGAAATACAAAGAAAGAAACCCTCGAAGAAACCCTTCTGAATCTTCGTAATGATCTGGCCCGCGCCAATGATACCATCCCGCGAGCCATCTTCACCGACGAAATCATCCATCAGATGGCTCAAAAACATCCCACCACCATGAGGGAACTCAAAAAACTGGAAGGCATAGGAAATAACGCCGTCAAATACGGAGAACCCTTCCTCGACATTCTGGCCGGAGAAAAAGTCCCCGTCCCGCCGCCCTCCGGAGAATTCAAAGCCACCGCAGCCTACCTCTTCCTCAAAAGCGTAAGAAAACGGCTCGCCCTCCATCACAAAACCACAGAACCCGCCATCCTCTCCGAAGAAAATCTGAGAAAACTCTCTACAGGAGACGAAAGCGTCCTCTCTGCATTGGATGCGGAAGACGCCAGAGAATTTAATAAAGCACTGAATGTGTATAAAAATATCTCGTGATTCGTGATTCGTGGTCCGTGAAGGTTGCGGCGCATAAAAATTGGAAAGCGCCGCATAGATTTATATAGTTCTTCCTTACACGTGAGAATGACTGACGAAACAATCAGGTCTGAATTGACTCTATCGGTACGCGAAAAGGATCCCCTCGCAGTCCCCCCGAAGTTCGGGGGGCTGTCGCCGAAGGCGACTGGGGGGCTGTACAATCGTACAAGTCGAAAATGAGCTTGAAGGCAAACTCATCCCGGGGAGCTCCGCGAAGCGGTGAGGGGGAACTGCACTTTCGACGGTAAAAGTATAGGTCGAAAATGACTCTGACCATCGAAAGTGTCTCTACAGCAGGTCATGCGAATGGGAAAGGCTCCCCTCGCAGGCCCCCCGAAGTTCGGCGGGCTGTCGCCGCAGGCGACTGGGGGGCTGTACGATCGTACAAGTCGAAAATGAGCTTGAAGGTAAACTCATCCCGGGGAGCTCCGCGAAGCGGGTGAGGGGGAACTGCACTTTCGAAAATAAATTTTCCCGGCACTTACGTCCCGCGTCCCCCAACGGGGGAAGCTCCGCCAAAGGCGGTGAAGGGGGCTATCTATCGTAAGAATGCCAACTGACACCAAAGCCCCCATGCGTACCGTTCTGATAACTGATAACTGATAACTCCCCACTGACAGTATTTCCACATTTCTATATAATATAAGTATATAAATAACAAAGTAGTAAAAGGAGGAACCCAATTGAGCCTCGCAGACAAAGAATACCTCGGCATCGTGAAAAACATCCTTGAAAAAGGCGCCCTGGGACAGAACCGGACCGGCATGCCCGCCTACAAACTGCCCCACCAGATCATGCAGTTTGACCTGGAAAAAGAATTTCCCATCCTCACCACGAAATTCGTTGCCTTCAAGACCAGCGTGAAAGAAATCCTCTGGATCTGGCAGAAACAGTCCAATGACGTTCATCTCCTGCAGCGGTGGAACTGTCATGTCTGGGACGAATGGATGCGGCCCGACGGAACCATCGGCAAAGCCTATGGCTACCAGCTCTCGAAATACCATCAGGTGGATACCCTCCTGAAAACCCTGAAAACCGACCCCCAGAGCCGGCGCATGGTGGTAGACCTCTGGAACGTCCAGGATCTGCCGGATATGGCCCTCTATCCCTGCGCCTTCCTCACCATGTGGGACGTTTCCGATGACGGACGGCTGAATTGTATGCTCGTCCAGCGGAGCGGAGATATGGGACTCGGCGTTCCCTTCAATATGACCCAGTATGCCGCCCTGGTCCACATGATCGCCCAGGTTTCCGGACTCCGGCCGGGACTTTTCACCCACGTCATCAATAACGCCCATATCTACGAAAATCACGTGGAAGGCCTGAAAACCCAGCTCGCAAGACTTCCCGAAGCCTACGACGCACCGAAACTCATCCTCAATCCGGATATCAAAGACTTCTACGATTTCAAACCCGAAGACATTCAGCTGGATGACTATAAACATCACGACAAAATCGCCATGGAGGTATCCGTATGAGCCTCTCCATCATCGTAGCCAGGGCAGAACATAACGTCATCGGGAAACAGAATACCCTCCTCTGGCATATTTCCGATGACATGAAACGATTCAAAAATCTCACCATGGGCCACCCCATCCTCATGGGGCGGAAAACCTTCGAAAGCCTCCCCAAAGTCCTCCCGGGCCGTACCCATTACGTCCTGACAGGAAATAAAGATTACAAAACACCCGAAGGAGTCCTCGTATTTCATGCCCTGGACGACCTTCTGAAATCCCTCCCGGAAGGAGAAAACTTCATCATCGGCGGCGCCCAGTTCTATAAACAGACCCTGCCTCTGGCCGATACCATCTACCTCACCGACGTCCATCAGGAATTTCCGGATGGAGACGCGTACTTCCCCGAAATCGACATGACCGAATGGCAGGAAATCTCCCGGATTCCCGGCGAAGGGGCTATACCACACGACTTTGTGGTACTGAAGAGAAAATAGTTTTCAGCAGTTAGCCGTTAATGATTAGTTTTTATTTGAGCGACTCCATCGGTACTCAAAAAGGCCCCCGCAAAGCAGGTGAGGAGAAACTGCACCGGGGCTGAAAATGTACAAGCCGAAACGTTCGAGCCCTCCCGGGCCTGGTAATGGCAACAAAATAAGGACATCAAAAATCTAATATTGTAGATTTTTAGGTTTATTAGATAAAAATTAACCTTCTAATCTATCCGACCTATCCTTAATG
>NZ_JAZASU010000103.1:0-5663 GCF_036343215.1 Dialister sp.
CAGATCATGGCGGAAGTTAATCTCCTTCTCCCTGGCTTTATTGATGAACAGGATATTGAAGAGCTTTCATTAAGCCGATAAAAATAATTTACACAAAATGCTTGACAGTCCCGGTAGAAAGTTTTTTGGCCAATTAACCATTAACCCCAATGTACAGTTTTCCATTATCCAGTTTCCTTCCGGCAGACAGTTTCCTGGACGATAACCCATTAACCTCAATGTGCAGCTTTTCAACATCCAGTTTCCTTTCGACATGAAGTCTTCGGGACGATAACCCATTAACCCCAATGTGCAGCTTCTCAACATCCAGTTTCCTTTCGACATGAAGTCTTCGGGACGATTACCCATTAACCCCAATGTGCAGCTTTTCAACATCCAGTTTCCTTTCGACATGAAGTCTTCGGGATGATTACCCATTAACCCCAATGTACAGTTTTCCATTATCCAGTTTCCTTCCGGCAGACAGTTTCCTGGACGATTACCCATTAACGACAATATACAGTTTCCTTTCGTTATAAAATCTCCCGGACGAAACCCGCTACCTGCTACCTGCTACCTGCTACCTGCTAACTTTTCCCTGTTTGACATACGTCTTCAAAGACTCTATACTATGAGTACTGAAAATACTAAAATATTACAAAAGTAATACCGAGAGGATTCTATGGAAGAAAAACTGGTACGGGCCACGCTGGAGCTGATGATGGCGCGGTCTTTGAAATTTACGATGGATGACCTGGCGCGAAAGCTTCACGTCAGCAAGAGTACGATTTACGATATCGTGGATTCGAAGGAGGATCTGATCCGCCTTGTCATGCACCGGGCGATGGATAAGTTTGAAAGAGAGAAGGAACCCCTCCTTCATGGAGAAGGTCCCGTGACCACAAGGCTTCTGCAGCTTTGTGAACTGTATTTCCATACGGTCTGGTATCTTCCGGATGTGGTGATGGAAGATTTGCAGTATCGGTATGACGATATTTCCAGAGAATGGGAAGATTTCAAGGAAGCCAAATTTGATGATATGGTGTCCCTCCTGCAGGAAGGTGTGAACAAGGGGGAGTACCGGAAAGTCAATGTCATGGCGGTGCGGCAGATTATTTTCTGTGCCGCCAAAGGACTGACGGACCCCGAATTCCTTCGAAAATCGGGGATGACTTCCAGGGCCCTCATGGATATCCTGGAAGATGTGATGCTGAAAGGTCTGGAAAAGAGGAGTGAATGATGGACAAAATGACTTATGGAAAGAAACTGGTACTTCTGTCCATGCTGGGCATGGCTCTTGTATTTTCAGGCTGTGGAAATAAAACCGCTGTTTCTACCCAGCCGCCATTGGTGAAGACCATGACGGTGGGAGATGTGTCAAAAGGTGAAAAAAGCACGTTCTCCGGCACGGTGCACGGCTATTTCGAATCGCCCCTGGCCTTCCAGACGGGCGGACGGATTATGGCCCGTTATGTGGATCAGGGCCAGCGGGTAACAGCCGGTCAGCCATTGATGAAAGTGGATTCCAAAGATGCGGAAGAACAGGTGGCTTCTGCCCGGGCTGCTTTGAATGCCTCTCAGGCCAGAGCCGATCTTGCTCATTCCACCCTTTCCCGCTATGAAAAACTCTACGCCCAGAATGCCATTTCCGCCCTCACCATGGACCAGATGAATAACCAGGCAAGACTGGCTGATGCGGATCTCAATAATGCCCTCGCCACTCTTTCCCGGGCAGAAAATAATCTGGGATTTACCATTCTGACCGCAGACCGGGATGGAGTGATCGGTTCCACTATGTATGAAGTGGGCCAGGTCATTGCCGCCGGAACTCCGGTGGTTTCCATCATCGATGATTCGAGAAAAGATGTCCATATTTCCTTAACCGAAAAACAGTACAAAATTTATTCCGTCGGCATGCCGGCCACCGTCACTTTCTGGGCTCTTCCGAATGTGACGGTACAGGGAAAAGTCCGGGATATCGCGGCTGCTCCCAACAGTTCTACCGGAACTTATGATGCCAGAGTCACTTTAATGGATCCGCCCGATTCCATTGTTGTCGGCATGACGGCAGAAGTAAAATTTGAAAATCCGAATAAAAAAGAAGCTTTCTCCGTTCCTTTGACGGCTATGGCCACCCAGAATGACAAGCCTTCCGTATGGGTAGTGAAAGATAAAAAAGTCCATCTCGTGGAAGTCAAAACAGGAGAATACGGCGAAGATTCCGTAGAAATCACGGGAGGCCTTCAGAAAGGCGATATCCTCGTGACGGCGGGAGCTTCCAAACTCTCTGAAGGAGAAGAGGTGCGCACATGAAGGATGAAACCCTGGCGGAGTGGGCCATCCGTCATAAACAGATTGTCTACTTCTTCATTATTTCCATCATCCTGGGGGGCCTTGCCTCTTTCTTCTCCCTGGGACGAAGTGAAGACCCGAATTTCACCATTCGTGAAATGGTGGTGGCTGCCGCCTGGCCCGGAGCTTCTGCGGAACAGATTACCGAGCAGGTCACCTATCCTCTGGAAAAGAAACTCCAGGAAACGAGGGGACTGGATTATATCAAATCCTTTACCCACGATGGAAAAACGGTCATTTATGTAGATCTGGATGATACGGTGCCGAAGGATAAAGTCCAGGAACGGTGGCACGAAGTCAGAAACGCCGTGAATGATGTTTGGGGAGACCTGCCGGCAGGGGTCCGGGGACCCATCATCAATGACCGTTTTACCGATGTCTACGGTTCCATTTATGCCCTGACCGGCGATGATTATTCCTACGAGGAAAAGCGTAAGTATGCCGAAGATATCAGGCGCCGCCTTGTTTTAGTCAGGGATGTGGAACAGGTCAAACTTCTGGGTGTCCAGGAGCAGATGATTTATGTGGAAATGGACCAGAATAAACTGGCCTCTTTCGGTCTCTCTCCGGCCGCCATTTACCAGATGATTTCCCAGCAGTCCGCCATGATGCCGGCCGGCACGATACATACGAATTCCAGAAATGTGGCCATCCGTGTAGACGGACTTCTGGGCACGAAGGAAGCCCTGGAAAATATTCCGATTCACGTGGGCGAGCGCACTTTCCATCTGGGAGATGTGGCCAAAGTCACCCAGACCTATAGGGATCCGGAAACTTCCCTCATGTATTTTAATGGAAAACCTTCCATCGGTATCGCCATTTCCATGAAAGATGGTGGAAATAATCTGGTACTGGGCAAAAATCTCCAGGCCGTTATTGATGAGATGTCGCAGAACCTTCCGGCGGGCATGGAAGTTTCCCTGGTGGCCGACCAGCCAAAAGTGGTCAATAATTCCATTGGAGAATTTACGGAATCCCTCATCGAAGCTCTGGCCATCGTTATGGGTGTTTCTTTCCTTTCCCTGGGACTTCGGAGCGGCATGGTTCTGGCCATGTGTATTCCTGTGGTGGTCTGCTCTTCTTTCCTTTTCATGAAATGGTGGGGCATCGACCTTCATATCGTATCTCTGGGAACTTTGATTCTGGCTTTGGGACTATTGGTGGATGATGCGATTATTGTCATCGAAATGATGCAGTCCAAACTGGAAATGGGAGCCACCCGTATGGAAGCGGCCCAGGAAGCGTTCAAATCCTGTGCCATGCCTATGCTGGCAGGAACTCTCATTACCATTGCCGGTTTTATTCCCGTAGGTCTGGCAGACGGTCAGGTTTCCGAATACTGCAATTCCCTTTTCTGGGTTATCGGTTCCACCCTTCTTTTGTCCTGGGTGGCATCCATCTTCGTTTCCCCGGTCCTGGGCTATCAGTTCATCAAACCGGGGACCGGCGATTCGGTCAGCGGGAAAGTGGAACGGATGGGACGGGAATACTGCAGGAAAGCAGTGAAATTCGTCATTCATTATAGAAAAATGACCCTCCTTGCCACCATCGGACTTTTTGCTTTGACCGTGGCATCCCTTCCCTTCGTGAACCGTGAATTCTTCCCCGATTCCGTCCGTCCGGAAATCATTCTGGACGTCAATCTTCCGAGCGGCGCATCCATCAAAGATACGAAAAAAGTCATGGCCGCTGTGGCAGACAATCTCTATGGTGACAATCGCGTTTCTTCCTTTTCCACCTATATCGGAGATACGGCCCCAAGATTCATCCTTCTTTTCAATCCCCAGGCCGCTGAAGATGACCGGGGTCAGATGATCATCGTGGCCACCGATACGGATTCCAGAGATTCTTTAAGAAAAGACGTACAGGAATTTTTAGCGGACAATTATCCGGAAGTCCGGGCTCATACCCGCCTCATCCAGACGGGACCGCCTTCCGAATATCCCGTCATGTTCCGCCTGAGGGGTCCTGACGCAGGAAAACTGGCAGTCCTTGCCAATGAGGGCCTGGCAAAGATGAAAGAAAATCCGTCTGTCATCAATGCCTCTCTCGACTGGCCCCAGCAGACGCCTTCGGTACAGCTGAAAATCAACCAGGATAAAGTGAGGGAACTGGGCATCGATAATTATGCCGTTTCCCAGGACCTGTATATCAAACTGTCCGGCTATAAAGTGGCTGAATCCTACCAGGGAGACCAGCTCGTGCCCATTTCCTTCCGTCTGGAAGGGGACAACGCGGCCCGCCTGGCCAGCCTTTCTTCCCTTCCCATTCACGTGGGAAGCGGACGGTATGTGCCGCTGGGAGAATTCGCCGATATTTCCTATAAAAATGAAACGAGCACCATCTGGCGCAGAAATATCGAACCCTGCATCACTCTCCGGAGTGATGTGGTATCCGGCGTGACCGGGGACACGGTGGCCAATGATATCTGGGACAAGTATCTCAAAGATTTCCGGCAGAATCTTCCTGAAGGATATACCCTCGAAAAAGACGGGGGCCTCGAATGGAGCGCCAAATCCACGAAACAGATCGTGGCTACCATTCCCCTCATGATTTTCATCATTCTGGCTATCCTGATTTTTGAAATGAAAAAAATCAGCATCATGATTATTGCCGCCGTTTCGGCACCGCTGGCCTTAATCGGAAGTATTCTGACCCTCGTAGTTACCCAGAAAGCCATGGGATTTGTGGCGATCATCGGCATGCTTTCCCTGGGAGGCATGGTCATTCGAAATTCCATCATCCTTCTTGACCAGATCCGGCAGCATCTGGAAAAAGGACTTTCTCCCTATGATGCGGTGGTGGAATCAGCAGTCATCCGTTTCATTCCGATTATGCTGACCTCCCTTTCTGATATGATGGGTATGATCCCCCTCGTAGTCAATCCATTCTGGGCCCCCATGTCCTGCGCCTTCATCGGCGGTCTGACCCTGGCAACGCCCCTGGGACTCCTCTTCGTCCCGGCCCTCTATGCCTTCTGGTTCAGGATTGAGGAACCGAAAGAAGCAAAATAGCCGTTAGTTTTGGCAGAAAAGAACCGATTGCAGGCAATCGGTTCTTTTGTTTTGGGATGGCGGCAGGGAAAGAAGTAACCCTGCCATTGATGGGACCTTTTATATGGAAATAAAAATGTTCAGTTTCAAAAGGATGAGAGCCTGCCAAGGCGAAATAGTTAATAAAATTCTAATGATACAAATCGCGTTTTTTGCTACTATACCAGTGGAGCGAATGAAAGGGCCCCTGAAGAAATCCCTCATCACCCGGATGTACACAATCGATCGAACCGGCGGAGGGATGGACGCAGATGATTTTCAAAAGCTCCGAAACCGCGC
>NZ_JAZASU010000104.1:0-5547 GCF_036343215.1 Dialister sp.
AGATGATTTTCAGAAACTCCAATTACCGCGCGGTGAAAATTTTTTCACTTCAATTTTACAAAAGAAATAAGTCCTCCTCAACCGAAAGGTCATGGAAATATCCGACCAATCAGCCACCCCGGCACCTTACTTTGTCTCACGAGAAGCATACGCCCATTACGATTTCTGCTGCCGATTGATCAGTATGTCCCGGAATTCTGGGAACCCGGCTCTATTCGCCATGCCTTCATTTCCAGGGGGACTTGTTTTCGTGCTCAAAAAGCCGCTCATCACAACGTGATGGGCGGCTTTTTTGTTGCAGTGATCAGTGATCCATGAAGGCGGTCCGCTTTTCCGCATAAAAAAGAGCGCCCTTCTATTTCAAAAGGCGCCCTGTACTGACTTTTTCGCTGACCACAAATTCCTCAATAATCCCGAAGTGCCCGTTTCAGGATTTTCCCTGTGGCATTCTTTGGCAGTGCCGTCATGGGCACGAAACGTCTCGGGATTTTGTAGTTGGCGATGTTTTTAGCCATGTGTTTCCTGATTTTTGCTTCGTCGAAGGGATATCCTTCTTTCATGACCACATAGGCCCAGACGGCCTGGCCCCGGAGTTCATCGGGATGACCGACTACGGCACATTCTGCGACTCCTTCTACTTCATAAATGCAGTCTTCCACTTCGCCGGGATAGATATTTTCCCCGTTTACGATGATGAGATCTTTGATGCGGTCTACGATGTAAATGTATTGATCATCGTCCATATAGGCCAGGTCTCCGGTATGGAGCCAGCCGTCTTTATCGATGACTTTGGCTGTTTCTTCCGGTTTATGCCAGTAACCTTTCATCACATTGCTTCCGCGGACAAGGAGTTCTCCCACTGTGCCTGCCGCATAGGGTCCGCCGTCTTCGGTGAGGATTTTTGTTTCCACTCCGGGAAGGGCCGGGCCGCTGGTGAGGTACTTCGGTTTGGCGCTTGGCAGGATGCAGACGACCGGGGAGGCTTCGGTGAGTCCGTAACCTTCCTGGACAGGATGCTGGAAACGGATGTAGAAGGCCTGGGATACGGGCTGGGGAATGGAGGCGCCGCCGGAAATAAAGGTATGGACCGTCTTCATGACGGAGGGATCGCCCCGGCGGGCGAGAAGATTGTACATGGGGGGTACCATGATGGCAATGGTGATTCCATGCTGCACAATGGTATTGATGATTTCGGAAGGACTTTTGGACCGGAGGATGACAATCGTGGAATGGGCATACAGGCTGGCATTCACCACGGTAGTGAGGCCATAGCAATGGAACATGGGGAGCACGCAGAGGGCTTTGTCTTCCGGTTTGAAAGGAATCCTGGAAATAAACTGTTCCACATTCTCTACGAGATTCCGGTGAGTCAGCATGGCTCCTTTCGGGCTTCCGGTGGTGCCGGAGGTATACACCAGGGCACATACGTCATCTATGGAAATATCTTCCGGGAAAGCCGGCGCTTCAGGAGCTGTATCCTGGTCAGCCTGGAAATCCAGATCGTGAATATCGATGGACGGGCAGGATACAGTCATGGCCGTATCCGTGATGAGAAGGGCGGACCCGGAGTCTCTCAGGATATAATCCACTTCCCTGTCCACCAGGGAACAGTTCACCGGGATAATGATGGCTCCCAGGGATACGACGGAAAGGTACACATAAACGAATTCCTCCCGGTTGGAAGAGTAAAGAGCGACTCTATCCCCCTGGCGGATTCCCATTTCATACAATTTATTCCGGTACTTCCTGATCCATTCGGCCAGTTCCCCATAAGTCACGTCGTTTTCGCCTTCGAAAACCAGATGAGAAGGGTTTGCACCTTTGATGATTTCGTGTAAAAACATAGAATGACCTCGCTTATTTGAACGTATATCCAATTTATTGTAACAAATATTTCCATATGTTTCAATGTTTCGGGTACTGGATGGGGTTTTAGATTCAAGAAATAGTATCATTCATGCTCCAGCTTTATCACTTTTCGTGGTCTGTGGCCCGTGATCCGGGGTCCGTGAAGGATATGGCTGGCTTACGCCAGCCAATTTTTTATAAAGGCCCTCATAAATCGGAAAAGCAGAAATTTCACCCCGCCTGAGAAAGTCCCATATATTTGTGCCGCATCAGCGGCACACCTTCACGGACCAGGGATCACGATTCACGAATCACGATCAGCACTGATGGAACTAAACCATTTGCGCTATAATATATATAGAAATAAAAAAAAGAAAGGGGTCTTTTTTATGAATATCAGGAAAATCACCATTGCCGGGGCAGGCACTATGGGATACTCCATGGCGGAAATATTTGCAAGGGACGGATATGACGTGATCCTCTGGAACCACCGCCGGCCGACGCTGGAGAAGGCAAGGAGTCTCATCGATCCTTCCGTCGTTCCGAAAATCGCCTTTGTCACGGACATGGCAGCTTTCAAAAACAGGGATCTCATCATCGAGACCATTGTGGAAAATCTGGGCATCAAGCAGACTTTCCTCGCCTCCATTTCAGCACTGGCCAGAGAGGATACCCTCATCGCCTCCAACACATCCGGTCTTTCCATCAACCGCCTGTCGGCAGCGGTGAAGAAACCGGAACGGTTCATCGGCATGCACTGGTTCAATCCACCCACCCTGATTCCTCTCATCGAAATCATCAAAAGCAGCAGAACTTCCGATGAAACAGCCAGAGCCATTTATGACCTGGCCCTGGCCATCCATAAAAAACCGGCCATCCTGGAAAAAGACGTACCCGGCTTTGCAGGAAACCGCCTCCAGCTGGCGGTCATCCGCGAAGCCTGCCATATGGTGGAGGAAGGAGTCATCAGTCCGGAAGGGATTGATTCCGTCATGAAATACGGGATCGGCTTCCGCTGGGCCTGCCTGGGACCCATGGAAACCATGGACTTCGGCGGAATCGATATTTTCACCCACATCAGCGAATACCTCATGGAAGATCTGGCCGGCGGAAAAGGAGTGCCGAAGCTCCTTCAGGAAAAATTCGAAAAAGGCGAACTCGGCGTAAAAACAGGAAAAGGCTTCTATGACTACTCCGGAGACAAAGCGAAGAAGGCCACCGAAGAAAGGGATAAGAAACTGAAAGCCATTTATGAAGCACTGTATAAATGAGGGAGCCGTTAGATGTCAGCCGTTAGCCGTTAGCAGAAATCCCACTTCCGATGAAAAACCGGTAATGAGTAATGGGTAATAGGGAGTGGCTATAAAGCCAATTCATGTGGAGAGCTGTACATAGAGGTTAATGATTCTCATTCGGGCAGCTTGAAGGCAGGTTCATGAGAAAAAACTGTACATCAGGGTTAACGGTTAATAGTATTCGCACAATATACTTCAAAAGGGAGCAGGAACTATGAGACTTTCCATCAATCTGAGTAAAGAGGAAAGACGGCTGGCCGGTGAGTACGCAAAGAAGTGCTATTCGAAAAAATCGAGGACGAAAACGATATGACCACAGCAGATGAAGCCTATGGCGAATACATGGAAGACGGAAAAAACACCCAACCCATTGAAAAACTCTGGAAAGACTGCGATATATAATTTATTCCATGGGAACACAGAAAAACCACGGAGGACCTCCGTGGTTTTTTGTGCCTTTTTTCAAAACTGGCAAGGTTGGCTGCTTCATTTACTTTTTCTATTCAGTCAATAAAAAATTCATTGAAATAGATGGTTGAAAGTTATTAGTCCGCAGTTTTCGGAAAAGGTGGGTACAGCATGATAAAAGTCTGCCCTGTCCGGTAAATCAGCAATTATAAAAAGGCCCGCTTTCAATTTTATTATGCGGGCCACAACCACTGATAACTGAGAACTAAAAACTGATAACTTTTTATTTAGAGCTTCTCTACGCTCCGATGACTTCTTTGCATTTCGTAAAGAGCTTCCCGAAAATCCATGCCGTAGCAGCTGTAAAAATCATTCCGGGAGCTGCAGCGATCAGCATGAGGGTAAGGCCTTTTCCAAGGAGGAAATACATGGAAACCCGGGCCAGGGCGGTACCGATGGGGCCGGAAAAGATATAGAAGGGTTTATTGGAGCCCGAGATGAGCCAGAAAGCACCCACCCCGAGACGGAAGGTCATCTGGATGGCTACGTTTAAAATGGTGGCTGTCCCCAGAGAAAGTCCGATGAGGGAAGCCAGGACTCCGGCGATGATATATTTCTTAAAGCCAAATACCCCGCAGATCGCCACCGCAATGGGCGCGGAAAGCTGGAATTCCGTCCCCGGGACGATGCCGGGAATGCGGAAAGTGCCGGAAACGGCAATGAGTACGGCAAGGATAGCCGTAATCGTACAGTTTCTCGCAAAGGCCCGGGATCCGGGAAGAGCGGTGGATTTGTCCATGGTTTTCCTTTCTATATATGATGATTTACTGTAATTTCTATTCAGAAGCGGAAAGTAAAGTTATCAGTTCATAGTTATCAGTGATCAGTTGCATTGTACACAGGCGGGCGAAGGTTCTTTGGAGTCATCCGGCCTATCCGCCAGAGCCTCAAATAAATGAAGGATTTGGAAACAGACTATGTGCCATGTAGATATCAGGGCTGATTGCCGTACCATTTTCATCGTGTATGTCTCAAAAGTCTCGCGAGAAGGCTTCCCCTCGGGGAAGCTGGCCCGAAGGGCCTGAAAGGGCAGGGGAAACACCCGGCGGCCTTTGGCCGCCAATTTCTTCAGCGCCCTCTCACCGCTGTCGCGGAGCTCTCCCGAGGGAGAGCCTTCTTGCTTATGGATAGAGTCATTTGTCCCGAGTTCCTTTGGTCAGTTAGTCTCACATGTGCCTCAAAACGTACTCGGGCAGGCTTCCCCTCGGGGAAGCTGGCCCGAAGGGCCTGAAAGGGCAGGGGAAACACCCGGCGGCCTTTGGCCGCCAATCCTTTTACTTGCCCTCTCACCGCTGTCGCGGTGTTCCCGAGGGAGAGCCTGCCTGACTATCATTTTCCTCATTTATCCCGGGCATATTTTGTCGATTAGCCTCATATGTGCTATCTGCCGAACCCTGCGCTTGTACCTTCATCATCACTTCCGACTTGTACCTGCTTGACATCCCCCCACCGCTATTGCGGAGCCCCCCGCACTTCGGGGGGCTCGCTTTTGCCGTTAGAGTCATTTGCCCCGGGTACCTTTCGTCAATTAGCCTCATATGTGCCTGGCGGCCGAGGTACGACCCCTCAGTCTGCTCCGCAGACAGCTCCCCAAGCCTGGGGAGCCTTGAACGTTCCGACTTGTACGAGCTTTTCAACCTCGCCTGTGTACATTCCCCATAAATACTCGTGCCGCATCAGCGGCACTCCTTCCCGATAGCCCCGATAGTCCCGAGATTCCCGAAATCCCCGATTCAAAAGTCAGTCAGCTGGAAAGTTTTCATTTACTTCTATTCCCCATATATTCTGCGGCCGTCATAAAACGGTCCCGTTGTCAAGGACACTCATTCCTAATTTTTCTGTTCGGGGGTTAGCCCTTTTTAGGCGGTTTTCTTCTCTTTGTCCTTCTCCTTTTCATCTATTTCATGCTGGATATTTTCAAGTCTTTCTTTTAAAA
>NZ_JAZASU010000105.1:0-5406 GCF_036343215.1 Dialister sp.
GAGGAGGACTTATTTCTTTTGTAAAAATAGAGTGAAAAAAATTCACCGCGCGGTTTTGGAGCTTTTGAAAATCATCTGCGTCCATCCCTCCGCCGGCTCGATCGATTTTGTACATCCGGGTGATGAGGGATTTCTTCAGGGGCCCTTTCGTCAGCTCCACGGGTATAGTAGCAAAAAACGCGATTTGTATCATTAGAATTTTATTAAACTTTTACTGCTTGTATTTGACGGAAACTTGCATCTTCGAAGACTTTTGAATCGGGAATGGTCGGGAATATCGGGGATGATCGGGGTTATCGGGAAGGTGGCGGGCATAAAAGTTATAAAACCCGCCATTTTTTCTATTGTAACTTTCGTCTGCGATATCCGTCATTTCGGATTAAGATATATTTCTGTGGCGCTTTATACTTTCACACCGCGCTTCCGTCAGCTATGCTGACTGCCCGAACCTTGGGGAAGCTTGAGGGGAGTCTTCCCTATTCGCATCCCATGCTATAGTGTCACCTGATAACGAATGATATCGGGCTTTTCAACTCCGCTTCTGCAAAATCCCCATATATTCATTGCCGCATCAGCGGCAATACCTTCCCGGATCCCGAAATCTCGAAAATGGGATAAACGGGGCTCGCCGTGGTGAGGCTAAGACCCGAAAATCTATGAGACTCAAATCCCGGTATATGCCAGATGACTCATATAATTCTATTTGAGCATATTCCAACTATTTGATACAATATAAATTAAGTAGACAAAGAGAGGTGTCATTATGTTTATTCATGAATTAGCCAATACGGCTCCTGCTTCCCATATGGCCATCGTGGGAGATGCCACAGTTACCTATGGAGAACTTCGGGAACTGATCCGTCTGTATCGGAATACGCTTTATGAAATGGGAGTCAGAAAGGGCGCGAAAGTAGGCCTTTATTCGGCAAACCGGGCCGAATTTCTTTATGCGTACCTGGCCATTGTCAGTCTGGGTGCCATCTTTATTCCTATCAATAATTCCCTGGTAGACCGGGAAGTGGATTATATCCTGAAAGATTCGGGCACGTTCCTTCTCATTACAGATACGAAGCTCAATGTATCCTGTCCGACCGTGGATATTCACGATCTGGATTTCAAAGCTTCTGAAGACAAGGCAAAAGAAGCGCCTCCGTTCCCGTCGGATATCACCGAAGATGATCTCTGCGCCCTGGTGTATACATCCGGTACCACGGGCATCCCGAAAGGGGCCATGCTGACCCACAAGAATCTCATCGACAATGTGGAATGTTTCACAAAAATGGTCATCATCAGGCCGGAAGACAAAGTCCTCTGCGTGCTTCCCATGTTCCATTGCTATGGGCTCACCACATCCATTAATTCCGTACTGTACCATCAGGGAACGATCGTCATTATCCGGACCAAGAGTCCTACGGAAATCATGAATGCCATCGTAGAACATTCGGTGACCATTGCTTTCATGGTTCCGCCCATGTACAATCTTCTGGCCCGTCATGGGGATCCTTCCATGGTTTCCACGGTTCATGATTTCATTTCCGGCGGCGCCCCCATTGCCCAGCCTATCGCCCAGGCTTTCTACGATCGTTTCCATCATCCCGTCCGTGAAGGCTATGGCTTGACAGAAGCTTCTCCAGTCGTCTCCGTCCTGCCTCAGGACCAGCTGAAATACCTCTCTGTAGGACCGGCTATTCCCGGAGTGGAAGCGAAAATCCTCACCGATTACGAAGGCCCCTATAAACCGGGCACCGTAGGCGAACTCATGGTACGCGGCGGAAATGTGATGAAAGGGTACTGGAAGAAACCGGAAGAAACAGCCAAAGTCCTCGAACCGGACGGCTGGCTCCACACGGGCGATCTGGCCTATATGGATGAAGATAATTTCATTTACATCGTAGACCGCCTGAAAGACCTCATCATCGTAAACGGGGAAAATATTTACCCCGGCGAAGTAGAAGGCTGCATCTATGAAGTGGAAGGAGTCTCCGAATGTGCCGTAGTCGGCCATCCTGATGCCCTCCGCGGACAGGTCGTCTGGGCCTATGTAGTCATGAAACCGGGCTATACCTATGACGAAGCCAAAATCCGCCGTTACCTCACCAAAAACCTGGCAGGCTACAAGATTCCGAGACGATTCATCCCCATGGATGCCCTGCCGAAGAACGCATCCGGAAAGATTCTGAAGAGAGCGCTCAGAAATAAGTGAGCCGTTAGCCGTCAGCAGGCAGCAGTTAGTTTTTGTGGAAATAGAAATAAGAGACTCTGTCCAGCCGATAGAGTCTCTTTTCTTTTGGGTTACTTCTATCTTTGACAACTTTTGAATCGGGATTGTCGGGGCTCTCGGGGATTGTTCCGGGAGTCTCGGGAAGGTGGCAGGCATCAGATTCATGAAGCCCGCCCTTTTTGAATTTGCCTTTGGCCCTCATTTGTGCCTGGTGAAGTTTTCCTGATCTGTGCAGTTCCCCATCACCGGCTGCGCCGGAGCTCTGCTGCTCCGGGAACCTTTCCGCGGGTCGATATGGACTATTCAGATGAAATCGTTACGGCATAAGCCCTGTGATTTTCATGGCACATATGAGGCGGACTGATGAAAGAAACTCGGGACAGATGACTCTGACGGTAAGCAAGTGCTCCCCGCACAGCCTCCCCGAAGTTCGGGGAGGTGGCGCCGAAGGCGACGGAGGGGCTGTACGGTCGTTCAGGTCGAAAATGAGCTAAAAGGTAAAATCATCACGGGGAGCTCCGCGAATGCGGGGAAGGGGCGTACGATGGTACGTGCCGAAAATGACTCTGTTCATTCATGCGTACCGTGTTCATCATTACGTAACGCATGAGACTTCTGTGTCACTTATCATTCTTTTGATAGTAAGCCCCCTTTACCCGCTTCGCGGGAGCTTCCCCCGTTGGGGGACGCAAATCTACAGCGGCCGGGAAGGATATTGTCGAAAGTGCGGTTCCCCCTCAGTCGCCTTCGGCGACAGCTCTCCTTTCGAGGGGAGCTTTTCTGCGTGACTTTTGAGTCGTTTTGGGTGAAATGGTACGCTATTTCCAGCCGTAAACGGATGGGCCCAATGAAAAGAGCCGATTGCCCGCACAATCGACTCTAATAACTAACCACTAACTACTGACGGCTGACTGCTAAACTCTATTTCAAAAGCGCTCTTCTCCCGAGTTCCAATGCTCCCATGAGGCCTGCGTGGTCTCCTAAAGCGGGAGGCACGATGTACTGGTCGATTTTTTTATCCAGCATTTCGGAGTGGATGTATCCATTCACGTTTTTCTTTGTTTCTTCCCGCACCATTTCGAAGAGCTGTGCCTGATGCATGACGCCTCCTCCGATGATGATTCTGTCCGGGGAGTAGAGAAGGACGAGATTGGCTATGCCCTGTCCGAGATAGAAGGCTTCCATTTCCCAGACTTCTTTCCGGTCGTAAAGGGTTTCGCCCGGGGCGCCCCAGCGGGCTGCGATAGCGGGTCCGCAGGCGTAGCCTTCCAGGCATCCTCCTGCTCCTTCTGTATCATTATGGAAGGTGCAGCTTCCTTTATAGGTATCTTTCGGATGGCGGAGGATCCTCATATGGCCTGCTTCGGGATGGACGAGTCCGTGCAAAAGCTGCCCATTGGCCAGAAGTCCCACGCCGATTCCTGTTCCTACGGTCATATAGGCCACGACGTCACAATTTTTTCCTGCTCCGTAGATGGCTTCTCCCAGAGCGGCTCCATTGACATCGGTATCAAATTCGATGGGAATCTGCAAAGCTTTGGCAAAGGGTCCCACGAAATCTACGTCCTGCCAGCCTTTTTTCGGGGTGGCTTTGATATAGCCATAGGAGGGGGAATTTTTTTTCAGGTCCAGGGGGCCGAAGGAGGCAATCCCCAGGGCTTTGATGTCATATTGTCTGAACCAGGAAATCATTTCAGGAATGACCTGAGCCGCCGTGGTGGTGGGGAAACGCATTTCCGATAGGATTTTCAGATTTCCTTCTTTCCATTCCCCGATGCCGCAGATGATTTTCGTCCCGCCTGCTTCGATTCCGCCGATGAGCATATTATTTTCCTCCATACTTGCGTTCAATATCTTTCTCATCATACAGAGGAATCCCTTTTTCGTGAAGGGCCGCTGCCAGGATTCCTTTCCCGGGAATCTTTTTCCCGCTGAAGGTGCCGTCGTAAATCATATGGACTCCGCAGGTGGGGCTTCCTCCTTTGAGGATGGCCATGTCCACGGGTCCTGCTTTTTCGAGGGTCCGCCGCACGCCCTGGCGATAGATTTCGTCCAGGTCTTTTCCTTCGATGGAAATGACCCGGCCTTTCCGGATTTCCACGGGAGGCCTGGGAATGGGCATACCTGCTTCCACTTCGGGGCAGACCGGCACATAGTCTTTATCTTTCAGAAAGGAAATGACCGCTTCATTCCGGTTATCTCCGCCGCTGTACTTGCATTTTCTACCCAGAAGGCAGGCGCTGACCATGATTTTCATGCTTTCACCTCTTTGAAATGGAGCCTGGATAAGACTTTGTCCGCTGCTTCCTTCGGCAGATGGGTGCCTGCATAGAGCCAGGTTTTTTCTCCCACCGGGTACATATAATAGGTCACCATCCCCTGGGAACCGGCTGCCGCATAGGAAATATAATCGTCCCGTTCTTCATAAATTTCAAAAGGCATGGTTATGATGGCTGAGCGCTGTTTTATTTCCTCTTCTTTGGAAATAAAGGCAAGGCGGAGCATCACTTTTTTCTTCTGATAGACGAGGAGGACTTCATTCGGCTTTTCCATATGGAAATCGTCCGAAGTGTCCAGGGTGACTTCGATTTTTTCTCCCTCTACTGCAGGGACGGTCATGGAATTCGGATTTTTCTCCTGCCCGCAGCCCGACAGAATCATGATGAAAACCGCAAGCATCGAAAGAATGAGGCCCGGCCATTTTTTTACTGTATTTGACATAGTTTCTCCTTACTTCTCTCCAACAATATTGTAGCAGATTTTTTTTGAAAGGGGGAAGGCTTTAGGAGATGAAAAAGCATTTTCATGCGTATCGTAAGAGTGGGAGATTCATGGGTTCCGCCAGTACGTTACGCAGGAGGCTTTTGTGTCATTTGTCATTCTTGCGATAGTAAGCCCCCCTTCACCCGATGGGGGACGCCGGAAATTTTTCCGCGGAAATTTACTGTCGAAAGTGCAGTTTCCACTCAAACGCTTCGTGGCTGCGGCATTTTCACATTTCCCAAATAAAAAGAGCCGATTGTCTGTACAATCGACTCTTAATTCCAATATCATTAACTTAAGAAAATCATGAAATAGTTCAAGTACGCGTCGAAAGATGCGTGCTTTTTTTGTGCAAAAAATTTAAAAAAATCCGACAAAATCTGAAAAAAGTACTTGACAAACGCAAAAAATTTTGCGGCGAA
>NZ_JAZASU010000106.1:0-5385 GCF_036343215.1 Dialister sp.
CGCCGGCTCGATCGATTTTGTACATCCGGGTGATGAGGGATTTCTTCAGGGGCCCTTTCATTCGCTCCACCGGTATAGTAGCAAAAAACGCGATTTGTATCATTAGAATTTTATTAAACTTTTACTTTGAAAGCGGATTGTCAATTTAAACGGATATATTTAACCCTTTTTTCGCATGATTTCAGATGGATCCCGATTTTTCCATCAAAAAAAGGCACGTTTCTCATGCGTGCCCTTTCAGCAGTGTTTCTTATTTCCGGTGTTCCATTTTCTTTAGGATTTCCATGCCGTAGTATGCG
Source organism: Dialister sp. (assembly GCF_036343215.1). Classification (GTDB taxonomy): domain Bacteria; phylum Bacillota; class Negativicutes; order Veillonellales; family Dialisteraceae; genus Dialister. The sequence goes on from NZ_JAZASU010000106.1 coordinate 300, forward strand.
ATAACCCCGTAGGTGGAAATAATCATGAGGTACCCGAAGGTAAAAGTCCACAGGGTAATGGGGAGGGACCGGGCATTGGGAATGGGGCGGAAGAAAAGACGGCTTCCAATACTGTAATAGTTGGAAAAATAAACGCCGCAGGATACGATTCCCAGGACCAGGAGCCTTTCTATCCAGGGAAGAATTTTTGATTTCGAAAGGTGCCATGTCCGTTCCAGCCGGGAAAGCATGGGTTTCCAGTGAAGACCGATGTGGAAGCCCAGGGAAATCAGCATGAGATAACCTCCAATGTGATGGAGATAATGAATCCATCTGGGCGCTTTGCCAATGAGGCGGGGAAGGTTCTTGGAAATAAAGATACCGCTCCCAATGGCAGAAAGAATAGAGAAAATCAGTACTGCGTTCACAATGAGGGGAATGGCCCGCTCCAGGGTCCAGCGACCGTGAAAAAGAGATGTATACCATGGGCGGTTCAAGTAATTGTGATAAAGAACCACGATAAAGAGAAGTGTCCCCAGCGCTTCATGCCAGAAATTCCGGATGAGCCGGTAATCCATCATCACGAGAAACAGGACGAGCATCAGGATATCGACAATCATACGTTTTTTCATAATGGCCTCCCGGGAAAGAATCGTTTTCTTTTATTTTAGCATATATGATGAGGGCGGATGCATTTCGGCAGGAGCGATTTGATAGCTGCCGGATGGAGAATGCGGGGGCTTAAAAAGGCTTTGAATTCCATTGCCCCTTTTTCCTTTCTCTTATATAATAAGTAGAAATATGTCTCATTCATCCTTCGAGGAGGGTTATGATGGAAAATGGAAGTCTACCGGGACGGCTCTGTTCCCGCAGGCATTTATTCTATCTTTTATATATCACTCTGTTCCTGCTGCCTCTTCATCCCATGGCCTTTTACGTGACTCTGGTACCACTGGTCCTGGGATGGCTCATCAATTATAAAACGGTGAAGGAAGTTTCTTTCCGGCTGCCTCCGTTATGGCAGCCGGGAGGCCTGTTTCTGGCGGCTGCCTTCCTATCCGGTTTCGTTTCACTGAATACGGGTTTTTCCCTCATGAACTGGGCCTTCCAGCCTCTCATGTATGCGGCCCTGTACCTTCTCGTTTTCAATATGCTGGAGACAAAAAAGGAAAAGGAAAAAGCTCTGTATGTCTTCCTTGCCGGAGCCCTGGTGACTGCGGCCTACGGATTTTTCCAGTATGCTGATGCCAAAGATATGGCGGAAGATATGATGGCCCAGAGCTGGGTGGACCCGGAACGGTTTCCGCTTCTCCGCCGCCGTATGTATTCTACCCTGGAAAATCCAAACCTTTTTGGTGCCTATCTTCTCATGATCATCAGCCTCCTCACTCCTTTTTTCCTGAGGGAGAGGGGAAAGAGGCAGGCTGCCTTTGGCGTGCTTCTCTTTATCTTCGTGCTCTGTCTGGCACTGACCTATTCCCGCGGCGCCTGGGTAAGCCTGGCAGCCATCGTGCTGGGGCTGACTCTCTTTTATGATAAACGATTCGGATTTCTTTTTCTCCTCATTCCGCTCATTCTGTTCTTTTACCATGGACAGATTACGGAGCGGTTCCTTTCCCTTTTCTCCGGCGAAGATACATCCGTAGGTCTTCGTTTTGCACTCTGGGAATCCACGGAAGCCATGATTGAGGAGCATCCGCTTCTCGGTATCGGCTGGGGTACCTATTTTCTGGCTTATCCTGATTATAATTTCTTCATTCAGGATGAACATGTGCTCATTTTTCATGCTCATGATATGTACCTCAATATGCCGGCAGAAGTGGGCATACCCGGGGGACTTGCCTTCCTTGCCGCTTTCTTTGCCCAGGGAATCCTGGCGTTCAGGGTTTACCGGAACGGGGAAGACAGTTTTGAAAAATCTCTGGGCCTTGGCGGAATTCTCCTTGTCATGTCCCTGGCAGTGATCAGTCTGGGAGACCATGTCCTTTTCAGCCGGTCCGTATCCTTCTGTTTCTGGAGTCTATGCGCTCTCTGTGCATCGGGAAAAATAAAGAGGGGATAAAATTCCCCGGCGTCCGAAAGGACGTTTTTTTATTTCTGAACCACCTTTCACTAACTTTGGAATTCTGAATATGTTACAAATATCATCAATAGAAAGAAATAAATATCTAGTTGGCAATTTAAAATTTTCTGAACCGGCTTTAAAAGGAAGCGGCATAGAAAATTTCTGATATGGCTTTGTCAATAAATAGGGGCGTTTGTAAAGATGAGGTTATGGGACACGTAAAATTTAATTTGTCTAATAGGAATTATCTATAACCCCTGAAAGGGAATTTGAAAGCAAAAGAGCCTGTTTTGGGGGTTCCATATGGTGAAAGTGTGCTATAATATTATCGGTGATGAAATCACCGTGTACAGTCATCTTTATCTACCGATTGGAGGGTTTCCACTTATGATTATGTTCGTAAACAAAATGAACAGCATTAATCTTAAGTCAAACCTTTTAAGCATGTAAAAGATAAAGGGGCTGCTTTTTTTACGGCAAAAAGTTCTGCGGCATTGTAGAAATGAAAGATCAGAGGCTGCGGACTTTTCAATATTTATTTTATTTTTGGGAGGATGATAGTAATGATCGACACCAATGATAGCGAATTCCTGAGCAGAATTGAAGACAAAGCCCTTCTCTCCAAAGTATGCGACGGCAAAGCAGCTGCTGCCATGATTAATCCTGGCGACATCCTTGGTATTTCCGGCTTTACGCCCTGCGGCTATCCGAAAATCACCATGCATGAACTGGCTGAACGCATGAAAGAAACCCCGTTCCAGGTAGATATCTGGACCGGCGCTTCCACCGGTTCCCAGATCGATGGCGAACTGGTAGCTGTAAACGGCGTTCGTAACCGTATGCCATACCAGACCAACGCAAACCTGAGAAAAGCAATCAATGCAGGCCAGGTAAACTATTTTGATCTCCACCTGTCCCATGTAGCTCAGCAGGTTCGCGCAGGCTTCTTCACCAACGCTAAAGGTGAACGCGTTTACGGACCGGACATCGCAGTAGTAGAAGTATGCAAGATCGGACCGAACGGCGAACTCTACACCACCACTGCAATCGGCAACTCCCCGGTATATGTTGACACTGCAAAGAAAGTTATCGTAGAAGTCAACACCACCCAGCCGCTGGGCCTCGTTGGCATGGCTGATATCTACATGAGAAAGAATCCGCCATTCTGTGAACCGATTCCGATCGTTCACGCAGGCGACCGTGTAGGCACCCCGTACATTGCTTGCGATCCGGAAAAGATTATCGCTGTAGTTCCATGCGATCTGCCGGATGTTACCCGTGCACTGGCTCCGCTCGATGACGACGCTGAAGCAATGGGCAACAACCTCGTAAGCTTCCTGAAGAACGAAGTTGCTCATGGCAGACTTCCGGAAAACCTGCTCCCGCTGCAGTCCGGCGTAGGCAACGTTGCAAACGCAGTTATCCATGGCCTCGTTGAATCCGACTTCAAGAACCTTTCCGTATACACCGAAGTTATTCAGGATGGCATGTTCGACCTGATTGATAAAGACAAGATCGACATGATTTCCGGTACTTCCCTGTCCCCATCCCCGGACGGACTGAAACGCTTCTATGCTAACATTGACAAATACAGCAAGAAGATCATCCTTCGTCCGCAGGAAATTTCCAACAACGGTGAAGTTGTTCGTCGTATCGGCGTAATCGGCATGAACACCGCTCTGGAAATGGATATCTATGGCCATGTAAACTCCACCCATGTAACCGGCACCAAACTGATGAATGGTATCGGCGGCTCCGGTGACTTCGCTCGTAACGCATTCCTGTCCTGCTTCTTCTGCCACAGCACCACCAAGGGAGGCAAGATTTCCGCAGTAGTTCCGATGTGCTCTCATGTTGACCACACCGAACATGATACCCATGTATTCATTTCTGAACAGGGTGTTGCAGATGTTCGCGGCCTGTCCCCGAAAGAAAGAGCAAAGGTTATCATCAACAACGTTGCTCATCCGTCCTTCAGAGATCAGCTCATGGACTACTATGAAAGAGCAGTTGCAGCATGCAAAGGCAGCCAGACCCCGCATATCCTCAAAGAAGCATTCAAGTTCCATGAAAGCCTCGCTGAAACCGGCGATATGCATTTTTCCAAATAATCTGAAATTTGAAGCATCCTAATGCTTTACAAATAATCAGAATATTGTATAATAACCTATGGTGATGACTGTCATTTGACAGTGTCATATACATGGGTCTCGCAAGAGTCCGAAAGCTGCTGCAATAAGATTCCGAAAAGAACACTGCGGCAGCGAAAGGCTTTGCGGAACCCTGACGGAAACCGATTCGAAAACCGGTGAACGAGAAGAGCGAAAAGCCGCCGTCATCTGTGTGATGAACCTGGTTTCCAGATATTACATTCTTACTTTTTTAGGAGGAAGATGAACTCATGTCTAACGAATCCCTGAAAGCTAAACTTGAAAAGTACAATGCTGAATATGCAGCACAGACCGCAAAACATCCGGAAAGAGTTGGCCTGAAACACAAGAACCTGTACACCCCTCTGGATCTCGAAGGCTTCGACTATGAAAAAGACCTCGGTTTCCCGGGCGAATATCCATACACCCGTGGCGTACAGCCGACCATGTATCGCGGCAAACTCTGGACCATGCGTATGTACGCTGGCTTCGCTACCGCTGAAGAATCCAACAAACGTTATCGTTACCTGATTGCAAACGGCGGCTCCGGCCTGTCCTGCGCATTCGACCTTCCGACCCAGATCGGCTATGACTCCGATGATAAGATGGCTGAAGGCGAAGTTGGTAAAGTAGGCGTTGCTATTGATACCCTGAAGGATATGGAAATCCTGTTCGACCAGATCGACCTCGGCAAAGTTTCCACCTCCATGACCATCAACGCACCGGCTTCCGTACTGCTCGCTATGTACATCGCTGTAGCTGAAAAACAGGGTGTACCGGCTTCCGCACTGCGCGGCACCATTCAGAACGATATTCTGAAGGAATACTCCGCACGCGGCACCTACATTTTCCCGGTTAAACCGTCCATGCGTCTGATCACCAACATTTTCGA
>NZ_JAZASU010000107.1:0-5383 GCF_036343215.1 Dialister sp.
CTTCCGGAAGGTGACAGATGATGAAGTTCAACAGGCAGTAGACTATATTAACAATAGACCTAGAAAAGGAATGGATTGGATGACTCCAATAGAATTTGTTGAAGAAATGTTGCACTAGACTTGACAATCTGCCCCCGCATTTTACCGATAGAGTCATTTGGCACGAATACGTTTCGTCATCAGCCTCATCTGTGCGAACTACCGAACCCTGCGCATGTCTCATTCTCCTCATTTCCGGCTTGTACCTGCTTGACACCCCCCTCACCGCATTCGCGGAGCTCCCCGCACTTCGGGGAGCGCGCTTTTTCCGATGGAGTCTTTTGGCCTGAATACGTTTTGTCATTAGCCTCATATGTGATTTCCGATCTGTGGCTTTTGGTTATATCGGAATTTTCACCCCCGCCTGGACACATTTCCCATCTTAAAAGGGCGGCCATCAGGCCGCCACCTTCCCGACAATCCCGATAGTCCCGTAACAAAGGTTTTCTCCCCTGCGGTTCTCCCTGGCGAAATAGTATAATTTCTTTTTCATAAGCCGGTCAAGGAAATTTCAATAAGCCCCGAAGGCCGTAAAAGCCGCACTTTTTAACCTTAGTTTATATTTGAGGGTGACAATTGACTTTTATATTTCCAAAAATGATGTATAATATAAACAGGCTATGGTGAAAAGTATGTTTCCCCATACTGTTCCGCGGATTGTTTCCTTCCGCCTTTGTAAGTGCCCCGGCTCTGGGTTCCCGGTTTTGTTCTCCGGGGAGTTCACCTGTCTGGATCACTGAAAAAGTGAAGGAAATCCATCCATTGAGGCTATGCCTCCGAAATTTTCGACTGCGAGGTCCCGCGGCTGACTCCGGGCCGGCTTCCAAGAGCTGGTTGGAGGGCCTGGTCCCGAATCGGGCGATGGACCTGCCGCCCGGAAACCCCATTTTTCGTTAACTGTTACAGGGGTTCCGGCGGAGTCAATTTCACAAAAGGCAGGAAAGAGGTCTTCTTTCCGAATCTGAAGTTCTTTTGCCGATAGTAGCGGCATGGAGCAAAGGAATCAAAAAAGAAGGGCGCCTTTGCCATCCCGGCATTTACCGACCTCCCCGCACGAAGTCAGTGTTTTTGTGAAAATGACATATTCAGTATGCTGACAGCCTTTCCGGCAGACCCTGACTGCGGTACCGCAGCCGCAGGCTTGTGAAAGCGCACTTCTTTCCTTTCCTGCAGGAGATTTCTCCAGGTACCTCTGCAATGAATCATAGATTTATGGTTCCTTGCCTTAGATCATTCTGACCACTCCAAAAATACAAACCCCTCTATCGGCCGCCATCCGGTAGAGGGGTTTTAAATTTGTCACTTTACTGACTGACCGGGGAAGAAACTTTGGAAATGATCACTTTTGAATCGGGAATATCGGGGATGGTCGGGAATAATCGGGGATGTCGGGAATCCCGAGAGTATCGGGGTATCGGGAAGGTGGCGCCCTTTGGGCGCAATTTTTAGATTTTGCCTTCGGCTCTCATGATCGATCTTCATGGGAATCAAGATAAAAATCGGCATGGGAAACCATTTCGTTCTTATCATTTTTCGTCGCTCCTGCAGGGAAGCGTTTCGACAGGTTCGTGCCCCCACCGCTTCGCGGAGCCCCCTTCTCGAAGGGGGCCCGCATTATACCGATAGAGTCACTTGGCCCAAGTACGTTTCGTCATCAGCCTCATATGTGCGAACTACTGAACCCTGCGCATGTCCCATTTTCCTCATTTCCGGCTTGTACGATAGTACAGCCCCTCCGTCAGCTTCGCTGACTGCCCGAACTTCGGGGAGCCGGGAGGAGAGCCTCTCCCATTTGCATAACTGACTTTAGCGTCATTTGATTACGTTTCGTTCTTAACTTTTAAGTCAATAATCATTCTTACCATAGATAGCCCCCTTCACCCGCTCTCGGACGCTGGACATTCTCGTCCTGAAAATCTTTGAAAACATTCTGCATTTCCCCCTCACCGGCTGTGCCGGAGATCCCCGGAGATACGTTCACCTTCAAGCTCACATTCGACTTGTACGATAGTACATCCCCTCCGGCCGCTGCGCGGCCACCTCCCCGAACTTCGGGGAGGCTGGGAGCCTTTCCCATCCGCATGGCCTGCTTTGGTGTCACTCGATAAGGAAGGATATGGGCTTTTCTTCCCCGCCTGTGCAAAGTCCCAATTAAAAAATGTGCCGCATCAGCGGCACACCTTCCCGAAGTCCGAAATCCCCAATCCGCAATCCGTCTTTCCTTCTCCCCGTCTGTGCAAAATCCCCACAAAAAAAGCGGCGCTGCCTCAGCAGCGCCACCTTCCCGCACCCCGCATCCCGCACCCCGAAATCTCGAAATGGAATCAAGCGGGGCACGTCGTGGCGAGGCTGATTCCCGAATACCGTATGCGACTCAGGACACGGTATCTGACAGATGTCTCAAAAAGCTAATTTGTCTTCTTTCCCTGGCCTTCTACGGGTTTTGTGATTTTCCCCGCGATGCGGTCGAGGAGTTTATTTCCTTTTTTGGCCTTTTCAGCTTTTTTCTTTTCGTCTTCTTTCTTCTTCGCTTCTTCAGCTGCTTTGGCTGCGGCGGCTGCCCGGGCTTTGGCCATTTCATTTCTTACGGAAGCTGGGATGTCAAAGCCTTTTTCACGATAGTTCCGGAGGGCTTCTTTCATGTAGTCTCTCCAGATGGCTGCCGGAACGGTACCGCCTGTATAGCCGGCGTTTGTATTCGTATCGTCGCCAATCCATACGGCCGTCACGAGGCTCGGAGTATATCCTACGAACCATGCATCGTGTTCATCGTCCGTAGTCCCTGTCTTGCCTGCCGCAGACCGCCCGATATAGGCATTTCCGCCGGTGCCCCGGGAAATGACTTCTTCCAGGATGGAGGTGAGGCGGTAAACCGCATTTTCGCTCACGACCTGTTTGTATTCCGGTTTCGCGGAATGGTCTTCCAGGACATTTCCATTCCGGTCCACCACTTTCAGGATGGCAATCGGTTCCACCAGTTTGCCGTTATTGGCAAATACGCTGTAAGCTTTGGCCATATCATAGACCGAAACGCCATTGGTGAGACCGCCGATGGAGGCTGCCAGGTTGTTATCTGTAGATTTTCCGTCTTTGACAAGGGTGGAAATACCGCAGGCTTCCGCCAGTTTCAGGACTTTGCCCATGCCCACTTCATTGGCAAGGTCAATAGTCGGAATATTCATGGAATGGACGAGGGCTTCTTCCAGGGTGACTTTGCCGCCGGAGGTGCCGCCGTAGTTTTTCGGTGTCCAGCCGCCGGGATAGGTCTTCTTTTCATTGCTCACCGTATCGTAGGGGCTGAATTTATTTTCAAAAGCGGTGACATAGACGAAAGGTTTGAAGGAGGACCCGGGCTGACGGACCATCTGGACGGCGCGGTTGAAATGATCTTCTCCCCGTCCGCCAACCATGGCTTTGATATGGCCGGTCCCTACTTCCAGGGAAAGGAGGGCGCCCTGGGGCTGGGTGAGTCCTTTATTGTCTTTGGAGCCCTGCGGAAGATCGGCTTTCAAAGCTTTTTCTGCCTCTTTCTGCATGTCCAGGTCCAGGGTGGTGTAGACCTGGAGTCCTTCTTTATAAATGGCATCGGAATCATACTTATCGCTGATTTCCTGAATGACATAGTTTATGAAATAGGAAGCCACCCGGGAAGTCGCACTGCCGGACTGGGGTTTGGCCAGGTGCAGATCCGCTTTTTTGGCGGCAGCGGCATCGGCTTCGGAAATGTAGCCATACTTGGCCATCTGGTCAAGGACGATGGCCTGACGGTATTTTGCCGCTTCCACGCTCCGGAATGGGGAGTAGTAGTTCGGGCTGTTCGGAAGGCCGGCGAGGAGCGCACACTGGGGAAGGGTCAGGTCTTTCACGTCTTTACCGAAATAGACACGGGATGCGGTCTGGATGCCATAGCAGCCCTGACCGAAATAAATCTGGTTCATGTACATTTCCAGGATCTGTTTCTTCGTATACTTGCTTTCTATTTCCAAAGCCAGTACGACTTCCAGAAGTTTTCTCTTGATGGTCTGTTCCTGGGTAAGGAAGGCATTTCTGGCCAGCTGCTGGGTAATGGTAGAACCGCCCTGGCCCGTGGCATTCCGGGTAATCAGGTTCGACCAGATGGCACGGAGAATCCCTCTGGGGTCTACACCATGATGTTCGTAGAAACGGACATCTTCGGCGGCCACGAAGGCATTCTGCAGATTCTGGGGCACTTCTTTGATGGAAACAGGGATGCGGTTTTCCTCTGCATGAACGGTGGTAATAAGTCTTCCTTTTTCATCATAAATGCGGGACGATGCATTGGGCTGGATATTTGTCGTCACATCGGGAAGATTTCCGGTCACGGAGACGAGAAAACCTGCCGTGGCTCCGGCTCCTGCAATGAGGACGATGATCAGGAAAAATACGATGACCTTCATGAAAATCGAAGATTTCTTTTTCGGCCTCACGCGGCGGATATCTGAATTCTTCATAGAATTTCTCCTTATACAATCCACTTCCCCCTGTCCGGGGAAGTCAAAGGGTAAAGCATTTATATTATTATACCATACCATAAGAAATATTCTGTAAAATCACGGAATTAGAATCGATTTAATGCCTGCCGATTTGGACTCGGAGCTTTCGAGGCATTTCGCCAGGGACCATTCTCGTGATGGGGGTTTTTGCCTGCCGATTGCGACTTGAAACTTTCGAGACATTTCGCTATAGACCATTCTCGTGATGCGGGATTTTTGCCTGCCGGTTTGGACCCGGAGCTTTTGAGGCTTTTCGTCCTGCGGCGGTCCCGTGAGGGGGAGTTCGGATGATATTTTCATGAAAGAATGACCTGGTGCCCGTTCATTCCACGACAAAAAGCCACGCCGGGTATGTTCCCGCGTGGCTTTTCATTCGTTTCACTAAATTTTACAACTTTCAGTTTTTACATGGTACCATATATTTTTCGAGTGCAGTCCTCTTCCCTTCCGCTTTCTCTGAGACTGGCCGTGGCGGAGCTTACGGACGATTTTCTTTACTCTGTCCATATAGTAGCAAAAAATCCATTTTGTATCATTAGAAATTCGTTAAACTTTTGCCGCTGATTGTATGCTGCAAAAGCAGGGAGCCGCAATCATCGAAAATGTCATATGAAAACGGGCACCTGCTTTCCCGATTTCTTAGATTCCCAATAACCCCGATACTCCCGATTCAAAAGTTGTCAGCGAAAAAGGGGGTGTACAAAAATAAAAATCATTATTTAAAAACTTTAGGGGAAATAGTTATCAGTTATTAGTTATCAGTTCGCAGTTATGGTGGCCGCCTTTTTATAGGGGAGGCGGCCCTTTTATATAAGGATTTAAACATTCTC
>NZ_JAZASU010000108.1:0-5260 GCF_036343215.1 Dialister sp.
AGCCACCGGGTGGGGATGGTGAGGCGGTACAGAAATCCAACATAATTACATACAATTTCATCCCAAACGGCGCCATTCAGAACAGAAATTTGTACATTCTTAAGTTGAAGTTTCTGTACATTCTTATCTTAACATTACCATCCCCTAACGCGGGGAGCACTTTCTGATGGATAGAGTCAGCTGTCACGAAGATAGATTTCGAAAGGGGATATAACCGATGCATCCCGTGTCCCACAACGGGGGAAACTCCGCGAAGTGGAAAAGGGGGCTGCATATGGTACACGTCGGAGTGACTCTTACTTTTCATGCGTACCGTAAATGATGAGATTTCATTCTTACGTTACGGGGCTGACTTTCTCCCTGATTCCGACTTGTACGATAGTACAGCCCCTCCGTCGCCTTTGGCGACACCTCCCCGAACTTCGGGGAGGCTCTGCGGGGAGCACTTGCTGACGGATAGTGTCATATTGGGGGAATTGGAAATTACGGTGGGAGATTGCCGGCAGCTGCCCTTATTTGACAATCCCCCATGAATCCTATATAATACTTCACGAATCCGATAGTGGAGGAATGGGTCATCGGAGGTTGTTTTTGGAGACGGACCGGATAAGATGTCAGGCATTTGCCTGGTCTTATCCGGTTTTTGTTTAGCGGAGGATTGTATGAAGCGCACTGATTTCACGGAGGGGCCGGTTTTTATGCCGCTGCTCCGGTTCATGATTCCTGTGATGCTTTCTTTATTTCTTCAGGTCCTGTACGGAGCCGTGGATTTATTGGTAGTGGGGATTTTTTCGGATGCTGCCAATGTAGCTGCTACGGGATTTGGGGGTCAGGTGATGCAGCTGATTACGACTGTTATTACGGATCTGGCCCTGGGAACTACGGTGGTCCTGGGAAGTCTTCTGGGCAGGCGCCGGATCCGCCTGGCGGGAAAGACGATCGGGACCACTGTTTCTGCTTTTACGATTCTGGCCCTGGGTCTTACGGTGCTTTTCTATTTCCTGGCTCCTCCTGTCTGCCGGGCTCTTCAGGTGCCGGGGGAGGCGTTTTCGGAAGCGGTTTCCTATATCCGGATCTGTGCGGCCGGTCTTGTCTTTATCGTGGGTTATAATGTGCTGGGCGGGATTTTCCGGGGGACGGGAAATTCGCTGATGCCTCTTTTTACGGTTATTGTAGCGGCGATCTGCAATGTTTTCGGCGATTTGCTGCTGGTGGGTTATTTTGAAATGGGAGCTTCCGGGGCGGCCTGGGCGACTATTGGAAGTCAGGGGATTTCTGTCCTTCTTTCGGTCCTTATGATCCGTCATTCGGGCATGCCTGTGGAAATACATCCTTCTGATTTCAAAGTGGACAGGGCCCTGGTCTATAAAATGCTCTCTGTAGGGATTCCCGTGGCCATTCAGGATGTATTAGTAGGGATTTCTTTCCTCTGGATCATGGGTCTGGTGAATGGCCTTGGGGTAGATGCATCGGCAGGAATCGGTATCGGGGAAAAACTCTGCGGTTTCATCATGCTGGTGCCCCTTTCTTTCCTTCAGTCCATGTCTGCCTTTGTGGCCCAGAATTACGGCGCCCGCCGGATGGATCGGGCTTTTCTGGCTTTGAAATATGGCATCGCCACCTCTCTTGCGTTCGGTCTCGTGCTGGCGTATATTTCCTTCTTCCATGGCGATTTCCTGGCCGGCTTCTTCACATCGGACCCGCCGGTCCGGGAGGCGGCTTTTGAATACCTGAAAGCCTACGGCCTGGATACGCTCCTTACTTCTTTCCTTTTCTGCTTTTTCGGCTTCTATAATGGCTGCGAAAAGACAAAATTCGTCATGGCCCAGGGCATGATCGGGGCCCTCTTTTTCCGCATGCCCCTTTCCTGGCTCTTTTCCCGGCTGGAACCGGTCACCGTATTTCAAATCGGCCTCGCCAATCCCCTTTCTTCCATTTTTCAGGTTTCCATCTGCACCATCTATCTTTTCCTGATGAAACGGAAACTGGAAGAGAGGGAATAAGTATATATTTGTCAGGAAATAGTATTTCCGTTATCCATATTTCCTGTCATGATAAAATAAATAACAGGAACAGAAAAAGGGCATCTTTTATCATGAAAGATGCTCTTTTACGCGCGAAGTATTCGATAGAATCGACAAAAATCATATACTGATGATGTTCTATCATTTTGACTTATGCTATCATTTTAGGGAGGAAAAGTTTTCAGGCGGTGATAGATTAAATGAAGGATGAAAAAAGAAACAGATCGGAAACAGAAAAACATATCAGAGAAACATTTCTGCACATGCTTGAAGAGACCCCGTTTGATAAGATCCGGATTACCGGACTCTGCCGCGAGGCGGGTATCAACCGGAGCACTTTTTATGCCCATTTTTATGATATTTACGACCTTCTTGACAAGACCATCGAGAACGCTTTGACCTGCTTGGACGGTTCTTTGCAAAAAGACTACTCTTTTTCGATTGGCCATTTATGGGAACTGGCCAATATAGGTGACCTGGACGAATTCATCAGTCACGAGAGTGAATTTCCCATCTGGCACCGGTTCGTGGACTTTCCGAAGTTCATCCCGCTCCTGAAAGATCCTTTCATCAGCCAGCGGACTGTGAGGCTCATCTTCCAGAAAAGGAAAGACCTTTTCGTGGAACTCCTCCACGGCGGATCTCTTTCGGACAAAGAACTGGAAATGCTCTTCTGGTTCATCCTCAACGGCTCCATGTCCATCAATCAGAAAACAGGCTGGGAAAAGAACAGGACCTGGTACAAGCTGCAGAAAGAAATGATGCGCTTCATCATTGCCGGCTGCGAAACAGTAAAGAATGGAACGAAAATCCCTTTACCGGAAGGGAAATAAAAGGAAATAGAAATGACGCCTCGAAGGGCGTCATTTTTCGTTTCTCATAAGAGTTCCTGATAGAAACCTTATTTGCCCTTTCAGTCTGCCTCGCAGTCAGTTTCCCCGGAGGGGAAGCCTCCTCGAGAGACTTTTGAGGCACAAATAAGGTTGATCCATGGAAGGAACAAATGAAAGTGCATGATAAAAGAGCCCGCTTCCAATCCGGAAACGGGCTCCTTTTCACTTTGAACTACTAACAACTAACCACTAACCGCTAATCTCTCATTTCTTCAAAGCCGCCGGAATTTTTCCTCCGTAGACGTCTCTTTCTTCCTGATCGTTATTGACTCTGACTCTTTCTACCTTGCCTCTGTCTTCGTCCTTGCCGGAGATGCGGTCTACGCGGAATCTTGCAGCTTTCTGGATGTGGTCCAGTTCCGGTTCGAATTCATCGAGGACCTTTGCCATCTTGTCATCCACCGGTGCACCGTTCTGGAGGGCTCTGTAGATGACTGCCGCATATTCGTAGCGGGTCATTGCGCGGTCGCCCTTGAATTCTCCATCCGGGTAGCCTTCGATGTAGCCTTTGTCAGCGAGTGTCTTCACGTACTGGTATGCCCAGTGATCTTTCGGAACGTCCGGGAAGTTCACGTCTTTGAGAGCTCCTTCCGGCGCGGCGCCCAGGCGTTTCATGAGGTACTGGTTCTGGGCTTCCAGTTTTTCCATCTTCTGCTTCATGTCCAGAATTTCTCTGGCCATAGCCACACGGGAAGTGGTCACATGGTTGCCCTGGCCCAGTTTCACGGATACCCCGGCATTCACCATATTTTCTCCTCCGCCGAAAGAACCGCCTACGGAGATCATGGTATCTTCATTCGGATGATAGAATGCGCCCACAGCGGCTGCATTGGCATCTTTATAGTTGCCGTAGCCCGCTGCCACATCCCACTTGTCATCCGGGTCGAAATCCTGCGGATGGAGAGCTGCCAGGGCTGCTGCACCGGCACCGACTTTGTTGATCCGGGTGCCCAGTTTATTGATCCTGCCGCCCATATTGTTCACCGTCTGGTTGATATTGCTTATATCATCGGTATTGGTCTTTACCTGTGTATCAATCGCAGAGAGATTTTCGGCAGTGGTATTGCCATTTTTTACATAATTTCCGTCAGCAGGACGGGTTTCATTGTAGATGGTATCTCCCGTTACAAGGCCGGTATCACCGGAAGCGACTTTTCCATCTGCCAGGTCGGAGAGGTCTACGCTTCCTGTTACTTCGTTGCCTGCGGTATCTTCCACATCCATGGTAAGTGTAGTTCCGTTGAGAGTAAGACCTTTATCGTTGTTTTTCAGGGTATCGTTATCCACAGTGAAAGTCTTAGATTTAGAGTCATCCGTTTTATCTGTAAATGTAACGGTAGTGGTCTGGGTGCTGGTTCCCTTTTCGCCTTTAGCTTCAGCAGTCATATCATAGGTGGTATTTGTATCGGTGACTTTGAGACCGGAGAGGTCTACGCTTCCTGTTACTTCGTTGCCTGCGGTATCCTTCACGCTCATGGAAAGGGTATTTCCATTGAGGGAAAGGCCATTATCACCTTTGACGAGGGTATCGTTCTTCACTTCTACAGAAGAAGTGGAATTGTCATCGCCGGTAAGGGTAATTGTGGTAGTCTGGGTCTTTTTACCCTTTTCACCGGTAGTTTCGCCTGCTGCTATGGTATACTTGGTATTCGTGTCTACAGCGGCTTTGATATCGGAAATCGGTACAGAACCAGTGGCTATATTGCCTTTGGTATCTTCCACAGTCATAGAGAGAGTACCTTTTTCTTTATCGTAGGAGAGGGCATTGGTATCTGCTTTAATGGTAGTGTCATTTGCTGCTACCTTTTTCAGTTGAGCAACGTTAACTGCATCAGTATCTTCTTTGCCGGCAGCCACATTGGTAATCTGACGGGTTACTTTCGTATCACCGGAGCTACCAATGGATACAGCAGCTGCTGTGGATACCCAGGCTTCCCCGGATTCTGTCGTTTCTGTACCCGTAGCCGGATCATAGCCTTTGACGCCTTTATCTGTGGAAGCAATCGAGCCATAGCCTAAGGCTACGCCGCCTTCTGTTGTTACGTTGGCATTATACCCCAGGATTGTCGCATTATTTACTGTCAGTTCGGTTTCTTTTTTAGCCGATCCGATGACAACAGAATCCTTTGTGGTAACCTTCCGTTTATCGCCGATGATCTGCGTGCTTTCTGCTTCAGATACAGTATTATTCGAGCCCAAAACAGAGACATTCGTTACTTTTTCAGCGAAGTTTTTATAGCCGTCGATGAAGTTGAATTTGCTGATATTGCCATCTTCGCCTTTCAGCGTATTACCGACACCCATGACCTGGGATTTCTGGGCATAGTCGATAGTATTGCTGCC
>NZ_JAZASU010000109.1:0-5259 GCF_036343215.1 Dialister sp.
GAAGGCTTTCAAATCCTCGAGGAAAAAATCGAGTTTCCAATTATTTTTACAAAAGAATAAACTCCCAACAAACGAGAAAAAAGATTCTTCGGACCCGCGCCCCCCGCAACGTACTTAGTCACGAGATGACATATCCAGACGTGTGAATTTCTGCAGCCGATTGACAGGTAAGATCGGAAATCCGGACAACGAGAACATATTCTCAAATGGGGGTTTATTTTTGTACCCCCAAAGCCGTCCACCAGTCATAGTGGGCGGCTTTTTTTATTTAATTATCGGTTTGCGGTGATCAGGTCTCAGAGACTGAATTCTTCGAGACTTTGAAAAATCAGCTGTCTTTGAAGCTTTGCATCGCTCGGGACCCGGGACCGGGAACCTGGACAGTTGGCCGCCAAATTCACAGGGCGTCCTTTATTTCAAAATAAAAGAGGCTCCCATATCATTTCGGACCACACCTTCACGAATCACGAAGAAAGATTTCTCCAACTGACACAAATCCATATTTCCCCTTGACTTACATTACCGATACAAGTACAATATAAAAATACTGACAGGCGTAGATGAAGACGTTTCGCATGCACTGCAGCAAAGAGAGCTTCCATTTGGTGGGAGGAAGCATGCAGACTGCGGATGGATCACTTCGGAGCTTCAGGGAAGAAAAGCCCTGACGGGACATCGTTAACTGTACTGAGCGGCCGAAAGGTCATCAGGGTGGTACCACGGGAAATATTCTCGTCCCTCACGGGACGGGATTTTTTTATTTCAGGAAATCATATTTCCTTTAGGAGGATTAGAAATGGATTACAGCAAGACACTGCATCTGCCACAGACCGAGTTCCCCATGCGCGGCAATCTGCCGAAGAAGGAACCGGGCTTCGTGGAATTCTGGGCCAGGAATGACCTGTATGAGAAGAGACTGGAAAAGAGAAGAAAGGATGGCGCACCGACTTTCGTTCTTCATGACGGACCGCCATACGCAAACGGCAAGATTCACATCGGTCATGCCCTGAATAAGACCCTGAAGGATATCATTGTCCGCTATAAGCATATGGCCGGCTATGAAGCCAATTATATCCCGGGCTGGGATACTCACGGCCTGCCGATTGAATACGCAGTCCTGAAGGATTCCGGAGAAGACCGCGCGAACATGACGCCTCTCGAACTCCGCAGAAAATGCCTGGCTTACGCGAAGAAATGGATTGAAATCCAGAAGGCTGACTTCATCCGTATGGGCGTTGTGGGCGATTTCAAGCATCCCTATGTAACCTTCGACCCCCATCTGGAAGCCAAGGAACTGGAAGTCTTCGGCGAAATGGCGAATAAAGGCTATATTTATAAAGGCAAGAAAGCCGTTTACTGGTGCCCGAACTGCGAAACCGCCCTGGCGGAAGCAGAAATCGAATACAAGGACAGAAAGTCTCCTTCCATTTACGTCAAATTCCCGGCAGTGGACCTGAAAGGTCTTGCTCCGGAAGGCGTTCCGCAGGAAAAACTCTTTGCCGTGATCTGGACCACCACCCCCTGGACCATTCCGGCCAATGAAGCCATCTGCGTAAACCCGAAATTCACCTATGTATGGGTTCACAACAAAGCAGCTGACGAATATTACCTGATGAACAAGGAACTGGCTCCGAAGTCCCTGGAAGAATGCAAAGTGACGGACTATGAATTCGTAGGCCGCGAAATGCTGGGCTCCGAATGGGAACTGGCTACGTTCCATCATCCGCTCCTTGACCGTCTGGCTTATGTTCTGGAAGGAAACCATGTCACCCTGGATGCCGGCACCGGCTGCGTTCATACGGCTCCGGGACACGGCGTGGACGACTTTGAAGTCTGCCAGGATTATAGAAATAAGGGTAAACTGAATCTCCCCATCATCTGCCCGGTAGATGAAAAAGGCCGTATGACTGCGGAAGCAGGACTGGGCCTGGAAGGCAAGACCATTTGGGAAGTGGAAGGACCGGTCATTTCCGCCCTGGCTCATGCAGGAATGCTTCTCGGCAAGAAATCCATTCACCATCAGTATGCACACTGCTGGCGCTGCAAGAATCCGATTATCTACAGAGCAACGGACCAGTGGTTCGCATCCATCAATGATTTCAGAGACAAGGCACTGAAGGCTGTGGATGATACCCGTTTCATTCCGTCCTGGGGCCATGACCGTCTGTACAATATGATTCGCGACCGTCAGGACTGGTGTATTTCCCGTCAGCGTTCCTGGGGCGTGCCGATTCCGGCCTTCTACTGCGATGACTGCGGCAAATGGGTCATCACTCCGGAAACCATGAAGAAAGTGGAAGAAATCGTGGAAAAGGAAGGCACCGATGCATGGTGGATTCATTCTGCGGAAGAACTTCTGCCGGAAGGATTCAAATGCCCGCATTGCGGCGGCACCCATTTCCATAAAGAAAAAGATATCATGGACGTATGGTTCGATTCCGGTTCCACCTGGAATGGCGTACTCCGCTATCCCCATGATGACTGGAAAGGCGTTTCCTATCCCTGCGATCTCTATCTGGAAGGCTCTGACCAGCATCGCGGCTGGTTCCATTCTTCCCTGCTCTGCTCCGTAGCCGTAAACGGATATGCTCCGTACAAAGCAGTCCTGACCCACGGTTTCACCATGGACGGCGAAGGCAGAAAAATGTCCAAATCCGTAGGAAATGTCGTGGCTCCGCAGGATGTCATCAATAAATACGGCGCCGACGTCATGCGTCTCTGGATTTCCTCCGTTGATTACCAGGGCGACGTAAGACTGTCCGACAAGATCGTAAAGGGCATGTCTGACGTATACAGAAAGATCAGAAATACTTTCCGTTACCTCCTGGGCAACCTCTATGATTTCGATCCGAAGAAAGATTCCGTAGCTTATGAAGATATGGAAGAACTGGACAGATGGGCGCTCCTCCGCATGGAACAGGTAAAACGGACCGTCCTCAAAGCTTACGATGATTATGAATTCCATGTGATGTACCATGCGGTTCATAATTTCTGCACCGTTGACCTTTCCGCTATTTACCTGGACATCCTGAAGGATCGTCTCTACACCGAAAAAGCTGATTCCCTCCTGAGACGTTCTGCCCAGACTGCCATGTATGAAATCCTGACCACCCTGGTCCGCCTGGTGGCTCCGGTCCTCTGCTTCACTTCCGAAGAAGTATGGCAGGCCCTGCCGAATAAAGAAGAACGGGAATGGTCCGTTCATATGAGCGATATGCCGAAAGAAAACGACAAGTACCTGGACCAGGCACTGGATGAAAAGTGGAAGAAACAGCTCGCCATCCGTTCCGTAGTCACCAAGGCTCTGGAAGAAGCCCGCCAGGCAAAGACCATCGGTCATCCGCTGGATGCAGAAGTCACCGTTTATGCAGATGGAGAAGACTTCAAAGCATTGAAAGCCATGGAAAAAGACCTCGCTGATTTCTGCCTCGTTTCCCAGGCAAAGATCGTGGAAGGAACTGCAGGGGCTCCGGAAAATGCCATTTCCAATGAAGAAGGCACCGTGAAGTGCACCGTAGCCGTCTGCACCCTCGAAAAGTGCGAACGCTGCTGGAAACGCACCCCGGACGTGGATTCCGATCCGAAACATCCTCATGTCTGCGCACGCTGCGCTCACGTGCTGGAGGAAATGGGGGAATAAGAGTCAAATCTGCCGGAAACGATTTCAGTCAATTCGGGGAATCGTGATCCGTGGTCCGTGTACCGTGGGCCGTGAAGGATATGGGGCTGCGCGAACCAATCTTATGAAGTTGGCCTTCAGCCGACGGGACGCCTCCCATTTGAAGTGAAATTGGAAACCGCACTGGTTTTGCGAGATTTTGTAAAACTGGTGCGGTTTTAGCGTGGAGTGAATGGGAATCTATTTCCTGTTTTATAATGCGTATTGCAAAGGGAAAAAATTTCCTTTACAATAAAGGTTATAATCCTGTTCTAAGGAGTAAGGCCGATATAAAAAGGCCGCCCCGTGAATTTGGCGGCCACAACCACGGATTACGGAGCACGGAACACGGTCCACGACCGGCAGGATTGACGTAAAAGAATAGAAACGCAATGGGGCGTGATTACAGGCACGCCCTTTTCTGCATGGGAGGGGATTTTATGCGGTACATTGATTTTCACTGCGATACGATCACGGAGCTTCATGACCATCCGGAGTCGGGGAGTCTTCAGGAAAGTTCTCTCTATATAGATATCCATAAATTAAAGAAGGGCGGCTGTTTCATTCAGGACTTTGCCCTCTGGGTGGACAGCGGGGTTTCGAAAGATCCCTGGGCAAGGTATGAGGAGCTGCTTTCCACTTTCCGCAAAGAAATGGCAGAGAACCGGAAATTCATCACGCCCATCCTGAACCGGGACGATATCCGGGATGCGGAAGCAGACGGAAAAATCGGGGCCCTTCTTTCCATTGAAGGGGGAGAAGTGGTGGGAGGATCCATTGAAAAGCTCCATCAGGTCTATAAAGACGGGGTCCGCCTCATGACCCTCACCTGGAATTATCCCAATGAAATCGCCTTTCCAAACGGCATGGAAGGAAAGGACAAAGGCATTACGGAAAAGGGCCGGGAAATCATTGAGGAAATGGAACGTCTCCATATGATTGTGGATACGAGCCATCTGAATGACATCGGAACGAAACAGATTCTGGAAAAATGCCATGTGCCGCCGGTGGCTTCCCATTCCGATGCGAGGGCCGTCACTTTTCATCAGAGAAATCTGCCCGATGACCTCATCCGCCTTTTCGGGGAAAAAGGAGGCCTCATCGGACTCAATTTCGCCAACCATTTCACGGGCTTTGAAGAAATCACGAAACTGGAAAATATCGTCCGCCATGCCATTCATATCCGGGACGTGGGCGGGATCGATATCCTGGCTTTAGGCTCTGACTTTGACGGCATCGAACCGAAACTGGAACTCAAAGACGCCTCCGAAATGGGCCGTCTCGCCGAAGCCCTCAGGAACGGAGGCTTTACGGAAAGGGAAGTGGAGAAGGTCTTCTGGAGGAACAGCTTGAGGTATATCGGGGAAGTATTGATTTAGTGCCTTTTGCGATGAAATTGGATTTTCTCACGTAGTGGTGGTCGTTGTTCGTTATTCGTTCTTCGTTATTCGTGATGTATATGTATAATTTACCCAAGATTAAATAAATTCAAAAACTGACTACCCCAAATTAAATAGATGGAAATTCGAGAACGACGCCAAAAGAGAAATGCTAAAATCATGTTAAGCATTAGTTTTTGACATAGAAAGGAAGATCTAAAC
>NZ_JAZASU010000110.1:0-5248 GCF_036343215.1 Dialister sp.
GCTTTCCGCGCATTAAAATTTAAAATTAATAAATTAAAAAGCGTATCCTGCTGGATACGCTAAAATGGGGTTATGTAATTGTCTGTTTTTAGGAGTAAATCCTTAAGTGTGTGCCATTACGAACTTCGGGGGGCCTGTGAGAGGAGCCTTATCGCGTACCGTTTATGTCAATTTCGATAAAATGGCAGGGTATCCATCTTCTGTATTTCTTCCAATAAAAAAATGCGCCCTCCGGGGCGCGGCCTTTACTGCGAACTGTAAAATGAGAACTGATAACTTTTAAAAATGTAGTTTTCTTTATGAAATGCAGGGAATTTATTTCTTATGCAGAACAATAACTACCCAGGCGATTCCCGTAACTATGGTGACGAGTCCGAAGAAAATCATAAATGGGATGAGGACCATAGGGGCGTCTGGGGAGAGACCGGCGCCTGTATGGGCTCCTTTGATGAAGAATTCGGTGAGGCAGATGAGGAATAAAAAGAAATTGACGAAGAATAATTGGTGTAATTTTTTCATTTGCTTTGACTCTTTCCCGTGCTGCCACGCTCAGGGCAGGGCGATTCTGAAGCAGGTTTCTGCTTCTGCAAAGTTGTTAAATCGATGAGCGCTTAATTTTTCAATGTCTTCCGTGATGGGGGTAGTATCCGGAATGAGGACGGGAATCATGCCGGCTGCATAGGCAGCGCGGATTCCATTGGGGGAATCTTCGAATACGAGGCATTTCTCCGGGGGAACTTTCAGTTTTTTCGCGGCGAGGAGAAATATGTCCGGTGCGGGCTTTCCTTTTTCCACTTCTTCTCCGCTGGCAAGGGCTTTGAAATAATGGGAAAAACCGGTGACCTGAAGGTTCGATTCGATGAGGGACAGGGGAGAGGAGCTTCCGATGGCCATGGGGACAGGAAGTTCTGAGAAGAAATCGAGGATGCTTTTTACTCCCAGTTTCAGGGGCACCTTTTTCTTCAGGATTTCGATGACTCTTTCTTTGACCTTAAGCTGGATGGGAGTCCCTTCCCTTACATGATAATACTTCTCAATTATTCTGTCCATAGGTTCCCCGCTGGTGCCGCAAATTTCATAGCGGAAAGAATTGGGGAGGGTGATGCCTCTTTCTGCGGCAGCCCGGTTCCATTCGATCTGGAATATGGTTTCCGTATCGAAGAGGGTACCGTCCATATCGAAAATGACGCCCTGAATCATACTAGCCTCCTATGTGGGAACCGGCTGCCGTGAAAACGGGAAGCATGACGGAAAATACAATGGCTGCTGTAAAAAATCCTACGAGGAGAAGGATGGCAGGTTCCAGAATGGCCCGGAAACGGGCGAGCCGCCTCTCCGCGTCCCGGGTGAGGATTTTTCCGCCGTACCGGAGAAACCGGGGGAGTTCGCCGCTTTCCATACCCACTCTGGCCAGATGGGTAATGAGGGGGAAGGAAATGGAACTTTCTCCCAGGGCTCTGGAAAAATCGGTGCCGCGGGTGACTTTTTCCTCTATCCGTTTCAAAGCGCGCCGGGCGGTGCGGTTCGTAATGACTTCTGCGGAAGCCGAAAGGGCTTCAGACATGGTGCGCCCGCTGTCCAGAAGGGCAGAAAGGGTATAGCAGAAACGGATGAGAAGGAGTCTTCTATAGAAAGCGGAACGGTACAGGAGGCGGTCCCGATATTTCTTACCTTTTTCTGTTTTCAGATAGAAAAGGATAAGGAGGGGAATCAGGAGGAGGAGGAGAATCAGGTATTTTCCATAGTCCTTCAGCCAGAGTCCCAGATTCAGGGCCGCCCGGGCGGGGAGGGGGAAATCCAGGGAGAGGGCGTCAAAAAGAAGGGCAAAGGAGGGAAGGATGAAAGTCAGGATGAGGAGGAAAACGGCCAGGGCAAAGAGGGTGATGAAGGCAGGATAGGCCAGGGCGCTTTTCAGCTTGCGGAGGAAAAGTTCTTCCTTTTCATAGTAAATGGAAAGGCGGCGGAGCTGGGCGGGAAGGGTGCCTGACATTTCGCCCACCTGGAGGAGGGAAAGAAAAAAGGGCGGAAAGCACCGGCTGCGGCGAAAACTGTCCCACACGCCACGGCCTGTGGAAATGGTTTTCCCGATTTTTTTCAGTACTTTCCGCTCTCTGCCTCCCAGCTGGTCTTCCAGCAGGGAGAGGGATTCGGTGAGGGTGAGGCCCGCTTCCAGGAGGGAGGCCCATTCTTCCGCAAAAAGGGCCAGGGTCCTTCTGGAGGAAAAAGGGGCGCGAAAGGAATACCCCTTTTCCTCCTTCACTTCTTCCAGGTGAATGAGGTGGAGTCCGCGGTCAAAAAGTTTTTCTGCCGCTTCTTCTTTCGTTTCTGCCGTGAGAAAGCCTTCCGATGGCGGACTGCCTTCTTCGTAGGCCTTGTAGATGAATTCCTTCATAGGCGCCTCTAGATTTCAAGTGTTTTCATGAGTCTGTCCCGTTCCCGTTCGGAAATATTCCTGAGGCCGTAGGCGGCCTGTTTCAATGTGCGCATGTGCTGGAGTCCCATTTCCATGTAGGAAGGAATCTGCTCTTCTTTCCCTTCCCGGATGAGATGGGAAACCGCGGGGATGTTCGCAAGGATTTCGCGGAGGAGGAAGGTCTCCTTTCCCGTGCGATACAGCTGCTGGGCGGAGACGTATTTCAGATTGGTCGAAAGGAGGGCCCGCACTTCCGCCTGTTTCCCTTCCGGAAAGGAATGGATGATTCGTCCGACGGAATCGGCGGCTCGGGTCGTATGGAGAGTCCCCAGAACCAGATGGCCCGTTTCCGCAGCCATCAGGGCTGAAGAAATGGTATCGCTGTCCCGCATTTCGCCTACGGTAATGACATCCGGATCTTCCCGGAGCGCATCCCGGATGCCTGCGGCAAAGGAAGGCACATCGCTTCCCACTTCCCGCTGGTGAATCAGGGCTTTCTGAGAAGGGATGAAATATTCGACCGGGTCTTCCAGGGTAATGATATGGCAGGCCCGTTTTGCATTGATCAGGGAAAGGATACGGGCAAGGGTCGTGGTTTTGCCGCTTCCCGAAGGACCGGAGACCAGGACGAGGCCATGGTCCAGGGCGGCAATTTTTTCCAGCCAGGGCTGATCTGAATCGGGCGGAAGGGAGGAAAGGTCCGGAAGGATCCGGAGCGCTGCGGCCCGGAGACCGCCCGAATGATACATATGGATGCGGAGGCGGTTCATGCCTGCAAAAAAGGCGCCGTCAAAGGAGCCTTTCTTTTCGTAGGCCTCCTTCCCTGTACCGGTCAGGCAGCGGGCGGAAAGCTCATCAAAAAGGGCGGCATCCGCATTTTCCTTAAGTTTCCGGAGAATGCCGGAAATACGGACCATAATGGGCGCACCTTCGGTGATATGGATATCCGTCATGGCGGGATACGCGGCAATCAGTTTTTCAATATCCATAGGTTCACTCCTCTCCGGCCCAAATCAGGGACGCTTCCGATGGCGGAATGACGCCCGCTTTCAATAATTCAATGGCCGCTTCTCCCATGGTGAGCTGGCCCTGTTTCTTCATTTCCTCCCGGAAAAGGTCCGGGGAAAAATGATTTCTCAGGATATCCCGTCCCCTTCGGTCAATGGAAATCAGTTCAAATACTCCCGTCCGTCCCGCCATGCCTTCATGACAGGCATCGCAGCCCGGCCCTTCCCGGACTTTCGCACCGGCGAGGGACGCGGGGAGTCTCAGCATTTCTATTTCCTCCTTCAAAAGGATCCTTTCCTTCCCGCAGCGCCGGCACACTTTTCCTGCCAGCCGCTGGGCCATGATGAGGGAAAGGGACGCCGAAAGGAGGTAGGGCGGAATTCCCATATCCATGAGACGCAGCGGCGCATCGGCGGCATGATTCGTATGAAGGGTGGATAAAACCAGATGGCCTGTCAAAGCTGCATGGACTGCTATTTCCGCCGTCTCTTTATCCCGGATTTCCCCGATCATCAGGATATCCGGATCCTGGCGGACGATGGAACGGAGACCGCTTTCAAAAGTGAGGCCGGAGAGTTCATTCACCTGAATCTGGGTAATACCGCTGATCCGGTATTCCACCGGGTCCTCCACGGAAACGATGGAAACCCCTTCGCGGTTTAAAAGTTTCAAAGCCGCATAAAGAGTAGAGGTCTTGCCGCTTCCCGTAGGTCCGCAGGTCAGGATCATACCTGCTTTTTTCGAAAGGGCTTTTCTGAAAAGGGCCTCCTGGGCGGGCAGCATGCCGAGGGTATTTTTTTCGATGAAATCCACCTCTCCCGAAAGGATACGGATCACGATGGTTTCGCCGTACATGGAGGGAAGGATGGAAATACGGAAATCATAGGGGATTTTATTGATCACTGCCGACCAGGAACCATCCTGGGGCTTCCGGCTTTCCGCCACATTCATATGGCCCAGCACCTTGGCCCGGACCGATAAACCTTCCAGCTGCTTCAAAGGCTGGCGATACCTTTCATGGAGCACTCCGTCTTCCCGGAAACGCACCCGGAGACAGGACTCCTGGGGCTCCAGATGAATATCGCTCGCCTTCAGGCGAATGGCTTCCCGGAGAATCCTGTCCAGCAGCACATCGGGCTGGGTGATTCGAATGGACTGCATGGCACCGCCTCCCCTGAAAATTAAACGATTCTTTCCTATATTATAACAATGGAAGGAAATAAAGGGAAATATTATAGATTTTGCCTGCGGATACGAGCTTGGGGCTTTTGAGGCATTCCGACTCGGACCGTTATCGTGATGGGGGATTTGCCTGCGGATAGGGACTTGGAGCTTTTGAGGCATTCCGACTCGGACCGTTATCGTGATGGGGAATTTTGCCTGGGGATAGGGGGTTGGGGTTTTTGAGACATTTATCCCGGGATTGTTTCGTCAGTCAGCCCTGTTTGTGCCGTGCAGCGATAAAACACCTATCCGCCTGCTCCGCAGGCTGTCCATTCAGGGACGGTGGGGCCCTGCAGTGTGCTTTCCTTTTTCTTCATGTTCGGCTTGTACCTGTAGTGCAGAAAAATAAAAAAAGGCGCGGCTTCCTGATTTGTGCCGCGCCACCTGCCCGAGTCCCGATTGATGTAAAGTCCCGAAGATAACTGATTTTTCAAAGTTTCAAAGAATTCAGCCACTGAGAACTGAGAACTGGAAACAAAAAAAGCCGCCCACTACGAATCGTAGTGAGCGGCTTTTGAGCACGAAAACAAGTCCTCCTGTAAATGAAGGACTGGAGGATAGAGCCGGGTTCCCAGAATTCCGGGACATACTGATCAATCGGCA
>NZ_JAZASU010000111.1:0-5068 GCF_036343215.1 Dialister sp.
AGGGGAAATAGTTATCAGTTATTAGTTATCAGTTCGCAGTTATGGTGGCCGCCTTTTTATAGGGGAGGCGGCCCTTTTATATAAGGATTTAAACATTCTCCAAGAGCATTGTGTATAAAAATGGCCCGCCATCCAGTTTGATGCGGGCCTCCTGCACTGATTACTATGAACTGATAACTGATAACTTTATCACTTCCGGTATTTCCACATATTGTGTAATTATTGTACAGCCCCGAGTTTTTATGGGGAATGTGCACAGGCAATGAAAAAACGGATCTCGGACTTCGGATTTGGGACCTCGGGAAGGCAGCGCTGCTACGGCAGCGTAAATTTATGATGGGAAATGTGCATAGACGAGTGTGAAAAGCCCGTAGAGCAGGAAGGAATCAGAGGTTGGGAATCAGGGAAGGTGCCGGTGCTCTCCGCCGACAATTTTTTATGGGGAATGTACCCGCGGGGTTGAAAAGCCTGTAAAAGCCGGAATGTTCACGTCTCCTCCCCTGACCAGGGGAGGAGGTAGGAAAGGTGGGGCCCTGCAGGATGCTTTGCGTTTTCCTCATTTGGGACTTGAATGGATAGTGCAGATAAAATATAAAAAAGGCGCGGCTATATGAATTTTGCCGCGCCACCGCCCCGAGTCCCGTTTCCCGATTCCCGAACGATGCAAAGTTTCGAAGACGGCTGATTATTCAAAGTTTCAAAGAATCCAGCCATTCTGATCACTGCGAACTGATCACTGATCACTAAACGCAAAAAAGCCGCCCACTATGACTGGTGGACGGCTTTTTGGGTACAAAAATAAACCCCCATTTGAGAATACATCTCGTTGTCCGGATTTCCGATCTTACCTGTCAATCGGCTGCAGAAATTCCTGCGTCTGGATATGTCATCTCGTGATCAAGGTACGTAGCGGGGGGCGCGGGTCCGAAGAATTTTCTTTCTCGTTTGCGGGAGTTTATTTTGTTTGTAAAAATAAGTGGAAATTTGATTTTTTCCTCGAGGAGTTGAAAGCCTTTAGAGCACGTGGGTTTTGTTCCGGATCTGCCTTAAATTTTTGAGCGCTCAGCAGATGGAATGGAACTTGGCCCGAGGCCTCGCTCTTGCTGCTTTCACAGGTATAGTAGCAAAAAACGGGATTTGTATCATTAGATTTTTATTAAAGTTTATAGTTTCACAATGATTTTGGGATAACTTGTATCTTCGAGGACTTTTGAATCGGGAATTGTCGGGAATCTCGGGGCGATGGCGGACATAAAAGTTATGAAGCCCGCCATTTTTTATATTGGAAATATCATCTTCGATACCTGTTGTTTTGATTGAATATATTTGCGGCGCTATCTACTGTTGCGCCGCACCTTCCCGACAGGCCCGATTCAAAAGTCAGTCGGAAAAGAGTATTTCTTTCGTATTACTGTTTTTCAGCAGAAATTTTCCCCGTTCCCTGCCATAAAGCATCCTGAAGGCGGTTTTCGATCTGGATCATTTCCTGCTCCGCGGCCTGCCGTTTTTTGCGCCCTTCCTGCTGGATGCGGATGGCTTCCTGGACGGTGGAGATCAGTTCTTCATTGGCTTTTTTCAGCGTTTCGATATCCACCATGCTCCGTTCGTTTTCTGTGACCGTTTCGATGGTATTCTGTTTCAGCATTTCCGCATTTTTACGGATGAGGTCATTGGTGGCTTCGGTGACTGCCCGCTGCATTTCCAGGGCTTCCCGCTGCCGGGCAAGGCCCAGGGCCAGGACCATCCGGCTTTTCCAGAGGGGAATGGTATTGTAAATGGCATTCTGGATTCTGTCCACCAGCATTTTGTCATTGCTCTGAATGAGCCGGATCTGGGGTGCTGTCTGGATGGCGATGACTTTGGAAATTTTCAGGTCGTGCACCCTTTTTTCGAAGCGGTTTACCGATTCTCCGAAATCTTTGACCACCTGGACGGCCATGGGATTATTGGCTTCTTCTGCCTGTTTCCGGAGGCGGGGAAGGGTTTCTTCCCGCATTTCCACCAGTTTTTCTTCACCTGCTTCGATGTAGAGCTGGAGATTTTTAAAATAGTCCAGATTCTTGTCATAAAGTTCATCGAAAATGACGATGTCTTTCATGAGCTCCATTTTCTGGTTTTCCAGGCCTGCGGAAATGGTATCCACCTGGGCTTCCACGGTTTTGTAGGAATTGGAAAGCTCATTTTTCTTCGCCAGAAGGGACCCCAGGATGGGCAGGCTGGACAGGAAGCCCTGATCCTTGTCTTCGATGGCTTTCACTTTGCCTGCCAGGCTGTTCAGGAGTTCCCCCAGTTCCTTATTGTCCCGTCCGCGGACCGTGGAAAGGATGGAATTGGAGAAATCGGCGATATTTTTCTGGGCCGCATTGCCATACTGCAGGGAAAGCTGGCTGTCCGTGAGGTCGATATTTTCCCTGATTTCCGCAATCTTCTTTTCCTCTTCCGGCGTCAGGGTGGAAAGAGCTTTATTCACGAGGGCCAGTTCTTTTGATTCTGCGGATTCCCCTTCGGAAGGAGCTGCCGCTTTTTTCATTAAATCTTCCAGATTGATTTCAGCCATGGTTTTTCCTTTCTTACTGATAACGACAATAGTCCCGGTAAAAATCGGGGACACTCATGAAGAGATAACGGATGCCTTCGATGATTCCGATGATTCCGGAAATCATGGTCCAGCAGAAAATGAGATGGAGAAAGCCTTTGAAAGGCCGTTTCAGATAGAAATTATGAACCCCGAAAGACCCGAGAACGATGGCAAAAAGGGCAGCGAGAAGTTTCCTCCTGATCGTTTCACTCCGGAATTCCTCAGGAAAGGGGATGCCCGAATGAACGCCGTAAATGAGGGCCTGCCCGTTTTCATCGCCGAAAACCGGCTGTCCCTTCCGGTCATAAATATCCTCCAGCCGGCGGTGGGGAATTTCGGCGTCTTCACCGGGGGACGGATTTCCTGTATTGTGGATGCCTTTGGACTCCAGGTCCTGGTCCATCACTTTTGTTTCCGCATTCATGGAAAGAATGGTATCATGCAGGGTCTTTGTGAATTCTATTTCATAAGCTTCATCGAAACTGGAAAGGGTGCGGCGGATATTGGCCTTGGACTCCTGGATTTCCGGGGTGGAAAGCTTCGTCTTTTCCCATTCCTCAAACTGCTCTACCATTTTCACCGCCCGGGCCTGGTAATTGTGGATGAAGGTATAGGCGGAAGTGATTCTGTCCGGATGGTCTTCCAGATAGGAAATATACCGGTGCGCAATGGGCTGCATCCGGGAAAGCTGGGCTTTGAGCTCCGGATCTTCGATGCGCTTTGCCGCCTTATCCAGATACTCACAGTCCTTCAAAGCCTTCTCCATAGCTGCTTTTGCCAGCTTTTTCTGCTCTTCCGTGCCCACATACTTCGTCCGCTTGAAAAGCCGGCTTCCCGGATGGCGCAGCCAGTAAAAAGCGGCAAAAAAGGAAAGGGCCGGGACCAGGAAGAAAATCGTCCCGTCAAAAGCGCCTCCCGCTGCCAGAATCAATGCAATCCCGAGAGCGATGATGCCCTCGATGAGTAATATCCATTTCATGGAATTCCTCCTTTGGCCAGAAAGGGTCAACTGTCATTCTATACACAGTATAACACAAGAAAATGACAGACATTGTCGGGGGAAGTTAATAGTTATCAGTTAACAGTTAATAGTTGCATTTACGCCAGACGGGCGGCGGGACTTTTGGGGCCGTTGGCCTATCCGCGCCGGAAATGAGTCCCATTAACCCGAATCTCAAGCTGCCCTACATTTATGGATTTCCAGTTGTCCAACTGATTCCATTAACTATTAACCATTATCTATTACCCGTTTCTCCCCTTGTTTCGAAATTCTGCGAACTGCTAACTAAAAGGAGAGCCTTCCATCCGAAAGCTCCCTTTTCATTTTACAGTTCTTCTCCCAGCAAGGCCTTAATGGCCCCGCTGGCTCCGATTCTGGATACTCCGGCCTCGAGATAGGCTTCCATTTCTTCTCTGCTATGGATGCCTCCGGCGGCTTTGATTTTGACATGGGGTCCGATATGCTTTTTGAAAAGTTCCACATCGGAAAGGTTTGCCCCGGCGCTGCCAAAGCCTGTGGAAGTTTTGATATAGTCCGCTCCTGCTTTGGTGACACAATGGCAGGCGTCGATTTTTTCTTCTTCCGTGAGGTAACAGGTTTCCACGATGACTTTCAGGATATGGTCTTCGATGCAGCCTTTCAGAGTGGCGATTTCATCGGTCACATAATCCAGATCCCCATCTTTCAGGGCTCCGATATGGATGACCATATCGATTTCATTGGCGCCTTCAGAAATGGCGGAGAGCGCTTCCTGGCATTTCGCTTCGGTGGAGCAGTTTCCAAGAGGAAATCCTACCACCGTGCAGATGGTGAGATTCGGAAATTCATCCCGAATCCGTGCTACAAAGGAAGAAGGGACACAGACCGATGCCATGCCGTACTTTTCTGCCTCTTTGCAGAGCTTTTCAATGTCTTTCCATCCTGCCGTGGCTTTCAGCAGGGTGTGATCTACGTGGGAAAAAATCTGTTCATTCGTCATGGGGAGCCTCCGTTGGTACTTTTTTTAGCGAGAACCTGATAGATATATTGTACCATGACTTTTTTAAGTTATCAGTTCGCAGTTATCAGTTATCAGTGAAGGAGGCCCACATCTTTGGATGGCGGGCCATTTTTATACGAGTTCTCCTGGAAAATGTTTAAATTTTTACATAAAAGGGCCGCCTCTCCTATAAAAAGGCCCACCACAACTGCGAACTGATAACTTATAACTATTGTCCCTAAAGTTTTTAAATAATGATTTTTGTACCCCCTATATAAATTGGCTGGCGAAAGCCGGCCATATCCTTCCCGAAATCCGAAATCCCAGGTCCGCAATCCGTCTTTCTAACGGCTAACGGCTGACAGATAACTGCAATATCATTAACTTAAGAAAATCATGAAATAGTTCAAGTACGCGTCGAAAGATGCGTGCTTTTTTTGTGCAAAAAATTTAAAAAAATCCGACAAAATCTGAAAAAAGTACTTGACAAACGCAAAAAATTTTGCGGCGA
>NZ_JAZASU010000112.1:0-5010 GCF_036343215.1 Dialister sp.
ACGTAGGAATTTCTGCAGCCGATTGACAGGTAAGATCGGAAATCCGGACAACGAGAACATCCATCTCAAAAAGGGGGTTTATTTTTGTACCCCAAAAGCCGTCCACCAGTCATAGTGGGCGGCTTTTTTGCGTGTAGTTATCAGTGATCAGCTCGCAGTTATCAGAGTAACCGAATTCTTCGGGACTTTGATTTCTCAGTTATCTTCGGAGCTTTGAATCGCCCGGGACTCGGGAAACGGGACTCGGGGCGGTGGCGGCACACAATTCATAAAGTGCCGCTTTTTTATATGGGCACCTGTGAGGCTGACTGACGAAACGTATCTGACGGAAATGGACCTAAAGGTAAAATCTGAAACTGCGGACCCTCCAATTCTGATGTCCGCACCTTCCCTGAACCCTAAACCCTGATTTCTCTGTATAAGTCCTATGGCCTTTGCCGCCTTGATGAAACAGGGGCAGGCAAATCAGATGTCTTGCCTATTTCGCAGGAAACAAGTAAAATGAAAGAAGAATTATCCCAAGGAGGAAAACCCATGATTACACCAATGGACATCCATAACAAGACTTTTTCCAAAGGTCTCCGCGGTTACAGTGAAGAAGAAGTGAATGACTTCCTCCAGCAGATTGTGGCCGATTATGAACAGATTTACAGAGAACACCGGGAAATGGCGGAACAGATGGACCAGATGAAGACGAAACTGGCCAATTATGAACGCATTTCCGAAACCATGACGAATACCCTTCAGCTGGCAAAGGATACCGCTGAAAGCGTGAAGAAAAATGCCAAGAGAGACGCCGATATCCTCGTCTCCAATGCCCGCGCCCAGAGCAAACGCCAGATTCAGGAAGCCGAAGAATCCCGCAGGAAACTGGTGGAAAATATGCTCCGCACCGAAGGAAATATGAAAACTTATATCGGCAAAATCCGGAAAGACCTCACCCTTGCCCTGGCTGCCATAGATGCCCTGGACAATTTGAAAGCTCCGACCCTGGCCGAAGTTTCCGGTGAAGAACCAACCCCGGCGCCCATCAAAGAAACCCCTTCTGAAGAAATGACAGAAGAAACAGCTTCCGTGGAAGAATCGCCAACTGAAGAATCCGCTCCCACCGAAGAAACGCCCGTAGAAGAATCTTCCGCTGAAGAAACCGCTTCCCCTGAAGAATCCGGAGAAACCCCGGCTGAAGAAACTTCTGAGGAAACCACCGAAGAACCGGCTTCCGAAGAAATCCCGGAAGAAACGCCGGCTGAAGAAAAAGAAGAAAAATCCGAATAATCCCTATGACAAAAAAGCTGAAGCATGGCTTCAGCTTTTTTATTTTGCAGTGAATCAGTTATCAGAATTTTCTGTTCTTTTCCATAACTTTTAGTGAAATTCCCCATAAAAAATGGTGCCTTTACAATTTCAAGGCGCCACCTTCACTAAGAACTGATAACTATTTCTCCTGATGCTTTTAAAATAATGATTTCTATTTTTGTACACCCTCGTTCCCGATATCCCCAATTCAAAAGCCATCGAAGATGAAAACCGGAAATTTCCATAAAAAATGAGCGCCCCATCATTTCAGGGCGCCCACCTTCACGATTCACGGATCACGGACCACGGACCACGATTATGACAAATGTCTCAATCCATAACCCCGCTCAGTCGTCCCGGTCGACCTTATATTTCCTTTCCAGTTCTTTATAGGTATCAAGTCCGATGATATGATTGAATTCGCCGAAAGGAATCAGCTTATCTGCCACGGCATTGGTGGTTCCGTCCTTAGCGAGGGCGGTAAAGAGTCCGCTTAATGCTTTGGTAATGGTATAAACGGCAGAGCATGCGTAGAATACCACGGAATAACCCATCTGCTGAAGTTCTTCTGCCGGAATGATAGGTGTCTTGCCGCCTTCGATCATATTGGCAACGATGTAAGCGCCGGTGCCTTCCATGCCGAGGGCAAATTTTTCCACTTCTTCCCGGCTGCAGAGACCGTCGGCAAAGCACATTTCTGCCCCTGCATCGGCATAGCGTTTGGAACGTTCGATAGCTTCATCAATTCCATAAACAGCCCGGGCATCGGTGCGGCTCATGATCATCATTTCCTTATCCAGGCGGGCATCCACGGCAGCGCGGATTTTCTGGGCATGTTCCTCTGCAGAAATGACCACTTTGCCTTCCATGTGGCCGCAGCGTTTCGGCCATGCCTGGTCTTCAAAAAAGGTACATACGGCGCCGGCATTTTCGAACATTCTCTCTGTGCGGATCATGTTCAATGCGTTGCCATACCCTGTATCCCCATCTGCCATGACCGGGATATCTACAGCATTGCAGATGCCCGTCAGCTGCTCAGCCATTTCCGTGCAGGAAAGAAGGCCTACGTCCGGCTGGCCGAGACGGGAAGCCGATACGGAATAGCCGCCCATAATGACACAGGAAATACCCGATTTTTCAGCGACTTTGGCAGTCAGCGCATCTCCAACGCCCGGGGTAAGCAGGATTTTCCCGGATTTCAGATCTTCACGGAACTGGATTCTTTTTTCGGTTGCTGTCTTCATAATGTCCTCCTTGGAATGATGATAGTTGTACTATATTTAAAAATTTAATGAAATGACTGGCTTTATAAAGTTATCAGTTATCAGTTACCAGTTATCAGTTGTGGTGGCCGCCTGATAATAAAAAGGCGGCTTATGATGAAATATTCATTCATAATATGGACTATTTTTATAAAATGGCCTGCTATCCAATTTCATGCGGGCCCACCTTCACTGATCACTGAGAACTGCGAACTGATAACTTCATCCTCAAAGTTTTTAGAAAATGATAGTTACTCAGCCTTCGGACTCAAAACACAAAAGCCCCCTTCTGCATTGCAGAAAGAGGCGCACGGGCGCGGTACCACTCTCACTTTTCACTCGGAGTACAGGAAGGGTAATAAAAAAGCCCTGTCCCATCGGACAAGGGCGCTCAGCGCGCGGTACCACCCTGCATTATACTCATATCCATAACGGGGACTCCCGCCTTGCCTACTTTTTTCAGCATCGGTGCTCACGGGTGACACGCTGCCCTTCCATACCGGTTCCCATCCTCCCGGCTCTCTGTGATTTCCAGGTGAGCTTAATCCCGCTCCTTGCATTTGAAGATATTATAATTTCAGAAATGGGAACTGTCAAGAGAGCGGAGAGCCGTCAGCCGTTTGTTAGCAGTTAGCCGTTAGCAATTCGTATAATCTTTCCGACTAACTGCTAACGGCTGACTACTAACGGCTAAAGCATTTACTTTATCATGACGCAATCTCTATTGTAAAATCAAAAATTCCGTGTATGATATATACGATTTCACTACTTACGAAAGCGTTCTAAGAAAGGACTATTTCCTATGAAAAACATGCTGGGAGCCGACGCGCATTCTGTCACCTACTGGCAGCGGCTCACTTTTATCGTGGTCATTACCATTATAGGCACTTTCGGTTATTCCGTAGGCGTCAATGCCTTTCTGGTCCCCCATCAGTTCCTCTCGGGAGGCCTTACCGGGATTGCCATGATTCTCTACTATATCACCGGATTTCCCATCGGGATCGCCAACCTGATTTTCAATATCCCCATACTGATTCTTTCCCTGAAATTTATGGGAAGACTTTACACCCTCATCACCATTCTGGGAACCGTTCTCTGCTCCGTTTTCATCGACCTCACCAGTTTTATGGCCGATTATCAGGTCGTCAAAGACCCATTGGTTTCCGCCATTTCCGGAGGCGTGGTCCTGGGCCTTTCCATGGGACTTCTTTACCGCTACAATTCCAATACCGGAGGCCTTGACGTAGTCGGCGCAGTCCTCAAGAAATTTTACAATCTGGAAATAGGCTACGTGGTTTTCGGAATTAACGTCATTATCGTAGGCGCCGGAGCCTTCTTCTTTGCCCTGGAACGGGCCATCTGCACATTAATTGCCATGTATATCAATGCCAATCTGGCAAACCGCATCGTCATCGGTTTTGCCCAGAGAAAAGCAGCCTTCATCGTCTCCGATAAACCGCTGGAAATCGCCGATACCCTCCTTAGAAATATCGGTCACGGAGCCACCCTCCTTTACGGACAGGGCGCCTTCTCCGGAGCCGAAAAGAAAATCGTTTTTGCCATCGTCGATCTCACCCAGGTCACCAGAGTCCGTCACCTGATTGAAGAAATAGACCCTCATGCCTTCCTTTTCATTATGAATACCACCGACGTGATCGGCCGCGGTTTTACAAGTCCTATTTCAAGCGGCTTCAATATGCCCGCCTCCGTCCGCTACAACAGTAAAGATGGAGAACTCATCCCCACAGGCATCTGGAGCGAACAGATGGAAGAAGAAGCGGAAAAAGTGGATCGTCATTAATTGGGAAAACCTTTTATCTCACAAACTGCATATCGTGATCCGTCAACCGTGGTCCGTGATCCGTGAAGGTGGGCGCCTTGAAATCATAGAGGCGCCCATTTTTTATATGGAAACTTTCGTCTTCGAAAACCTTTGAATCGGGACTGCCGGGAATCTCGGGAATATTCAGGATTCTCCGGAAGGTGGCGGCCTGATGGCCGCACATTTTTTATGGAGATTTGCACAGGCTTTTATTGGTGTCATTTATCAGATAAAGTGGACTGAGACAGCTTCGGTATTCGGGATTAGCCTCACAAGGACATGCCCCGATAGATTCTTTTTCGAGATCTCGGGGTGCGGGATGCGGGGCGCGGGAAAGTGGCGGCCCGATGGCCGCACATTTTTTATGGGGAATTTGCACAGGCGGGGTTGAAAATCCCGCTCAAGTCGAAATGACCTCCGACTAACGTACCAATCCCAAGACAAATGTCTCTATCGGAAAGCGGAAAGGCTCCCCTCACAGGCCCCCCGAAGTTCGTAATGGCAACAAAATAAGGACATCAAAAATCTAATATTGTAGATTTTTAGGTTTATTAGATAAAAATTAACCTTCTAATCTATCCGACCTATCCTTAATGGGTGAATTCTCTGTTTTTGGGCGCACTAAAGGAA
>NZ_JAZASU010000113.1:0-4996 GCF_036343215.1 Dialister sp.
ATCAGAAATGGTTAAATTTTTATATAAAAAGGCCGCCTCTCCAATGTAAAGGCGGCCACCGCAACTGCGAACTGATAACTAATAACTGATAACTATTCCCCCTGAAGTTCTTAAAGTAATGATTTCTATTTTTGTACACCCCCATATCCTTCCCGCAATCCGAAATCCCCATTCCGCAATCCGTTATTTTCTTCCCCTCCATTCGCCACTCATTCATGACCCAAATGCACATATGACAGATAGAAACATTCCTATTTAATATTTGATTCAAAATGATTTTCTGTTATACTGATGGTGGAGATAAAGGGGATATCTCCACCACCTTGTCAGGGGAATCCTTTCCGCAATCTGCATATAAAACCCCATATCTGCAAATACTCATGTTTTGTTTTTCATAATCAGATGAATTGACCGCAATACTTGAGATCTCCAACGATTGCAGAAAGGCTTCTGAATCCCCTCCTTCCCCTGACATTCATGGGAACCCTCTCCCGGGGTTCCAAAAGGCCTCCCGCTCCCGCAAACGGGAGGTCTTTTTAATTTGTTTTTGCCCGGGAAGCTGTCTTTATGAAGGGCAGACTTTCTTTTTTATGACTTTTGTGTCGGGACAATCGGGGGTATCGGGACTGTCGGGATGGTGGGCGCCATAAAATCATATAGGCACCCTTTTTAGATTTTATTTCTCCAGCATTTAAAAACACCCTTTTATGCATCAAAAAACCGGAAGTACTGGATTGACCGTATTTCCGGTTTTTATAATTTGTGGAATTTAAGAAGTTAGAAATGGGCCGCTTTTTCTGTCGCGACCCACCTTTACGGGCCACGGATCACGATTTATCGATGAGTGAATCTACTCAAACTCGTGACCGTTGACTCCAATCACCCCAGGAATCCTCTTGCGTTCTGGGCTTCCACGACTCTCTGGAGGGCCAGCATGTAGGCTGCCAGGCGATAGGTGACGTGGTATTTTTCTTTCAGTGCATAGACGTCTTCATAGGCCTGGCGCATTTTCTTCTGCAGCCGTTCATTGTATTCTTCTTCGGTCCAGTAGTAACCGGTGCGGTTCTGTACCCATTCGAAATAGGAACCGACGACACCGCCTACGTTGCTCATGAAATCCGGCAGAACTTCGATGCCTTTTTCTTCGAAATAGGCATCCGCTTCTTCCGTGGTCGGACCGTTGGCACCTTCGAGAATAAGAGGAGCCTGCACTTTTTTCATGGTCTTTTCATTGAGCTGGTTTTCCATGGCTGCCACGAAAATGACATCGGCTTTCTGGGCAAAAAGTTCAGAGTCCGGAATCATTTCCGCTCCTTCTTCGGTGTAACCTTTGAGGGAACGGCCATGGCTGTTTGCATATTCGTACATGGCTTCGATATCAAGGCCTTCTTCCTTATGCCAGGTGCCATTGATATCGCCGATGGTGGTGATTTTTACGCCTTTCTGATGCATGAGGAGGGAACCGACGGAACCAACGTTGCCGAAGCCCTGAACGATCATGGTGAGATCTTTCATTTCTTTATGGTTCTTTTCGCACCAGGTTTCCAGGGTGAACATGAGTCCCCGGCCGGTGGCTTCATTTCTGCCCAGAGATCCTCCGGTGCAGAGGGGTTTGCCGGTGACCACGCCGGGCTGCCAGCTGCCGGAGAGAGCTGCAAATTCATCGGCAATCCAGGCCATGATCTGGCCATTCGTATTCACATCCGGAGCCGGTACATCTTTATCCGGTCCGATAATCGGATAAATCTTTCTCACATAGCCGCGGGTCAGTCTTTCCAATTCCCGCTGGGACAGTTTGTGGGGATCGACACGAATGCCGCCTTTGGCACCACCATAAGGAATATTTCCAATGGCATTTTTAATCGTCATCCATGCAGCCAGTGCTTTGACTTCATTTTCATCGGACTGGGGATGGAAACGAATGCCCCCTTTGGCCGCGCCCCGGGCAGTGGAATGCTGTACGCGGTAACCGGAGAAAACTTTCACTTTACCGTCATCCATGCGGACCGGAATGCTCACGGTGAGTTCCCTTTCCGGATAACGGACGAATTCATAGTCTTCCTCCTTATACCCCAGTACACCTGCCGCCCTGTCCAGCACGTCAAGCATGTTTTTGTAAGGATTGTAATCTGCCATTTTAACGCCTCCTGAAAAAAATTCAGGTCTTCAGCCCACCTTTATTTATTGAAATTATCTTCGTGAGCCCAGACCTCACAAAGAATACTATAACACTTTTTAAGTTTTTTGAGAAGATAAGCTCATCTTACTATGAGTATATTATATAGCTTACAGGGAGACGCTCCGAAATTTCGAATAGCAGTATTTGGGAAATAGCCTGGCGATATTTATTTGTGCCTTTTGAGGCTTTCCGGCTTGAAACTTTTTCGGAATGGGGGATTTTGCCTGTGGATTACCACTTGAAGCCTTTGTGGCTTTTCGACTTGGACCGCTTTCGTGCTGCGGGGATAGCCTTCCGTCTTGAACTTGAATGGTCAGAGGCAATTCCATGCAGACCAATCGGGTCTTGCGAGGTTCGCCTTCCGCTTTGGACTTGTGAGGTCAGAGGCAATTCTGTGCCTGCCTTTCGGGTCTTGCGAGATTCGCCTGCCGCCTTGGGCTTGTGAGGTCAGAGGCAAATCTGTGCTTACCGGTCGGGTCTTGCGAGGTTAGCCTGCCACCTTGGACTTGAATGGGCAGAGGCAATTCCATGCAGACCAATCGGGTCTTGCGAGGTTAGCCTGCCGCTTCAGACTTGTGAGGTCAGAGGCAATTCTTTGCCTACCGATCGGGTCTTACGAGATTTTATCTCACTGGAAGTCCCTCTGCCTGTGCAAAGTCCCCATAAAAAATCGCGCTGCCATGGCAGCGCCACCTTCCCGCAATCCGAAATCCCAAATCCGCAATCCGTCTTTTCTTCCCCCTCCTCCTGTGCTAAACCCCAATCAAAAATGGCGGTCATCAGACCGCCACCTTCACGAACCACGAATCACGAAATTTCGAGATAGACTATACCGGGGCGTGATGCGGTGAGGCTAACTCACGAAAACCGCAACTGTCTCAGGTCATGGGTTCTAACCAATGACCCAAACGACTCACATCAGCCCCCTGATAATAATGACTGCAATTAAAACGGGCAGTACATATTTGAAATAGGGAGCGAGATACTTCGGAATCTTCATGCCCTTTCCCGTATTGGTTTCTTCCAGATATTTCTCAAAGCCCCAGCCGTATTTTGTGGTGCAGAAGAGGCAGAAAATGAGGGAACCGATGGGAAGGACGAGATTGGAAACGATGAAGTCTTCACTGTCCAGGACGCCTCTGGCTCCCAGGATCTGGAGGTCTCCCCAGAGATTGAAGCCCAGCACACAGGGAATGGAACCGAAGAAAACGAGGGGCAGAAGAATGAGAACTGTCTTTTTACGGGACCAGTTGAAATCGTCCATGCAGTTTCCGATGAGCGCTTCAAAAACCGCCGTAACTGTGGAGAAAGAAGCAAAAGTCATGAATACGAAGAAAAGAGCGCCCCAGAGCTGGCCCATGGGCATATTGATGAAAATATTCGGAAGGGTCACGAAAATAAGGGACGGACCTTCAGAAGGTTCCACGCCATAGGCAAAGCAGGCGGGAAATATAATCATTCCTGCCAGAAGGGCTACAAAGGTATCCAGCGCCGTAATGCGGACCGCTTCCCCGCCGAGGGTATGATCTTTCCCCATGTAGGACGCAAATATTTCCATAGACCCCTGACCTACGGAAAGAGTGAAGAAAGCCTGATTCATGGCTGCTGCGGCCACATTTCCAAGACCTGCTTCTACAGCTCTGTTCCAGTCAGGAAGAAGATAAAATTCGAGGCCTTTTTCCCCGCCGGGAAGGGTCATGCTGTTTACGGCTAAAACCACAATCAGTAAAAGAAGGCCCAGCATCA
Source organism: Dialister sp. (assembly GCF_036343215.1). GTDB lineage: Bacteria > Bacillota > Negativicutes > Veillonellales > Dialisteraceae > Dialister. The sequence goes on from NZ_JAZASU010000113.1 coordinate 3,926, forward strand.
TGACTTTCGTCACTTTTTCCAGACTTTTTGCCACACCTCCGGCACAGACGCCAAAGCCTACGAGTACATTGATTCCCATAAAAATGGTGAGTTCCACAGGATCGGAAACCATATTTCCAAAAACCTTCGAAACCGAATCCGGCGAAAGGCCATTGAAGGAGCCATTGATGAAACGCAAGAAATAGTCCACCATCCACCCTGAAATGGTGGTGTAGTAAACCATGAGGATGAAACTGCCGATGAGACATACCCAGCCGTGGAGATGCCATTTGGACCCCTTCGGCTCCAGGGCTTCAAAACCGCGGAGCACGGACTTGTGGGAAGCCCGGCCTACGGCCAGTTCCATAGTGACTACAGGAATTCCCATGAGGAGCAGGAAGGCCAGGTAAAATAAAACAAAAACCGCGCCGCCATACTCACCGGTGATATAGGGGAATTTCCACACATTCCCAATGCCGATGGCACAGCCTGCGCTGACCAGAATAAATCCCAGGCGGGACCGGAAACTTTCTCTTTCTTCCATGCTTCAATCCTCCAAATAAATGAAAAGAAGCAGGAGACACCCACGCCTGCTTCCGCGCTCTTTTTATTGTGCTTCCCATTTTTGCGCAAAAGGATGTCCCTTTTTCATAAGGGACATAGAGCCGTAGATTATTATACACTGTTCCGGTTTATAATAAAAGTACGTCGGATAAGCAGTCGGGCATGGTAGAAATAGTTTATTTCGGAAATAATGGCTGGTGCAGGAGGACCTGGGGATCAGGGATTGGGGACCAGGGATCAGGGGCGGTGGCGCCCTTGCGGGCGCAAATTTTTAATTTTGCCTTCGGCCCTCAACTGGCAGGATATGCTTTAGTTTCAATTTCGAGTGATTGTCCGGCATACTGCCCTATCCCGTTAGTACACCCCTTCCCCCTCCTTTGGCGCGCCAAGGGGGTGTACAAAAATAAAAATCATTATTTAAAAACTTTAGGGGAAATAGTTATCAGTTATTAGTTATCAGTTCGCAGTTATGGTGGCCGCCTTTTTATAGGGGAGGCGGCCCTTTTATATAAGGATTTAAACATTCTC
>NZ_JAZASU010000114.1:0-4931 GCF_036343215.1 Dialister sp.
CGCCAAGGGGGTGTACAAAAATAAAAATCATTATTTAAAAACTTTAGGGGAAATAGTTATCAGTTATTAGTTATCAGTTCGCAGTTATGGTGGCCGCCTGTTTATAGGGGAGGCGGCCCTGTTATATAAGGATTTAAACATTCTCCAGGAGCATTGTGTATAAAAATGGCCCGCCATCCAGTTTGATGCGGGCCTCCTGCACTGATTACTATGAACTGATAACTGATAACTTTATCACTTCCGGTATTTCCACATATTGTGTAATTATTGTACAGCCCCCCCAGAGCGTAGCGGAGGGGAAAGGGTCGTACGATCGTAAGCATCGAGAATGAGCTGAAAGGAAATCATGAACCCCCTCAAGGGGACATGGGGTGGGAAAGTGCGGGCTATGGTTCGTGTCATGAACCATTCCCCTATGCACAGTTTCGCGCCCGAAACGGCACCACAGTTTTTCCCCAAAAGAATTTCCCATACAAAAATGCGGCGCTCATGAATTTGCGCCGCACCTTCCCGGGTTTCCCGGAATGAATCCCGAGATCCCCGGGAATCCCGATTCAAAGGTTTCTATTCCTTTAGTTATCCTTCTCAAATCGAAGTAATTTACCTATTTTCCCCCGAAATATTTCTTCACGAACCCCACATTTTTTATTTCGATCGTTTTTCCGGAGAGATAGGAAAGGGGGCCTTCCATATTTCCGAAGGTGATCTTGTAAGAGCATAGAAGCTGGCGCCGTTCGCCGTGTTTCCGGTTCCAGGTTTTTTCTCCATATTTATCATCTCCCAGGAGGGGATGGCCGGCATGGGCCATCTGGGCCCGGATCTGATGGGTCCGTCCCGTGATGAGCCGGCATTCGATCAGGGAAAGGCCGTTTTTCACGGCCCGGGTCCGGTATTCGGTGATGGCTGTTTTAGAGCCTTTCACCGCTTCTTCGGTGACATAGACCTGATTTTTCCTGGCATCTTTGAAAAGCTGGTTTTTGAGGGTCCCTTCCGGCGGTTTCAGTGTCCCTCCCACCACGCAGAGGTAGGATTTCCGGATTTTTCTTTCTTTGATGGCTGCATCCAGCAGTTTTCCGATTTCTTCATTTTTTGCCAGGATGAGGATTCCGCTGGTATTGAAATCGATGCGGTGGACCGGGTAGGCTTCTTTTTCGCCCCGGGACTTCAGAAGGGCGCTGACCCGGGAGAGCATGGTGTCTTTTTCTTTTCCTGTCACGTCCAGGGATAGAAGGCCGGCGGGCTTATTGACGATGAGTATATTTCCATCTTCATAGAGGATTTCCACGGGGGATGCTTTCTTTTCGCCTTCCAGCACATAGGAAACCAAAAGGTCTCCTTCCAAAAGGCGGTAGGAGGCTTCCTCTTTTTTGCCGTTCACTTTGATTTTTTTCGTGCGCAGCGCTTTCATGAAAAAAGAGCGGGGCCAGTTTTTCGTTTCCATGAGGAAAGCGTCCAGCCGCCGGCCGGCTTCTTTTTTCTTAATGGTCCATTGTTCCATGTGGCCCCCTTAATGAATGGTCCTTTCCCGGGAAGGTTCCACGGGGAAACGACCTGTGATATTTCGTACAGCCAGACCGCTGATGACCCGGAATACGTCATTTTCGTGTTCCCCCGCCACGTCAAAAGACCCGCAGAGGGCCTGGGACAGGGACGCCACCACATAGGAACATCGTTCTTTATCAAGGGCTATGGAAATATGCCCATCCCGGTGGGCCGTGACGGTGACCGGGGCATTTCTTTTATCGCTCATATTCTCCTTTCAGGGTCAATGAACCTGGCGGGGATTTCCCGTCAGTTCCTCTTCCCTATAGGACTCTCCAAGAATTTTCAGGAAGGCCGCCGTGTCTTCGAAATGATTTTCCGGAATGCCGTACATGCGGCACACGATGGCCGTCAGCACCGGTTTTAAGGCAGCCGGATTTTCATTGGCCCGGATCCGGTAACCATCCTCTGCCTCATCCACCTGAATAAGGAGAGATTTCTTCGGAATGTCATCACTCATGGGGCGCCTCCTTTTTCCTTATTATGGCATTTTGAGGCAAGGATTGTAAATAGGCCGGCCGGTCATAACTTCCGGGACTGGCCTGCCGCTTTGGGATTTTTCCTGCCGGAGGCAATCTTCCCTGCCTCGTTCGGGTCTTGCGATTTTCCCTCACAGGATTTCCCCGTCTGTGCAAAATCCCCATAAAAAAAGGTGCCGCATCAGCGGCACACCTTCCCGAATCCCGCACCCCGAAATCTCGATACAGACTCTTCCGGGGCATGTCGTGGTTTGCTAAGACCCGAAAACCATAACTGACTCAGATTATAGCATCTGACAAATGCCTCAAATTAATCCCCTGATGAGGATGACAAGAATGAGCAAAGGCAGAATGAACTGGAAATAGGGTTTGATCCAGAGGGGCATTTTAAGGCCTGCTCCCTTATTGACTTCAGCCACATATCTGTCAAAACCCCAGCCGTACTTCGTCACGCAGAAGAGGAGATAAATGAGGGCTCCCCCAGGGAGAAGGATATTGGAAACGAGGAAATCTTCGCTGTCCAGGACGTCTCTTGCCCCGATGAAATGCATGCCGGAAAGTACATTGTAGCCCAGTACGCAGGGAATGGAGAAGAAGAAGACGATGAGAAGATTGACAATGACAGATTTCTTACGGGACCAGCCCAGATTATCCATGGCGCAGGCAATGAGATTTTCAAAAACCGCAGTCACCGTGGAGAAAGAAGCAAAAGTCATGAATATGAAGAAAAGGGTGCCCCAGATCCGTCCACCGGTCATATCCACGAAAATTTTCGGAAGGGTAATGAAAATGAGGGAAGGTCCCTGGTCAGGATGCACATTGTAGGCAAAGCAGGCCGGGAAAATGATGAGTCCTGAAAGAAGAGCCACGAAGGTATCAAGGGCTGTAATTCGTACCGCTTCTCCGGTCAGAGTGAAATCATCGACCATGTAGGAACCAAATATTTCCAGTGCTGCAATCCCTAGAGACAGGGTGAAGAAAGCCTGATTCATGGCAGCGGAAGCTACATTTCCAAGGCCGGCAGATACCGCACGGTTCCAGTCCGGGAGCAGGTAAAATTCAAGTCCCGGTCCGCCGCCCTCCAGGCAGACACTGTGTATGGCCAGAACCACGATGAGAATCAGAAGGCAGGACATCATCCATTTCGTAATCCGTTCTACCCCGTTATGAAGGCCCAGTCCGCAGACCGCAAAGCCGCCAAAAACAGTGAGGGCCATGAAAATCCCCATTTCCAGAGGATTTCCCAGCATGGCGCCAAAAACCTTCGGAATGGCATCCTGGGTAATCCCCGCAAAGGTGCCGTTCAGGAATTTCCAGAAATAAGCCAACATCCAGCCGGAAACGGTGGTGTAATACATCATGAGCAGGTAGCAGCCCAGAATACAGAACCAGCCATGAATATGCCATTTCGAACCTGCCGGTTCCAGGGCTTTATAGCCGAGGACCGCCGATTTTCTGGAAGCCCGGCCTACGGCCAGTTCCATGGTCATGACCGGAATCCCCATCAGAAGGAGAAAAGCCAGATAAAACAGGACGAAAACCGCCCCGCCATATTCGCCGGTAATATACGGGAATTTCCACACATTCCCTATGCCGATGGCGCAGCCCGCACTCACCAGCAGAAATCCCAGACGGGATTTGAAACTGTCACGATTGTTCATAAGACCCTCCAATAAAATAATATATTTATATTATACTCATTCTAAAAATTTTTCCAGTGGAAATATGGAGACTCGCGGGAAAAGCGGTGAGAATTGAAAAGATCACTGAAGAACAAAAACTTTTGAATCGGGAATCTCATCCTTCAGTTTCCTTTTATTTCCTGAACCAACCTGCATTTTACCTCCGGTAAGGTGCGGAAAAAGACGGGTAAGATGCAAAAGATAGCCTATAAGTTATCATAAACAACTTTTATTAGTGGTCATTCCTGTTCATTATGTATAATGAAACTGTCAGGAATGATTGTTATTCCACGGAAAAGGGTGATGACTTTGAACAACGAAGAATACCTGCGGTACGAAGGGACCTGCCTGATTGAGAATTCTCTTTCTTCTTTCCTTGCCCCTTTTAAAGGTATGGATCTCCGCGCGTCCATGAGCCATCATTTTTCCATGTACGGCATTACCGCTGCCAGCGAAGAGGATTTTTTCTGGGAATATATCCTCCTCCGCCTCTATGTATCGGAAAAGGTGATCCGCCATTTCAAGGCAGGCTGCGGAAATCTTTCTGCCCTGGCCGACGGGCTCAGAAGGGGTCTGGAAGATCTCCCCATGCAGCTGAAAGCCATTGCCATGAAGCGGGAAATGAATGGTTCTTTCCTCCTTTTCGGGAAGGACGTATCCCGCCTCACTGCCGATTACATTGAAAAACGGTTCCATGAATTTGAAAGCCTTTCCGAAGGCTTTGCCCTTTCTTCCAAAGAAGGCCGCGAAGTTTTCGTTCACAAAGCGCTTTCCCATATCTGCTCTCTGGTGGGCATGAAGGAAGCATCTCCTGTGATTTCTTATTTCATTGAAGAAACAAGAGCATTCCTTTCCTCCCTCACCGCAAAACTTTCCCATTTCACTCCGCAGACGATTTATAAGAATGCAAAGCACATGACTCCGGCCATGCCGGAAGTTTCAGGAAATACCCTGGCTCTCCATGGAGCAGCCCTCCTGACCGGCGGACTGATTGCCACGCTCCTCCTGATGCTTTAAAAATAAATCAAAAAAATGGCCCTCTGGGCCTTTTTTTATTTTTTTTGATATAGAAAATTTACTGTTAAAAACAATATCATTAACTTAAGAAAATCATGAAATAGTTCAAGTACGCGTCGAAAGATGCGTGCTTTTTTTGTGCAAAAAATTTAAAAAAATCCGACAAAATCTGAAAAAAGTACTTGACAAACGCAAAAAATTTTGCGGCGAA
>NZ_JAZASU010000115.1:0-4916 GCF_036343215.1 Dialister sp.
CGATCCATTCCATCAGATGAGCGCTCAAAAATTTAAGGCAGATCCGGAACAAAGCCCACGTGCCCTTTAAGCTTTCAATCCTCGAGGAAAAAATCAAATTACCAATTATTTTTACAAAAAAGAATAAACTCCCGCAAACGAGAAAGAAAATCTTCGGACCCGCGCCCCCCGCTACGTACCTTGTCACGAGATGACACATCCAGACGTAGGAATTTCTGCAGCCGATTGACAGGTAAGATCGGAAATCCGGACAACGAGATGTATTCTCAAAAGGGGGTTTATTTTTGTACCCCAAAGCCGTCCACTATTCGTAGTGGGCGGCTTTTTGTTTTAGTTATTAGTTCGCAGTTCTCAGAAACCGGGTTCTTAGGGACATTGAAAAATCAGCGGTCTTCGGGACTTTGCATCAATCGGGACTCGGGAAGGTGGCGGCACACAATTCGTAAAGTGCCGCCTTTTTTTATTTTGATTCCATTTCGGCTTTTCATTCCTGACCCGGGCGAAAGGGGCATGACTCCGTGAACCGTTACGGTATACCGGGAATGGAAATCCGGAATCCGGGGCGGTGGCAGCCGAATTTATAGGGCGGCCATTTGATATTCTGAGCCTGATACCAATTTCATCCTTCACTGCGAACTGATAACTAAGAACCGGGAACTAAAAACTGACAGCTGACAACTTTCTCTTCCCGGTCTGCCCGGCAGGGGATTTTGCCTTACTGCCTTTGTAGCTTAAAAATCCAATTTCTGCTACAATACCTATATATAAAGGAAATTCAATTTATTCATATAAGGAGTCCTTATGTACGAAGAAACAACCATTGCGGCTATTGCTACCAGCCCCGGAGAGGGAGGCATAGGCATCATCCGGATCAGCGGAGAAGAAGCTTCTGTCGTGGCGGACCGCATATTTCATACGAAGAAATTAAAAACTTTCAAAGACGCCGAGCCTTACCGCATGTATTTCGGCCATGTGGAAAAAGAGGGGAAACGGATCGATGAGGGCCTGGCAGTTTATATGAAGGCGCCCCATTCCTACACGGGAGAAGATGTGGTGGAAATCCAGATTCACGGGTCCACGGAAGCTCTCCGGGAAACTCTGGAACTGGCCCTTGAAAGCGGGGCAGTTCTGGCGAGCCGCGGGGAATTCACGAAGCGGGCTTTCCTGAATGGCCGCCTCGATCTGACCCAGGCTGAAGCAGTTATGGATATTATCGAAGCCAGGGGATCCGCTGCCCTCACCCAGGCGGAAAGTCATCTCCAGGGAGCTTTGTCCCGGTTCGTGAAAGACTGCCGGGCAAAGCTTTCCGATCTCATCACAAAGCTGGAAGTGACCATTGACTATCCCGAAGAAGATCTGGAAGATCTTACCAATGAGGAAATCCGGGAAGGTATTTCCACCATCGAAGAATCGCTCTACAATCTCCTTCAGCGCTCCGAAGAAGGACGAATCATCAAGGAAGGCCTTCGCACGGCCATTGTGGGCCGGCCGAACGCAGGGAAATCAAGCCTCCTGAATGCCCTCCTCCAGGAAGACCGGGCCATTGTCACCGATATTCCGGGGACTACCAGAGACACCATCGAAGAATCCATCAAAATCGGCGGTGTCCCCCTGGTGCTTATGGATACGGCAGGCCTTCGGGAAACGGATAACAAGGTGGAAAAAATCGGCATCGAAAGAGCCTGGAAATCCATGGAACAGGCCGATTTCATTCTGGCCGTCATCGACGGTTCCAGGCCCCTTTCCCTGGAAGACCGGCAGATTCTGGAAGAGCTTAAAGGCCGCAAGGCTATGGTCATTCTCAATAAATATGACCTCCCGCCGCAGATTGAAGAGGAAGATATTCAGAAAATTGCAGGAAATATTCCGGTGGTCTCCATTTCCGCCCGCTACGGAAGCGGTGTGGAAGAACTGGAAGAATCGCTCCGGAAACTGACGGAACATCAGGACCGGGACGCGGGGAGGGAGCTTTTCCTCACGAACCTGCGCCATGTGAACCAGGTGAAAAAAGCCCTGGAAGCTGTCCGCCGGGCATCGGAATCCCTGGAATCCGGCATGCCTGCCGACTGCATTACCGTGGACCTTACCGAAGCCTGGAACGATATGGGAGAAATCACGGGTGATACGGTGGATAACGAACTTATCAACCGGATCTTTGAGAGATTCTGTGTGGGGAAATAATTTTATTTCTGTCAGGCTTGTGCTGTATGGGTTGAGTCACAAACGGTATTCGGTAATTAGCCTCACCCCGGCACGCCCCAGAGGAGACTTTAACGAGATTTCGGGGCGCGGGATGCGGGGTGCGGGAAGGATTGGCTGCTGATGCAGCCAATATTTTTTTATGGGGCAATATATGAGTCATCTGGCAAATACTATGACCTGAGACAGTTACGGCTTTCGGGCCTTAGCCTCACCACGGCACGCCCCGGAGGAGACTTTAACGAGATTTCGGGGTGCGGGATGCGGGGTGCGGGAAGGTGGCGGCGCTGATGTGCCGCCGATTTTTTATGGGAGCGTACACAGGCGAGGTTGAAAATCATATTTTCCATTATGAAGTAATACCAAAGCCGGGCATGCGAATGGGAAAGCGTCGTTGACAATTTACATCACTGCTTATTTACCCATTAGCCATAACCCATTCCCCGGTCTAACATGGTCTGCTTCTCTTTCTGATGCCGACCACCCTCATGAAGGACGATTCATCACAATTGTCTCTATCAAAAAATGGCCGGATGTATGCTATAATAAAGTATACTGAATAAATCTACCCTGAAGTCAGAAAGAAGGATTATTTTGTACTATATCGATACCTATGATGTGATTGTGGTAGGTGCAGGCCATGCGGGCTGCGAGGCGGCCCTGGCCAGCGCAAAACTGGGCTGCAGGACGCTCCTCACCACGATTTCTCTTGAAAATGTGGCCATGATGCCCTGCAATCCCGCCATTGGCGGACCGGGGAAAAGTCATCTGGTGAAGGAAATCGATGCTCTGGGCGGAGAAATGGGAATTGCTGCTGATGCAACGGCCATCCAGATGAGAATGCTCAATCTGGGCAAAGGTCCTGCCGTCTATGCCCTTCGTGCCCAGTCCGATAAGAATGCCTATCACCGCTATATGAAGCAGGTGGTGGAGAATACGGAAAATCTGGACCTGAAGCAGGTCCAGGTCATGGATATCATCGTGGAAGATGGAAAATGCGTGGGCATTACCACCGAACTCCACGAAGAATACCGGGCAAAGGCAGTCATCCTCTGCACGGGAACTTATCTGGACAGTTCGATTATCATCGGGGAAACCATTTATACCGGGGGCCCCAACGGCATGCGCCCCTCCGTTGGCCTTTCTGAAAACCTGAAGAAACATGGTCTCGATATCCTTCGTTTCAAGACGGGCACCCCTTCCCGTGTGGACAGCCGGAGTCTTCATCTGGACCATATGGCCCTGGAAAAAGGGGATCCGGAGAATCATGCCTTTTCCTTTATGGATGAAAGGGCTGATAGAAACCAGCGGAACTGCTGGCTCACCTATACGAATGAGGAAACCCATTCCATCATCCGCGAAAATATCATGCGGGCGCCGAAGTACGCCGGGATCATTCATGGCGTAGGGGCCCGTTACTGCCCTTCCATCGAAGATAAAGTGGTCCGTTTCCCGGACAAGAAACGGCACCAGCTTTTCATCGAACCGGAAGGTCTCGATACGAATGAAATGTACGTGCAGGGCATGTCCACATCCATGCCGATTGATGTGCAGTATGCCTTCCTCCGGACCATTCCGGGCCTGGAAGACGTAAAAGTCATGCGTCCTGCCTATGCCATCGAATATGATCTGCTGGATCCTCTCCAGCTCTATCCGACACTGGAAGTGAAGAAAATGCCGGGACTTTACTCGGCAGGCCAGTCCAATGGCACCAGCGGGTATGAAGAAGCAGCTGCCCAGGGCCTCATGGCAGGCATCAATGCAGCTCTTAAAATTAAAGGAAAAGAACCATTTATCCTCGGCCGTCACGAAGCCTATATCGGAGCTCTGATCGATGATCTCGTCACAAAAGGGACCAATGAACCGTACCGCATGATGACGAGCCGGAGTGAATACAGGCTCATCCTCCGTCAGGACAATGCGGATCTCCGCCTTACCCAGAAAGGGTATGACATCGGCCTGGTCACTGAAAAACGGTACCGCCATTTCCTGGAACGGAAACGGAATTATGACGAAGCCATGCACTATATCCGGACGAAGCGGTTCACGCCAAAAGGCGATACGAATCAGGCTCTCGAAGCCATGGGTTCTGCACCTCTTACGACAGGAATCGGGGCTGACAAGATTCTGAAACGCCCGGAAGTGACCTACCGGAAAATGGTGGAATTCCTGGGCTGCCCTGAATTTGATCCGGAAGCGGTAGAGGAAATGGAAATTTCCGTGAAATACGAAGGCTACATTGCCCGTCAGGAAGCGGCAGTGAAGAAGGCAGCCCGCATGGAAAGCGAAAAAATGCCAAGGGAAATCGATTACATGAACCTGGAAGGCATTTCCATCGAAGCCCGCCAGAAACTGGACAAAATCCGTCCTCTCAATCTGGGCCAGGCCTCCCGCATCTCCGGCGTTTCCCCGGCAGATATGTCGGTGCTCATGGTTTACGTGAAGCGGATGAAGGGGCATAAGGCGTGACTTTGTCTGTGTCACTTGAGGTAAACGTGGTCCGTGATCCGTGGTCCGTGGCCCGTGAAGGTGGCGCCCTGTGGGGCGCGAGATTATAATAGTTATTAGCAGTTAGTTACAATATCATTAACTTAACAGCTGCTAAAGTGCTTCCAAATCGAAATTTCTCTATTGCGTTTAAAGGAAATAGGGCCTTATTCACCCTGTTCGGAGTAAATTTTAGTAGTTTTGACCGGTTTTTGAGGCACTCTAAAGGA
>NZ_JAZASU010000116.1:0-4870 GCF_036343215.1 Dialister sp.
AGTGCCTCAAAAACCGGTCAAAACTACTAAAATTTACTCCGAACAGGGTGAATAAGGCCCTATTTCCTTTAAACGCAATAGAGAAATTTCGATTTGGAAGCACTTTAGCAGCTGTTAAGTTAATGATATTGCTGATAACTGCGAACTGACTATCGCAATTTGACTGCAGTACTTGCACACTTATGATAGAATATTAGTAGTCATTCAAAAAATTAAATGTGTCGTATTCCTGTATTTCATATTTCTTATATATGTATATATAACAGGCAGCAAAGGAGTTGGCCATCATAGATTTCAAACCGTTTCGTATCGAGGATAAGGCTTTGATTGACAGTTATTTCCGGGTGCATCATTATGAGCAGATTGACTGCACTTTCAATACGCTTTTCCTCTGGCAGAAGGCGCATCAGACGACCTGGGATATCGTGGATGATATTCTTTTCGTGAAGGCGGGATCAGGGAAGGATACGTTTTTCCTGCCGCCTTTCGCAAAGCGGGAGGAGGATTTCGTGCATGGGCTGGATCTGATCCAGGCGGAGTATGACAAGATGGGCATCGATTTCCGTCTGAAGTCGGCTTCCCGCTGGGTGACGGAGCAGATTGAGCGGCTGTGCCCGGGGAAATATGATTTCATCGAGGACCGGGATAATGAGGAGTATGTGTATCTGACGAAGAATATGATCAATCTGCCGGGGAAGAAGCTCCGGATGAAGAAGAATCATCTGAATTCGTTCCTCCGCCAGTATTCGGATTATCAGTATGAGTCCATTACGAAGGATAATATGGAGGATGCGAAGCAGGGGATTCATGACTGGTTCGTACGCCATGGGGATATCGATGAGGAGGAGGAAGCGATAAAGCTCTGCTTCGATCACTGGGACGAACTGGGAGTTCGGGGCGCCATTATCCGCATTTACGGGAAGGTGGAGGCTTTCACCAATGGGGATCTGGTCAATGAAAAAATGGCCCATATCATTTTCGAAAAGGCCAATCCGAATATCCGGGGGCTCTATCAGGCGATCAACCGGGATTTCCTCATCCATGAGTTTGCGGATACGGAATTCGTGAATAGAGAAGAAGATATCGGCGTGCCGGGACTTCGGGAAGCAAAGATGGGGTATAATCCGGACCATCTCACGGAGAAGTTTGATGTGATCCTCAAAAAGTGAGTTTTCGGGTCTTCCACAATTAGCGGTGATCGTGGTCCGTGACCCGGGGCGGTGCGCGCATCAAATTTGTATGGCCCGCGGAGTTTTGGAAACAGGGCGGTACGGGGCTGGCTTTTTTCTCATTTTCGACTTGTGTGATCGTACAGCCCCCCAGTCGCCTTGAGGGCAGCCCCCCGAACTTCGGGGGGCCTGACCGCGGGAGGTTTGAGCTATTTCGAAGGAATGATATGTCATTAGCTCCGTAGTCTGCATGGCACATGTGAGGTTCATGACGAAGCGGACTCGGGATAAATGTCTCTATCCGTAAGACGCGGGCCCCCTTCGAGAAGGGGGCTCCCCAAAGGGGTGGGGGCACGAACAGGTCGGAACGTTTCCCGGCAGGAGCGGCGGCATACAGTCAGAATGCCGGCCCCATATATAAGATTGGTTTCCCGCAGGGGAACCATATCCTTCACGAAGAACGAATAACGAATCACGAAGAACGATGATCACCATGTTTGCATGAATCCTATTTCCAATTTGTTAGAAAAAAGGAGTACCCATGTTAACCCGTAAAGCGACTGAAGCGGATGAGAGGGAGGTCAAGGGCCTCTGGGGGTATTGTTTCGAGAAGCCTTCGGATCCTTTCTTTCAGTGGTATTTCGAAAATGTATATTCTCCCGAGACGGTGCTGGTAGGGGAGGAGAAGGGGCAGATTGCCTGTGATCTTCATCGCCGGCCGTATACGATCAATGTGCGGGGGGAAAGGCTCCCTGTGGATTACATTGTAGGGGTAGCCACCCATCCGGCTGCCCGGGGGAAGGGGTTTGCTTCCGAGCTTCTCCGGGGGGCTTTTCATATGGCGGCATCGGAAGGAAAGCCTTTTGTGACGCTTATGCCTTCGGCGGCTTCTTATTATCTTCCTATGGGTTTCGGTTTTTACTGTCACCAGTGGGAGAGGCGGGCATCTCCGGAGGAGCTGGCAAAGATTTCCCGGAAGGCTCTTTCCTGCCGGACGATTTCTTCGGAGGAGGACTGGCGGGAGCTCGCTTCCATTTATGATGCCTATACGGATGGGAGAAACGGGTATACTCTTCGCGATGAGGTTTCCTGGAAATCCCATATTCAGGGGCAGCTGGTGGAGGGGTATATCGCCCTGGTCTATGATGAAAGGGGACCTTCGGGGTATCTTTTCTATACTTTTGATGACCGGACCCTGATTGCCACGGAGATGGCTTTTGCCCGGGAATCGGGGCGCAGGGGGCTTTATGCCTACATGGCGGGTCATCGGGGTTCCGTGGATACATGCGTATGGTATGAACCGATCGACGATATGTCCTGGATGTACTGGAATGACGGGGCTGAGCATACTTATATTTCCAATAAGACTTTCCCTTATATGCTGGGGCGCCTGACGGATCCTGTCACTGCTTTTGACGGTCTTCCCTGCCCGGAAGGGGTGGAGGGGGAAATCGCTTTCCAGCTGGCTGATTCGTTCCTGCCTGAAAACAGCGGGATTTATGTGCTCCGCGCAGGAAATGGACATATTTCCGCCCTGAAGACCGATGTTTTCTATGATCTGAAGCTGCACATCGAGGATATTTCCGGCGTCCCTATGGGAAGCGCCATTCCGGAACCGGCTTTCTGCATCGGTGCGGGGGCTCTGGCCCAGCTTTTCATGGGTTCTGCGGACCTTTCGGACCTGCTCCGCCTGGAAAAGGCCCGCTGGCTTACGAAAAATGAGGCCGGAAGGAGCCGGACTCTGGCTTTGGGAAAGGCCATGCTTCCAAAGGAAAAGAACTGGATCAATGAGTGGTTCTGAGAGGAAATATTTCACCTACCTGCTCCGCTGCGCCGATGGGTCTCTCTATGGGGGATTCACTGTGGATTCCGTGGAAAAGCGGGTGGAAACCCACAATGCGGGGAAGGGCGGACGGTATACGAGAAGCCGGCTGCCTGTGAAACTGGCCTGGTATAAGGAATGTGCCACGGAGCACGAGGCCAGGTCTCTGGAGTGGCACGTCAAACATTTACCGAAAAAGGAAAAAGAGGCCCTGGCGGCGTCTTTTGGAAAGGAGACATAGTGGAGCCCATCAATCCATCTGTGCGAAAAACGAAATATATGACGGAATCTGCGGCAGCTGCTGCGATTTCAGCTTTGTTGGTCCTTTTGAAACTTCTGGCTCCTTTCCTGGTTTTTATTACCATGCTGACTTCTGCGATCCCGATTGCGATTATCTGCAGCCTTCATGGGATGAAATGGGGATTTTTCACGGCTCTTGCTGAAATTATCCTGGTCAATATCATCGGGGGTGTGGAACTGGGAATTACGACTGCTTTTTATGCAGCCGCTTTAGGACTGGCTCTGGGCTATGGATTCCGCCATCAGCTTTCGGCGGCAAAAACGATTCATCTCACCGCTCTGGCTTATATCGTGGAAATGTCCTATAAAATCGCCGTTTCCATTTATATCCTGGGAATTGCCGATGCCCTGTCGGCAGCGATTGACCGTTTTACAGCATTCATTCAATGGCTCTGGAAACCGCTTTCCACCATTGCCGGATTTGATCCGGACCCCGGAAAAGCAGCTTTTACCACTTCCGGAATGATTATGGTGGGACTCGTCTTTATCCTCAATGCTTACTGCTATGCCTATCTCAATCACGAACTGGGGCGGGAAGTGATGAAAAGAGTCAAGGCGGGACGGAGAGAATAGAGACATTTGTGCTGATCGTGGTCCGTGATCCGTGAAGGTGGCCGCCTGATGGCGGCCTTTTTTGTATGGGAAAATTCAGGTTTGATGACTTTTGAATCGGGGATATCGGGAGTCTCGGGGGTCATTTCGGGGCTGTCGGGGTGGTGGCGCCTTAAATTTATGAAGGCGCCTTTTTTGATTTTGCCTTCGGCTCCCATCTGGGCCGGGGAATTGTTTCGTCAGTCGGTCTCATCTGTGCCAGGTATGGTTTAACAACCTATCCGGCTGCTCTGCAGCCACCTTTCCATCCCAGGAAAGGTGGTGACCGGTATCATGCTTTTCTTTATCCGCATAAGCGGCATGAATGGGTCGTGCAGGAAAGACATCAGTGATTCCATTTCCATTGCCTTTTCAGTCCGGCGGGACTAGCTCCCCGGGATGGGTTTACCTTTTGGCTCATTTTCGGCTTGTACAATTGGTCGACCTATCCGGCTGCTCCGCAGCCACCTTTCCACCCCTGGAAAGGTGGTGCCCTGTAGTATGCCTACCGGTTTCCTAATTTTCGACATGAATGGATAGTGCAGGGGAAACATAAGTCATCCCATCCGCCCCTGCGGGGCGCCTTCCCTATCTAAGGGAAGGTTGACCATTTGCGGCATTCGGCCGCTTGGGATTTCCTCTCTTGCCCTTTCAGTCCGCTTCGCGGCCAGCTTCCCCGAGGGGAAGCCTATCCGCATACCTTTTGTCTTATTTCCGACTTGCAGCTGTAGTACGACCCACCCGTCGCCTTCGGCGCCACCCTTCCAAGCCTGGGAGGGCTTGAACGTTTCGACTTGTACGGTTTTTTCAAACTCGTCTGTGTAAATTCCCCATCTATATTCGTGCCGCATCAGCGGCACGCCGGGGCTGTACAGAAAATACGCAACTAAAACAAAGAACCCATCGACTTAAAAAGGCCGATGGGTTCTTCGCATGGTATAATTTAATTATGCCAAAACCAAATAATACCATTGGTAGACATTCTACC
>NZ_JAZASU010000117.1:0-4663 GCF_036343215.1 Dialister sp.
ACTCTCAGATTCAGTGGCGATAGCTGTGAGGATACACCCGTACCCATGCCGAACACGGTAGTTAAGCTCACAAACGCCGAAAGTACTTGGCTGGAAGCGGCCCGGGAGGATAGGAAGCTGCTGATTAAAATCCCATCTCGTGAGAGATGGGATTTTTACTTTGTATATAACTGGTTGTCCCAAATGTCCGGAAGTGGACGGGAGGAACAAGCTGCTGATTAATTGATTAGAACCGATTGTGCAAACAATCGGTTCTTTTCTTTTGTGCCATTTCCGATGAGTCAGTGCGCCGGTGGATTGAGTCACATACGGTATTCGTGAGTCAGCCTCACCACGGCGAGCCCCGTTTGTTCAAACTTCGAGATTTCGTGGTTCGTGATTCGTGGTTCGTGAAGGTGTCGGCCTGAGGGCCGACGAATTTTATATGGGGAATGTGCACAGGCGGGGGAATTAACTTTTGTGACGCTCATGGCCGGACATCGATAGTGGCGCGCTCCCCGCGTCCGGGGAGCTCCCGACAGGGTGAGGGGGCGTACGATGGTATTGATCGAAGTTGACTGTAAAAGGTTCATGCGTAACGGCATGATTTGAGTCTTTTGGCGGTTACTATGGATTGGGAAATATACGGTATTCGGGAGTCAGCAAACCACGGCACGGCCCGATATAGACTATTTCGAGATTTCGGGGTGCGGGATTGCGTGAAGGTGTCGGCCTGATGGGCTGACGATTTTTTATGGGGATGTGCACAGACGGGGGCGATTTCCGGCGAGGAATCGGTTTTGTGATTCATTTGTCATTTCAAGATTTTGTGCTATATTGATTTCAGAGTGAACTGGAAATATTTCCTTTTTTACGCAGAGGGGGTCATACATATGAACGAAACTTTGAGAACTATCCTGAGCCGGCGGGCCTGCCGGGCGTTTAAACCGGATCTGATTCCGGAGGAGATTTTAAATCAGATTCTGGAGGCAGGAACCTATGCGGCCACGGGCATGGGGCGGCAGTCTCCCATTATCATCATGGTGACGGATAAGGAGCTGCGGGACGAATTGTCCGCATTGAATGCGAAAATCATGGGCACTAAAATGGACCCTTTCTACGGGGCACCGGAATTGGCCATCGTGCTGGCAGATAAGGATAGACCCACCCATGTCTATGATGGAAGTCTGGTCATTGGAAATATGATGCTCGCTGCCGAATCCCTGGGGATTGGAAGCTGCTGGATTCACCGGGCAAAGGAAGAATTCGAGCTGCCTGAAGGAAAGGCCATCCTTGAAAAACTGGGTATCAAAGGAGACTATGAAGGCATAGGCCACTGCATCCTGGGCTATGCGGCAAAGCCGGCCGGAAAGGCGGCTCCCAGGAAGAAGGATTATATTTACCGGATTGGGTAGTTTTGTTTCATCCTGATGGATGACTGAAATCCTGACAGGGTTAAAGTTATCAGTTATGAGTTCTTAGTTCCAGGCGAAGGGGCGGCGCATCAGAATTTCCTGGCGCCGCTTTTTGCTTTTGAAATTCAGGCTTAAACGACTGAATCGCGAAGGTATTGTATCTCATTTAAGCCAAAAGTTTCTGCAATGAACTGCAGAAACTTTTTATTTTGGAGAATTTGTGCAATGAACTGCATAAACTTTTTATTTTTATAAGTTTGTGCAGTGAAATGCATAAACTTATCGCATGCAGGCGAATGGAGGCCCTCTTGACTTGAAGTGAGCTTGAGGGTATACCATGAGATACATTCCATCTTGGTGCGCCATTAAGCAGAGTCTCATTCGGTATTCGTGGGTTAGCCTCACCGCGGCACGCCCCGGTATAGATGATCCCGAGATTTCGTGGTTCGTGATTCGTGGCTCATGAAGGTGTTGGCACTCTCCGCCGACGAATATATGGGGATTTTTCCCCGGCGGGCAATCACGAAGATTTGACTGATTTTCTGCTTTGTTTTTGATTTGGGGATGTCTATGAGGACTATTTTTCATTTCTTTAGAAATATGATCATTGCTCTTTTCATCCTTGCCCTGGGGGCCGGATTTTACCTGGGACACGAGATGACGGAGAATCTGCTGAATGCGCCCTGGGATGAGATTCTGGGGGTTCAGAATCATAAAGGAATAACGCCTGCCATGAAGAAAGCCGAGGCCTGGTCCGGAGGGAAGACGGTTTCCGTTAAATCTTTCGATGGTACGGAGCTGAAAGGGACCTGGATGCCCGATCCCGGGGTAGGCCGGCCTACGGTCATCCTTCTTCACGGGCTGTACCAGAACCGGAGCATGTGCCTTCCCTATACAAGGATGTACAGGAATCTGGGGTACAATATGCTTTTGATCGACCAGAGGGGCCATGGGGAATCGGGCGGCCGGACAACCTGGGGTCTGAAGGAGACCGAAGATTTATCAGCCTGGGTGAAATGGGCCCGAAGAAATACGCCTTCCGGGAAAATCGGCCTTCACGGCGTATCTCTCGGGGCGGCCATGTCCCTCCTGTACAGTGGGACGGAGGAAGGGCAACGCCTTTCCTTTGTCATTTCTGACAGCTCTTATGGAAATCTGGAGCAGCTGGCGGAGGAGAAACTTTTTGCCTGGCTCGGGGATGAAAGGGCACTCTGGGGCCTCCGGGCCATTTATCCCCTCTTTCAGGCAGATCTTCTCTTCCGGTACCATAAGACTACGAGAAATATGGATCCCCTGAATGCGGTGACCCATTCCACCGTGCCCACCCTTTTCCTTCATGGTACGGCAGATACCCTCGTC
Source organism: Dialister sp. (assembly GCF_036343215.1). Taxonomy (GTDB): domain Bacteria; phylum Bacillota; class Negativicutes; order Veillonellales; family Dialisteraceae; genus Dialister. The sequence continues at coordinate 2,754 of NZ_JAZASU010000117.1, forward strand.
CCTTATCAAAGGGCAGAGGAGCTCTATGAAGCCTCCTCTTCGCCATCGAAAAAGCTGTACCTCTTCGAAAACGTATCCCACGCTGCCGAATGGGGCGCTTCTCCTTCCACCTACTCGAAAGTGGTGGGGGACTTTTTGAAGGAGAACGGGGCATGAGTTTACGATTGAATATATTTTGAACAAAGCACGTCAAATGACGTACTTTGTTCATTTTTGCCAGGAGCAGCCGGAATTCCTGTCAGATACAATTGAATGAACCAGATGAAATAGTTCATGAAAGCGGAAATAATTAACTGCATGGTGTATAATGAATAAAAGCTGGCAAATGACATATTTTGTTCAAAGTTTGAGGAAAATCACATGGAAATCAAACGTGAATTATACCTTGAAAGACTGAAAAACCGTATGCATAATGGGCTCATCAAGGTCATAACCGGCATCCGGCGAAGTGGGAAGTCTTATCTTCTTTTCGTTTTATTTCGGCGATATCTGCTTCAGTCGGGAGTACCTGAAAATCACATCATTGCAATGGAGCTGGATCGTTATGAAAACAGGGAATACAGGAGACCGGGCAGGCTGCTTTCCTGGATTCGTAAACATGTCAGTGATAAAGGTGATTACTATATCCTTCTTGACGAAGTGCAGCTGCTTGAGAATTTTGAAGAAGTATTAAATTCTCTACTGTATGAAAAAAATCTGGATGTTTATGTGACTGGCAGCAACTCTAAATTCCTTTCAAAAGATGTGATTACAGAATTCCGCGGACGGGGAGACGAAGTCCATATATTTCCACTTTCTTTTGATGAATTCATGTCTGTTTATGAAGGCGATGAAGCTCATGGATGGGCCGATTACATGACTTATGGAGGCCTTCCGCTGATCAGCGAAATGAAAACTGATGAGCAGAAGATGGCTTATCTTATCAACTTGTTTGAAGAAACTTATCTGGTAGATATTCTCGAAAGGAACAGATTGGATAAAAGGCCGGAACTTGAAGATCTGCTGAATGTGCTGGCATCTTCAGTTGGCTCTTTGACCAATCCAACGAAAATTGAGGCGACATTTCAAAGTGTCCTTCATTCATCAATCAGTAAAAATACGATCATCAAGTATCTTGAATATTTGAAAGATGCCTTTATTATTCGTGAGGCCCGGCGATTTGATGTGAAAGGAAGGAAATACATCGGCACTCCCTTGAAATATTACTTTGAAGATGTGGGGCTCAGAAATGCCCGGCTTGGTTTCCGGCAGCAGGACAGGCCCCATCTGGTGGAAAATATCCTTTACAATGAGCTCCGTCTTCGGGGCTTTCAGGTGGATGTGGGGAATGTAAAGCAGCGGTTCATGGATAAAGAAACCGGCAGCCGTCTGTCCAGGACGCTGGAAATTGATTTCGTGGCCAACCGGGGAAGCCGGAGATATTATATCCAGTCAGCCTGGGCCATTCCTTCAGAAGAAAAAATGGAGCAGGAAAAGGCATCGCTCCTGGCACTGGATGATTCTTTCAAAAAAATCATCATCGTCAACGAAATCCTGCGGCCTTTCCAGGACGAAAACGGAATCCTTACACTGGGACTTTTTGATTTTCTCCGCCATCGGGACAGCCTGGAATGGTAAAAAATATAAAATGAAAAAAATGCGTCAGATGACGCATTTTTTTCATTTCGGAAATCAGAGTTTTCAAGGACTTGAGAAATGGTAAGGAATGGGAATTCTGAGCCAATGATCCTGCAGTTTTTTCGTTAGTCGGCTTCATTGTGATGGATGATAAGGGAGTGTACAATAGACTGTGTAAAGTTGAATTGTAACTCAAATGAGAAACAGCAGATAGGTCTCTGAATTAACAACATCATCTCTCAGTAAGGCTTTTCGCAAACGGTGATAGGATACCGCTATAAGACAATAAGCGC
>NZ_JAZASU010000118.1:0-4660 GCF_036343215.1 Dialister sp.
GTTTAGATCTTCCTTTCTATGTCAAAAACTAATGCTTAACATGATTTTAGCATTTCTCTTTTGGCGTCGTTCTCGAATTTCCATCTATTTAATTTGGGGTAGTCAGTTTTTGAATTTATTTAATCTTGGGTAAATTATACCTTCCGCTTCCGACTCACGAATCACGAACCACGAACCCGTCGGAATGGGATTACACCCCCATGTCGTGGTGAGGCTAACTCACGAAAACCGTAAGTGACTCCAACCAAAGAGATCTCGATTGACTACCACTTCTTCGGTATCTCCGGGAACCGTTTCACCACCATCATATTGGCTGTAAAAGTTCCCATAAGAGTCCCCTCATCATCTTTCACATCTCCTGTGATGACGATCGTCGTCCGGCCATGATGGATGATATGGCCATGGCAGCGCATTGTTTCCCCGGGCGTCGTATTATGGATATAGGAAATCTGGAGAGAAACCGTGACCACCACAGCTCCCTGGCTGGCAGAAGTCACTCCGGTGACCGAATCTACCAGGGATGCCATAGCTCCCCCATGAATGATTCCCCGGTGATTCGTATGAAGCGCCGGATCCGTATGGAGCGAGACCACCACATCCCCGCAGTCGATTCTCTCAATGTCATATTTCATAAAGTCCATCATATAATGATTGGGCTTGTAAATATCCCGGATATGGGACCGGATTTCATCAGGATTCGTCAGGACTTCCATGGTATACCTCATTTTGGAAATATATATTAACGGTTTCATTGTACACTTTTTTGAGGCGTATTGCCATATGAATATAAGTGTGAAGTGATAAGTGGTAAGTGGAGGTACGGCGCAAATTCATAGGCGCCGTTTTTATATGGGAAAGGTTCCTCCTTAATAGCTTTTGAATCGGGGCAATCGGGAGTCGGGAAGGTGGCTGCGGAGCAGCTGGATAGGTCGTTAAACGCTGCAAGGTACAAACAAGGCTGATTGACGAAACGTTCCCGGGACAAATGACTCTATTCATTCAAGTCGGAATGTTCAAGCACTCCCAGGCCTGGGAGGGTGGCGGAAGGCGGGGTGGGTCGTACTACAGCTGCAAGTCGGAAATGACTCAAAAGTCTCAAATCGATATCCGCAGGCGAAATCCCCCATTCCGTTACAGGGACAGGTCGAAAAGCCTCAAATGCTCCAAGTCTCTATCGGCAGGCAAATCCCCCCATTCCGTTACAGGTATAGGACGAAAAGCCTCAAACGTCTCAAGTCTCTATCGGCAGGCAAATCCCCCCATTCCGTTACAGGGACAAGTCGCAAAGCCTCAAACGGCCCGGGCCGATATCCGCAGGCAATATTTAAAATTTGTTTCATGCTTAAAACTCATAAGAGCAGTGCGTCGTTATCGAAAAGTTGTAAAAAATTTACAAAAAAGACTTGACGAAAGGTAATTACGGGAGTATTCTAATACCATACAAGGGCAAAGCCCGAAATTACATATTGTTTTGACAAAGACGTCTGATTATGAGTGATCAAATCAGGCTTTTTCTTTTGGACGACGATGCCCGCTGAAAATTCGGCGGGCATTTTCTATTTCCCAAAGAAGAAACCCGATGATTCTCAAATCAGATTTTTTTGTCAGGAAAGAGGGGAGTGTTTTTTATGAAATCGCTGGTTCGAAAGTGGCCATTGCTCCTTACGACCCTGCTGGCATGTCCGGCAGTAGCAATGGCAGCTGACGGGGAAGGAAAGTATTCACCGTCAGACAGTATCTGGATCCTTCTGGGTGCCATTCTTGTATTCTTCATGCAGCCTGGCTTCGCTATGGTAGAAACAGGCATGACCCGTGCAAAGAATGCGGGCAACATCGTCATGAAGAACTTCATGGATTTCTCCATCGGTACTGTAGCATTCTGGATTATTGGTTTTGGTCTTATGTTTGGTACCGATATCGGCGGCATTATCGGTACACCGGATTTCTTCGTTACCGCTTATGATCCCGGCCCGGATGCAGGCTACACCCAGCTGGATTACCTGTTCTTCCAGACAGTATTCTGTGCAACTTCCGCAACCATCGTTTCCGGTTCCATGGCAGAACGCACGAAGTTCTCTTCCTACTGCCTCTATTCCCTCCTGATTTCCCTCATCATTTATCCGATCTCCGGACACTGGATCTGGGGCGGCGGCTGGCTTTCCGAACTGGGATTCCATGATTTCGCCGGTTCCACCTGTGTACACATGGTCGGCGGTGTTTGTGCAGCTGTCGGCGCGGCTATGCTTGGACCGAGAATCGGGAAATATAACAAAGACGGCACCGCAAATGCAATCCCCGGTCACTCCATTACCCTGGCATGCCTCGGTATGTTCATCCTCTGGATGGGCTGGTTCGGATTCAACGGCGGCTCCACTGTTTCCATGACCGGTGATGATGTCATTGAAAATGTTGGCCTTATCATGGTCAATACCAATATGGCTGCAGCCGTAGGCGCATGCACAACCATGTGTGTAACCTGGCTGAAATATGGCAAACCGGATGTTTCCATGACCCTGAATGGCGGCCTGGCCGGACTTGTAGCCATCACCGCAGGCTGCGATACCGTTTCCGTAGCAGGTTCCTTCTTCATCGGCCTCATCGCTGGTATCGTTATTGTTTACTCCGTAGAATTCGTTGACCAGAAACTCAAGATCGATGATCCTGTAGGCGCTATTTCCGCTCACGGCGTATGCGGCGCCCTCGGAACCATCCTCACCGGCCTCTTCTCCACTTCCGACGGCCTCTTCTATACCGGAAATCCTCATTTCTTCTTCATTCAGATTCTCGGCGTAGTTGCAGTAGCCATCTATGTATTCATCGCAATCAATATCGTATTCCGTGCTATTAAAGCAACCAACGGTCTCCGCGTAACCAAAGAAGAAGAAATCAACGGCCTCGACTTCGAAGAACACGGCCTCGTATCTGCATACGCAGACTTCATGATGGTTCCTGATACCGTAGGCGCCCAGATCGAAGCGGCTGAACCTCCGAAAGACGCAGTAGAAGTTCCGCTGGATAAAGAAGAACCGGCTCCGCTTCCGAAAGAAGTACCGGCAGACGGCCACAGACTGTACAATGTCACCATCATTACCTCCGACAAACGATTTGAAGCACTCAAAGCAGCTATGGAAGCCATCGGGATCACCGGTATGACCGTTACCAAAGCTCTTGGCTTCGGGCTTGAAAAAGGCCAGACCCAGATGTACCGCGGCGCTCAGGTATCCGCAAAACTGCTGCCGAAGATCAGAGTCGAAATGGTGGTATCCGCAATTCCTCCGAGAAAGATTATCGAAGTGGCAAAGAAAGTCCTCTACACCGGCAAGTACGGCGACGGCAAAGTCTTTGTTTCCACCATTGATAATGCAGTCAAGATCAGAACCGGCGAAGAAGGCTTCGCAGCCCTCCAGGATTACCCGATTGGGGAAGACCCTGTAGCAAAAGGCGAAAAACCGAAAGCTGAAGAAAAATAACTGATTTCCCTGAGGAACACCCAATTAAAAAACCTCCTCAAATTCAAAAGCCGGACACCGAAAGGTGCCCGGCTTTTTTCTGTTCCCACTCTGCCGCCCTTTGCCCCGTCTGGGAAGCGCCCGCAAAGCGGGCGGGGGAACTGCCCTTTCCGATGGTAATCATTCAAATCGAACATGTACGCCAAAGGCAAAATCAGAAAAGCGGCACCCATGAATTTGCACCACACCTTCCCTGATCACCTAACCCCCAATTCCTGATTCCTGATCCTTAAAAGCGTACACTATTTAATCTTCCCATGAATTCATGACCAATTCACATACTTATTCACAATTTGTCGATAACCGTATTGAGAATGGAAAAAATACAGGAAATACGCCCATCCCTATCCACTGTCCACTGTAGATATACACAAAAAATTGTGAATAACTGTGAATAAGTCGTACTTTACAGCGGTGAAAGGCCCGGAAACCATAGATACCATGCCCCTTTCCGCAGGCCCTGTTTCTCCACAGCTGTGAATATGAACCAATAAATGTTCACAAGGGAACAATCGGAATGAAAAAATCAGGAAACCGTTTCATTTATTCTCTGTAAAGAGGAGAAAATACCCTGAAAAACAGCGTAAAAAGAAGAAAAAGAAAGAGAACCGGAAACTCACACTGTCCACCACGGGTGGATACCCCGCCATTTTTCATGAGCATATGGCCCCGATACTGAGAATTCATCCCTCCCTCCAATAAGGTACCCTTATTCCTTATTCACAGAAGTGTGAGCAAGTGGGGATAAAGGAGTCCTTTCCATAGATAAACATCATGACAGGCAGCTTTTGAATCGGGATGATCGGGGCTCTCGGGGTTATCGGGAATGTGGCGTCCTAAGAAAAACCTTCCCTTAGATAGGGAAGGTGCCCCGCAGGGGCGGATGGGATGATTTATGTTTGATTCTGCACTGCCCATTCAAGTCGAAAATGAGGAAAACGGAAATCATGTTGCCGGTCACCACCTTTCCTGGGATGGAAAGGTACCGGCGAAGTCGGGGAAAAGGTTGTTAAACGCTGCAAGGCACAGATGAGACTGACTGACGAAACAATCTTGTGACAAATGACGCAATCGTCATGCGAAAAGGCTCTCCTCGATAGGAGAGCTGTCTGCGAAGCAGACTGAGAGGACGAACTGCACTTTCGACAGTA
>NZ_JAZASU010000119.1:0-4627 GCF_036343215.1 Dialister sp.
CGGCCTTATATCCGGTTTCTGTTCGTAGGCTCGCAGTTTCGCTATGCGCTTCCTTCACTGCAAACATTACTGTTTACAGCTTGCGCTCCGCTACACTCGGCGACAAATACCTGTAACTGGACTTTCACCAGCTAGAATCGTGCCATGCCCGGCACACCAAAAAGGCGGACTTCCCATCCGGAAGTCCGCCTGTACCGATTGCTTTTACTGATTATTAATTACTGACAGCTGAAATTTCCCACGACAAAAAGCCACTTCGGGCAGACTGCCCTCCGTGGCTTCTTATCAATCCTCGTTTTGTAATCAAGTTTCCTTTTGTTTCTACATGGTACCATATAGTTTCGAGCGCCGTAATCTTCCCTTCCGCCTTCTCTGAGAATGGCCGTGGCGGAGCGTACGGTCGATTTCCTTTGCTCTGCAGGTATAGTAGCAAAAAAGTGAATTTGTATCATTAGATTTTTATTAAACTTTTCCATCCGCTAAAAACCAATCCCTGCCCACCATGATTTCTTCCCCGAAAGGGAACTCCAGGTCCCGGGCGGCAGGCGAGGTGAGGGCATTTTCAGCCTGAATGGCCGGGTATGGTTTGCATATAAAAAAGGCCACCTCTTCTGCTTAAAGGCGGCCCCAAAGCTGCGAACGGTCACTGAAAACCATATCCCCCAAGTTTTCAAAAGGAGGTTTTCCTCTTTACGCCCTGTTTCCACAAATATTTCTTACAAATCTCCAAAGAAGGGGATCCATTCCATGCAGGCCGTGGAAACTAAAGTCACCAGAATCACGGTCAAGAGAGAAAGGACTACGCCATATTTAATCTGGGCCGATGCAGAAAGGCCGTAGCCGATCGGAATGGCTCTTGTGGAAATAGGAAGGATATAGGCGCAGTTGACGGCAGCAATTGTCCCAAGGACGTAAGGAATCGGATTGAGGCCCAAAGACTGGGCAATCCCTGTGACTACCGGAATGGAAATGGATGCAGATGCGGTATTACTGGAAATTTCCGACATGAAGCAGGCAAAAATACAGCCCATAGCCATGACGGCAAGTCCGGCTGGAAGATTCATGGAAGCTATAATTTTTGAAAGCTCTTCGATGGCTCCTGTTTCGATAACCAGTTTTCCCAGGGCGAGGCCCGAGGCGAAGAGGAAAATCATGCCCCACATGACGTGGGATTCCGCATATTTCCAGGTCAGCATGGGGTCATTGTGTTCATCTTTCAGGAAGAACATGAGCATACCGAGGAAAAGGAAAACGTAGGCCGGTTTCATGGCCGGAAGAAGTCCGGCAAAGAGGGGACGGACAAAGGCAAGAATCGTGGCCAGGACGAAGAGGGTAAAGCCGATTTTTTCGCCTTTTTTCATAGCGCCGAAGCCTCTGTACATTTCCTGGAAATATTCTTTCGTGCCGGGGAGGGTTTTTGTCGGACAGGGCAGGAAGAAGAGGTAAATGAGGTTCATCAGGAAAATCAGTCCCAGAACAGGGAGGAAACGGATGACCCAGTCCATGTACATAAATTCATGGCCCGTCAGTTTTTCGATATAGGAAACAGCGACCAGATTGGCAGAAGAGCCGATTGGCGAACCAAATCCGCCGATACCGCTCCCCCAGCCGATGGCCAGGAGAATCGGGATGGCCGTCTTGCTCTGGGAAATTTCTCCTTCGCCCACGAAATGTAGCATGGCAACGGCAATGGGACAGAAAATAGCAGCTACCACTACATTGGGAAGGAAAATAGAAAGGACTGTGGACGCCAGAAACCAGACGAAAATCTGGTTTTTCATGGAAGTCCCGATGGAGCAGAGGGCACGGACGGAAATCCGTTTGTCCAGGCCCGTAGTGGTCCAGGTGAGACAGATTAAATCGCTCCCCAGAAGGAGGACCGCGATTTCAGAGAAATACTGGCTGATCACGTGAGACGCCGGAATGAGGTTGAAAAAAGAATTGACTACGATAGGAACGAAAGCAGTCACATAAATCGATACGGGCCGGAAAATCCACCAGACCGCCATCCAGATGGCTGTCCCTAAAGCCAGGGCCGCTTTGGCTTCGAAAGTGCCGTTCAAAAGCCAGGCGGAAATGAAAAAGGTCAATGGACCCAGAATCGTTTGAAATAACTGTTTATTCATAGACTCGCTTCCTTTGAAGGTTTTTGGAAATAGGGGTGCTATCTCCCTTATTGTATTATAGTGCTTTGGAAATACGGTTTATAACTGTTAGAATTTGTAGGGGCTACAGGGTTTTTGCTGTAGATAGCTTTCTTGAGAAACAGGTAAAATCACTTTTGTGTCGGGGGTATCGGGGGTATCGGGGGTATCGGGAGTATCGGAGCTGTCGGGAAGGTGGCGCCCTGCGGGCGCAAGTTTATATTTTGCCTTCCCCTCATCTATGCCAGGTAAAATTTCCTCATCTGTACAGTTCCCTCTTACCCGATGTGGGGGCTCTCCTACCCTCGGGCACCTTCCCGCTTTCCGAAAGAGTCATCCGGCACGAGAATATTTCATCAATCAGTCCCATTTGTGCCTTGTACGGTTAAACGCCCTTTCCGGCTGCTCCGCAGCCACCTTTCCACCCCGGGAAAGGTGGCGCCCGATAGCAAGCGTACCGATATCCTCATATAAATCGTGTATGGATAGTGCCGGGGAATTATAAACGCACGGTACTTCCCGGACATCTCAATCCGGATGCAGTGCGGACAAGGCTTTTTCCCATTTCTTTATTTCATATCCTTTATCGCTATGGATCGCCACATTGAAAAGCTGTTAATATTTGTTTATACTACAAGTGAATGGCTGTATAGCTTCATTCATATGCTTATATAAAACTGATTATCTATCTTGATTCGTGGCTCGTGGTTCGTGATTCGTGAAGATGGCGCCATAAAATTATACAGGCGCCAAATATTGTTTTCAATTTACCATGATAGGGAACGATTTTGGGAATACAGAGATTTTTATTCCCGCCTGAGCAAATTCCCCCTATATACTCGTGCCGCATCAGCGGTACACCTTCACGGACCACGAATCACGAATCACGAAATCTCGACAGGGACTCTTCCGGGGCGTGTCCAGGTGCGGCTAATCCACGAAAACCGTATCTGTCTCTGTCCTTATTTTATATAAAAGGAGTTACCCATGAACTTTCTCTCCATGAAATATTTCCTCGCTCTTTCGGAGGAGAAGAATTTTACGAAGGCTGCGGAGAAGCTGCATATCACCCAGCAGACTTTGTCTGCCCATATCGCCAATCTGGAGCAGGAGGCGGGGACGAAGCTTTTTATCCGCTCCACGCCGCTGCGCCTGACGGTAGGAGGGGAAGTATTCCTCCGGTATGCGAGGATGTTTGCCAGAAATGAGCTGGCTCTCCGCCGGGAGCTTTCCGATGCGTCCGGGGAAAATACGGGCACCCTCCGGATCGGGATCGCTTTCACCCGGGGCCGGGTGCTGCTTCCGGAAGTGATTATGGCTTTCCAGAAGAAATATCCGAAAATCGAAATCGACCTCCATGAAATGGCAAACGAGCAGATCTGGAGTGCCCTTAAAAGGGACAAACTGGATATCGCCATGGCCCGGCTTCAGGATGAAATCCCGGGCATTATGCATGAGCCCTGGATGAATGAGGAAATCGTGCTCTTCGTGAACCGGCAGCTGGCGGAAAAAGTGCTGGGCAAAGAAAATATAGGGACCTATTTCCACCCCGGCAGGAAGGAAAAAGCCCTTCCCGAAGCTTTTGCCGAATTCCCTTTCCTCATCAACAGTGAAGAAGATATCGCGGGATCCCTGGCGAGGAAACTTTTCCGCGATGGCGGCATGGAACCGCAGATTGCGGTGGCCTCGGAAAATATGGCTACCCTTCTCCGGCTTACCACCCTCGGCCTGGGCGCCTATCTCTGCCCTTTGAATCTGGCTGAACATATCCTCACCGCGGAAGAAAAGGAAAAACTCCTTGTCATGCACTTTGAAGATGGGACTTACACCATGTCCTTCGGCTACCATAAACAGAAAAGGCAGTGGAATATCGTAAAAGCATGGATGGAGACAGTGAGAGAGGTCACAAAGGGGGCTGACTTTTCCATGCCTGATGAAAATGGATTCACCAGATATGAAGCAGCCGAGCTCTTGAGGCGTGCTGAAGATGTGAGGAAAGGCCATGTTGTAAAGCATAACCTCATTGAGAACTGACCATGAGAAATCCGGAACGGCTGTCAGAAACCCTGGCAAACCTGGATTATCTCATTTGTGCTGATCGTGGTCCGTGATCCGTGAAGGTGGCGCCCTGAAATCATAAAGGCGCCTCTTTTATATTTTTCTTCTCACGAAGGCTTTGAATCCGTGTTGTAAAGAGTCATTTCGATAAACTCTGATGAGATACCTCCGCAGGCATAGGGGCAGCAGAAAAAAGTTCAGGCCCTGAAATCCATGATAAAAATTAGCCGGCATCAGCCCCATATCCTTCACGAATCACGATTCATTTATAATTTCTTCACATAAAAGGGGCTGTACAATAATTACACAATATGTGGAAATACCGGAAGTGATAAAGTTATCAGTTATCAGTTCATAGTAATCAGTGCAGGAGGCCCGCATCAAACTGGATGGCGGGCCATTTTTATACACAATTCTCCTGGAGA
>NZ_JAZASU010000120.1:0-4601 GCF_036343215.1 Dialister sp.
GGAGAATGTTTAAATCCTTATATAAAAGGGCCGCCTCCCCTATAAAAAGGCGGCCACCATAACTGCGAACTGATAACTAATAACTGATAACTATTTCCCCTAAAGTTTTTAAATAATGATTTTTATTTTTGTACACCCCCCATATCCTTCCCGACAGCCCCGAGACCCCCGAGACCCGATACTCCCGATTCAAAAGTCCGCGAAGAAGAAAGTTGCAAATATAAAATGGGCGCCCATACTATTTCAAGGCGCCCACCTTCACGGTTCACGGATCACGGACCACGAATCACGAATCACGAATCACGACAATTATACCTTTTTCACCATTTCCAGAGCCCATTTCTTTGCATCATCCAGATCCTTCTCATCCGGATGTTTTTCTGCTTCCTGCAGCCTTTCGAGCCTTTCCGGTGTCAGGGGATGGACCTGTTCTTTGTTTGGATTTCTCTTTCCCGTATGGAAGGAATTCACCCGGCCCTGGCAGATCCAGGTGCCTACGCATTCGGAAGATTCCGGCAGAAGGGATGCGGCATTTTCCAGGTAATCCTTTGCCGCCGGAGAATCGGGCCAGGCTCCGGCTGTGGCATAAATGGCCACTTTCTTGCCCTCTATCTTTGCCAGGGTCCGGCGGGCCACCATGTCTGCGCCCCTCCGGAATGCCCAGAAACCGACGAAAATGAGATCATAGGAAGAAATATCCTTCTCCCTTCCCTCTTCCAGGATATCTTTTTCTCCCGGCAGCGCTTCATAAATGGCCTCAGCCACTTTCTTCGTATTTCCCGTACGGGAAGACCAGAGAACGAGAGATTTCATCATTTTGCCTCCTTAGATTTATATTATAAAATGCTTTCTATTCTATTATAGCAGAAATACTGCAGGAATAGTTATCAGTTCTCAGTGATCAGTTATCAGTGGCCCGGCTATCGGCCGTAAGACCGGTCTCGCAATCAGGTCTGGGGACTTTATTAGTATTTCAAGTCAAATCGGATCATCCAAATGGGTCAATCGTCCCGTCGCCCGCCTTGGGCACAATGCAACTGATAACTATGAACTGATAACTGATAACTTTTATCATCAGGACTTCAAAGAAGGAATAAAAAAGAGCTGTTACACTTGCAACAGCTCTTTATCTCTGGCAGGGGTAGGTGGAGTCGGACCACCGATAACGGAGTCAAAGTCCGTTGCCTTACCGCTTGGCGATACCCCCATATGGAATTCAAGGTAAAAAAAAATGGGGCGAGTGGTGGGGCTCGAACCCACGCGTAACGGAGCCACAATCCGCCGTGTTAGCCGCTTCACCACACCCGCCACATATGAAGCCATATGACCAGAGCCATATGACGATGTATAGTATATCATTTATACAACTTCATGTCAAATCATTTTTATAGCTTTGCGTTATCGTGGTTCGTGATCCGTGGTTCGTGATTCGTGTTGGATATGGTTCCCTGTGGGAACCAATTTTTATATTGGGCCTTTGGCTCTCAAATCCGAGAATCTTCGTAATTCGACATAAACTCCATCCATTCAGGAAACTGGCAATGCATGTTTAATGATTTTCAAATTTATTGCCCCAAGGGCACAGCCGCGCATTTATAGCGGCCATAGGCCGCTCTCGCGCGGCTCCTTCACGGACCACGGGCCACGAATCACGATTTACCTCATATGACGCAAAATCAATTCCCCCGATATGTTCGAAATACTGTATAATAGTAACCAAGCAAAGTGTCCTTATTGTCTATGCAGAGGTGATTTCCATGGCAGATGAAAAAGCATTCCGTCAGATGACGATTGATGATTTCCTTGATGATCTTGGTTCTTCGAAGCCCGCTCCGGGGGGCGGAGCCTGTGCGGGACTCATGGGAGCCCAGGCCTGTGCCCTGGCAGAAATGGTGTGCAATCTGACGATTTCCAATAAAAACTATGCCGAATTCCATGAAAAGGCAAAGGAATATCTGGAGGTATTCCAGTTTGCCCGTTCCATTTTCCTGGACCTCATGGATGAAGACGCAAAGAATTTCCGTGAGCTTATGGCGACGCTGCGCACCATCCGGAATCTTCCTCTGGAAGAGCGCCAGGAAAAACAGCTGGAAGCTTTCAAGAAAGCCATTTCCGTTCCCCAGCAGATGGCCCAGACCATGAGTGATCTCCTCCCCTCTTTCACAAATATCCTTCTCAAAGGAAATAAAAATGTCATCAGCGATGCCGTCATGGCAGCCCAGAATGCCATCGCCTGCGTTCATGCTTCTATTATTAATGTAAAAATAAATTTAAAATACATCGATGATGAATTCTACGAACACGAAATGAAAGACGCCATCACTTCCTGGGAAAATGCGGTTTCCGCCATCGATGCAGTGCTCACGTATCAGGTGGATTTGTGAGATTTTAACAGTCAGCCATCAGTAAAATTCCCTGTGAAGCGGCTTTTGTTTCGGGATGATCGGGGCTATCGGGTGTATCGGGAGACTCGGGAAGGTGCGGCGCAAATTCATGAGCGCCGCAGTATATAAAATTTCCTGACAGACACCGGGCCCCTTACAGGAATTAAAATCGACATCCATACAAGGACGAATCCAATCCCAATAACACCCCGGGACTCCCGTCAATCCCGATTCAAAAGTTCGGACTCACTTTCATTTCCCTACAGCCAAATGACTTTATGATCTTTATATGAAATCGCCGCCTCATGAATATGGCGGCCACCACCCCGATACTCCCGAGACTCCCGTGTCTCCCGTCAATCCCGATTCAAAAGTCATTCATCATTTATATTTCCTTCCGGTTTAATTACTTTCCCCACCTCGAAAGGAGGCTCCCTATGAAAACTGAAGAAAACCGCGCCTCCTCATTCAACAGTCAGCTTTTCAAGACCTATGTGGCCCTGGATAACTGGCACAAATTCCGTCTCCGCCTTTTTGTGGAGGGAATTTTCGTAGGCATCCTGGGAGGTCTCTGTATTTCCCTTTTCCGTTTCCTCCTAACCGAAGCGGAAGCGCTGCGCATTTTTATTTACAATGCTTTTCTCCTCCCGGCAGCTTCCAGAATGGATCCCATTCCCATTCTCTGCTGGGCAGCAGCCCTCTTTGTGATCGGGCTCTGTCTTTTCGGCATGTGCCGGTATGCCCCCATGGCTTCCGGTTCCGGGATTCCCCAGGTGAAAGGGGTCATCCTGGGCCTGTATAAAATGAAATGGATCCGCATCCTCTGGGTAAAAATCATAGCCGGCGCCCTCGGTATCGGGGCAGGCCTGTCGCTGGGCCGCGAAGGACCGTCCATTCAGATCGGGGCAGTCGCAGGCCAGGGATTTTCCCGGCTTCTCGGCCGGACCCGGATGGAAGAAAGGTATCTCATTACCAGTGGTGCCGCAGCCGGCCTGGCAGCAGCTTTTAATGCTCCCCTGGCCGGAATGATGTTTGCCCTGGAAGAATTGCACCGGAATTTTTCAGGTGCCGTCCTTCTTCCTACCATGACTTCTGCCATTATGGCTACCATTGTGACCCGTTTCTTTTTTGGAAACAGCACCAGTTTCCATTTCGTAAATCTGGTTCCCATGCCTGCGGAACATTTGGGACTGGTAGTCATCATTGCCATTTCCTGCGGAATTTCCGGCATTATTTTTAACTGGGGCCTTCTCCACACGGGAAATTTCTATAATCTTCCCATTTTCAGAAATCAGTTCATGAAGATCGGATTTGCCCTCATCTGTGCCTGCTTCCTGGGATTCTATCTGCCCCAGGTCCTGGGCGGAGGAAATGCCCTCGTGGATACCCTGGCCATGACCCGTTACAGTCTGGGTTTCCTGTTCCTTCTGCTGATCGGGAAATATATTTTCACACTCATTTCCTATGGCTGCGGCGTTCCGGGCGGCTTTTTCCTTCCCCTCCTCGTCATCGGATCCCTGGTCGGTGCCCTGGAAGCCAATATTTTCGTATCTCTTGACCTGATCAATGAAATTTATACGCCAAACATCATCGTCATCGGTATGGTTTCCCTTTTTGCCGCTTCCGTCCGTTCCCCGATTACCGGTACCCTTCTGATTCTGGAAATGACAGGAGATTTCGGACATCTCATGGCTCTGGCCCTGGGAAGTGCGATTGCCTACATTACGGCTGAACTCCTGAAAGGCGAACCGATTTATGATGCCCTTCTCAAGAAATCTCTCAAAACCGCTCCCGATAAAGAATCGGAAGAGGAAAGAAATATCGTGGAAGTCCCCATCGTCAGCGGTTCTGTCCTTGAAAATAAAATCATCGGTGAACTTCCCGGCATGAAACAGACCGTCATCATCGATCTCAAACGGGGAGGCAAAAGCCATATCCCGGATCCGGATATACGCCTCAGAGCCGGCGATTTCCTGTATATCCTCACTTTGAGCCGGAATGCAGAAATGCTGAAATCTTTAGGAGAAGAAAAAGTGCCGAAGGCACATGTGCGGGACCCGGATTAAGTTTTGAATACAGGGGCTGTACAATAATTACACAATATGTGGAAATACCGGAAGTGATAAAGTTATCAGTTATCAGTTCATAGTAATCAGTGCAGGAGGCCCGCATCAAACTGGATGGCGGGCCATTTTTATACACAATTCTCCTGGAGAA
>NZ_JAZASU010000121.1:0-4548 GCF_036343215.1 Dialister sp.
GCTTGCGGCATAGGCGCCGGTGCCTCCCAGGGCAGCGACAATCGCACAGATCAGGACTGCCGAAAGAACAGTCCGCTTTTTCATCTGCCGGACGAACGCCTTATGCCGCCCCTCTCCCATGATTTCTTCCGCAGAAGTCTTCGGAATAATTATATTATTCATGGTCTTTTTGTATTCGTCTTCAAATCTCATAATTTTCACCCAGCTCCTTTTTCAACTTCGCACGGCCCCGTGCCAGCTGTGTCTTTACCGTGGATTCCTTCTCGGATAGTGTTTCCGCGATCTCTGCGATGGTCAGGTCTTCAAAATAATATAGATGCAGGGGATTCCGGTATTTTTTCGGAAGGGCCATCATGGCCTTCATCAGGTCCAGCGACCTTTCCCGGTCCTCTTCCGCGCAGGCCTCATCCAATAGAACCTTCTCCGTATCCGGTACAATGCGCCGGTACCAGCCGGATTTCCAGTAGTTCCGACAGATGTTCGCGGCAATCCGGAAAAGATATTTCCTGGCCTCTTCAACAGAGTCCGTTTCCGGCTCCTTCGACAGAAAACGGTAAAAAGTCTCCTGCGTCGCATCCTCTGCATCAATAGTATTTTTCAGCATCATATAGAGATAGCTGTAGATGTGTCCGTAGCAGGAATTCACCAGCTCGTTTGCTTCCGGTTTCATGCATTCACCTTTCAAAAGCGCCTTCTATATAGTACAACAAGAGAAAGGGGCAAAAGGTTTCATAAAAATGAAAAAACTTCGAACTATATCATTTGCCAAAGTATTTTTACGGCTGGGTTTAGGCGCCTAAGCCATGAATCCGGGGTCATAGGGTCTTCCCTGATGTGGACACCGTGGGTGGCCAGTTTCCTCGCCTGTCGGTTGCGCCAACAGGCGTATCCTGTTACTTTCCGGCTATTTGAGCGGGCCCGTCATTTCTTTTTTACCAACGTCGTTGTGTCCCGCTATTTATGCGGGTTTCCATTCATCACGGGATTTTCCTCTCCGGAAAACCCTTCTCAAAAACAATTTCCTGATTTTTCTGCCTTACCAACGTCGATGAGGCATTGTTTTCAAGACTTTCTGGAAACTGCGATCGATTTTCAACTGTTTACACAGCCTGCAGGCCTTACCAACGTCGATGTGTCCTTAGAAATCACTGCATTTCTACAATTTACACACCCGGAAATTTTACCATCGGCAATGTCAGCCAAATCTTGCACTGCTTTCAGGGAATCGTCAGTCTCCCCATATAGGGAGAATGAAAGCATCTTGAAGGCAAATCTGCTCTGATTATGGGCAAAAAGCAAAGTGTGACAAATTGTCACGGAATCGGGTTGCGGGGCGTGGTTGAGCGATTTTACCTCTATAATTTTTCGAAATATTGCTGTGAGAGCGGGTTTCAAGAGGTGCAAGATTCGCAAATACAGTAATATCAAGGCCTTGAGGCCAGTCAAAAAAGACCGGATTTTGACGAAAAATCGAGATTTTTAAAAAAATCCGGCCTACCGGAATCAAAAAACGGCTTGAAGCCAAAATGGTTTCAAGCCGTTTGTCTCACTACAACATCTAATCTTAGAGCTGCGATTTTACCGGTAAATGTATGCAAGCCGGATTCAATTCCAGTTTTTTTACATCCGTTAGATTGGCAATCTTTTATCTGAATTTCCTGATCATCGCCAGAATGAATATTCATATTCAGATGGTGAAAAAGTCCGGAATAAGTAGCATCTGCTATTGCCAGCGTTTCATGATTTATCATGCCTAATGTATTTCCATGCGCATAACTGGTTCCTTGAAAGATTGCTATCCGTTTCTCTGACAATTATTGTACAGTATTTTCTCGCGCAGCTTCTTCTATCGGCTGATACTTAATCCGTAAATATGCATCTGTAGTATCAACAGTTGCATTATTATTATCATATACTATACAGGTTACAGAATCTGCACTAAATAGTTTTTCTACATCATATACACTGAAGATATATTCATATATAAACTCCGGGTCACTTTTGTAGCGAATATCTATCAAATACCCATCCTGGATAAAGTTCTTTCTAATGTCCTTTTCTGATATATCTTCTATATCAGCTCCCTGAAGCTTAATGTATTTGCCTACATTTCGTAAGGCAAGATACCTTTGTATTGGCCATTCGTACAAGATAAAGAGCACTAACAGGCAGATAGCCATAACGATGATACATCGAATTATGTTTTTCATCCAAAATGTCCTTCCTCTACAGTTCTCCTACATTGTTGACGCACAAAGATATTGGCAGATGATATGGAGCAATGATCATAAAATTATTATCATAGTCGCACACCATATCTACTGTCGAACCATTAAATTGTGGGTACTCATTAAATGCCTTTCTGCCAACACCAAATTTATACGCTTGAAAAACGATTTTTGAACAATATGTTTCAGTTGTTGAATTAATATTCATCGTGATTTTATATACAGGTTTTTTATTTAGATAATTATTTCGTGCCCATACAGCCGCCGCATTGCCCTCATCCCAAAATACAGGTCTATAGATTTTTATCCATCCTTTTTGAAAACAGGACTTAAAATTTTCCGAAGACATTGTTCTAATCGTATTCCCCGGTCCCGGAATATCCATGATTAAATCATAGCCAATCACAATTGCTGCATGTCCAATTATGCCAAGACTATTAACAGCATTTGTAATAAGGATGTCTCCGGCCTTCAATTGGCCCGCGGAAAGACTTTGTACAGAATAATTGTAAATCTGATGAAACCTGTCGCTACGATCCAGCATTTCATATGCTTCGTTGCTTTCATTTACCGCAAATAAAAACGTTTCATACGAAACATCTTCCCCAATAATTCCCTCGTTTTGAAATTCTTTGAATTGGTCGATTGATATAACCGGTTCTGATGCGCTTTGCACATACTCATGCTTTGTGTCTATCTCCCGAAGGGCTTCGCCAGAGGCATTAACCTTCATTGTGGGAATCAAGCAAAATAACATAGCAAAAGCCATAACTGCAGCATATATTTTTCGCATACCTATTTTTCCCCCCATTTACTCTAATGGTGTTTCCACGAAGGACCACTTTTTCTGAAATGAAAATCCCATCTAAGTCTTTTTCTTCTTCAATAAACATTCATCGTCATCATCCCCTTTCCATGTACTGTCTCAGTCTTACCAGACTGTCCCTTCCAGACGTCTCTACTTAAGAAACACATAAGCGAAGAAAATCCCGTTCTCCACAGGGGTTGTCCTTTTTGTCCGCTCCCCGTCCTTTCCTGTCGGATCACCGCATGACTTCCGGTCCCAGGCGCTGTCCCCGCCCCTGTGTGTACGGATTCAGTTGTCAAGATACACCGGCGTCCCTGACGGGAAAGCAGTTCCCCGAACGCTGCAGCCGGAAAAAGTGTAAAATTCCCCCTCATCCGGCGGATGTATTTCCCGGAAAAAAGGGCAGAAATCCCGCTCTGTTTTCCGGATGTTTCTTTTTATTGAATTTTAGAAGATTACGAACTGCCTCCTTTTAGACTAAGTTTACAGGCTGCCAATATGGAAATTTATGATGGCTGCGGGTCCAGCCGGTTTATGGGATTCGCAGGTCCGGTACCCGATTCCCGGAACTGCAGATATGAGTTGTGGCTGCTTTCTATGCAGCCGATGATGGCGGGCCGTTTACCGGGAGGCACTAGCCCAAAGAAAAGCAATATTGATTTTTCACAGTCAGGCAATCCCTTCAAAGTTGCCCCTGCGTATGGAATAATACTTATTTCGGACAGATTTCCTTTCCCCTTAGTGTATTTTTATGTATTTAATTCATGCAGGTTTTACTCCCCTTCCTTCGGATACACCTGATTATAATACGAACCCCGTTGCAGAAAAACATCTACAGAGGGGAATTAAGGGGTGCTAATTCTCCGATTTTGGTGAATTACATCTTGAAGACAACATACCCTTTCTGATTGCAATGCTCTTCCGGGGCATTCTTCATTTCTACCAAGATTATGTTTATAACAAACCGACAGTTCCTTGTATCAATGCCCTTCCGGGGCATTCTTCATTTCTACCGTAACAAGCAATCAAGTAGAAAGAGAGGTGTATAGTATCAATGCCCTTCCGGGGCATTCTTCATTTCTACGTGCCCGATTACGAAACAGCTTGCAAGCGTCATCACGGTATCAATGCCCTTCCGGGGCATTCTTCATTTCTACGACAGCGCCGTAGTCGGTTTCAGCCAGGTAAAGCCTAGTATCAATGCCCTTCCGGGGCATTCTTCATTTCTACACGTCATCACAGACGATGGCAACTGCTGGGAGATGTATCAATGCCCTTCCGGGGCATTCTTCATTTCTACAGGGGATGACCGAGATGTCGTATATATCACAGAAGGTATCAATGCCCTTCCGGGGCATTCTTCATTTCTACGCGCCGACAGAAAAATTAAGGAGAACATTAATTGTATCAATGCCCTTCCGGGGCATTCTTCATTTCTACGAAGCGGAAACCCTCGGCAGATGGCTTACGGAACGTGTATCAATGCCCTTCCGGGGCATTCTTCATTTCTAC
>NZ_JAZASU010000122.1:0-4457 GCF_036343215.1 Dialister sp.
ATTTTTTCCATTGTGTCAAGCTTTCCGCGCATTAAAATTTAAAATTAATAAATTAAAAAGCGTATCCTGCTGGATACGCTAAAATGGGGTTATATAATTGTCTGTTTTTAGGAGTAAATCCTTAAGTGTGTGCCATTACCTTGAAAGGGGGGATGCCCCGAAGGGGCAGGGGGGAAGATTGATGCTTGAAAGTACAGAAAGGGCTTTTCACGCACCATTGCAGGGAAACATTCATCATCCTGTCCGGCTGCTTGTCCTGCCCGGGAATGGAACCATCAGTCGGCCCTGCCTCCCGGACAAAACCGCGAAGCGGGAGGTCAGACCAATAATAAAGGCGCTGCCTCCCATTCTGCAGCGCCGCCTTCACGAACCACGAATCACGAATCACGAATCACGATACATCCCGATGGCTCAAATCAAAAGGATGACAGATGGAATTTATTTCTTATTTCCCCTGACTTCGATTTCCCCGGGGTAGACGGTGTCGATCATTTTCGTGAGTTCTCCGTCGTCTTTTCCGTATTCTCTCCTTACAAGTACGCCATAGATCTGATTCCAGTGGGCATAGAGGTACAGGTCATTTTCCATGGCTTTTGCGTATTCGGTACGGGTGACGAAGTTTTTATGGACACACCAGCTCTGATTGATTTGAATGAGTTCGGCCGGTTTCTGGAGGATGACCATGCGGATCCGTCCGTCGGGGAGGGATCTGGTGGCGGCTTTGGTGAGGCGTTTGTCCAGTTTCGGCAGGAAGGATCTGGCCAGGGACAGATCTTTTCCCCAGCCCGGGAGGGTGATGGGGGCTTTGGCGCAGGTCATGAGGAAGACGGAATGATTTTCTTTGTCTTTCGGCCTGGCTGCGAGGAGGGGATGTTCTTCTCTGGCCGCTTTTCCAAGCTGTTCTTCTTCTTCAGGAAGAAGGGTATGGCTGATTTCATAGTCCGGCGGCAGGGAAAAGGCGGGCAGGTCTTTCGGCCGTACTTCTTCCCAGCCCTCGTAATGGGCCACGGGCCAGACTTTCGGTTTCAGATTGTATTTCGTGCAGCCTGCCATGGGAAGCAGGAGGATGAGCAGCAGGAATAGAAGTTTCTTCATGATTTTGCTCCTTTTGCCTTATTGTAACATGAAGGGGAAAAGTTATCAGTTATCAGTTCTTAGCTCTCAGTGAAAGTGTGGGGCTCTTTTACCATTTTTTTCAAGGCTGAAATTAGAAAGTGATCAGTTAGCAGTTCTCAGTTCGCAGTGTTGGTGGGCCGCGTCCATTCATGAAGCGGCCCATTTTATGGAATTATAATTATAGTCTATAATACTGCGCCCGCAGGGCGCCACCTTCACTGATAACTGATCACTAAGAACTGAGAACTCAAAACATAAAGTTTTCCCCCATATTTCACAGATGTTATAATAAACACAAAGAAGGGGGGATTCTATGAACTGGGTGAATCAGCCGGTGAAGGCGGCGGAATTTCTTCATACGAGGAAATCTGCTGTCCTTGTACCGATCGTGCAGACTTCAGAAGGAGAAGCTCTGCTCTATGAAGTGCGGAGCGCAAAACTTCGATGGCAGCCGGGAGATATTTCCTTCCCCGGCGGCGGAAGGGAAGGGGAAGAAGATTTCGAGGAAACCGCAGTGCGGGAGACCATGGAAGAACTGGGTGTACGGCGGGAATCGATTTCCATCCTGGGACCCCTCGACTATGTGATTTCGCCCATCGGCGTCACGGTGCACCCTTTCGTGGGGCGGCTTTCCGAAAGGCCGGAAGATTTAAGCGTCAATGAAGTAGCTGAGCTTTTTACTGTACCTTTGCAATGGCTCCTTTCCCATGAACCGGAAAAAGCCACCGTGGAAGTAGCCACCCGCCCGGGAGAAAATTTCCCGAAAGAAATCATGGCCCGCCCCTACAGCGACTGGTGGAAACGGTCCACCTATGATTCCTGGATTTACCGCTATGGCACCCATGCCATCTGGGGCCTCACGGGATTTATTACCCACGAATTCCTGGAGCGCATCCGAAATGGGAAATAAGCGCTTCATCACCACCTACACAGGCCTCCACGTGGATCCCCTGCAGCCGGAAATTTCCGATTTCCGCATCGAAGACATCGCCCATGCCCTGTCCTATATCTGCCGCGGAAACGGGCATACAAAGACCTTCCTTTCCGTGGGCCAGCACTGCATCTGGTGTGCCAGAGAAGCCGCGGCCCGGGGACTTTCCCCAAGGCTCATCCTCCTCGCCCTCCTGCATGATGCGGGAGAATGCTATCTTTCCGACGTGCCCTCGCCCCTGAAACAGGACATGGCCCGCTATCGGGAAGCGGAAAACCATCTCATGGACATCCTCGATACCGCCTTCCTCTCCGCCCCGCCGGATGAAGAAGAAAAGAAAACCATCAAGGAAATAGACAAAGCTTTCCTCTGGTTCGATATGAAAAACCTCCTCGAACCCATCGAAGGCGGGGAACCAAAGGTCCACATCCGCCCGGACTATACCTGGCGGCCCTTCATAGAAGTGGAAAAAGAATATCTGGAAATATATCGGCGGTACAGCACGGAGGTCGAAAGGAAACCTGCTTTTACATAAACTGTATGTAGAAAGTCAGCAGTTATCAGAGTAAAAATTGATAACTGATAACTGAGAACTGATAACTATATTCTTTCAGCTTTTCATCAATCATTTTTATATAGCTTCTAATATCCTGTCAGAGAAAGGAGACCATCATGCCCTACGTCAATATCAAGATCACAAAAGAAGGAAACGTCACCAGAGAACAGAAAGCAGCCCTCATCAAAGGCGCCACCCAGCTTTTGGTCGATGTACTCCATAAAAATCCCGCCTCCACCGTCGTTATCATCGATGAAGTAGATACAGACAACTGGGGATTGGGCGGACTGCCTATCCTCGAAGCCAGGAAGAAAAACAAGAAATAGCCGTCAGCATTCAGCCGTTAGCAATTAGTTTTTGCTGGTAGTTTTTAGAAAAAAGCCTCCCGGGCCTTTTGGACCCGGAGGCTTTTTGGCTGGAAGGAATTGGGGAGGCGGCTGTATTATTGACTCAATTGATACCATGCGTCGCGTCCCCCAACGGGGGAAGCTCCCGCAAAGCGGGTGAAGGGGGCCGCATATCGGACAAGCCGAAATGACTCTTTCTTTTCATGCGTACCGTACAGATGGGATTTTTTCTTTACGTTACGGGACTGCCTTTATCCTTATTTCCGATACGTAAGATCGTACGCCCCTTCACCCTGCGGGAGCTCCCCTAACGCGGGGAGCACTTTCTGATGGATAGAGTCAGCTGTCACGAAGATGGATTTCGAAAGGGGATATAACCGATGCGTCCCGTGTCCCCCAACGGGGGAAACTCCGCGAAGAGGAAAAGGGGGCTGCATATAGTACACGTCGGAGTGACTCTTACTTTTCATGCGTACCGTAAATGATGAGATTTCATTTTTACGGTACGGGACTGCCTTTATCCTTATTTCCGACACGTAAGATCGTACGCCCCCTTCACCCTGCGGGAGCTCCCTGGGGGTGCATGAGTATTTTGTCTCATTTTCGACTTGTACGATAGTACAGCCCCTCCGTCGCCTTTGGCGACACCTCCCCGAACTTCGGGGAGGCTCTGCGGGGAGCACTTTCTGACCGATAGAGTCAGCTGTCACAGGGATGGTTTTCGAAAGGGGGCATAACCGATGCGTCTCGTGTCCCCCAACGGGGGAAACTCCCGAAGGGAAAAGGGGGCTGCATATGGTTCGCGTGAGGAATAACTCAATCGATTCATGCGTACCGTACTGATGTGGTTTCTGCTATACTTTGTATAGATGATCCCGTAAAGGAGGCGAATAATATGGCTGATACAGAAGTTACAGATATCATTAGGCAGGAAAAAATTGATGAAGATTTAGAGACTAATCAGGATGATGACGAGGAAATGCAGCGTCTGAAGGCATTAAGATATCAGCTGAAATTAAATGCCACGGAAGAAGAACGATTGTTATGGCGTGATTATTTATCAAAGGGCAGGGGACAGGGGATACGGTTTGTCAGGCAGAAAATCATAAGACCCTATATTGTGGATTTTTATTGTCCATTGGTAAGACTTGTCATAGAACTGGACGGCTCCCAGCACTTCAGCGATCACGGGAAAGCCTATGATGAAAAACGCACAGCCTTTCTTCAGAGCAAAGGATACATGGTCATCCGCTATTCCAATCTTCAGGTCCATGAGAACTTTTATGGAGTATGCCAGGATATTGAAAGGATTGTAAGAAATAGAATCGGGAAATAAACGAAAACCAGGTTTCTAGTAATTGACTCCACCGATACCATGCGTCGTGTCCCCCAACGGGGGAAACTCCGCGAAGCGGTAAAGGGGGCTGCATTTGGCACGCGAATCAGATAACTCTTACGTTTCATGCGTACCGTACTAATGGGATTTCTTTACTACGGTACGGGGCTG
>NZ_JAZASU010000123.1:0-4195 GCF_036343215.1 Dialister sp.
GCATAACATGTAACTGTTTTTAGGAGTAGAGTGTCCATGGCAAAGGGATTTTCCAGTTTACCCTGTCCTATGTTCGGGGATACCAGTTTCCCGTGTCCAATTTCCTAGGACCATTTTATCTCGGACCGGATGGATTCAATTTCTGAGAACTGATAACTAATAACTGATAACTATTAAAATCAGTTACTGAAAAATCATTAGGCGAAAAGTTCGTCGGACAATACTTTCTTCTTTCCTTCTTCGATGGTGAAGATGGATGCGAGAAGTTTCTTTGTATAGGGGTCTTTGCCGTTATGGAGGTCATTGATGGTTTCTACGACTCTGCCACGCTGCATGATAACGATGTTATCGCAGAACATATTGGCGAGAGCCAGATCGTGACAGATGAAGAAATAAGCCACGTTTGTTTCTCTCTGGAGGCGGCGGAGCAGTTCGATGACTGTTTTCTGGACAGATACATCCAATGCACTCGTTGCTTCGTCGCAGACGATGATTTCCGGTTTCAGTACCAGAGCTCTGGCGATGGCGATACGCTGACGCTGACCGCCGGACATATTATTCGCATAGCGGTTGGCAAAATCATCAGGAAGATCGACGAGGCGCAGCATTTCTTTTGCCTTTTCTTCGACCTGGCTGGATTTGATCATTCCGTAATTCAGGAGGGGTTCACAGATGATCTGCTTTACCCGCTGTTTCGGATTGAATGCGGTGGAAGGGTCCTGGAAAACCATCTGGATGTGTTTTCTGGCCTGGCGGAGTTCTTCTCCTTTGAGGGCAGCAATATCCTTTCCGTGGAAAAGGATTTTACCGCTGGTCATGGAATAGAGACGAGTGAGGATCTTGGCCAGGGTGGATTTCCCAGAGCCTGATTCCCCTACGACGCCCAGGGTTTCACCCCTGTGCAGGCTGATATTGACATGGTCGGAAGCGGCCAGGGTCTTGCCTTCCCCGAGATCGAATACTTTGCAGATGTCCTCCATGCGAAGGATTTCTTCTCCATAATCTTTCATGCGAATTCTCCTTCCAGTGTTGGAACTGCCGCGAGGAGCATTTTCGTGTAGTCCTCTTTCGGATGGTAAATGACGTCTTCTGCCTTGCCGTATTCCACGACATTGCCATTTCTCATAACCATGATATCATCGGCCATAAAGCAGGCAACGCCCATGTTATGGGTTACGATGATGATGGAGGTATTCATTTTTTTGCGGACTTCCATCATTTCTTTAACGATAGCTGCCTGGGTAGTTACGTCCAGGGCAGAAGTCGGTTCATCTGCCAGGAGCAGTTTCGGATGGAAAGCCATAGCCATAGCGATTCCGACACGCTGACGCATGCCGCCGGAAAGTTCGAAGGTATAGCTCTTCAGAATCTGTTCCGGATCCGGGAGGCGGACCATGGTGAGCATTTCAATCATGCGGTCATGAGCTTCTTTTTCATCAGTCATTCCATGGATAGCCAGGAATTCCCGGAACTGGTCACCAATGAGGCGGATGGGATTCATCATAGCCCCGCTGTCCTGGAAAATCATGGAAACATCGGTGCCGGAAAGTTTTCTGTGCATTTCAGGGGTTTTGAGTTCGGTGTCCTGGCCTTCCAGGAGAGCCTGGCCTTCGGAAATATGGCCTCCCCCCGGGAGTACGTGCTGGATAGCACGGATGACTGTGGTCTTGCCGCTGCCGGATTCGCCGACGATGGCAAGGATTTTCCCCTGTTCCAGGTTGAAAGTCACGTGGCGCACCACGGGATCTCTCTTCCCATAGGAGATGCCCAGGTCTTTTACTTCTAACAGCATAATGGCTCCTTTATTTCAAAATTGCCTTTCGGCAGAGGAATTCAGAACGGACGTGGTCCGGTGACTGCCGGATCAGGAGTCGGGGAATGAGTGGGAGGTACAGTGGATAACTTCTTTCTGAAAGGATAACTTCAGGTATAAAAGCTTTTGAATCGGGAATCTCGGGAGACTCGGGGTTGTCGGGGATATCGGGATGGTGCGGAGCGTCAGTAGAAGGCGCCGCTTTTTTTATTTCCAAAGTTCCCAGTGAGATGGGTTTTTCTGAAAAGTATTTTCAGGAACTAAAGCTTTTGATTCGGGATTGTCGGGAATCCCGGGGATGTCGGGAGTGTCGGGGTGGTGCGGCGCGTCAGTGGAAGGCGCCGTTTTTTATTTCCCCCAATTTCCCGGGGAACCCAAAAATTCCGGTATCAGTTATCCTTAAGAAAGTTTCCTGTCGAAGGCGTTGTACAATCCTTCCCATTCCCCGGCCCCCAATCCCCGGAAGCGGGGCCTATAGGGGGCCGGCAGAGTTTTATTTCAAATCTGTTTCAAAATTATTCAGCCGGAGCGATGTCCTTGGTTACCCAGTAGTAGTCGCACGGTTTGATATTCGCATTCTTGACCTTCTTGGAGGAGATCATATTGGTCTGCGGATAGCCGAATACGAGGGTAGCTGCGTCATCCTGGATGATCTTCTGCATCTTGATGATGATTTCTCTTCTCTTAGCCGGGTCGAATTCGGATTCGAGCTGGTTGGAGAGAGCATCATATTCAGGATTGCTGTAGCCGGAGCCGTTCTGCGGGTTGCTGCCGTTTACATTGGTCTTCCAGTACATGTTGACGAATACTTCCGGATCCCCTGCCTGTTCGGAAAGAACGTTGGAAATGAGGAGGTCGTATTCGCCGCGGGTGCCGATGCCGTCAAGTACGTTGTAGTCTACGTTCTTCAGGTTAACCTTGATGCCTACTTTCTTTGCATCAGACTGGGTAGCTTCGGCAAAGAGCGGGAGTTCTGCACGGCCGGAGTAGAAGATGAAATCCAGTTCGAGAGGTTTGCCGTCTTTTTCTACAATGCCGTCGCCGTCGGTATCTTTCCAGCCTGCGTCAGCCAGAAGTTTCTTTGCGTTTTCTACATTGTAGTTATCCGGGTATTCTTTCTTCAGCTGATCGAAGCCGAAGTCAATGGACGGCGGAAGGAGCGGGCCGCCGGGGGTAAAGGTATCTTTCAGGAGGACTTTGCAGTAGGTTTCACGGTCCAGGGACTGGAGGAGGGCCTTTCTGACATTCTTGTCAGCGAGAGGTTTGCCTTCTTTTACGCTGAGGCGGGCCAGTACGTCACGAATGGAAGCGATCTTGCTGGTGGTGAATTTCTTTTCATCCTGGAAAAGCTGCATATCGCCAGGTGCTACATTGACTGCTACATCGATTTCGCCTTTCTGGAGTGCCATTGCACGGGTATTCGGGTCATCGATGGTATTGATGGTGACATGAGCAAATGGAGCTTTGTCATAGAAGTTCGGGTTCTTGTCCAGTTCGGTCTTTGCTTTGGAGAAGGACTTGACAGCATATGGACCGGTGGAAATCGGGCCCTGTTTAGCGAAGTCTCTCGGACCATCTTCAGTGACATCGACAATAATAAAGAGCGGGTCGCCCAGCATGCCCGGGAGGGTTGCTACCGGTTTCTTGGTATAAATGGTTACATTCTGGCCATCAGCAGTGATGTGGTCCAGTTCAAACATAGCCTTTGCACGGGCAGCTTTTGCGAAAGTACGTTCAATAGATTTCTTGACTGCTTCGCCGGTAACCGGTTTGCCGTTGGAGAACTTAATGTCCTTAATCTTGAAGGTCCAGGACATCTTGTCATCTGCTACTTTCCAGCTTTCGGCAATCCAGGGTTCTGCATTCATCTTGTCATCGAAGTGAACAAGGCATTCACCTACGCCGTAACGCATAACCTGCCAGCCGAAGTAGTTATCGGTCGGTTCCAGGGAGTCAGCGAAGTTGGTAACACCAACGACCAGGGTGTCTTTCGCAGTCTTGGAAGAAGATCCGCCACCGCCGCCGCACCCTGCGAAGGCAAATGCCATAAGAGCTGCTGCTGCAAGAACCGCACCTTTTTTGTAAATAGATTTCATCTTTTGAACGCTTCCTTTCTTGGAAAAAATGTGTGGGAAAATGGAATGGATTTATAAAAAATATAAATGAAGCCGGAGAAAACATTTGGATTCATTTGGGATAACCGTTCTTCGTTATTCGTTATTCGTTGTTCGTTGTGGATATGGTATAATTTACCCAAGATTAAATAAATTCAAAAACTGACTACCCCAAATTAAATAGATGGAAATTCGAGAACGACGCCAAAAGAGAAATGCTAAAATCATGTTAAGCATTAGTTTTTGACATAGAAAGGAAGATCTAAAC
>NZ_JAZASU010000124.1:0-4126 GCF_036343215.1 Dialister sp.
ATCAAATTGGGGATCGAACTCAAAGAACATACTGTGGGTCGATTTCTGCCGCTAACCCAATTATACAGAAAAATTGAACTCCCACCGGTTTTATTTACGGTGGCAACGGCGCCGATATGTGTAATTGGGGAGCTGTCTGCGAAGCAGACTGAGGGGTCGTACTACAGCTGCCAGGCATAAATGAGGCTAATTGACGAAAAGGTACTTGGGACAAATGACTTTATCGGCAAAAGCGAGCCCCCCGAAAAAGCCTCCCCGAAGTTCGGGCAGGCGCCGAAGGCGACGGAGGGGCTGTACTATCTTACAAGTCGAAAGTGAGCTTAAAGGTAAACTTATCCCGGGGGGGCTCCGCGAATGCGGTGGGGGGATGTCAAGCAGGTACATGTCGAAAATGAACAAAAAAGGTACAAGCGCAGGGTTCGGCACAAGGTACATATGAGGCTGATTGATGAAATGTACTCGTGACAAATGAGAAAATCGGTAAGCGAGTAGGCTCTCCCTCGGGAGAGCTCCGCGACAGCGGTGAGAGGGCAAGTAAAAGGAATGGCGGCCTGTGGCCGCCGGGATTTCATTTCCTGCCCTTTCAGGCCCTTCGGGCCAGCTTCCCCGAGGGGAAGCCTGCTCGTGCACGTTTTGAGACACATGTGGGACTGACTGACGAAAAGGTACTCGGGACAAATGACTCTATCCATAAGCAAGAAGGCTCTCCCTCGGGAGAGCTCCGCGACAGCGGTGAGAGGGCAGGTAAAAGAAATTGGCGGCCGTTGGCCGCCGGGATTCCATCCCCTGCCCTTTCAGGCCCTTCGGGCCAGCTTCCCCGAGGGGAAGCCTGCTCGAGTACGTTTTGAGGCACATGTGGGACTAACTGACGAAATGCACGTGGGATAAGAGACACAACCGGTAGTCCGGCAGGCTCTCCCTCCGGGAGAGCTCCCCGAAGGGGTGAGAGGGCGCTGAAGAAATTGGCGGCCTCTGGCCGCCGGGATTCCATCCCCTGCCCTTTCAGGCCCTTCGGGCCAGCTTCCCCGAGGGGAAGCCTTCTCGCGAGACTTTTGAGACATTTACGATGAAAATGGTACGGCATCAGCCTCAGTTTCACATGGCACATATGAGGCTGAATGATAAAAGGAACTCGGGACAATTGACTCTATCGGAAAAAGTGCGGCCCCCTTCGATAAGGGGGCTCCGCGAAGCGGTGGGCAGCGAACAAGTTGAAACCATTCCCGGCTGTATCGGCGGTAAAGTTTCCCGGCCAGTCAATCACCCCTGACAGGGAGAAATGTAATGCCTGAGACGCTGAAAGAGCATTTCAGTCACGAGCAAACAAGCATAAATCATCCCATCCGTCGCCTACGGCGACACCTTCCCTATCTAGGGAAGGCTGACCACCAGGCGGCGAAGCCGCCCGAAGAGAAAAGCCACCCTTGGAAGATTGATGCTTGAAGTGGTGAATGAGCTTTTTACGCACATGAGCAAACAAGCATAAATCATCCCATCCGCCTGCTCCGCAGGCACCTTCCCTATCCAGGGAAGGCTAAGCACCAGGCGGCTTCGCCGCCATTTTTACTCTCTGCCCTTTCAGGCCTTTCGGGCCTTCCCCGGGGGAAGCCTGTTCGCTATCTTTTTTGTTTATTCTCGTCTTGCATCTGTAGTACGACCCACCCGCCCTTCGGGCACCCTCCCAAGCCTGGGAGGGCTTGAACGATAGCATGCTGATGGGTATCGACATTTCTCCCGTCATTCTTTATATACATATATAAAGGCGGGCCTTTTTCTGCCCGCCGCCACCTTCCCGATAGCCCCGGGATTCCCGATCATCCCCGACATCCCCGATTCAAAAACTGTGGAAAAGACAGTTTCCCTTCCGAAATCCCAGCTCATTCAGGCCCCCAAAAACCAGTCATGACAAAAAAACAACGTGTCATGCCAAAATTCACTAGACCGCTTTCCCTTGTTTTATACTGAAATCGTAAGAGATTCGGACAGTATGTACCGGATTTTCAGAGAGAAAGGATTTGACCCTTGCGAGGGAGAAGGGAAGTGTATTTATGAATAAGATTTTCAAAGTGGTGTACAGTAAGGCGAGAAACTGCTACGTGGTAGCCTCGGAATTCGCCAGAGTGAATACGAAGTCCAAGAGCGGCGGTCGCATTGCAGCAAAGGCAATTTTGGCCGTAGCCTTTGGCCTCATGGTAGGTTTCTCCGGATCCTATACGGCGCAAGCTGCAGTAGAGAGTAATAATGGTAATGTCCTCCATGGTGATACTACAGATGCGGATAATCTGAATAAAGCCATCGACGTAACCAGTGGTGGAAATATCAAAGCAGGATCGGGCACATTCAGCAGCAATATATCTGCCACAAATGGTAATTTTAGTGGCGATGTATCCGGCGTAAAGGGTACATTCACTAGTGACGTATCTGGTGCAAAAGGCACGTTTACAGGCGACGTATCCGGCGCGAATGGTACCTTTACCGGAAATCTTACAGCGACCGGCGATATTTCCGGCAATAATGGCACGTTATCCGGCGACCTTTCTGTAGCCGGTGATACTTCTATGGCAAATCTCACGGTAGGCTCCACGGCGAATCCGGGGGAACTGACGGTCAAAGGAAATACGAAAACCACAAACCTGGAGGTCACCAACAGCCTGAGTGCTAACGATGCCAATATTAAAGGCCTTACGGTTACGGGAGATGCTTCGTTCATGCATGGCCTCTCCGCCCTGGGTGATATCAGCACAACCGGCGACGTATCCGGGAAGGACGGTACATTCTCCGGTAACGTAACCGGTAAAAATGGCACATTTACCGGTGATGTTTCTGTAACCGGTGACGTATCCGGCAAGGATGGCACCTTCTCTGGCGATCTGAAAGGAAAAACAATTACTTCCGATACGACGATTAATGCCGGTACCAATATTACAGCTGGCGGAGATATTACGGCCCAGGGTAAATTGTCTGGCGCTACGGCGGAAGTCACCGGCAATTCGACCTTCGGCGGGACAGCTACTTTCAATAATGTCAAAGTTGATGGCAATCTTTCCATGGATAAGCTCACAATCGGTGATGAAAAAAATAACCATACCACCATTGATAAAGGTACTGTCACCTCTGTAAACTATGGTGTAAATGGAAATCTGGGCGATGAAAAGAGCAGCTCCACCTTTGATGCCACTCACGATGAAGTCAAAGTGAGAAGCGAAGATGATCACAGCCTGTCCACGTCCAACCAGACCGCTACTTCCTTTACGGAAGAAATCAAGGATACGATTGATGACAAGAAGCACAATACGGAAACCAAATCCCTGACGGAAACGAAATCCGAAATCTCTGATGGTACCAATACCACCACCATCGACCAGAAGGTAAATGAAGCAACCACTACTGTCACTGACGGGACCAATACTTCCACTTTCGATCAGAAAGCCAACGAAACAAAGTCTACTGTTACCGACGGTACCAATTCGACCTCTATCACCCAGGGAACAACGAATATTGAAAACAAAGCTGAAAACGGTAATATTTCCAATACCGCAAAGAATATCGAAAATACGGCTTCTGAAAATATTACGAACTCCGCAACCAACGGAACCATTACCAACACAGCCAAAGATCTGGTCAATACAGCAACCGGAACCAAGACTGAAAATATTACCGGTGCAGTAACCGAAAATTATGGCAGCCAGGCAACGACTGTAAAAGGCACAAAGGATGAAACTGTAAAAGGCAAAGTCACTGAAACCTATGAAGCAGGTCAGGAAACGACCGTTACCGGTGAACAGAAGAATACGGTGAATGGTAATCAGACTATTAAAGTAACCGGCACCAAGTCCGAAGAGGTAGATGACAAAGTAACAGAAACCTACAAGAAGGGTCAGGAAACCACAGTTACCGGCGACCGTAAGGAAACAGTATCGGGCGCAGTAACTGAAGACTATGGCAGCCAGGCAACGACTGTAAAAGGTACAAAGGATGAAACTGTAAAAGGCAAAGTCACTGAAACCTAAGAAGCAGGTCAGGAAACGACCGTCACCGGAGAACAGAAGAATACGGTGAATGGTAATCAGACTATTAAAGTAACCGGCACCAAGTCCGAAGAGGTAGATGACAAAGTAACAGAAAC
>NZ_JAZASU010000125.1:0-4111 GCF_036343215.1 Dialister sp.
CTAATAAACATAAAAATCCACAATATTAGATTTTTGATGTCCTTATTTTGTTGCCATTACCCTGGTCAGGGGAGGTCCCGGAGCGAAGCGGAGGGGAAGGGGTTGTACTCTGGTAAGCATCGAAAGTGAGCTGAAAGGAAAACATATGCCCCCTCAAGGGGACACTTGGGGGATAGTGACGCTGACGGTTTGCGTCATTCCTGTTAACCCATTAACCCTTATGTACAGTTTCAAGGACGAGATGGCCATTCAGCTTTCCAACTGCTAATGGCTAACGGCTAACGGCTAACGGCTCCCTCCCCCGCACCTAAACCTTTTTTCATCTCATTATAAACTAATTTTTTAATGAAATTTATTCTGTTAAAGAGATGGGGAATGGGGGAAATGATATAATTTATTATAGATACATATTGGTATAGGGGATTCATTTTTCTCATGATGAGAAGGTAAAAGATATGGATGACAGAGAGTTTCACTGCCCTTCCTGCGGGGAAATAGTGGAGGAGGGCGAAAAGTTCTGCTCCCATTGCGGGGAGAAGCTGGACTGGGAGGAAATAAAAAGGGAAATATGCCCGAACTGCGGCAAACCTTATGAAGCGGGGGCGAAGTTCTGCCCGAACTGCGGGGCTTCTCTCACGGAAGAATCTCCGGAAAAGGAGGAGCCTGAAGAAATATCGGAAATTTTCAAAGAACAGGAAGAGGAACCGAAGAAGACGATTTTCGGGACGGCTCCTGTTCCTGTCCCTTTTGGCAAAGAAGAAAAAGAGCCGGATTTCCCGAAAGAGGAAGCTCACGAGGAAAACAATGCGTACCGCGATACGTCTTCCCGGGAAGATTACAGGACCTATGGGGAAGAGAGCCTTTCGGACAAGCTGGACCATATCCTGGAAGGCTGGAGCCCGGTGAATTCCGACGGTTTTTCCGATACCTCCTTCCGCGGACGGTTTTTCAATTTCGTGGGCCGTCTGAACCGCTGGCGTTATTTCACCTGGGGCATATTGCTTACCATTATTTTCTTCATCGTTTATTCAGTAATTGTCGTAGGCATTGCGGGGTCTCTCCTGGCCGGCGAAGGACTGGCTTTCCTGCTTGGCTGCCTTCTTTACCTGGTTTTCCAGCTGCCTTTCTACCTGGGAGCCCTGTCTCTTTCCATCCGCCGGGCCCATGATATGGGGAAGAGCACCCTCTTCGGCTGCCTCTATCTTCTGAATCTTCCTTTGACGCCCATTCTGGAAGCGGCGGACAGCCATTTTCTCTCCTTCATTGTGGCCGCCGCTTTCTTTGTCTACGGCATGTGTCTCCTTTTCGGCCGGGGCATCCAGGGACCGAATAAATACGGCGCCGACCCGCTTCGTCATTGAATTCTCTGAAATCGTAAAAAAATATAAAGGGGCGCCCATATGATTTTCAGGCGCCCACTATCCCGCAATCCGAAATCCGAAATCCGAAATCCGGAATACAAACGATATGCAAGCAAAGTTATTATATTTCAAAAAGAAACATATATTTAAAGGAGGTCTTATTATGGAAATCAAAAAGATTCTTGTCCCCGTAGACGGTTCGAAACCATCGGCCCGGGCCTTTGACTGTGCCTGCGCCATGGCCAGAGGGATGGGTGCAAAACTCGTTCTCCTCAATGTCGTCATCATTCCCGGCTTCCGGGTAGAAGTGAAACCGGAAGATATCGAATATGTGACGAAAAAAGGCCGGGCTGTAGTCGACGATTTTGCGGGAAAAGCTCCGGAAGGTCTGGAAATCGAGAAAAAAGTGGAAATCGGCCTTCCCACCACCGATCTGGTCCGCATTGCAGATGAGGAAAAAGTGGATCTCATCGTTATGGGAAACAGCGGTAAAGGTGCCATTTCTTCCTTTGTCATCGGCAGTGTCAGTCATTATGCCCTGCAGCATGTAAACTGCCCGGTAGTGATTGTGAAATAAAAATAGTTATCAGTTATCAGTTATCAGTTTTTAGTGCTGGTGCGGCGCAGAATCATAGGCGCCGCACTTTTTACATGTTTATCCTGTTCAATGCATTCAGGCTGGTTTATTCTATATTTCCTCATATAAAAAGCCCGCTTCCTGATTTGAGGCGGGCTATCCTTTACTGAGAACTAAGAACTGATAACTGATAACTTTGTAAACCAGGCAGCTCAATCCATAGAGTCATTATTGTACATTGCCACGTATTACTTTTTCTTTCATTTCC
The DNA here is from genome assembly GCF_036343215.1 of Dialister sp. Taxonomy (GTDB): domain Bacteria; phylum Bacillota; class Negativicutes; order Veillonellales; family Dialisteraceae; genus Dialister. The sequence goes on from NZ_JAZASU010000125.1 coordinate 2,207, forward strand.
TATTCAAAAGCCTTATTTCTCAATCTGTTTCCAATGATATATAATAGAAATGAAGAGAGAATTATATTTCAAAGGAGGTCCTGTCTATGGAAATAAAGAAAATTCTTGTTCCCATTGATGGTTCCGATGCTTCGGAACGGGCTTTTTCCCAGGCCTGCATGCTGGCGGAAAAGGCGGGAGCGAAAATCACCATGTTTTATGTGGTAGATGCGGATGTATTGATGTTCCCGGTTTACAAAGTCAATCTGGCAGCCACGGATACGGGTTCCATCAAGGCAAAGGGAAGGGAAGTGCTGGACCTCTATGCCCATGACGGGCCGGAGGATCTGGAAATCGAGAAAAAAGTGGAAATCGGTGTCCCCGGGTCCTGCATCATCCGGGCCGCAGAAGAGGAAAAAGCAGACCTCATCGTTATGGGAAACAGCGGGAAAGGTTCTGTTTCCTCCTTTGTCATGGGAAGCGTGAGCCATTATGTGGTCCGCCATTCCTCCTGCCCCGTCCTTATCGTGAAATAAGTCTGTTCATTCAGAGGGAATCGCGGTGCCCTCTATACATTTTTACTTTGAATGGAGGAGATCTTATTATGGAAATCAAAAAAATCCTTGTCCCCATCGATGGTTCCGATGCGTCGGAACGTGCTTTCCGGGAAGCCTGCTTCCTGGCAGAAAAAACGGATGCAGAAATCACCATGCTTTACGTCATGGACCCGGAAACCCTGATTCCTGCCTACAAGGAACTCCCGGAACATCCGGAAGATCCATTCATTAAGAAAGGCGAAGCCATTCTTGACATCTATCTGGCCGATGCGCCGAAAGATGTGAAAGCGGAAAAGAAAGTGGTCTTCGGCATGCCCGGCAATTCCATTGTCAGTGAATCGGAAGATATGGATCTCATCGTCATGGGCAACAGCGGGAAAGGTTCCATTTCCTCCTTCGTTATGGGAAGTGTCAGCCATTATGTGGTTCACCATTCGGAATGCCCCGTACTCATTGTGAAATAAGGGAGGAAATGTATGAGTGAAAAGGAAGTCAAGAAAATCCTGGTTCCCGTAGACAGTACGAAAGCTTCCGCCCGGGCCTTCGAGTATGCCCTGGGCCTGGCAAAACTTTTTGATGCGGAAATCCATCTTCTCTATGTGGCTCCCATTGCAGGCATCACTTCTTCGGACTATACCATCCACATGACAAAAAAACCGGATGATTCCAGCCCCTTGAAATTAAAAGGATCCGCAGTACTCGCCGGGCTCATGCAGAATCTTCCGTCCGGTGCCAGAGTGAAATCCGATATTCTCATGGGAGTTCCGGAAGTCATGATTACTCTCACCGCCAAAGATGATGAATCCGATCTCATCGTCATGGGAACCAGCGGAAAAGGAGCCATTTCCTCCATGATTTCCGGGAGCGTCAGCTACTATACCATTCATCATGTGGAATGCCCGGTGCTGGTTGTAAAGTAGGAAACTGTATGTATTGAAGCCTTGAATAAGAATACTGGTAAAAAGTGATCAGTGATCAGTTCTTAGTGAATGTTGGGCGCCTTTGGAAATAAAAGGCGCCCAGTTTGTATAAAAGTTATCAGATATTAGTTCTCAGCTGTCTCATCCGGATCCATACACTGGGGTTCCATATATTTTGAAATTTTATAATCATTCGGAAATCCGGCTGCCCGCAAGGTTGAATTTACTGCCAACTGAGAAGTATAACGCAAAAAAGCCGCCCATCACGTTGTGATGAGCGGCTTTTTGAGCACGAAAACAAGTCCTCCCGTAAATGAAGGACTGGAGGATAGAGCCGGGTTCCCAGAATTCCGGGACATACTGATCAATCGGCAGCAGAAATCGTAATGGGCGTATGCTTCTCGTGAGACATAGTAAGGTGCCGGGGTGGCTGATTGGTCGGATATTTC
>NZ_JAZASU010000126.1:0-4074 GCF_036343215.1 Dialister sp.
GAAACTCGATTTTTTCCTCGAGGATTTGAAAGCCTTCAGAGCACGTGGGTTTTGTTCCGGATCTGCTTTAAATTTCTGGGCGCCTGGCAGATCCTCATGGAACGCGGCCCGAGGCCTCGCTCTTGCTGCTTTCGCAGGTATAGTAGCAAAAATCGCGATTTGTATCATTAGAAGTTTGTTAAACTTTTGCTGTTTATATAATAGAAACTTATATCTTCGAGGACTTTTGAATCGGGGATTGTCGGGAATATCGGGGATGGTCGGGGTTATCGGGAAGGTGGCGCCTTTGAAATGTAGAAGGCGCCATTTCTGATTTGGACTTTAGCCCTCAGTTTCGACTTGTACGATCGTACAGCCCCCCACCGCTTCGCGGAGCCTCCCGAACTTCGGGGGGCCTTTTCGCGTACCGATTGTTTCATTTTCCCCAGGTACGTTTCGCCAGTCAGTCTCATAGGTGCCCATATAAAAAGGGCGGCACTTTATGAATTGTGTGCCGCCACCTTCCCGAGTCCCGATGTCCCGAGTCCCGAACGATTCAAAGCATCGAAGACAACTGATTTTTCAAAGTTTCAAAGAACTCAGCCCCCATTGAACCACTGGCAGCTCATTGGGACCCTTATTACGTAACGCATGAGATTTTTGTGTCAGTTGGCATTCTTTCGATGGATAGCCCCCTTCACCGCCTGCGGCGGAGCTTCCCCCGTTGGGGGACGCAATTCATTTTCGACTTGTACATTTACAGGCGAAAGTGCAGTTCGTCCCCTCAGCCTCACTACGTTCGGCAGCTCCCCTATCGAGGGGAGCCTTTTCGCGGACCGTTTACCTCATTTTCTTCAGGTACGTTTCGTCAGTCAGCCTCAGATGTGTCCATATAAAAATGGCGGCACTTTATGAATTGTGTGCCGCCACCGCCCGAGTCCCGTTTCCCGAGTCCCGATTGACGCAAAGTTTCGAAGACAGCCGGGCATGCAAGGCTGCAGGGATTTCAGTTAAAAGTAGTATTTCCAGTGCCTTGAAAAGTTTAATTTATTTCTAATGATACAAATCGCGTTTTTTGCTACTATACCTGCGGAAAACGAAATGAAGCCCGGCCCGGGACGGCGGAGTGGAGTTTTCCGAAGTTCAATAAAGGAAAGGATATGATTTCATGAAGACTCTTGTACTTGATTTCAGAACCGCAGGAAATGCGAAGGTAAAGGTGAAGGTGGCTGATGCAAAGGATGGGCTGACTCTGGATGCAGTCAAAGCTGCAGCAGATAAGCTGATGCCTGTGCTGGTTTCTACCGCCGGTGAAGGTCTTGCTTCTCTGGAGCAGGCTTCTGTGGTCACTACTTCTACTGAAATTCTTGCCTGATTGTAAATGGTTATTTTGAAAGGATGATTGAATATGGCAATTTCTAAAAAAGTTTCCGATGTAAAGCTTCAGTTCCGCTTTGAAAATGGGACTAATTCTTATGGACAGACTAAGTATAAAACCGTAAGTCTTTCCAATATCAAGCTGAATGCGAGTGATGAACAGCTTTTCGATGCAGGCACCGCCTATGCCGGCCTTACTGCCCAGGTGCTGGGGGGTCTCTCCCGTGTGGATGTGTCTGATCTGGTCTTCACTGACTGATTGATGGATTTCTAAGTTCAGCTTTGGCTTCCTCCTGAAAGGGGCGCCCGAAAGGGCGTCCCTTTTTTTCGTGGTGGAAATAAGGGGATGCATAAAAGTTCCCGGTTCCGAGGGGTCCCATGAGTACGGTACGCATGGGACTTTTGTGTCGATTGGCATTCTTACGATAGATAACCCAGCAACACCTGCTGCGCGGGAGCTTCCCCCGCTCCCGGACGCAAATCCGCTTGCCTTTAGCTCATTTTCGACTTGCAGCTGTAGTACGGCCCACCCGTCGCCTTCGGCGCCACCCTCCCAAGCCTGGGAGGGCTGGAACAATCCGACTTGTATGGATAGTGTCAAATGTTCCGGGAATATTTTGGCAATCAGCCTCACAAGTGCCTTACAGCGCTATCACCTATCCGCCTGCGGAGCTTCCCATCCAGAACAGGGGCCCTGCAGCATGCTTACCTTTTCCTCAAATGCGACTCGACTGTGTAATGCGTGGGAATCATAATTCATCCTATCCGCCTTCGGCACCTTCCCTATCTAAGGGAAGGTTTTTCATCAGGCGGCTTCGCCGCCAGGTGGGATTCTCAGAACTCGGAACTTCCATGGGACCTAAATATAAAAATGGCCGCCCTATGAATCTGGCGGCCACCTTCCCGATTCCCGATGTCCCGATTCCCGAACGATATAAAGTCTCGAAGACAGCTGAGAAATCAAGTCTGCAACGAATTCAGTTATTCTGAGAACTGATTACTGATAACTGATAACTTTTTATACGATTTTTCTTTGATTATTTATACACATGGACGTATAATAATTTCATCAATAAATGGGGAAAAATGGGAAGCTCTTAAAAATATGTGATTAGGGACAGGGGGCTTTCATTATGGGAAAAATTGAAGATCTGGTACAGCAGCAGGAAGAGTATGTCATCGGTCTGCGCCGGTATTTCCATTCTTATCCGGAGGTGTCGCACAGGGAGTTCGGCACGCGGAAAAGGATTATGGAGGAGCTGGACAGGCTGGGGATTCCTTATGAGCCGGTGGAAGGGACCGGGCTCATTGCAAGGGTTGTGGGAAAGCTGCCTGGAAAGCACCGGGTGATCCGTTCGGATATCGATGCTCTTCCTGTGACGGAGGATGCGTACAATCTCAGGCAGAAGAAGGTTTGTATTTCCAAAAATATCGGGGCCTGCCACGCCTGCGGTCATGATTGTCATATGGCCATGCTGCTGACGACGCTGAAGATTCTGAACGAAATGAAGGATGAGCTCCACGGCACGATTTATGGGACTTTTGAGGAGGCCGAGGAGATGCTCGGGGGCTGGAAGCAGGAGCTTGCGGGACTTAAGAAGTATCCCATCGATGAGTGTTTCGCGCTTCATGTGTATTATCATCTGGATGCGGGGAAGGTGAATATCGCGGTCGGACCCCGGATGTCGGGGGCTGCTTTCATCGGTGTGACTTTCCACGGGAGGAGCGGCCATATTTCCAGGCCTGACCAGGCTTTGAATCCCATCATTCCGCTGGCTCATTTCATTACGGAGCTGAATTCGGTGTATAATAACCGTCTGGCCGTGGATCATCCGGTGACTTTGGGTTTTGGCCAGATTGTGGCCGGGACGGCAAATAATGTGATCCCGGATGAGGCTTCGGTGTACGGGTCTTCCCGTTTCTTCGATGTGGAGGAAGGGAAAAAGGCGTCGGAGCTGATTCACCGGGTGGCGAAAAATACGGCGGACAGTTTCGGCTGCACCGTGGATTTCCCGCTGGAGCAGTTCCTTTACCCTGTGGTGAATGATGAAAAAGTGGCTCTTTCGGTACAGGAGAAGTTCGGGGAGCTTTTTGATGGAAATATGCTCTCGGAGTGCGAGCCCTGGTACGCATCGGAAAGTTTCGCCAATGTCATGAGGACCTATCCCGGGGCCCTGGGTTTCGTGGGTATCCGGAATGAGGAACTGGGGAGCGGAGCGCTCCATCATAACAGCCATTTCGACGTGGATGAAAAGGGACTCCTGGTCGGAGTCCGGACGGAATTGGCTTTTGCTTTGAAATAGCCGTTAGCAGTTAGCCGTTAGCTTTTAGAAGTCAGTAAAAATCCTGCCTCAAATTTGAGGCGGGATTTTTTTATGGGGAAATATAGGATGGTCAGGCTCCCCCTGGGGGGAGCTGGCGCCGAAGGCGTCAGAGGGGGGAGGGATGAAATCCCGGAAAGCTTTTATTCGGAAATATCGAAATGATCGATTCTTCGAATCGACTTGCCCTCTCAGCCGCGCCGGTGTTCCCGAGGGAGAGCCCGTGCTTACGGATTACCCCATATATCCCAGGTACCTTTTGTCCGTTAGCCTCATATGTGCCCTAAACGATAGCAAAAAAGGCTCCCCCTGGGGGGAGCTGGCGCCGGAGGCGTCAGAGGGGGGAGGGATGAAAATAAAGAATTCGAATCTTCCATACATCATGACTACGTTACGC
>NZ_JAZASU010000127.1:0-4074 GCF_036343215.1 Dialister sp.
ATAGGTCGGATAGATTAGAAGGCTAATTTTCATCTAATAAACCTAAAAATCCACAATATTAGATTTTTGATGTCCTTATTTTGTTGCCATTACCTGGCCAGGGGAAGGCTTTTCCGTCAGGCGGCCTTTGGCCGCCGGAGAAAATCTCGGAACTGGGAACTTCTATGCGAGCCCCGTATGGGACCAGAATATAAAAAGGCGCTGCTTCTTGAATTGTGCAGCGCCACTTTCCCGAATCCCGATGTCCCGATTCCCGATCGATGACAAGCCACGAAGATAACTGCTATTTCAAAGCTGCGAAGAATTCAGCCTTGATGGGATTTTTCAGGATGTATCGATTCTTCGAATCGATTCTGCCCTTTCAGGCCCTGCGGGCCAGCTTCCCCGGGGGGCAGCCTGCTCGCGGGACGATTTCCTCTTTTGTCACGAGAATGTTTCGTCAATCAGCCTCGAATGTGCCCTGCAGCATGCTTTTCTTTTTCCTTATTTTGGACTTGACTGTGCAGTGCAGGAGAAATCATGAATCATCCTGTCTGCCCTTCGGGCTGTCCTGTCCAGGGAAGGTTTTTACATCTGGCGGCTTCGCCGCCTTGTGGGAAACTCGGAACCGGGAACTTCTATGGATCCCATAAAAAATGGCCGCCTCATGAATTTGGCCCACTTTCCCGCAATCCGAAATCCGCAATCCCTTTTCCCTGTTCCCTCATACAAAAAGCACCTCTTTCGAGGTGCTTTTATTTCCAAAAGAATCAGTCTTTCAGCCTGATCACTACATAGCGGTGCGGAGCTTCGCCTTCGCTGTCGGTGGTAATGGCATTATCATTCTGGAGTGCCAGATGGATGATGCGTCTTTCGCCGGCTGCCATAGGTTCGAGTTTGACCGGTTCGCCGGTTCTCTTGACTTTGCCTGCGATCCGTCTTGCGAGGGCTTCCAGGGTGTCTTTACGGCGTTCTCTGTAGTTTTCCACGTCCAGAAGGACGAAGTAATGATGATGGAATTCTTTTCCGGAAGCCAGGTTGGTCAGGTACTGGAGGGCATCCAGGGTCTGTCCGTGTTTTCCGATGAGGATTCCAAGTCCGTCGCCATGAAGGTTCAGGAGGATTCGTTCTTCATTCATCATGGTTTCCATGGTGACGTCAAGATTCATGCCTTTGAAGACGTTTGCCAGGAATGCTTTGGCATCTTCTGCGGTTTTTGCCTGGTCTTCGGCGCTGAATACGAATTCTTCTTTTCCTTTGGCCGGTTTTTCTTCCCTTTCTTCAGCCGGAGTTTCTTCGGAAGGGGTTTCTTCTTTTTCTTCCGTTTTTTCTTCGGCCGGTTCTTCTTTCTTTTCTTCAGGAGAAGTTTCGGTGGATTCTTCCGGTTTTTCTTCAGATACCGGGGTTTCTTCCTTCGGTTCTTCGGTCGGTTTTTCTTCGGTTGACGGTTCTTCTTCCATAAGGTCCGGAGCAGAAATTTCTACGACTGCCATTTTTTTGCGGATCAGTCCGAAGAGACCGCTGGAGGGCTGTTCTACGATATGGACTACAGCTTCTTCTCTGCTGATTCCCAACTGTTTGAGGCCTTCCTCTACGGCGGCATCAATGGTTTTTGCTTTGATTGTCACTGTTCTCATTTATTTCTTGTCAGCCTCCCCTTTGGATTCTGTATCTGCATCTGTTTTTCCATCAGATGCTTCTTCAGGAGCATCTGCAGTTTTTTCGGTTTCTACAGGCTTGTCGGCCGGAGTTTCTTTTTCAGGAGCTTCGGTTGTTTCAGCCGGTTTTTCCGGTTTTGCTTCAGGAGCGGTTTCTGCTTTTTTTACCTGTTCTTTTTCAGCGGAAACTTCCTTTTCTGCAGAGGCTTCTTTGTTTTCATCGCTCGTTTCGTCCGCAGGTTTCTTCTTGACTACTTTTTTGATGATTTTCTTGCGGACGACTTTTTTCTTCTTTGGCTGTTTTGCTGTCTGTTCAGCCTGCACATCTCCATGGACGGTGACGGTCCCTTTTTTCGATCCACCGAGACGATCTTTCATTTCATCCCGGAACATGATGGTCTGCTGTACGAGCTGGTACAGATTGACTACGATCCAGTAAATGACAAGGCCGCTTGGGAAATTCAGGGACATCCAGCCAATCATAAGGGGCATGACGAGAAGCATGGTCTTCTGGTTGGAAGGCGCATTTTTCGGGGTGGTCTGCCAGGAAATGATGAAGGTGGATACGGCGGAAATGATCGGGAGGATGTAGGTGGAATCCGGTACAGCCAGGCTTTCAAGCCAGAGGAAGCTTTCATGGGCCGGGTCGTAATTGAAACCCTGGAGGGCATAGTAAATGGCAACCAGGAACGGCATCTGGATAAGGAGCGGGAGGCACCCGGACATGGGGCTTGCGCCGTTATCCCTGTAAAGTTTCGACATTTCTTCGCGAAGCTTTTTCGGGTCGTTCTTGTATTTCTTCTGGATTTCCTGCATCTTCGGCTGGATTTCCTGCATGGCCTTCATGGATTTGATCTGTTTGACGGCCAGCGGAAGCAGGGCAGTTTTAATGATGACGGTCAGGACGATAATGGCAATCCCGTAACTCGGGAAGCCCAGGTCTTTGGTCAGTTCGTAGGCATACTGAAGGCAGATGCGCATGATGTCTGCCAGGAAGCCTACAAAGGTACTCAGAATCGGAATCTGAAAATCACTCATTGTTACTCCTTGTACGGTCTTCATTTCAACCGTGGAAATCGCGTCTTCTGCATTTCAAGGACGCGGCGAGTGGGTATTGTTATGGGAGGGAAATATTTTGCCTTTTAGTGGAAATAATGGGAGAAATAATGAATTGCGTCATCTGTCCTGATCGTGGACCGTGATCCGTGGTCCGTGGTCCGTGAAGGCAGGCCGCAGCAGATAAAAAGCGGCCATTTCATAGATGGCAGAATCTCATATTTCCTTTAAAAATGTAGAAAAAAAGACAGCGTTCACGGAAGCGGATCGTAGCCACCCTTGCAAAAAGGGTTGCAGCGGATAATCCGTTTGATCGCGAGCCAGCTGCCTTTCAGGGCTCCATATTTCATGACCGCCTGCAATGCGTATTCGCTGCAGGTGGGCGTAAAGCGGCAGCAGGGGGGCTTCAGGGGGGAAATGAAAACTCTGTAGAAACGAATGAGTGCGATTAATACAGATTTCATAGTCTTACTCCATGATTCCGGCCTTGCGCCAAAGCGAGAGAATCGCTTTTTCAGCTTCCTGATAGCTGCAGGTCGTCAGAAACGGCCCGGCCAGGAGAATGCCTTCGCGATGGGGAGAAAGTTCATGCCTGTGAAGGCGGTAAACTTCCTTCATCAGCCGTTTCGCCCGGTTGCGGGCAAAAGCATGGCCGATTTTCTTCGTGCAGACAAAACCGATGCGGATCTCTTTCCCTCTGGCTTTCACCAGGTAAAAGAGGCCTGCCCGGTTGCTGAATCGTTTACCTGAACGGTAAATTCTACGGTAGTCCCTGTTCTGTCTTATGCGGGAGGAACGGGGAAGGCTATAGTCTTCCCTGGTCTCCTTTTCATCTGGATTAGGCACTTAATTTCTTTCTGCCCTTTGCTCTTCTTCTCTTCAGACAAATACGGCCTGCTTTTGTCTTCATACGAGCGCGGAAACCGTGAGTCATCTTTCTCCAGTGGTTGTTCGGCTGGAATGTCATTTTTGCCATGTTACACACCTCCTTCGGTTCGGCAGTGCTATTTTCGTGCACCATAACAGACTAATTATAGCTAAAGAGGGGTGGGATGTCAAATGAATTTCCTTGACAATTTTCTTTTGGAGTCATCAGGCATTGATGTGGATTGAGTCAGTCACGGTTTTCGTGGGTTAGCCTCACCACGACATGCAGGTGTATTCCCATTCGTATGCCATCGTGATTCGTGATTCGTGGTTCGGGGTGCGGGATTCGGGGTGCGGGAAGGTATGCTGCTGACTAAAATGGTCCTAGGAAATTGGACACGGGAAACTGGTATCCCCGAACATAGGACAGGGTAAACTGGAAAATCCCTTTGCCATGGACACTCTACTCCTAAAAACAGTTACATGTTATGCTTAAAGCAAAAGTTGAAAGGAG
>NZ_JAZASU010000128.1:0-4068 GCF_036343215.1 Dialister sp.
GGAGAATGTTTAAATCCTTATATAAAAGGGCCGCCTCCCCTATAAAAAGGCGGCCACCATAACTGCGAACTGATAACTAATAACTGATAACTATTTCCCCTAAAGTTTTTAAATAATGATTTTTATTTTTGTACACCCCCACCTTTCCATCCCAGGAAAGGTGGGGCCTGTATCGTGCTGACGGATTTTCTCGTATGTGCTATGCAATTGTAGTGCCGGGAAAACATCAATCATCCTATCCATCCAGGCGGGTATCTCGAAACTCGGAACTTCTATGCGGGGACATGCGGGGTTCTTCTGCATCCATGACTTTATACATGTTTCGATTTGTGATAGAATCTTTATGAATTACAGGTTATTTATTCTATATAGAAAGTGCGATAGATATCTATGAATGCGATTCTTCAGGGGCTGGCGGGAATTTTTGAGATTGTGCTGATCGTGGCGGTGGGCTATTTCTTCGGGAAGAAGGGATGGTTCTGGAAGGATGCGGACCGGGATCTGACGAAATTTACCATGACCATCGGTCTTCCACCTTTCATGATTTATTCCATGTGCAGCCGTTTTGACCGGGATGCCCTGATTTCCATGGCTCCGGATCTGGTGCTGCCTTTTCTTTCCATTTTTGTGGCCTGGCTGGCAGGGTATGTGCTGGCGAAAATCCTTCATATCCGCCGGAGCAGGATGGGTGTCTTTGTGACGACCTGCTGCATTGCCAATGCGATTTTTATCGGGCTTCCGGTGAATATGGCTCTTTTCGGAGAGGAAAGTGTGCCGGCAGTGATGCTGTATTATGTGGCAAATACCACCATGTTCTGGACGCTGGGAGCTTTTCTCATCATTAAGGATGCCGGGGCCAGTCAGTCTTTTACGCCAAAGGAAATGGCTTCGAAATTTGCTTCTCCGCCGCTCATGGGTTTTGTGCTTTCCCTGATTCTTATCATGCTGGGTATTTCCATACCGAAACCTGTTATGGATGCCTGCCGGTATGTGGGAGGTATCGCGACGCCTACAGCTCTCATTGTTATCGGTCTTCAGGTGAGCCATATGCCTTTTTCTTCTTTCCGCTGGGACAGGGAACTTCTGGGCGCCTGCCTGGGCCGTTTCATCCTGGCCCCTCTCTGCCTGATGGCGCTCCTGCCTTTTATTCCGGTGACACCTCTTTCAGCCGATGTATTTTTCATGCAGGCCGGAATGCCGGCTATGTCCAATATGACCCTTCTGGCGAAATCCGTAGGAGCGGATTCTGAATACGCTACGGAAATCAATTGTGTCACCATCGTCATGGGGGTATTCTTTATACCGCTGTATATGTATCTGATTGGATGACTTTTGATTGGATGACTTTCCGGCCATTCTTTTTCAAGGCTGGAAATATAAAAGTTATCAGTTAGCAGTTCACAGTTCGCAGTGAAGGTGGCGCCCTTGCGGGCGCTATTTTTTATTAAAAATTTAACATAAACTTTTTAATATTCTTGCGATTTGGGAGAAAATACTTTAAGATAAAATTTGAAAGGAGATGAAGGATATGCCTGAGTTAAGCCGATTTGCAGGAATGGTAATTTATCTTCTTTTTTATGATGTAGGACAGCATAATAAACCACATGTCCATGTTTATTATGGTGACTACGAAGCGGTTATAGCAATAGATGGTGAATTATTAGCGGGATCCATTCCCAGAAAACAACTTCGAATGGTTATTGGCTGGCTTGCATTCCATGAAGAGGAAGCATATAGGGCCTGGAATAAAGCGGTACAGGGTGAGCATTTTGATAAGATTCCACCCATGAAATGAGGTGCTTTTATGTATATCGTTGATGATATCTGCTATGCAGGCTCTCCTGAGGAGGGGCTGAAAGTGAAGGCTGTGAAAGCTCTTCGCGGTGGAATTCTTCTGGTTACTTTTTCTACTGGTGAGGAGCGGCTTCTGGATACGACAGAATTAAAAGGTTCAGCTTTCAAAGCACTGGAAAATGAAGATGTTGTTTCTCATCCGGCCCTTTTTCATGGCGTAATTACCTGGAATAATGGGGAAATAGATATCGCGCCGGAAGCAGCGTATGAAAAAAGTTATCCATACACTGCTCCAGATTATAGAGCTTATCCTGAAATCAGCCCTGAAAAGAAAGTAGTCAGCGAAAAATAAGAAATCTCTGATAAAGGCAGCGCCCATGTGGGCGCTTTTTATTTCCATAAAAAAGGCGCCTTCATGATTAAAGGCGCTACCTTCCCGATAGTCCCTAAACTACTCCCGATAGTCCCGAGATTCCCGATTCAAAAGTTTCTTCAACAGGATTGATTCTTCGACGTAAACTGTCATCAAAACATGATCATCCCTACCCCGATTCCGCAGACTATAATGCCCAGGGCCTGTCTTTTGCTCAGCTTCTTTTCATGGTACACGAAGTAGGAAAGGAGGAGAAGGACACAGACGATGATGGAATTATAGACGATGAAGGAAATATTGACGGGCCAGCCGGCTTTGTAGAGAAAAATGGTTCCTATTTCTATGGCCACGATGGAAAAGGCAAGGCCCAGGGCGGCTGGCTGGAATTCGAGAAGGTCTTTCACCCGGCTCTTTTTTCTTTCCATGAGGAAATAGCAGAGAATGGAAAGGATGGATGCCACGAAATAAGTGACCACCAGAGCGGCCAGAGGATGCATGCCTCCTGCGCTTTCTTTTGCTCCGGCCTGATAGCCTACGCTTGCGCCCACCAGGAGAAGGATGGGCCACCATAATTTCCACATATTTCCTACCTCACAATCATAAAAGTGCCGATGGAGGCCACGATGCAGCCAAGAATCTGCTGCAGGGACAGGGGTTCACCGTAAAAGAAAGTGCCAAAGAGGAGGAGGGCGATGACGATGAGGGATGTATAAACGGTAAATCCCACATTCATGGCCCAGCCGTTTACATAGATATAAATGGCTCCTATTTCCAGACCTACCATGGAAATACCCATGATGATGGCGCCGGCAGGAGATTGCAGTATGGCCTGAAAAATACCACCCCCCGGGACGAAAAGTTCGAAAAGGATGGCGCAGAGGATGGCGCTTGAGAAATAAAGGAGTCCCAGGGCAGCGATGGGATTTCCTTTTTTCGCCATTTTTTTCGCGCAGATCTGGTAAAGCACGTCGCCTCCCACAATCATGAAGACGGGCCACCAGTAATTGAAAAGTTCGCCCATAATTCCTCCTGAAAATAAAAGCGCCTGCCTGACCTTCATCCGAAGATGTACCTGATGGCCAGAGCAAAGCGCTGATCCTCCCACCCGGCGGCGGGAAAGGGCTGTATTGAAAACAGGATAGCAGAAAGAAAGGAAGTTGTCAATTCATGGGGTATTTCTTTTTATGGAAAAGTTTAATAAATTTCTAATGATACAAATCCGCTTTTTTGCTACTATACATACAGAGCAAAGGAAATCGACCGTACGCTCCGCCACGGCCATTCTCAGAGAAGGCGGAAGGGAAGATCACGGAGCTCGAAACTATATGGTACCATGTAGACTGATGATGAACAACAAAGGAATGTGTGAATAGTACAGCAGAATAAGAAGCCACGAGGGGCCGGGAAACCCTTGTGGCTTTTTGTCGTGGTGTTTTTTAAAAAGCCGCGGAGCGGCCGAAAGGCGACAGGGGGGGAAGATGAATGCTTCCCTACGAAAGAGCTTTTGGTGCACATGTGCAAGGACGCATCAATCATCCCATCCGCCCTTCGGGCACCTTCCCTATCCAGGGAAGGTTGGCATATCTGGCGGCCAAAGGCCGCCGGGATTCTATTCCCTGCCCTTTCAGGCCCTTCGGGCCAGCTTCCCCGAGGGGAAGCACTTACTTACCGCCAGAGTCATCGGGCATGAAAGTGGTTCGCTATTAGTCCTGAAATTTACACGGCACATTCAAGACTAACTGCCAAAACATCTCTGGCACAATTGCCTCTATCGTCCAGCAAGTGCTCTCCCTCGGGAGAGCTGCGCAAAGCGCTGAGAGGGCAGGTAAAGGAAAAGGCGGCCTTTGGCCGCCGAAAAGGTCCATCCCCCCTTGAAAGGGTAATGGCAACAAAATAAGGAC
>NZ_JAZASU010000129.1:0-4031 GCF_036343215.1 Dialister sp.
TGGTGCAGAGGATATTATGTAGACACGGTAGGAAAGAACACAAAAATGATTGCAAAATATATACAGAACCAGTTAAAGGAAGATGAAGAATCAAACGTGGAAGAGGATTTATTCGACCCGTTTACGGGTAGCAAGAAATAATAACGCAAGCAGCAGAAACACAAGCGCGGTAACGCGCCGCTAGTAATAAAGGCCCTTGAGGCCGCATAATAAGAACCACCAGCTAAGCTGGTGGATTTCTTTTTATATGGGGGATTTGCACAAGCGGGAATGAAAAGCCCGTTTTTTCGTATTGATGATTCTGCTGCAAGAGGATGGATGGAAATCGCAGCGGAAACTTACATGTCGATAGTGATACAAATGATTCCATGCGTCCCTCCCGCGTCCGGGAGGGTGCCCGAAGGGCAGGAGGGGCGTACGATCTTACAAGTCGGAAATGAAGGAAAAGATTCATGCGTAACGTAGTGATTTCAGAGTCAATTGTCAGATACAGTGGACTGAGTCAATTTCGAAAATTCGTGATTCGTGGTTCGTGATTCGTGAAGGTGGGCGCCCTGAGGGGCGCCTGATTTTTTTATGGGGGCTGTGCACAGGCGGGGCGAAGGACCGGTGGAGCAACCCACCCGCCTTCGCTTCGCTCAGGCACCCTCCCAAACTTGGGAGGGCTTTGACGGTAACGACTTGAGTGGAATTGGCTGAAATCGATGAGAATCTTTCGTCTGGATTTCTTATATCCTTGGGAGAACGCTGTGATTTCTCTGCTTCCTGCTCATGGCTGGGAATACCCGTTTTCTTCTGTGCGTAGATGCAGATGCTCGTGGGGCAGGGAATACGGATACAGGTCGAAATGATAGAGTCACCGCCTGTGCAGAACCGGTTTCGGCACTATTGCGGGCCGAAGGCCCCATAAGAAATGTGCCCGAAAGGGCGCCATCTTCCCGACAGCCCTGAAACGAATCCCGACATCCCCGACAACCCCGATTCAAAAGTTTCACGACTCAAAAAGGGTTGTTGTTTACTCAATCATCATTTGCTCTAAACTCTCTTGCTTTTACCATGAAAAAAGAATAAAATGATATGGATAAATTTGACAGATTCAGGAAGGAGGTTCTTCGTGCGCAGGCGAAGGGCCTCTTTTTTCTGAATCATTTCCACGGGGAGGAAAGAAATGGCGAAACGAATTATTCACGTCGAGGAGAGGCTTCCGATTCTGCCGACCATTCCACTCAGTCTGCAGCATCTCTTTGCCATGTTTGGCTCTACGGTACTCGTACCGTTTTTGCTGAATGTGGACCCGGCTACCTGTCTTTTCATGAACGGCATCGGTACTCTTCTCTATCTTTTCATCTGCAAAATGAAGCTTCCTGCTTATCTGGGTTCTTCCTTTGCCTTTATTTCACCGGTATTGGCCGTCACGGCTGCAAAAGGGATGACTTATGCCGATGCCCAGGGCGGATTCATTGCTTTTGGTCTCTGTTTCGTGATTATTGCGCTTTTGGTCAAAAAAATAGGGGTCGCCTGGATTGATGTCTTGTTTCCTCCGG
This sequence comes from Dialister sp., assembly GCF_036343215.1. Classification (GTDB taxonomy): domain Bacteria; phylum Bacillota; class Negativicutes; order Veillonellales; family Dialisteraceae; genus Dialister. The sequence continues at coordinate 1,545 of NZ_JAZASU010000129.1, forward strand.
CAGCCATGGGAGCTATCGTAGCTATTATCGGTCTGGAACTGGCTCCTCTGGCCATGAGTATGTCCGGATTTATCGGAGATCCTCAGGGAATGAGCGCATCGACGGCTATAACAATTTCCATGTTTACTCTTGTGGTAACGATTCTGGCTACCGTACTGGGACGGGGATTTATTTCCATCATTCCGATTCTGATCGGTGTCATTGCCGGTTATATCCTTTCCATCATTCTGGGAGTTGTCGATTTTTCCAAAGTGGAATCCATCGCCTGGGTGGCTCCGCCTACTTTCTATGCACCCCATTTCAATCTTTCCGCCATTATGATGATTCTTCCTGCAGTTTTCGTAGTTTTGGCTGAACATCTGGGCCATCTCTTCGTAACCAGCGATATCGTGGGAAGAGACCTCATCAAGGATCCGGGACTTCATCGTTCCCTTTTCGCCGATGGTCTTTCCAACATCATTTCCGGTTTCGTCGGTTCCACCCCGAATACCACTTACGGTGAAAATATGGGCGTCATGGCTATGACCGGTGTATATTCTACCTGGGTTATTGCAGGGGCCGCTGTTTTTGCCATCATTTTCTCCTTCGTAGGAAAAATTGCAGCCCTGATCCATGCCATTCCGACTCCGGTCATGGGAGGTGTCTGCATTCTTCTTTTCGGTTTCATCGCAGCTTCCGGTATCCGTATGCTCATCGAAAAGAAAGTGGATTATACGAAATCCAGAAACCTCATTCTTACCGCAGTTACCATGATTTCCGGCCTTTCCGGAGCTACCGTGGTTGTAGGACCTGTACAGCTTAAAGGGATGGGACTTGCAACGGTTACTGCCATGATCGTTTCCATCTGCTTCCTCATTTTCGATAAAGCGCATGTGTCTAATGATAATTGAGTCATCTGGCAGATATTTGTCTTGTGTCAGTTACGATATTCGTGGGTTAGCCTCACCTCGGCGAGCCCCGTTTTAGCCAATTTCGAAATTTCGTGATTCGTGGTTCGTGGTTCGTGAAGGTGGGTGCCCTGATGGGCACCCGATTTTTTTATGGGGATTTTGCACAGGCGGGTTTCTTGGAGTCATCTGGCAGATACAGTGAGTTAAGTCAGTTACGGTTTTCGGGTCTTAGCCTCACCTCGGCATGCCCCGATGGAGTCTCTAGCGAGATTTCGGGGTTCGGGGTGCGGGGCTCGGGAAGGTGGGCGGCCTGATGGCCGCCTGCTTTTTAATGGGGAATGTGCACAGGCAGGATGATTAGTAAATTGCAAATAAAAAATGCCCGCTTTGGCTTTTGATGCGGGCACATTCACTGAGAACTATGAACTGATCACTTGGGAATTATTGTTTCTACAGGGGATATGACAAATTGGCTTTCTCATGTTATACTGAATCCAGACATCGTGATTGACCGAGGGGAGCCGCCGCAAGGTGGCTTTTTTCGTGGGGTTTTCTCGAATGGGGTCAACTCCCCCATAAAAAAATCGTCGGCGCATCAGCGCCGACACCATCTCGCACCCTGAAATTTCGGAGTGAGATTACACTTTCATGTCGTGGTGAGGCTAACCCACGAAAACCGCAGCTGACTCCGGACAAAGGACACCTGCCTGTCGAAGTTTAAAAATCTTCTTCCGCTTCCGAACCACGAATCACGATTCACGAAATCTCGAAAAGTCTATACCGGGGCTCGCCGAGGTGAGGCTAACCCACGAATACCGCATCTGACTCAGATCATAGTATTTTCAAATGACACAAATTAAGCATACATCTCCTTCGCTTCATTGATGCACTGGATCAGTATTTCCTTGTTTTTCTTATCCACCATGCCGGAGATACGGAAAAGGTCGATGACCCACCAGATGACACCGATGAAACAGCACATGAGGATCCAGAGGATGATATTTCTCACAATCCGTCCCAGGTAGATATAGTAGGCCGCAAAGACGACCCAGAGGACGTAGGCCAGCCATTTTTTCTTTTCCCGGCCGGCATAGAGGGTGAGGGCCTGGGTTTTCTGGGATTCCGTGAGCCCCTGCAGCATGAGTTTGCCTTCTTCATCGAGTTTGCAGTCCATAATGACCTCCTTAGAAAAGCCGTTTCTTCAATACGATGGCCTTCCATTTCGAAAGGGCCTCTTTTGCCTCTTTCGGTGCACCGGATACGAGGCGCACATTCCCTTTCATCCGCTCTGCCATGGTGACAGAAGGATCGATGTAGGGCTCGAAAGTTTTGTAAAAATTCATTTTGGAAATCTCTTCGGAAATATCCATAGTATCGCCTCCCGTACTTTCTTATCATTATTTTATCATATCCGTAGTGGGAAATTGGTGAGAAAGTTATCAGTTATCAGTTAATAGCAATATCATTAACTTAACAGCTGCTAAAGTGCTTCCAAATCGAAATTTCTCTATTGCGTTTAAAGGAAATAGGGCCTTATTCACCCTGTTCGGAGTAAATTTTAGTAGTTTTGACCGGTTTTTGAGGCACTCTAAAGGAA
>NZ_JAZASU010000130.1:0-4025 GCF_036343215.1 Dialister sp.
GACGCCGGGCACGGCTGGCTTTTGAGTCTATAGCGAAAAGGCTCCCCCTTGGGGGAGCTGGCGCCGTAGGCGTCTGAGGGGGGAGGAAAATAACCCGCATGGAAGTTCCGAGTTCCGAGTTTTACATCAGCCTTCGGCAAATTCACATAACTCCCCTCTCACCGCTGCCCTCGAGCTCTCCGAAACGCTTGTACCTTTTATTCCATTTCCGACTTGTAAGATCGTACATCCCCTCCGTCGCCTTCGGCGCCACCTCCCCGAACTTCGGGGAGGCTAAGAGCCTGACGCCGGGCAGGACTGACGATTGAGTCTATAGCGAAAAGGCTCCCCCCTGGGGGAGCTGGCTGCGTTAGCAGACTGAGGGGGGAGTGATTCGACGAGATGATGGTCAGCGTCAAAATGTGAGACTGAACGTTTAGCACACTTCCTTAAGTCCCCTCTCACCGCTTCGCGGAGCTCTCCCCAGGGAGAGCCTGTCTACGGTCATGCCTTGCGTTTGAGTCAATAGCGAAAAGATTTATCTGCTTTTGATTTTTTGCTGGCAGAGATGGCTGGCGTTTCGACTTGTTTCCTCCCACCGCTTCACGGAGCCCTCCTTTCGAGGAGGGCCACTCGCTTACCGATAGAATCTTTAGGTGCGAGTGCCTTTTTGGCAATTAGTCTCATTTGTGCCTTGTACCGAACCCTGCGCTTGTCCCTTTTTATTCATTTTCGTCATGTACCTGCTTGACATCCCCTCCGCCTTCGGCACCTCCCCGCACTTCGGGGAGGTCCGCGTTTTTCTGTAGAGTCTTTTGGCATGAATATCTTTTGGCAATTAGCCTCGCCAGAGCTGAAGATGATTGAGTTAACTAATTGAGAATAAATATCGATATGAAAATATTCTGATTTTATCGGAGAATTTCTTTTGACAAAGGCAATTAAACATGCTATCATTCTCAATAACTGAGGGAGTAGCAGCCACTTTTGTGGAGATAGTCAACATACTGGCTTTGCCTGGCTAATCTTGAAATTGCGAGACTTAGGTGCATTTTTATGTGCCTGAGTCTTTTTTTGTATACTGAACTGTAGGCAGGCGCGCATATAAGTTCCGAGTTCCGAGTACGCGAAGTATGATCTGCGTCATTTTTCGCAGGGAATTGTTAACGATGGGAGCACTCACTATGTCCAATTACACAGATTTAAAAGTATGGCATAAATCACGTGAGGTATCAAAGCAGGTGTATGCGCTCTGTCTAATGCTTCCGGATTATGAGCGATACGGGCTGCGAACACAGATGCAGAGGGCTTCTGTGTCTGTCTCTTCCAATATTGTGGAAGGTTCAGAACGACATCACTACAAGGAATTTGTACATTTTTTGGAAATTGCCAGAGCTTCTTCTTCCGAACTGGAGAATCAACTCATCCTTTGCCGGGATTTGGGATTCTTTACCTATGAGCAAATCAAACCGACACTGGAACTTAATTCCGAGGTCCGTCAGATGATCAGTGGCCTTAAGCGTTCCGTCATCGCAAAATGGGCAAATGTTGATAAATAATAACAATCAATCCGTTCCTGTGCCGGATATCTCTGCAGCTTTGCAGGCACTCGGAACTCGGAACTTCTATGCGAACATGCACAATCCTTCCCCGTACCAGATGCCTCTGCAGTTACGCGGACTCTCGGAACTCGGAACTTCTATGCGAGTAAATTACAGTTGGTGATCATTATGGCATTTATCATAAACAGCATATTGTTAGGCATCGGCCTCGCCATGGATGCTTTTTCTGTTTCTCTGGCAAACGGCATTCATGAGCATTATATGAAATGGCGGAAGATGTGCCTCATTGCCGGTACTTTTGGATTTTTCCAGTGGTTTATGCCTATGACGGGATGGTTCTGCGTGAACTGGGTAGTGGATTTATTTCACAGCCTTCTGCCCTATATCCCCTGGATCGCGCTGATTCTTCTTCTTGCCCTGGGTGGAAATATGATCAAAGACGGTCTTTCGGGAGAAGAGGAGGAAATCCAGTCGGCTACGAGTTTCAAGGCGCTTTTTATCCAGGGAATCGCCACTTCTATGGATGCTCTGTCCGTGGGATTTACGATTGCGGAATTTAATGTGCGGGAAGCTTTTTTTGCCAGTGTGATTATCGGCGTGGTCACATTTTTCATCTGCATAGCGGGAATCATCCTGGGCCGTCATTTCGGTATGAAGCTGGCGGATAAGGCGACTGTCGTAGGCGGACTGATTCTGATCGGGATTGGATTGGAAATATTTTTTACGGCGTGAGGCCTGGCTGGCTGAATGGACAGTTGATTTTCAAAAGGCTGAATTTAAAAAGTTATCAGTTCTCATTGGTGGTGCCGCGCAGCTAATTGGAAAGCGCGGCTTTTTTAATAAGGCTGTTTCAAATTCATATATAAAAAAAATTGGCCCGCTTCTGATTTGACGCGGGCCCTCTTTCACTGCGAACTGAGAACTGCTAACTGATAACTTCTCAAGGCAAGTGGACAGAAACTCAGTCATCCTTCCCTTTTTGTATGTCCTCTATCAAAATGATATAATGAAAAGTAAGTTTCCCCAGTGAAGTATTTCTACGAAAGGATTTCATTATGAAAGTATTACTCGCCGGCGGTGCCGGGTATATCGGATCTCATACGGCTGTGCAGCTTTTGAGGGCGGGCCATGAGGTGGTCATTGTGGATGATTTTTCCAATTCTTCTCCGGAGGCGATCCGACGGGTGGAGGAGCTTGGCGGGAAGAAGGTCGTTTCCTATGAAGCGGATGTGAAGGATAAGGAGAAGGTCCGTCAGATTTTCAGGGAAAATGATATCGACTGCGTCATTCATTTTGCAGGCCTCAAGGCGGTGGGCGAATCGGTGCGGCTGCCTTTGAAGTATTATAGAAATAATATCGATACCACCCTCACCCTTCTGGAATGCATGGAGGAAGCAGGCTGCACGCGGTTTGTATTTTCTTCTTCCGCCACGGTTTACGGGGAGGAAAATGATCCGCCCTATGTGGAAACCATGAAGCGGGGAAGCTGTTCGAATCCTTATGGCTGGACGAAAGTGATGATGGAGGAAATTCTGGAAGATGCAGCGAAAGCCAATCCGAAGCTGACGGTCATTCTGCTCCGCTATTTCAATCCCATCGGGGCCCATGAAAGCGGACGGATCGGCGAGGATCCCCAGGGTATCCCGAATAATCTCATGCCTTATATCGCCCAGGTGGCTGTGGGACGGCGGGATCATCTCACCGTATTTGGAGGAGATTATCCGACGCCCGATGGCACGTGCCTTCGGGATTATATCCATGTCATGGATCTGGCCGACGGACATGTCAAAGCTGTGGAATATGCAGAAAATCACAGGGGCGTGGAAATTTTCAATCTCGGTACCGGGACTCCTTACAGCGTCCTCGATATCATCAAAGCTTTCGAATCCGCTACGGGAGTCAAAGTCAAGTACGAAATAGGACCCCGGAGAGCCGGCGATCTCCCCAAATTCTGGGCAGATTCCGCCAAGGCACAGAAAGTGCTCGGCTGGAAGACGAAGAGAAGCCTCGAAGATATGTGCAGAGATACATGGAAATGGCAGAAAAATAATCCTATGGGGTATGGGAAGTGAGAATTTAGCCGTTAGCCGTTAGCAGTTAGCAGTTAGCCGTTAGTGGTTAGAAATAGACATTAGAAAAAGCAGACATCCTGATCGGATGCCTGCTTTTTTGTTGTTTCCAATGATTGAATCAGACCGCCGAAGGCGGCGAATCGGTCTACCTTCCCTAGATAGGGAAGGTGCCCGAAGGGCGGATAGGATGATGGATGTTTACTTGCACTTACGGCTGAAAAGCTCTTTCTGCGTTTCAAGCATCAATCTTCCCCCCTGCCCCTTCGGGGCATCCCCCCTCGTATCATAGGTGTAGAAGCTAAGAAATATGGCTTCTACACCTATTTGAGCTTTATTAGAAGCTCTATTGTGCAAGGTATCCTGATGCTACAATCTAGGTAGATGGATTGTGACCGGGCAACGGCTTTCCCCC
>NZ_JAZASU010000131.1:0-3929 GCF_036343215.1 Dialister sp.
ACAGCTTTCCCGTTTACAAGGTTGTTAAAACAAAAAAGAAAATTCCTCCGGATGAAACAAAATTCCGGCAAAGCCAGACGATTCTGTCACCGGCGTTGTATCACGGCAACGCATACGTAATAGCTAACGATTTCTGCACCGATTGAGCCGCACATACGGAAACCTGGCAAAATGCCATCCAGATGTTTCAAAAGGAGGGTTTTCTTATGCCCAAAAGCCCGAACCGAAAGGTTCGGGCTTTTTTTGTTCTTCGGCATCCGTTCGCAGTCACGGCGGCCCGCGTCAGAATTGGAAGCGGGCCTGTATATGGATTTCAAAGGAACGGATAGACTTCCAACCCCTTTTATTCCATCCTTTTGGCCCTCATAGGGAAGAATTTCCGTTTCAACTGTCGAAATTGCCAATCCTCTGTTTCCGTGTTATACTTTCTTCAAACCCATCGAAAATAATGATGGAGGATAGAAGGTCGGGAGGAATTTTACATATGAATACAGGGAACAAAGAAGTTCGGCTGGAGGATGTGGCGTCCACAAAAGCTGCGCTGGATGAAAAAGCGCAGAAAATGCTGGAGGATAAAGACGCCGATTCCCGCATGAGGATCTACGATGGACCCATGAAAATGGTGATCGTAGTCCTTTTGTGTGTCTGGACTGCTTTCCAGCTTTATTTCACGACCCTTGGAGCTATCAGTGCGGTGAATCTGCGTGCCATTCACTGCATTTTTCTGCTGCTTTTTACGTTTCTCCTCTTTCCGACGTATAAGAAGGAAAGAAGACACCGGAAACTGCCGCCACTCTGGGACTGGCTTTTCATTGCCGGTTCCGTGGGGTCCTATCTTTACCTGATTCTCAATTTTACCCGCATTGCCCAGACCGGGGGCCGAATTTCTTCGATGGAAATCGGGATTGCTTTCGTGGCTCTGGTCTGTGTCTTTGAAGCAGCCCGGAGGGCTTCGGGAAATCTGGCTATTCTGGCCGCCATTTTCCTCGCTTATAACTGGTTTGGCGCTTACCTGCCGGGGTATCTTGGTCATAACGGTTTCACTTTGAAGCGGGTCCTTATTACCCAGTTCTGGGGGACGCAGGGCTTACTTGGGACCGGTATCGGCGTATCGGCCACCTATATTTTCCTCTTCGTCGTTTTTGGCGCCTTTTTGAAATACAGCGGATTTTCCCATTTCATCAATGATTTTTCCCTGACCCTCGTAGGCCGGACTTCCGGGGGCCCTGCCAAAGTAGCTGTCATTGCTTCCGGGCTCATGGGGATGATTAATGGTTCTGCCATAGCCAACGTGGCAACTACCGGAACGATTACCATTCCGCTGATGAAACGGACCGGGTATAAAAAGGAATTTGCAGGTGCTGTGGAAGCCGTAGCTTCTACAGGCGGACAGTTTACTCCGCCAATCATGGGGGCCGTCGGTTTCGTCATGGCAGAATTCCTGAATCTGTCCTATACTTATGTCGCTTTGGCTTCGGTTACTCCGGCCCTTCTCTACTATATCGGACTTCTGCTGGCTGTCCATTTTGAAGCGAAAAGGCTGGGGCTTTCCGGTATTTCCAAAGAAAATATTCCCGATGCCATGAAGGTCATCAAAGAACAGGGCCATCTGGTGCTGCCTTTAATCAGCCTCATCGGTCTCATGTTTATGGGATTTACGCCTCTTTATGCGGCAGTGATTTCCATTTTTGTCACCATCGGTGCCAGCTGGCTTCGGAAAGATACCCGCATGGGACCTGACAAGATTCTGGAAGCCATCGTGGAAGGGGCCAAAAGTGCTATTTCCGTCGGTGTATGCTGCGTGATTATCGGTGTGATTATCGGTACTGTTACCCTGACTTCCCTGGGCCTCAATATGGGTTATCTCATCCTTTCCGTAGTCAATGGCGGAAGCATTTATCTGGCCGGTTTCCTGGTTATGATTATGTCCGCCATTTTGGGAATGGGAGTTCCAGGAGTAGCAGCCTATGTCATTGTCCAGGCTGTAGCTGTCCCTGTTTTGATTAAGGCAGGAGCACTTCCTTTGATTGCTCATCTTTTCTGCCTGATTTATGCATGCCTTTCCAATATTACTCCACCGGTAGCCATGTCTGCCTATGTGGCTTCGGGGATTGCTGATTCGGACCAGACAAAGACAGGTCTCTGGGCTGTCCGTCTGGGACTCATTGGATTTATCATTCCTTTCTTCTTCCTCGATAATCCTGTCCTCCTGATCGGTGTGGACAAATCGGCAACGCCGGGCGCGACAGGCTGGGCCGTTTTCACAGCCATGATCGGGACTTTTGCCCTGGTGGCCGGTCTGGAAGGCTGGATACTCCGGAAATGCGGCATCATCGAAAGGGTCATTCTCATCGCGGCTTCTCCCTTCCTGCTGCTCCCGGGCGCTTTTACCGATGCCATCGGCGCAGGGCTGATTATCCTTGTATGCGCTTATCAGTATATGAGAAATAAGAAAGAGGCTTCTGCGGCTTGAGGGAATTGAGTCATTAGTGCTGATCGTGGTCCATGATCTGTGGTTCGTGAAGGATATGGTTTTCCTTTGGAAAACCAGTTTATGGAGTGCCCTTCGCGCGCGGCCTTTGGCGCTTTATCGGTGCTGATGTGCTTTCATCCCCGCCTGTGCACATTTCCCATATATACTTGCTGCCGCATCAGCGGCAGCACCTTCCCGAAATCCCAAATCCGATATAGAATTATATTTCCAAAAGGATAAAATCCCAGAAACGGGAATTTATTATATCCGGCAGAACCAGTAGTATTGCAGTATAGGAGGAACAATATGAAAAACTGGAAAAAAGCATTGGCAGTATCCATGGCAGCCATGATGATGGCAGGCGTTTTTGCAGGCTGCGGCGGGGGAGATAAAAAAGCAGCTTCCAGCGCACCGGCAAAACCGGCAGCAGGTGAGACTTTGAAAATTAATTTCCCCACAGCCGGCGCATCAGGGGCTCTTTATGCTGTTGGCGCAGCCATTACGAATATGTGGTCCAATAATGTTCCCGGCGTCCAGGCTTCCAGCCAGGCATCGGCCGGCGGTATTGCCAATCTGACCATGGTTTCTGAAGGGGAAGCCCAGGTTTCCATCGCTATTGCCAGCAACGTATATCAGTGCTACAAGGGACTGGACACTTTCAAGGATCATGCCTATCCGGATCTGAAAGTCATCGGCGGACTTTACCTCAATCCGAACCAGGTCGTTGCCAGCGCCAATTCGGGCATTGAAAATATCCAGGATATCAAAGGAAAGCACTTTGCTGTCGCTTCTGCCGGTTCTTCTGTTTATAACGAAGCCGATACCCATCTGACTGCAGCCGGTATGAAATTCCCCGATGATATCAAGGCGGAATACATTACTTTCGGTGATGCAGCCGATATGCTTCAGAATGGAACTATTGACGGTGCCTGGATTATGTCCGGCGCTCCGGCTTCTGCAGTTACCCAGGCCATGACCAGCGGTTCCCATCTGGTTCCGATTGATGATGCCCTCCTCGCCAAACTGAAAGCCGAGCATCCCTGGTACACCGGATTCACCATCAAAGCAGGCACCTATCCGAACCAGGATAAAGATGTGAAGACTTCTGCCATTAAGATGGTCATGTTCTGCCGCGGAGACCTTCCGGAAGACAAAGTCTATGAAATGACCAAGGCTCTCTGGACGCATATGGAAGAACTGGGACAGGCTCAGAAGAACCTGAAAGGCCTCAAAGCTGAAAATGCGGTGAAGGATATCGCCGGTGTTCCGCTCCATCCGGGTGCTGAAAAGTACTATAAGGAAATCGGGGTACTGAAATAAGAGTCATTCTCTGGAAATATGACCTGAGTCAGTAACGGTATTCGTGGGTTAGCCTCACCGCGGCACGCCCCGGTTGAGTCTTTACCGAAGTTTCGTGATTCGTGATTCGTGGTTCGTGAAGGTGGCGGGCGTCAGA
>NZ_JAZASU010000132.1:0-3927 GCF_036343215.1 Dialister sp.
AATGGCCAAATGCCGTAAGTCCGTAGACCAGGGTCTTTCCCAGATGTCATTAAGGAGGAACCGATGCATGGCTCCAAGGGTGAATCGTTGAAAAGTCGCAAATTACCTCTTGACAACGGTCACTTCATAACAGCAGTTAGCAGTTAGCCGTTAGCCTTTAGCCGTTAGCCTTTAGCCGTTGGCAGTTAGATTTCATGAAGACAGCGGCCTTTCACCCCGCCTGTACACAGTCTCCATAAATACTCCGCCGCATCAGCGGCAACACCTTCACGAATCACGAAAACCGCTAATGACTCGACTCTCAAATGGCACTCTGAGATAATCCCCATATATACTTCGCCGCGTCAGCGGCGCACCTTAACGAATCACGAAGAACGAACAACGAATCACGAAAATCGCTAATGACTCACTCCCAAGGCGCACTATGTTACAGAGACTTCAGCACCCCCGCCAGTTTCTCTCCGTGGGCCTTGCAGGCAGCGATGACCCTGTCTTTTACAGATTCAGGCATGACACCGGGAATATAAGCGCAGCCGTGGCTGTAGACCGGTTCCAGATATTCCATGCTGCAGAGAGCAGCGAGCTGCTGGAAGTTATAGAAGAAATCTTTCAGGTAATGGCCATTCGGACCACCCGGTACATACGCTTCCGTGGGAGAGCCGGTGGTGCAGGAAATGATGAGTTTCTTGCCTTTCAGAGCCGTTCCCGTAGAACCATAGGCAAAACCGTGAGCGAAAGTTTCTTCCACCCAGAGCTTCGTGAGGGCCGGATAGGAATACCAGAAAATCGGGAACTGGAAGACGATGACATCTGCATTCACCAGTTTTTTCTGATCTTCTTCCACATGGGGAGCAAAGCCTTCCTCGGAAAGCTTCAGTATTTCAATATCCGGGCACTTTTCCTTCAGCGTTTCCAGAATCGTCCTGTTGGCCAGAGATTTTCCCGGTGCGGGATGACCATAAACCACGAGAACTTTTGCCATAATAGACCTCCTTGCAATGCATAAGATCAGGCCCTTCCGACGGACCTTTGATTATATTGTATCATTTTTTCTTAGAGAGAAAAATCTTTCTGGCCGAAAAGGAAGCTTTATGAAGAGTAACTGTATGTAAAAGTTAGCAGTTATCAGTTATCAGTTCGCAGTCAAGGTGGCCCGCAACAAATAGAAAGCGGGCCATTTAAATTATTGCTAATAAGTGGACCAAATGAAAATATAAAAAATACCGCGCTTCCAATGGTGATGCGCGGCACAACCAACTGATAACTGATAACTATGAACTGATAACTTTTCATTACATGTTTATAATTTTCAGTTCGCAGTTCTTAGTTCCCAGTTCGCAGTCAAGGTGGCCCGCGACAAATAGAAAGCGGGCCTTCTTATAATATATGAATCATGGTCTGTATAGAAATATAAAAATGGGCGCCATCTTATTTTGGCGCTCACCTTAACTGATAACTAAGAACTGATGACTGATAACTTCCTGCACTATGAATCACTAACAGCTAACGGCTAAAGTCCAACACCTCATCAATGCCCCTCTTTCAGTTTTATCTTTAATCATCGGTCTGCCGATTGACAGAAATATAAAAATGGGCGCCCTATGACTTTGGCGCCCACCTTAACTGATAACTAAGAACTGATAACTGATAACTTCCCGCACTATGAATCACTAAACACTAACGGCTAAATGTTAACAAAAATCAATACACCGCCTTCAGCTTCAGCACGTCGATATCTTCATCGAGAAGCTTATCTCTCACCCAGTAGAAATGGTCATTGATTTCCTCATAGAAAGCTTTGCGGAAATCGGGATCCGCCAGGATGGTCTCCGGATCATAGGTGACCTCCCGGTCCCCGTCATCAAATCCTTGAATGCGGAAATAATTCTCATGGATCCGGCGGATCCATTCTTCGTAACGTTTATTGAAATCTTCATCCTTAATGTCTTTAAAGCAGTCCGTGAGCATGGCCTTCTGTTCGTCGGTTAGGCCCGTCACTTCTACGCAGGAGACCTGCTGGAGGATGCGGAATATTTCATCCGAGGCTTCCAGGAATTCTTCCCAGTTCTTCCGCCCGTCGGCAAAAAGGTCGCGGGTCTTCCACCAGAGGTAGGGACGGTCCGGACAATGGGCGGCCGCCACATGGCCCAGGGGATTGAAATCATTGATGAAATCGGAAACGGACTGATGATTGTCGATGAAGTCCTTCAGGAACTTTTCAATCGTCTCGCCGGAGGTATTGAAAATCAGGTTCTGCACCCGGTTGATGGCCGCATTGATGCCTGCGAAACCCTGATGAGCCCAGGTATCTGCAAAGACGTGAAGTCCCACGCCCAGACGGAAGGGGAAATTCCCGTTATCCAGGGTCGTCTCGAGGAGCCTGTCCCCAAGGGCTTTGGAAAGTTCACTGTGTTTCCGGCAGACCAGCTTTTCCTCCACCGTTTCTCCCTGAAGGCCGGGGAGGAAATGGAAAGGAATCCACACTTCGCAGTTTCCCTTGCCGGTAATATTGTTCCAGATATTCTGGGAAGAATAACGGATATCGATGCCCTGGGCAATGGCTTCCTTCTCCGCCTTGTCCGAGAATGAATTGTCATCCATATTATCATCCACAAACTGGGCGCTGGTGGCAATGATCTTCGAATTGGCGCTGCCGAAATCCGCCCACCGGGACAGCACATACATGGTACCGAAATGGTAATCAATATCCATAGTTCTTCCTCCTTTGATTTTAAGAAACCTTTATCGTTATTTTCTATCAAGTGGGGACGAATGTCAAACGGGAAATGGGATTGGCGTGGATGGCTGATTATAAAATAGAAATGAAAAACCGAAATTCAAAAGTTATCAGTTCTCAGTTATCAGTTCTCAGTGAAGGAAGGCCCGCATCAAATCAGAAGCGGGCCCTTTTATATACTGAAATCATATATAAAAGGGCGCCCATACGAAATTGGGCGCCCACATTCACTGTGAACTGCGAACTGATAACTGATAACTTCAATGCAAAGCCTTATTTCCTTCAGTCATCCTTCCTGCAATCCGGCCATCATTCTCCCAGCAGCACCTTCTTATTCTCCGGTCCCGGGGTAGTGACTACGATTTTCGACGGAGTGAGGATGATTGCTCCTTTGACGGTGGCGGTGCCGTGGAAAAGCTGTTCAGCCATGGCTTTGAACTTGTCCACAATCGGACCTTCGGTAATATATTCTGCCGGTCCCTTTGCCTGGTAGCCTTCCATGGTCTTCGGATCATAGGCGGAAACGGACATGCGATGGCTGGATTCTACATTGAGGACCGTCTGTTTCATGAAAACATCCCCTACGGCCAGTTTTCCATCTGGCAGGACAGCCTTGAAACCGACAGGAACTACATTGGGCCAGCCCTTCGTGCAGACCGTGGCGATGGACCAGATATTTTCTTCCAGAACTTTCTTTACATTTTCATCCATTGTGAATGACCTCCTTTGGATTTGCTGTATATATTGTAGTCTTCCACGACCTGGAAATAAAGAGGAATTCATTTGTCAGTTATCTGTTATCAGTTATTAGTTATCAGTCACCGGGTTCTTCGAGACTTTGAAATAACAGCGGTCTTCGAAACTTTGAATCGATCGGGAATCGGGGTGGCAGCGCGGTGCCAGTCAGGAAGGCGCCTTGAATTTAAATATAGTTATCAGAAGTATGTCCATTCCATTGAAATAACCATATATCATCAGGCCCGCTTCCAATTTTGACGCGGGCCTCCTTCACTGAAAACTAAGAACTGCGAACTGAGAACTATAACGCAAAAAAGCCGCTCATCACATGGTGATGAGCGGCTTTCAGGCACGAAAACAAGTCCTCCTGTAAATGAAGGACTGGAAGATAGAGCCGGGTTCCCAGAATTCCGGGACATACTGATCAATCGGCAGCAGAAATCGTAATGGGC
>NZ_JAZASU010000133.1:0-3914 GCF_036343215.1 Dialister sp.
AGAAGCATACGCCCATTACGATTTCTGCTGCCGATTGATCAGTATGTCCCGGAATTCTGGGAACCCGGCTCTATCTTCCAGTCCTTCATTTACAGGAGGACTTGTTTTCGTGCTCAAAAGCCGTCTGTCACAATTCGTGGCAGGCGGCTTTTTTGCGTTAGTTATCAGTTCGCAGAGAAACAATACGTGGAAAATGCATGAGTCAAAAAGGTAATAGCTAATAGCTTTCTGCCCATTCTGATGAGAAACTGGACATTGGGGTTAATGGGTTACAGGCTGACCAGTTGAGCGGTCATTCGTGGTGAAGAACTGCACATTGGGGTTAATGAGTTGCAGGATGACCGACTGCACGGTTGTTCAGGGCGAGAAACTGCACATTGGGGTTAATGAGTCTATTCGCAGGCAGCACTCTCTCACCCTGCTTTCCCTTGAGGGGAAGCTCCCGCGAAGCGGGTGAAGGGTGTACTATAGGTCCAAGGCAATAGGTAGGATAATTTCCGGCACATTTGAAATAAATCTCATTCACGCCAATTGAGAGCCGAAGGCCCTGTCAAAATTTGCGCCCGTAAGGGCGCATCCTTCCCGACAGCCCCGAAACTAACCCCGATAATCCCGACAACCCCGAATCAAAAGTATTTCCCCACAAATTTCCTGTATGGTTTAAAGGTATTCCACCAAATCCCCAGTGCACAAACTGAAAATTCCGTGCTATGATTAAACCATCAAATTTAAAGACAGAAGGGATTTCCATGGGAAACGTCATACTCATCGTCCTCACCTTTATCGTGAATTTTATACTGAATTATTATTTCTGGATCATTGTAGTCGGAGTAGCCCCGCTCTGGGGTCATCAGGCCGACCCGAATGCGGATGCCTCCCTGGTGATCCAGCTGACCCTGGCATCCGTCCTGATTCCGGGCATTATCGCCAGCTCCGGTTTACTGACTCCCATCTTTGCCCGCACCACCAGCAATGCCAGACGGGCTTCCGGGCAGGAAAAGGCCATCATGGAGGAAAGTCTGGATGATATCTGCCAACGGGCAAATCTAAACCCCAAAGACTATCCTCTCTATGTGAGTCACCAGGATGTATACAACGCTTTTGCCCTTGGAAAGACCATCACTTTCTTCTATCCAATGCTCCGGGATTTCCCACAGGATGAAATCACGGCCATCATGGCTCATGAAATGGGCCATATCCGGCATGGTCACACGAAGACTCTCCTCTTCTGCACCGGCATGGACTGGTTTACGAACGTCATTGCCTTCGTCTTCAATACGGTTTCTTTTTTCTGCCGCCTCCTCGTTTTCATTCCTTTCCTGGGCTGGGTGCTCAACATCTTCGTTTTCTTTGTGACCCTCATCTATAATATGCTGAATATGCTGACCTATCTGCCGTCCTTCCTCATTTCCCGTTTCGGCAGCCGTCAGAATGAATACCAGGCCGATGCCTATGCTGCAGAACTGGGCTACGGACCGGCCCTGGCTTCGAGCCTCGTGCGTCTGGAGGAAGCCACCGGGAATCAGAAGATGAATATTTTCCAGAAAATCGCCTGCGACCATCCCGACACCGAAGCCAGAGTGAAGGCCATCCGGAAAATCGTGGAAAAACAGCAGCAGGAATCGGGCTTCTGGGATGACTGAATCCGTATGAAATCTGCAAAAAACGGACCGCCAAATCAGGCGGCCCATTTTTATTTTTCTCTTATTGATGTATGATTATGTTGAACCCATTCAACCCTCCTGCCAAATGAAGCAGGAGTAATAAATCATCTGACCGGTATTTCCCCGCCTGTGCAGAATCCCCCTATATACTCGTGCCCCGTCAGGGGCACACCTTCCCGCAATCCGCAATCCGAAATCCCCAATCCGATCTTTCCGTGCGGTGAGTAAGGGGCTGTTCTACCCCTATTTCCCCCGTCTGTGCAAATTCCCCCTATATACTCGTGCCGTGAAAGCGGCACACCTTCACGAAGAACGAACAACGAATCACGAAGAACGATTCCCTCTATGTTTGAATCCCCAAGGGAGCAGAAATGAGCAAGTTAACGACCCTCCGCAAAGAGCATCAGTGGAAACGATACGTCCTCTACCTCTTTGGGCTCCTTATCGCCATTTTTGCCCTCATCCTCCTGGCAGCAAAGATCCTTTCCTACGGAGCGGCCCAGGTTTTCAACTATGCTGTCACCCGGCAGGATATGCTCCGCGGGACCATTACCGTCGAAACGATTACGGCCAATATTCACGGCGGCGTCACTTTCACCAATCTTTCTTGGGACGATCCGGATGGGGACCCGGTGCTCCGGGTGCCGGAGGGTTCTTTCCGGGTCAATCCGTGGGATATCCTCCGCGGCCATTTTGCTTCCACCACGGTACAGGAACTGACCCTCATCCGGCCTTCCTTTGCCGTGAATTTCGATGAAGACATGAATGTGGATTTCGTGAACCGGAAAGCAGAACGGAAGGAAAAGAAAGAAGAAAAAGAAGAAGGCGGCATCGAAGGGCTGGAAAAGAAAGTTTCCAATTTCAACCGGGCCGGCCGGACTATCAGGACAAAACTGAATCTCATCGATGCCAGGATGGAAGCTTTTTACCTTCAGCGGCACTATATTGTCAGGCATGTAAACCTTTCCAGTGAAATCGACACGAAAGGCATGACCCGTCTGAATCTCAAAACGGGCTCCTTTGGAGGAACCGCGGTGGGTGACGGGGCCGATCTTTCCTGCGAAATCAATTTCAAAGAAAAAGGGCTTCCCGCCATCATTGATTTCACCGCCAGAGGTGTAGATCCTGCCTCTCTCGGTCTGGGCGATGATATTCACGATAAAATGACCCTTACCATCCATGGCGGCGGACCGATTTCCCATCCCGTGGGAGAAGGAAAACTTTCCATGGACGAACTCCACATCCCGGCCCTGGATTTTTCAAAAGTGACAGGAAATATCCATTACGAGGGCGGACTCATGACCTTCCGGGACGTCCATGCCAGAGTCTATGGAGGAACCGTGGATGCCTATGGGGATTATAATATCGATACCAGGGCCTACCATATCTACCTTTCCGGCGAAGACCTGGACAGCCGCATTCCGTCGAAGGAGCCGAAATTCTACTGTCTCGTGAAACTGGACGGAGAAATCCACTGCGACGGAGATTCCAGACATCTCGTGGCTTTCGGGAAATTCTCCACAGGAAAAGGTTTCTACATGCTGGCCCCTTTCAACAGCATCAGCGGTACTTTTAATAACAGGTACAGGGCTGTCGACTTCTATGATGTGGCTATCGATACGAATTTCGGCATCATCCGCACCGATGCCTTCCATATCATCGATGGAAAACTTCATCTGGAAAATATCGAACTGGTGGACAAGGATACAGGGAAAATCATGAGCCTCAAAGAAGCCGCCGATAACGAAGGGCCCATGAAGACGATTAAAAAAATACAGGAGAACGTGAAGAGCATCAAGGAACAGGTAGCTGAGCTGAAACCCTAATCTTTGCACAGGCCTGCAATTTCTAGTTTGTTTCACATGGGATGAATCGTTGTTCGTTGTTCGTTGTTCGTGATTCGTGATTCGTGGTCCGTGGTCCGTGGTCCGTGGTCCGTGGTTCGTGGTTTGTGGTTTGTGGTTTGTGGTTCGTGGTTTGTGGTTCGTGGTTTGTGGTTCGTGGTTTGTGGTTTGTGGTTCGTGGTTTGTGGTTCGTGATTCGTGGTCCGTGGTTCTTGGTTTGTGAAAGAGGGCGCCTTAAAACATGGAAGGCGCCCATTTTTATGGAGAGCCCTGCGTTTATCATCATCGGGACTGTCAAGCATTTTGTGTAAATTATTTTTATCGGCTTAATGAAAGCTCTTCAATATCCTGTTCATCAATAAAGCCAGGGAGAAGGAGATTAACTTCCGCCATGATCTGGTTCCAC
>NZ_JAZASU010000134.1:0-3836 GCF_036343215.1 Dialister sp.
AATCCATCTACCTAGATTGTAGCATCAGGATACCTTGCACAATAGAGCTTCTAATAAAGCTCAAATAGGTGTAGAAGCCATATTTCTTAGCTTCTACACCTATGATACGAGGGGGGAAGACTGATGCTTGAAGTGGTGAATGAGCTTTTTACGCACATGAGCAAACAAGCATAAATCATCCCATCCGCCCCTGCGGGGCACCTTCCCCATCTGGGGAAGGTTGACAATCAGGCGGCCTTCGGCCGCCGGGATTACTTTCCCTGCCCTTTCAGGCCCTTCGGGCCAGCTTCCCCGGGGGGAAGCCTGCTCGCGGACCGATTGTCACATTTTCCCAGAGAATGTTTCTTCAGTCAGCCCTGTTTGTGCCTTGTATAATTGAACAACCTTTCCGGCTGCTCCGCAGCCACCTTTCCAGGCTTGGAAAGGTGGGGCCCTGCAGCATGCTTTACGTTTTCCGCAAATGTGCCTTGCATCTGTAGTGCAGAAAATATAAAAGGGCGCGGCTATATCATTTGTGCCGCGCCACCTTCCCGAGTCCCGATGTCCCGAATCCCGAACGATGCAAAGTCCCGGAGACGGCTGAAAATTCAAAGCTGCGAAGCATTCAGTTCCGAATCAGAAATGACTGCTTTATGGTTGGGATGATTGCCCTACAGGATTTAAAAACTATTAAAATTATTCCATTTGTATTATAATAAGTATAGTAAATCACGGGAAACGTCAATTTTTTATCAGTTTATATTCTGAAAAGGAATAAAGTATACGATGGAAAAAGATGACATTCTGGCTTTTCAGGCGCTGGCGAAGTATGGGAGTTTCACGAAGGCTTCGGAGGCCCTTTATATTGCCCAGCCTACGCTTTCGAAGAAGATCGCGATCCTGGAAAATGAACTGGGGCTGACTCTGGTGGAACGGACGAAACGGTATGCCCGGCTCACTTATGCGGGGATTGTTTTCCTGGAGGAAAGCAAGGCCCTTCTGGCGCAGGAAGAAAAAATGCTGAAAGCGGTCAGAGAGGCGGCAAAAACGGGAGCCCGGTCTCTCCGCATCGGGATCATGGGGACGGGGCTTGCCGGGAAAAGTCTGCCCTTCATCCGCACTTTCAGGGAAAAGCATCCGGAAGTATCCCTGCATTTTGACCTTCTCGATTTCCGGCAGATTCAGGAGGCTTTGTCCGCGAAGCGTCTGGACTGTGCCATGACCGACGATCTGGGCCTTTCTTTCCCGGAATCCCTGAAAACGGAGGAAATCGGGGAGTCCTGGCATACCCTCGTATTTCCATCAAATCATCCCTTCGTCATGAAGAAACGGAAGACTTTCCGCAGTCTGGAAACGGAACCTTTCCTGGTGCTCCAGGGGAATTCTTCTGCCAGAGGTCTTGCGCTGGTGAAAGGAATCTGCACGAAATGGGGCTTTACGCCGAAAATAGAAAAAGTCTGCTCCACGGCAGAGGAAATCCTCTTCCAGGTGCGGGCCGGCCAGGGAATCGCCATCCTTCCCTCTTTCGACTGTCCTTCTGAAGATGCCCCGGGGCTGTCTTATATTTCCCTCAAAGAGGAAACGAAACCCTTCCCCACCGTCCTCGCCTGGAATGAAGGAAATACAAATCCCGCCCTGCTCTTATGGAAAGAGGAGCTTCATGGGTATCTGGAAGGAAAAGTGGTCAGTGAAAAGTGAAGGTGGGGCCCTTCGGGCGCAAATATATGGAAATTCTACTTTCCGACCGGAACCCATATCAGAAAAGGGCCGCCATATGAATTAAAGCGGCTACCGCCCCTGATCCCCAATCCCCAATCCCTCTAACGAATGATAGTAAAGGAACATTTCTATGAAACAGGAAACAACCTACGATTTTCCCCTCCGCTATTTCTCCGTCACCACGGTGGCGAAGGAATTTACGCCGAAACCGGACCTGCCCGACGGGGGAGCCATCGATATTGGCGTTCTTCTCTCCGCCATGTCGGAAGCAAAAAGTGAAGTTTCGGCGCTGACGCCTTATTTATTTCTACTTTTTGAAACGGAAGAAAAGAAGCCCTGCTGGCAGTACCTCGATATGGCAGGCCAGCTTTCCCATCTCCATTACTGCGATGAGGCGTCTCACGTGGAGGTGAAGAAAATCACCTTCGATAACGGGGCCTATATGTATCGGGTAGAGGAAGTATTTCTGCAGAGGAAAAGCGGTAAGTGAAAGCAGGCGCCTTGAAATCATGAAGGCGCCCTTTTTGTTTCCGGTTTTCTGTTTTGACGACTTTTCAATCAGGGCTGTCAAGGGGGCGGGATCCATTTCGGGGGACTCGGCGCTTCTTAATTGTCATTTGAAACAACGACTGTTTGCCGGTGTCTTTTTATTTATATAGGAATTCATAGAATACAAGATGAAGAGTCCGCTTACGTTTAATGGTATACGAAAGGCAAAAGAATTCTGATTTTTACAAAAGAGGTTTACCATGATCATCTACGGACAAGAAGATACGAATTTCCTGCCCGGCGAAGACCCGTAATGACCTTGATCGATCCGTTTTCACGGCGGTCAATGAGTTTCTGAAGATAATGATTCCCTGCAATTTCCATAGCCTTACTCCGAAAAAAGATAACATGCTGACTTTTTTCGGAGTAAGGCCTGCTGTATTTCCATGAAATACAGAAATAGAAATGCCGGGTTCGCACCTTTTTTTCCGTGAAACCATCCCCGAAAACTGGTACCCTGTAATCACCGGGAGAAATCCCGCAGGCAGACCGGGGATGAGGGAGCCAATCCAATGAACGCTGGACGAATGAGAACGCGGCCCATGGAAAGACGTCCGGAAAGAGAGACATTTTCCATTGAATCGTGATCGTAATCACAAAAAAGTCCTCCGGACCGCCCGGCAGGAGTCACGCATAGCGCGGTCCCTGCCGTTACTTTGTCCAATTTATGAATTGATATAGAAAGGCGGCACCTATGAAACTCAAAGACGCAATCGTACTGAAAGGCCAGATCCGTGCATTCATCACCGAACTCCAGGAAAAACGGAAAAACATCGCCCTCGTCACCATGGAAGACGGAGAAAAATGGGAAGACTACCTCCTCCCCGAAGAAAGAGTCGACCTCCTCACAAAAGAAATCGACGACTATATGGAAAAATACTTCGAAATCACCTCCCTCATCCGCCGGGCCAATACCGCTTCCCCCATCGGAACCGTGCCCGAGAAAAAAGGAGACAGCATCAGCGACCTCATCGAAAAATCAATCCTCTATCGGAATGAAGCCGCATCCTGCAAAGAACTGGGAAATAACCGGCCCAGAGAAAGAGTCACCTCCTACACCGAAAGAGGAAACCTCGTCAAACAGGCCACCTACGACATCTCTGCCATGGCAAAAAGAGCCAGAGAACTGGAACAGAAAGCCACCATCCTCTCCGCCCGGGTCGATCAGGCAGATACCGGCGTGGAAGTGAAAATCTGACAGCGGCAAATTCCCGGGTCCCATTATGGCCTTCCGATATCGACGAACGGGAGAGGCAATCATTCGAGAACCATTACGGTATACCGGAATCCGGAATCCGGGAAAGTGGGCCAAATTCATGAGGCGGCCTTTTTGGATTTTGGACTGAATTCTCCGCAGCTTTGAATTAACAGCTGTCTTCGAAGCTTTGAATCGTTCGGGACTCGGGAAACGGGACTCGGGAAGGTGGCGGCACACAACTCATAAAGTGCTAAAATGGTCCTAGGAAATTGGACACGGGAAACTGGTATCCCCGAACATAGGACAGGGTAAACTGGAAAATCCCTTTGCCATGGACACTCTACTCCTAAAAACAGTTACATGTTATGCTTAAAGCAAAAGTTGAAAGGAG
>NZ_JAZASU010000135.1:0-3810 GCF_036343215.1 Dialister sp.
ATTTCCAATGAAAACTGTGTATAAAAATGGCCCGCCATCTCATTTGATGCGGGCCTCCTCCACTGAGAACTATGAACTGAGAACTGATTACTTTATAAAATTCAGTCATTCAACATGTTGTGTAATTATTGTACAGCCCCTGCCTTCACTGAGAACTGATAACTGCTAACTGATGACTTTCTGCAAATCCGCAGGAGTCGCAGTTGACGCGAAAAGATAAAACTGACTACCAGTCTTTTTTATAAAAACTTAAACACTTTTTGGGTCATTTCGTGCTATACTTAAAGTGCAAATCTATCGGTTTTATCTATGAAAAAGAGGTATACCATGCATAATGAACAGAAAGTTACCGACCATATTTACTGGATTGGAGGCAATGATTTCATCCTGCCCCGCTTTGAGGGACTGATCCATATTTCCCGGGGCGTTTCCTATAACAGTTATTTCATTGATGATGAAAAGACGGCCGTTCTCGATGCCGTGGACAATTCCATCCGCGATGTTTTCATGGATGACCTGAAATTCCTCCTGAAAGGACGCAAGCTGGATTACATCATCGTGAACCACATGGAACCGGACCATTCCGGATCCCTCCTGGCCCTGGCCGAAGCCTGGCCAGAGGCAAAAATCGTGACTTCCGCCCAGGCGCAGAAGATGGTTTCCAACTATTTCCATGTGGATCTGAAAGACCGCTTCATCACCTCCGATGAAAAGCTGGTCATTGACCTGGGCATGCATAAGCTGCACTTTGTGAAGGCACCCATGGTGCACTGGCCGGAAGTGACCTTTACGTATGAAGAAACGGAAAAGGTCCTGTTCTCTGCCGATGCTTTCGGTACTTTCGGCGTGCTGAACGGCTCTATCTTTGCGGACGACGTGGACTATAAAGAAGAATACCTGCCGGACCTTCGGAAATATTATGCCAATATCGTGTCCCGCTATGGCGCCCAGGTGCTCATGGCCCTCAAAAAGGCAGCAAAACTTGACATCCGGTATATCTGCTCCCTCCATGGTCCGGTGCACCGTACCGAAGAAGACAGGAACATGATTATTTCCACCTATGCCAAATGGGCTGCCTGGACGCCGGAAGAAAATTCCGTGGCCATTTTCTTTGCTTCCGCTTATGGAAATACGTCCCTTGCCGCCCAGATCCTCGCAGGAAAACTGGCAGCGCGGGGCGTAAAACACCTGAAACTCGTCGACCTCTGCAGTGAATCCATTACCGAAGCCTTCCCGGAAGTCCTCCGGAAGAGCCATATCGTCCTTGCCGGGATTACCATGAATATGACCCTGAATCCTGTGATGAATGCATTCCTTGATCTTTTTGAGGAAATGGGCGTTTCGAACAGAACCATTTCCATCATCGGCAATTCCAGCTGGGCCCCCAACGTGAGCGGGAAAATCATGAAGGAAAAAGTGGAAAAACTGAAGAAATGCAGAATACTCGGTGAACCGGTCCATATCGTTTCCGCTCTTTCCGATGATGGAAAACTGGATGAACTGGCTGACCTTATTTCCTCCGATGTGAAAGCGGGTCAGGCGTAATCATGAACGCGAAAAAATGGCTCCTTCCGGCAGCGGCCTTCTGCCTTTCGGCCCTGCTCTTTGCGGGCTGCGGAAATAAACCCTCCGTCCATGTGATGAAAGCGGAAATCAGCCGGGAACCCTTTACCGTGGAAACAAAAGCCATTCCCGAAGCCCTTCATACGGCGCCCGTCATTCCCCAGGTTTCAGGAAATCTCATTTCCAATCCTCCTGATGTGGGAACCATCGTACAGGCAGGAGATGTGCTCTTTCAGATCGATTCCTCCCAGTACGAATCCCAGGCCTCCGGCCTTCGGGCCCAGATTGCGGCAGCTTCCCAGTCTTCCGTGAGGGCCTATGCATCGCCCGTGGACAACAGCCTCGAAGCATCCCTTCTGAAACAGGGCATCATCACCCGGGCGGAATATGAGCGGATCAAGGGAAGAAAAGGGGGCGGCGCTCCGGCTGTTTCCCCGTCCCGGCCTCCGGCCCAGCTGGTGGCCTCTCTCCAGACCCTGGAGCGGACCATTGCAAACTGCACCGTCCGCGCGCCCATCAGCGGCATTGTTTCCCAGGTCTATATCGGAGATACCCATCTGGCGCTGACAGGAAAACCGGCCCTGGTGATCCGGCAGGATTCTCCGGTCACCGCATCCGTGGAAATTCCAGCCAAAATGGATTCCATCATGGAAAAGGCAAAAGATGAGAAAACCCTCACCGTTTCCATGAGCGATGGCAATGACATCTGGTACGGGGAACTGAAAAAACAGCCCAATGAAAATGGCGAAAAATATACCACCTACAAAGTGCAGGTGGACAATACGGATGATGAAATCACCATCGGCAATGAATACAGCATCCGCATTGAAAGCGGACAGAATGTGCCCTGCTATATGATTCCGAAATCCGCCCTCTTCGGAGATGACCAGATTGCCGTGGTCAATGAAAGCAATCTCATCGATATCCGTCATGCAGCCGTGGCCTCCGATACAGGAGGATTTGCCCTCATTATGGACGGTCTTCAGGAAGGAGACCGGGTCGTGACGGATCCGCCCAAAGGAATCGAACTCGGCATGCAGGTGGATGTGAAATGAAATGGAAACGGGAAGACTACCTCTCTGACGCCGTCACCGTGGCAAGGAGCCTCATTGGAAAAGTCCTTGTGCGAAAATCAGAAGAAGGCATCACAGCCGGCCGGATCGTGGAATGCGAGGCTTACGGAGAAACATTCGAAGGCCATCAGGATGACGGAGCCCACGTATTCAAAGGACTCACCCCCAGGACGAAAATCATTTTCGGCGAAGGGGGCCATGCCTATATTTACCTGATTTACGGAATGTACTGCTGCCTCAATATGGTCTGCGGTCATGAAGGAGAAACCGGTTCCGTCCTCATCCGCGCCCTGGAACCTTTAGAAGGCATAGACCTCATGAAAAAACGGCGGCACCAGGAAAAACTGAAACTCCTCACCTCCGGCCCCGGCCGCCTTACCATGGCCATGGCCATCGACAAAAGTTTTTACGGCATCGACCTCACGGGAGATACCCTCTATGTGGAAGACAGAGAAGACGGCCCCTTTGAAATCGAAGTGACAAAACGGGTCAATATCGATTATGCTGCTTACGGCAAAGACTTCCCCTGGCGCTTCACCCTCAAAGGAAATCCGTATATATCTAAGAAATAAAAACCGCCTGGCACAATCCGTGTCAGGCGATTTTGATTTGAAAAGGTATCAGTTATTATTAGTTATTAGTTCTCAGTTGTCCCATCCGGATACATACACCGGGTTTCCGTATGTTTGGAAATTTTATAATCATTCGGAAATCCGGCCGCCCTGTGAATTTGGCCCACCTGCCCGATAAACACGAAATTCACGATAATCACGATGCATTCATTGTTTTTCTGCTGCACCGATGTATGAATTCCGGCCGGGACTTAATGGAAACAAAATAAAAAAAAGGGCGCAGCTATATAATTTGTGCTGCGCCACCGCCCCGATTCCCGATGTCCCGATTCCCGAACGTTTCAAAGCTTCGAAGACAGCTGAGAATTCAAAGTTTCAAAGAATTCAGTCACTGACGGGGATCCGGAAACTGGCAGCTTATATGCGACCAGCAAAAAAAGCCGCCCACTATGACTAGTGGACGGCTTTTTGGGTACAAAAATAAACTCCCTTTTGAGAATACATCTCGTTGTCCGGATTTCCGATCTTACCTGTCAATCGGCTGCAGAAATTCCTACGTCTGGATATGTCATCTCGTGATCAATGTACGTTGCGGGGGGCGC
>NZ_JAZASU010000136.1:0-3695 GCF_036343215.1 Dialister sp.
AATGTCTACCAATGGTATTATTTGGTTTTGGCATAATTAAATTATACCATGCGAAGAACCCATCGGCCTTTTTAAGTCGATGGGTTCTTTGTTTTAGTTGTGTATTTTCTGTACAGCCCCGGCTTTTTTGCGTTCAGTGATCAGTCAGCAGTTCTCAGTGACTGAATTTCCTGAAACTTTGAAAAGTCAGCTCTCTTCGAAGCTTTGCATCGATCTGGATTCGGGACTGGGGACTCGGGAAAGTGGGCCAAATTGACAGGGCGGCCTTTTTTATTTCCTGTTATAGCCCAAATGATATAAAAAGGACCCGCTTCCGGATATTTGCTGCGGGTCCGTCTTCACCAAGAACTGCGAACTGATACCTATCAAAAACGTATTTTAACTTAAATGAATCTCCCGCCTCCATCCCTTTCATTTCTTTACAGCCCCTCTCTCCCCCTGTAAAATAAAGATATATGTATGGAAACAACGAGGTACTCATCATGAAAATCGTTACTGCCCAGATTGACGTCATTCCCGGGCACATCCGGGAAAACTGGAAACAGATTGAAAAAGAAATCGAATATGCCAGATCCGTGAAAGCCGATCTCCTGGCGCTTTCGGAAATGTGCCTCACGGGCTACCTCATCGGAGACCTGTGGGACCAGACGGCCTTTCTCCGGGAATGCGAAAGGTACAATGAAAAAATGGCGCAGGCTTCCGAAGGCCTCACCATTGTGTGGGGAAGCTGCGCCATAGACTGGGGAAAGACCAATGATGACGGAAGGCCGAGGAAATACAATGCTGCCTTTGCGGCAAGGGACGGTCATTTCCTCTATCCTGAAGGGTCCCTCAGGCCTTATGTGATGAAGACACTCCTCCCCAGTTACCGCTGCTTTGAGGACCGGCGGTATTTCACCTCCACCCTGGCCGAAGCGAGGGAAGAAGGCCTTCCGCCGGAAGATTTCTTTGCCCCGTACCTTCTGACCAATGGAGAAGAGACAGTCCGCGTGGGAATCCTTCTCTGCGAAGACAGCTGGGATGAAAATTATTCCTTCTCCCCCATGAAAGTATTGGCGGAGAAAGGAGCACAGCTCTTCCTGAACCTCTCCGCTTCTCCCTTTACTCTGGGCAAAAATGAAAAACGCCACCGCATGCTGACCGCTTCCCTTTCGAAGCTTCACGTCCCCATGGTATACGTCAATAACCGGGGACTTCAGAATAATGGCAAAACCTGCTACACCTTCGACGGCATGACCGCCCTCTATGATCAGAATGGAAATCTGGCAGGAGAAGCCGCGCCTTTCGAGACGCCCCACTGCACCTTTGATTTCCATCAGGAAACAGGCACCTTTACCTCCTCCGAGCCCATGACGCCTCATAAAGGAGACCTGCTCCTTCCCGCCATGCGGTACGGGGTAAAGAAATTCCTCGAATCCATCCACGTGAATCAAGTGGTCATCGGCGTATCGGGAGGTATAGATTCAGCCGTCAATGCGGCCCTTTACCGGTCCGTGCTCCCGCCGGAAAATCTGCTTCTCGTCAATACCCCCACCCGCTTCAACTCGGCCCTCACGAAGGACCTGGCCAGGCAGCTGGCAGACAACCTGGGCTGTCCTTACCTTTCTATTCCTATCGGAAATTTCATCGATGAGACGGCAGCAGCCCTCGAAGGCCTTCCCTATGGAAATAAAACCATCCATCTCACGGGCTTCATGAAGGAAAATATGCAGGCCCGGGACCGGAGCAGCCGCATTCTTTCTGCACTCTCCGCCGCCTTCGGCGGCATCTTCACCTGCAACGCCAATAAAACGGAAATGACCGTAGGCTATGGCACCCTCTACGGCGACCTGGCCGGCGCCCTGGCAGCGACGGCGGATTTGTGGAAATACCAGATCTATGAACTGGGCAGGGCCCTGAATGAATGGTACGGGCAGGAAGTCATTCCCGAAGGGATTTTCACCGTAAAACCCAGTGCCGAACTGTCGGAGAACCAGGATGTCACCAAAGGCCTGGGGGATCCTCTCATTTACGAATACCATGACTATTTGCTGAAAAGCTTTGTAGAACCCTGGCAGAGAAATACGCCGGAGGACATCCTTGCCTGGTACAGAGAAGGAACACTGGAAGAGCATCTGGGCTGCTCCGTAAAGGTAAAAGACCTCTTTCCCACCCACGCCGCTTTCATTCAGGACCTGGAGCGCTGGTGGAACCTTTTTGCCGGATTTGCCGTAGCCAAACGAATCCAGGCGCCGCCCCTCCTCGCCATCAGCCGGCGTCCCTACGGCTACGACCTTCGGGAATCCCAGGTAGGCCCCTACTATACAGACCGGTATCTTGAAATGAAGAGAAGCATGGTGGAGGTCGTAAAAGGTTCTTAAGTTTGACCGGCGTTCTGCGCCCTAGGGAAGCGCTGATTAAATCGTTGTCTGATTTTATTCTTGAATTTTTATGCAATGCAAGGAATGGGGCGACGCGAATAGCCAGCTATTTAAGGAGCCCCATGACGAAGCAGTGCATAAAAATTCTTATAAAAGCAGACTCTGCGAATTAATCAGTGCTTCCCTAAGGCTGCGGCGTCGGCTTTGCCGGAGTTTGATACATTTTCATCATATCCCAAAAGGGGCTGTGAAGAAATGATGACCATTTCTTCACAGCCCTTTTCCCATGTCAAAACTCCTGATTCCTCCATACGTATGCAGTGAAATAAAGGAAAAGCAGGTCCGCAGATGAAATCATGGGCCTCTGCTTTCTGTCTTCTACCGTCCCCCTTCTATTTCACCGCCCTGATGCAGAAAAGAGGCAGCGGGTCGTAGTCCCATTCTTTGGACAGGTGAACAAGAGGGCGTATATCCTCTTCCCATGTGACGGAAGAAAAACCCATCAGCTGCAGCCGTTCCACATCCCAGGCCGGCCGGCTGTGGGTGCTGATACGGATGGAGTCCTTCAGCTCCTGGCAGGTCTCTATAAGACTTTCCGCCACACCGTGGTGCGCATTTTTGGTAAGTTTCGCAGCGGCAGTAAAATCCATGGGGCCGTAGTTGGAGTCCATGTTAAGAAGGACGCCCCCTTTTTTCAAAGCCCTCTGCCAGGACGCATAGGCCCTGGGCACATCGGGCAGGTTCCAGGTCACATTGCGGGTCACAATGGCATCAAAGCTGCTTTCCGGAAAGGGCAGGTTCATCACATCGCCCTGCACGAAAGAAATGGAAACTCCCGCCTTTTCCGCATTAGCCGCCCCCTCTTTCAGCATGGAGGCAGAGAAATCAAGGGCCGTCACCCTGCATCCTGCCTTTGCCAGGATAATGGCAAGGAAGGCAGGCCCCGTGCCTGCATCCAGAACATGAAGAAGTCTTCCCTTCGGAAGCCTTTCCATCAGGAACCTTTCCCAGGCCCTGCTGTCCGGCCCGGACAGTTCCTTTTGTCTAAGACTGCTGTAGCCGCGGCTCCGCTCATTCCAATAGCCTCTGTTCTTCTCCTCGAAATTGTCCATCCCATTTTCCTTTCTTCCACAGCGAAAAGGCCGTTTCCTCTGCGAAACGGCCTCAGGCTTTTACAGGTCAAGCCTTCCGTGCTTCCTCAAATACGTTCCTCACCGCTTTTTCAATGGTATCGTAGTCCATACCCGGTTTGGCTTCAAAGTACTTCTTCCCCTCAATGAATGCTCATGTACGGTAAAGAAGCAAGCAACCGAAAACAATAGATAGACCGCCAGC
>NZ_JAZASU010000137.1:0-3679 GCF_036343215.1 Dialister sp.
AAATCTGATAAAATCCCCAGGCCAGGGCAACTGTATAAAAATTGACCGCATTTCTAAAAACTCGAATTCCGATTATTTGACAAAGGGTAAGATTCAATCCGATGAAGTCAGTTGTACAAAGCTCAGTCAGCCTTACTTTTTATAGTTCTTAATTATCACAGAAGCTGCCCGTTCCAGTTCTTCTTTTGTATGAGCAGCAGTCACGGTCAGACGGATCCGGCTAGTGCCTTTCGGGACGCTCGGCGGGCGGATGGCGGAGAGGAGGACGCCTTCTTCGCGGCATTTCGCTGCCAGTTCCATGGCTTTCGTTTCTTCTCCCATAATGATGGGAATGATGGGAGTCGGCGCATCAACGATGGAAAGGCCTGCGTCTTTGAGGAGTTTCCTCATATAGCCGGCGTTCCACAGGAGTTTCCCCATGAACCGGCCCGGTTCCCGTTCGAGGAGTTTCAAAGCGGCCAGGGCGGTGGCTCCTGTGACGGCGGAAATAGAGGTGGAGAAGATGAAGGGTCTCGAGCAGTTTCTAAGGTAGTCTGTGATATTTCTTGTAGAAGCGACGAATCCTCCTTCTGCCCCCAGGGCTTTGGAGAGGGTGCCTACCTGCACATCAATCCCGTTTCTTCCCCAGTATTCGGAGGTGCCGTGGCCTTTTTCGCCGATGACTCCTGTGGAATGGGCATCGTCCACGATGAGGCAGGCATCGTATTTTTCTTTGAGGTCAATGAGCTCAGGCAATGCCACGTCTCCGTCCATGCTGAAAACTCCGTCGGTATAGATGAATTTCTGGCCGTCGGTTTTTATTTCCTGCAGTTTCTTTTCCAGGTCTCTCATGTCGGAGTGTTTATAGACCACGACTTTTGCCCTGGAAATACGGCAGCCGTCCACGATGGATGCATGATTCAGTTCATCGGAAAATATGACGTCCGAGGGACCTGCCAGGGCATAGAGGACGCCCAGGTTTGTCATGTAGCCTGTATTGAAAATCGCTGCATCTTCGGTATGTTTGAAGGAGGCCAGTTCTTTTTCGAGGTCCGTCAGTTCGAAGACTGCCCCGCTGGTGAGCCTTGCGCCGCCGCTTCCTGTGCCGTAAATGATGGCATTTCTAGCGGCTTCCTGGACTTCCGGCTCATGGGTCATACCCAGGTAATCGTTGGAATTGAAGACGATATATTCTTTTCCGTCCCTGTCCACGCCTTTCGATGCGGTCATCATGCGGAGGTCCCGCACCTGGCGGAAGCGGTCTTCTTTTTTTATTTCCAGAAGTTTTTGCGGAATATCTTTAATTTTCATGGGGCATCCTCACAAGGACCGTCTGGTTCTGCATGTAATCATCATATTTCTTCACGTCCGTCCCCGGTTTCACGAAGAAGACACGTCCTCCCACGGGGTCTCCCATGTCCTTCATCACCGTAATGCGTCCGTAGCCATATTTCCTGGAGCCCACATAACCTGTCACATAGTCCGGGTCGTCGGACCAGCAGAGTTCGGCCACCGTGCCCGGCGCATGGGCCACCTTCGAGGCCAGCACCAGCGCTTCTCTCGGATGATCTCCGCCCAGACCCCGCGCGCCCATTCTGGCTTCGTATTCCTTTGTATTTTCACAATCCATATTGCTGCAGCGGACTCCCCGCTCTTTTCGGTCATCGAGCCGTTCTCCCGAGACCGCATCCATCACGATGGCTCCCCGCATGGAATCGGAAAGAGATTCCAGTTCATGAAATGCGCTTTCCACGGCAGCTTTGGAAACGCCGATCCGGAGCAGTTCCTTCTTCGCCATAGCCCGGCCTTCTTCCTTTGTGGATGTATTCATCTGGTAAAGAGGAATGAGATCACAGTATTCGATGGAGGAATCCGGGATTTCTTCCACCTTTACATTGATGAAATCTGCGGCTCCCCGTTCATGGGTCCGCGCCCTCCGGAGCATGGCCAGGACATTTTCTTCCACCCTGTCCTCCGGTACGATTCTTTCCGCCCCGGAAATATGACGTCCTCCCTCTCCGTGAGTACCACCCAGACTGGAACGCATCTTCACACTGTACAACAATTTTCCCACTCCTTTGTCAACTCTGCACGTTTTAATTGTTAACTTACATGTCATAAAAAAATGAGGAAATATCGTTTCCTCCACGGTTTTAAGTCTATACAGGTTGACCAGAGTTTGTCAAGATTAACAATTTTTGATTATTGACAATCTTGAACTTCCGGTTTCAGACTTTTGGGAAAATCGGATGGCGGATTGGGGATTGCGGATTGCGGGAAGGTGGGCGCCTTGAAATTATACAGGCGCCCATTTTTCTATTTTGACCGTCATTTTCAATAACTTTTGAATCAGGAGCATCGGGAAAACTCCGGGCAGAAGCTGCCAAAATTATAGGGCAGCCTTTTTTACATGGAAACCTTCATCCGAAAGCTTTGAAGGCAGAGTATACGGGCAGTCCAAAGGGAATCAGGGAAATCGGAAAAGTTTTTCCCATGCAAAAACCCCGGAAAATCTGTCTGATTTCCCGGGGCTTTTTCATTTTTCTTCTTTCAGTTGTTCCTGTATTCTCACCAGCCAGCGGGAAAGGAGCTGGTCGTAAGTTCCAATGCGGCGGGCCAGATCACCGGCAAATTCTTCATCGGTCGTGTGAGTCGTCAGATTTCTGTCATCCACCATAAGCAGGGCCTGCCTTGTTTCTTCTTCATCCAGAAGTCCCACTTCCCGTGAGGCGCGGATGACTTTCTTTGGAGAAGCCGCATCGATTCCCTCTTCTTCATAGAGGTAAGATTTGGCACACTTCCACAGGAGTTCAAAAGAAAATTCAAACCGCTTGATCAGGGCATCCCTTTCTACTTCGGTGATTTCCTGCCTGGCTGCCAGCTCATGGAGCTTTGCCAGAGCTTTCAAAGCTAATGCAATCCGTTCCTGAAGTCCTTCCACAGGATTCCCTCCTTTTCTATCCTTCGGCACAAAGTATCACCGGCCCGGTTCATATCCACCACATCCACCCGATAAGGGCAGGAAGACTCTTCCAGCTTTTCGCGAAGCAAGGCAAGGGACCAGGAAATATCTCTTCCTCCCCCATCGACTGCCAGGTCCACATCAGAACTCCTCCGCCCCTCCCCGCGGGCACGGGAGCCAAAGAAATAAACCCGGGCATCCTCATTTTTTAAAGAGTCCAGCACGGAATATTTGAGTTCATCGATCCACCGGTTTTCCATGGTTCCCACCCCTTTCTTTTCTGATTTTAGTATAAATTCAATCCGATTCTCCTGTCAAGAAAGGGAAGTCCCGGCGTCCAGGGGGTCGCTGGATGGGATGATTGATATGACCACTGCACTACTATTCCATGTCAAATAGGAGAAACCCCATCAGCCTGATACTGGTCAAACCTTTTCCGGGATAGAAAAATCCCCGCAGGGCGGAATATATTCTATTCGAGCCGAATTTTGAGAAAAAGAAATCCACCAGCTTAGCTGGTGGTTCTTATTATGCGGCCTCAAGGGCCTTTATTACTAGCGGCGCGTTACCGCGCTTGTGTTTCTGCTGCTTGCGTTTTTATTTCTTGCTACCCGTAAACGGGTCGAATAAATCCTCTTCCACGTTTGATTCTTCATCTTCCTTTAACTGGTTCTGTATATATTTTGCAATCATTTTTGTGTTCTTTCCTACCGTGTCTACATAATATCCTCTGCACCA
>NZ_JAZASU010000138.1:0-3602 GCF_036343215.1 Dialister sp.
ATAATTACACAACATGTTGAATGACTGAATTTTATAAAGTAATCAGTTCTCAGTTCATAGTTCTCAGTGGAGGAGGCCCGCATCAAATGAGATGGCGGGCCATTTTTATACACAGTTTTCATTGGAAATGATTCATTTTTTATATAAAAAGGCCGCTTTTCCTTCGTAATGGCCCACCACAACTGCGAACTGATAACTAATAACTGATAACTTTTGTCCCTAAAGTTTTTAAAATAATGATTTCTATTTTTGTACACCCTCAATCTTATATAGTGCGCTTCGCGCACAGGCCTTCGGCCGACAGGATTGAGACAAAAAATGCGGCGCTTCATTTTCTGATGCGCCGCACCTTTACGAATCACGATTCATCGTAAATGAGCCTTCCCAATCAAGTCGATATGAAAAACTCAGTCTATCTCAAATACCACTGTCACCCGTCCCTGGAGTTTTGATTCTCCCGGATCGATAGGAGTCACTGCATCTTCTCTTGCGGCGGCGGCAGACATTTTAAGGTTCACCATGCGGTAAGGCATGACATTCACATTGTCTTCGGAGGCGGAAATGACGCCTATAATATTTCTTCCCAGACCGGCAGCAATGATTCTGGCTTTTCTGGCTGCATCTTCCGCTGCTTTCCGGAGGGCCGCATCTTTATACATCTGGGTATCGCTGACGGAAAAATCGACGGAATCAATCCGGTTTGCCCCGGCTTCCACGGCGGCATCCATAATGGCCCCGGTTTTCGAAAGATTCATGACTACCACTTTCATGGTATTGTCGCAGCGGTATTCTTTCGATTTCACTTCCCCCTTATTGTTATAAATCTGCTGGGGATAGACATTGTAATTCTGGGTCTCGATTTTTGATGCTTCTGCTCCGGCTGCAATCACTGCATTTCTGACATCCGTCATGGTATTTGCATTTTCCCGGACTGCCGCTTTGGCATTGGGAGAACGGGTTTCTACCGTAATATTGACCGTAGCCATATCACTTTTTGCCGTCACTTCGCTGGTTCCGGTCACCATAATGCTCCGGCGCGGTTCTTCGGCCTGGGCCGTGAGACCGGAAAAAAGAATAAGACCGGAAGCCACGAGGGCCATTACTTTTTTATTCATGGGAAATCCTCCTTACTTTTAAAATTGACTTATAGTCATATTTTATACCATTTCTTCTTCTCTGTCAAATCCTGCGGAGAAGGACTTCCGGGGCCGTGGATTTCCGATTTTACTGCTTTTTCAATTCTCCCACTTCCGCCACCATGAAACCGGCTGCGTAGGGACCTATTTCATACTGCTGGAAAACCACGTAAATCTTCCCGTTCTTTCCCACATAAAAAGTCTTCGGCACGCGGTTTACAGAATGATTGTAAAAAAGCCATTCTTCCGGAATCTGCTCTTCAATGGCCCGGTTCACGTCTTCTGCCGAAAGATCCGGCAAAAGATCTTTCAATGTGACTTTATGGCCCCATTTGTCAAAATTCATGGACCTGGCTCCGGTGATGGGATGGGCCGCCCCGTCTGCATAGGATGCCTCGAAAAGGATGAAACTGGTGATTCCTTCCGGATTGACCATTCCTTCCTGCCAGTAAATCCAGCCGTTTGTCTTCCAGTCCTCATTGCGCTTTCTGATATATTTCGAAAATTCATCCACTTCCGTATCGATGGCTGCATTGATCCGCGCCCGCCGAAGGAGATTTCCATCCGAAACGACCGGCTTTTTGACTTCCATCACGTGATCTTTATTCAATTCCGTCCGGATCGAGGGACTCTCGCCCCCGCCAATCCCCGGTCCCAGCGTCCATTCCGCAGAAACAGGGAAAATGGCAGACAGTGAAACTGCTGCTAAAAGAAATAATTTTTTAAAACCCATCCTTCTTCGCCTCCCATTTCAAAAATGACGTTCCCTCCGATACCAGTCTTCACACAAAGCATGGTCTGTCCTGTTTACGATTTATTATCGCTCCTGACAGGAACGGTTTCGGCAGGTTCGTCCTCCCAGCCGCGCCGGAGCCCTCCTCCCGGGGAGGGCCTCCTGCCTGCCGATAGAGTCATTTGTTCCGGATACATTTTGGCAGGCAGTCCCACTTGTACCTTGATCTTCCTGCGCAGAGTCCTTCCCGTTACCGCCCGCCTGGCTGAAATCCAAAATTCCTCGGGGCAGAGCTAAAAAATCACACCTTCCCAATCGGCACCGCGAATACTCCTTCGCTGAAGGGGGTCAGATCATTCTGCTGATAAATGGCATAGACCACTTTATTTTTCCCCACATAGAAATTGGTGGGAAGCTCGGTGACCGTATGATTGTCGAGGAGGGCAATGTTTTTCTTTTTTGCCGTCAGTTCGATGCATTTGTTAACTTCTTCCACCGTCAGTTTCGGCAGTACTTTAGAAAGATCCATGAGATCGCCGGCGCCATTGAAATTGAGGCCTTTGGCAAAAGTGCTGCCATGATCTGCGCCTTCGGAAAGTTTCTGCTTCACCAGAACGATGGAAGTAATGCCGTTTGCATTGGAAATATAGTTTCCGATGAGTCCTTCATGCCAGATCATCCAGCCTTCGGTGTAAACCTTTTTATTATCTTCCCTGAGCTCCCCGATGAAATCGGATTTTTCATGGGCAATGGCCGCATTCACCCTGCCTGCAAAATTCGTATTGTTCGAACGGGTGATGAGATAGGGACTCATGAGATTTGCATTTCCCACATGGTAATCATCGGTCCGGAAAGCGCCGGACTTCTCGGAAACCTTCGAAGCCAGCCCGGGCCAGAGAGAAGCCTCGGACACACAGGCGCCGCTGAAAAGAAGAGCAGCAGAAAGAAGGATAAGGGCAGATTTTTTCAGATGCATGGTAAGCCTCCTTTGGGGCCAGACGAAATAGCCGGCTGAGCCGTCAGCCATTAGCAGTCAGCCATTCGTTTTACAATAGTGCATGCTCAAATGATTAAAAAAGAAACTCTGAATTCTATCTTTATTATATCGTACCCCGGGAAAAAGGGAAAATGGTTCCACACAAAAGCCCCGCCTGCGGCGGGGCTTTCCTTCCATCCTCCCATTCCGGGAGCAGAGAGCTCCGGAAATTTCATTTTTTCCATTCTTCCATTCTTCCTCATCTCATCCATTCTTCCATGCTACCCATACCATCCTTCCAGCCTTCAATTCCTCTCCTGCTATTCTTCGAACGATTCCCATTTTGAAATCTTCCATGCTCCCTTCCGCCCCGGGGCGAACCCCCCTCTTCCCCGGAGCAAAAGTTCATCGCATGAATTTTTCAGCGGTGGTATGCTTTCTATCTCCTTCATTATTTCCCAATTCGGAAATTTCACCCCGCCTGTGCAAAATCCCCATATATACTCATTGCCGCATCAGCGGCAATACCTTCACGAACCACGAACCACGAAATCTCGGAATTCTCCCGAATGAGGCGTACCGTGGTTTGCCAAATTACGGGCATCCTATGACTCAGTCCACTGTATAGTCCAACCGATTTTCCTGCATACTGCAGTTCGTCCCCTCACCCGCTTTGCGGGAGCTCCCCTATCGAGGGTAATGGCAACAAAATAAGGACATCAAAAATCTAATATTGTGGATTTTTAGGTTTATTAGA
>NZ_JAZASU010000139.1:0-3537 GCF_036343215.1 Dialister sp.
CGGGACTCGGGACTCGGGGCGGTGGCGCGGCACAACTCATGAAGCCGCGCCTTTTTATATTTTCTGCACTACCGGTGCAAGGCACATATGAGGAAAACGCAAAGCATGCTGCAGGGCCCCACCCTCCCGAGTGCCGGGAGGGTGCCGGAGCGAAGCGGAGGCGGGTGGGTTCATCGATCGTTTCAAGTCGAAAATGAGGCTGACTGGCGAAAGGTAAGCGGGACTATTGACACTGCAGGTATATAAAATGATTTAAAACTTGCGAAAATAGCAGAGAAAATATTTCTGATTTCCTTCTGTCCATTCTTTACAGAATTTTCACAAACGGATAGCCACCAGCATATAACCTAGAAAATTCCGATAAAACCGATATTCTTTTCCCAAGTGAAGAAATTTTTTGAAATAAAATTGACTAATAGTCAAAAATACTATTGCAATTTTATTTCCACATGGTATAATTCAATTAAAGCAAAAGTTACTAAATAAATTTCAAATAAATTGCGAAACAAAAGGAGTAAAGAAAATGATGACAAGAGTTGAAAACAAGATCCGCAGCCTGCTTCCAACCCTGAAGGAAACCTATATGTACCTCCACTCCCATCCGGAGCTTTCCATGCAGGAAGTGGAGACGGCCCGTTATATTTCCAAAAAGCTCAGAGAAATGGGGCTGGAAGTGCATGAAAGAATCGGGGGCACCGGAGTGGCTGCGATTCTTCGGAATGGAAATGGCCCCGTCGTGATGATGCGCTGTGATATGGATGCCCTTCCCATGAAAGAGGAAACGGGCCTTCCTTACCGGAGCCAGTGGACCACTTTGAACCGGATGGGCGAAATGGTGCCTGTTTCCCACATGTGCGGTCATGATATGCACATGACCTGGCTCCTTGGGACTCTTTCCATTCTTTCGGAAACGAAGGAAGACTGGCAGGGGACAGTGGTGGGGATTTTCCAGCCCGGTGAAGAAACGGCGGAAGGTTCGAAAGCTATGCTGGAAGGGGGCCTTTCCGAAATCATCCCGAAACCGGAAATCATTCTGGGCCAGCATCTCATGCAGTACTGTGCGGGAACCGTTGCCATCAAAGGCGGTCAGATCCTGACGGCCGGAGACAGTCTGGAAGTGACTTTCTTCGGAAAAGGCGGCCACGGAGGCATGCCCCAGAATGCCATCGATCCCGTCATTATGGCATCTTCGGCAGTTCTCCGGCTCCAGACCATTGCTTCCCGGGAAATTGCGCCCACCGATCAGGTGGTGATTACGGTCGGTTCCATTCAGGCGGGAAAAGCGGAAAATATCATTCCCCATGAAGCGAAACTCAAACTGAATGTCCGCACCACCGATGAAAAGGTCCGGGAAAAAGTGCTGGAAAGCATTCGCCGGATCTGTGAAGCGGAAGCCCTGGCTTCGGGAGCGGCGATTTTGCCGGAAATCAGGGAAATCAACAGCTTCCCCCTCACCGTGAATGATGAGAAAGCGGCAGAACTCATTGAAATTTCCTTCCGGAAATATTTTGGAAATAAGACCCTCAAAGCCTCTCCCATCGGGGCCAGCGAAGATTTCTCCCGCTTCGGCAGGGCCTGGAATGTGCCCTATGTGTACTGGTTCGTAGGGGGCACGAAAAAAGAAATTTACGAAGAAGCCCTGAAAAACGGCACCACCGGAAGCCTTCCGGGACCCCATTCTCCCCACTGGGCGCCATCCCTCCTCCCGACTCTGGCCGTAGGCATTGAAACCATGATCATTGCAGCCAATAACTGGCTCCGTCAGAAATAGAAAGCGTGAATACCATGAGAAAAGAAACTTACAAAGGAAATGACAGACTCCTCTTCGGCAGCGTCCTGGCCATTCTCACCTTCTGGCTCTTTGCCCAGACTACCTTGAATGTGATGCCTTCCATGCGAAGTGATCTTGGCATCGAAGAAAGCTGGAGCAATATGGCCATCAGCATTACCGCTCTCTTCTCCGGACTTTTCATTGTCGTTCTGGGCGGGCTGGGGGATAAAATCGGACGGGTGAAAATGACCCTCTCCGGCATTATCCTTTCCGCTGCCGGATCCCTTCTGATCGCTCTTACCCCGCCCGGAACCACCGTATTTCTTATGGCAGGACGAATCATCCAGGGCCTTTCGGCAGCCTGCATCATGCCATCCACCCTGGCCCTCGTGAAAAATTACTATGAAGGCGCGGCAAGGCAGCGGGCCCTTTCCTATATTTCCATGGGCTCCTGGGGCGGAAGCGGACTCTGCGCCCTCTTCGGAGGATTCGTAGCCAGCACATTTGGCTGGAGATATATCTTCCTTGCCTCCGTCCTCGTATCCATCGTAAGCTTTGCCCTCATTTACGGTACCCCTGAAAGCCGTGTGGAAAAGAAAAATCCCGCCCCCTTTGACTGGTATGGTCTTGCGACCTTCATGATTTCCACCGTAGCCCTCAATATCGTGATCGGTCAGGGAGCAAAAATGGGCTGGGGTCATCCCGTTATCATCGCCCTGATTCTTACCACTTTCGTAGGTTCCATCCTTTTCTTCAAAGCGGAAATGGGAAATCCGGAGGCTTTCATCGATTTCCGGCTTTTCAGAAATAAAACCTATGCCGGCGCCACCCTTTCCAATTTCCTCCTGAACGGCTCTGCCGGAACCATTATGGTTACCCTTTCCCTCCTCCAGCTGGGAGCAGGCATAAGCCCCTTCTCTGCCGGACTGGTCACCCTCGGATATCTCGCAGCCGTTTTAGGAACCATCCGGGTAGGAGAAAAACTCCTCCGGCACTGGGGAGCCAGACGTCCCATGATTCTCGGCTGTCTCATTACCTCTGGAGGAATGATCCTTCTCTCCACCAGCTTCCTTTACACCTGGCAGTACATGATTGCAGCTTTCATCGGATTTACCCTCTTCGGTATCGGACTTGGCTTCTATGCCACCCCCTCTGCCGACGCAGCCCTTTCCAATGTTCCCTCCGACCAGGCAGGAAGTGCCGCAGGCCTCTATAAAATGGCCTCCTCCCTGGGAGCTGCTTTCGGAGTTGCAGTTTCCGCCTCCATTTTCACTGCCCTCTCCGGAATGGACCTCAGCGCTTTTGCAGGATTCTTCCTCGGAAGGACCGATAACGTATCCATCCGCCTCGCAGCCATGGCAGCTTTACTCTTCAATTTCCTTATGATTATGGCAACCATTTCCTCCATCGTGAATACCATTCCGAAAAAAGAAATGGAAGAAGAAAACGAAGACCTGGCCTCCGCAGAATGCTGAGTACCAGCGGGCCCGCTGTTTATATAGATGCCCCGCAGGACAATCCGTCCTACGGGGCTTTTACTTTGGGCTGAGCCCTTTGCGGTTTTGATTTTTCGGCTCTCTTCGAAATTTTGAATCCTTCGGGACTCGGGAAACGGGACTCGGGGCGGTGGCGTATAATTTACCCAAGATTAAATAAATTCAAAAACTGACTACCCCAAATTAAATAGATGGAAATTCGAGAACGACGCCAAAAGAGAAATGCTAAAATCATGTTAAGCATTAGTTTTTGACATAGAAAGGAAGATC
>NZ_JAZASU010000140.1:0-3515 GCF_036343215.1 Dialister sp.
CATTTTTCTGAAGGGAAGCCGGGACTTTTCTTTCAGGCCAAGCAGGACACCGCCTACGGCAACCTGCGTTCATTTTCGTACGAATTGGACAAGATGCTGCATTTACCGCCGACATTCGTTTTTTCTTCGTGGGAAGAAGCACTTGATGCAATGGTGCATCAGGCCGGGGATGAAAGGTTTCTTTTCGTTATCGACGAGTACCCGTACATTGTGGCGCAGGAGGCGGCATTTTCCTCTATCCTGCAGGAATTTATCGATACAGCGCCGGATAATATTTTCCTGATCATCATGGGGAGCGATGTATCATTTTTGAAGAAGGAACTGGAGGATGAGAAATCGCCCCTCTACAAACGGCGGACCTTCGAAATGCAGATCGGGAAGATGCCTTTCGATGAGGCAGCATTATTTTTAAATGGCATGGACATTGACGAAAAATGCGCCTACCTTTCGCTCATGTCCTCCTATCCCTACTATCTGGCTGCCATTGATACGCGCATTTCTTTTCCCGAAAATATGGAGCGCCTCCTGTTTAACGAGTACGGTACGTTTTTCTCCCTGCCTGATCAAGTGCTCTCGAACTCGACTAAAGTGCAGGATGTCTACAATGCAATTCTCCAATCCATCGCGCACCGGCATTATACTTTAAAAGATATCTCACTGGATATTCATGAAGAATCCAGCAAAGTGTCCAAATATATCACCACCCTGCTCAAGAGCGAAATCCTGGAAAAGCGGACGACCTTCATGGGCGGGAAAAAGGATCACTACTACTATATCGCAGATCCCATGCTGCGTTTCTGGTATCTCTTCATCTACG
Organism: Dialister sp.; assembly: GCF_036343215.1. Lineage (GTDB taxonomy): Bacteria > Bacillota > Negativicutes > Veillonellales > Dialisteraceae > Dialister. The sequence continues at coordinate 818 of NZ_JAZASU010000140.1, forward strand.
ACCGCCAGGAACTGATCCGTATTAACGGCCCTGCTGTGATGAAGGAGCTGGAAGCGCCGATCCGTGAATTTCTTGCCAAAGGATTTGAGGAAACCGCCCTCCTTTTTCTTGAACAAATGAACAGGAATGGGGGCCTGCCCGGCATTTTTCCTGAAATTCAGAATTTCCGTGCAGACAAGACGGTTCTTGGCCGGTCCGTTGAAATTGACGGACTCTCCAAATCCGACGACACCCTCCTGGTGGTTGAGTGCAAATATCGGAATAAAGCATTTTCCAAAGCCGCCTTTCAGCATTTGGAGGAGAGCGCGTCCATATTCGCGCCAATGCTGCAGAGGGAATACTATATCTTTTCCCGCGCAGGATTTGCAGATGACCTGAGGGAAGGGGAGCATTTGCACCTGTATACTGCGGAAGATATGTTCATGAAGTGAACGGTATATGCCGGGCAGCGGGGCATGGTGCGTTTTTATACTTTTTTTATTTTGAGCTGGTCATTGTGAGGAAAACATGAAAACTCCGGGAGAAGAACTCTACAATTATCTCTGCAGCCGCTGGGGCGGGGCGAAAAAGGATAAAAGCAAATTTGTCGAAGCGCTGAGGGAATATCTGCTGCAGGAGGCCGAAGTCTCCTTAGAGGAGCTTACGGCATTTTTTGAGAATATTATGAGATTGACAATCCCGTCGTGAAGATGGAAGTCGAGGTAGAACTACTGCCGATCCGGCTCTATCATCTGGCGGGGTTCAGGGATATTGCGGCTCCCATTGCGGAAGAAGAACTGGAGGAAGTGCACCAAAGGTGGGAGGAGGCATTTCACAAGGTGCTTGGGGACGGTGAGGTACCCGGACGCGGTGAGGTGCGGAGACAAACGCAGAGGGACAGGCACGGAGCAGGGGTATTACATTATTCGGATGAATAACGCAGAACTTATTGCGTTTTTGGGGCGAATAATGCGAGACATCTTGCTTTTTTGGGAGGAAAAATGCTATAACTAGGGCAGGAGGTTCCTTATGAAACGCGATATCATGGAAAAACTGGCCCACTGGAAAGATGCTCCCGGACGGAAGCCCCTGCTTCTCACAGGTGTCCGCCAATGCGGGAAAACCTATATTTTAAAGGACTTCGGCAAAGAGTACTTTGAGGACGTCGCTTACTTCAACTTTGACAAAAGCCCTTCCCTGGGACAGATCTTCGAGTATGACCTGGATGTACAGCGCATTGTCGAAGAACTCACGATTGCCCGACGGGGAAAGCCCATCATTTTGGGGGCAACATTAGTCATTCTGGATGAAATCCAGGTTTGCCCGAAGGCCATTTCGAGTCTGAAATATTTCTGCGAAGACCTGCGGGAACTGCATGTCGTTGCCGCCGGTTCACTCCTGGGCGTTGCCCTTCGGAATGAGAATATCTCCTATCCGGTCGGAAAGGTCGACAAACTCTCCATGTACCCTATGACTTTCCGGGAATTTGTCATGGCCAACGGGGATGAAGCCCTGCTGACTGCAATGGATCGCATGGATATTTCCCGAGAGCTGCCGGACATGATCGCTATTCCCATGAAGAAATATCTGAAATGGTATTTTGTTGTGGGCGGGATGCCCGAAGCCGTTGAAAAGTGGATTGAGACCGAAAACCTCGATGCGGTAGAAGAGGTGCAGCAATCCATCCTGAAGGACTATCCGAATGATTTCGGGAAGCACATTCCCCAGGGAACCGACCGCAACCGGATGATCATGACCTTGAATCAGATTTGGGATTCCATACCGGTTCAGATTGCGAAAGAAAACAACAAGTTCATCTTTTCCCATGTTAAAAAGGGGGCACGGGCAAAGGATCTTGAGGATGCTCTTGAATGGCTGGTCAAGTCCGGACTGGTTTACCAGCTGCATCTCTGTGAGACGCCGGAGATTCCCCTTTCCGGTATGGCGGATGAGACCTATTTTAAAGTATTCATGGCGGATATCGGTCTCCTGCGCGTGAAAGCCGGGCTGCCTGTTGATACCGTCCTGAATGAGGGCGGGGACTACATTCGCTATAAAGGAGCCATGGCGGAGCAGTTCGTCATGACGGAGCTCACCACAATGGGGATTCCGGCATTTTTCTGGAGGTCTAAATCCGATGCAGAGGTGGATTTTCTGACGGACTATTACAGCAGAATTACGCCTATTGAGGTGAAATCGGCAGAAAACACGAAGGCCAAGAGCCTCCATACCTTTTGCAACCGCTATCACCCGGCTCAGGCCATTAAACTTTCCACGAAAAACGTCGGGGATAATGAGGACGGGACTACCCATGTTTGGAGCGTGCCGCTGTATGCGATTTCGAGGGTGAAGGAGTATCTGCGGAGTGATGGAAGAGGTTAATACCTCGTTTTCGGCAGAGAAAAAAGCCTGTTTCAGCTGTAAAAGAAGAGGCAATCTCCGGGTGGGAAACCGCTCATGGGTGCGAATTTATCCTTTTTTTATTTTGAGCTGCTCATTGTGAGGAAAACATGAAAACTCCGGGAGAAGAACTCTACAATTATCTCTGCAGCCGCTGGGGCGGAGCGAAGAAGGATAAACGCAAATTTGTCGAAGCGCTGAGGGAGTATCTGCTGCAGGAGGCCGAAGTCTCCTTAGAGGAGCTTACGGCATTTTTTGAGAAATATTATGAGATTGACGATCCCGTCGTAAAGATGGAAGTCGAGGTGGAACTGCTGCC
>NZ_JAZASU010000141.1:0-3475 GCF_036343215.1 Dialister sp.
TGACCATGGGCCAGAACTACATGAAGCAGGTGAACCAGATCTGGTATCAGATCTACCAGGTGGTGAAGGAAAACTGCTCCGTGGAGTTTGCCGGCAACACGCCCCAGGATGACGTGATGGAGCGGCTGCTGCGGTCGCGGAAGGTATGACAGGGAGGAAAGTATGGAAAAAACAACCAAAGAGATGAAGCTCATCCCCATTGATGAGCTGATCCCCTATGTAAATAATGCCCGGACCCATTCCCCGGAACAGATCAACAAGCTCCGGGCCAGCCTCCGGGAATTCGGGTTCATCAACCCGGTGATCATCGACAGGGACAAGAACATCATCGCTGGCCATGGACGGGTGATGGCTGCCCGGGAAGAAGGCATCAAAGAAGTGCCCTGCGTCCTGGTGGACTACCTTACCGAAGCCCAGAAGAAAGCCTACATCCTGGCCGACAACCGGATGGCCCTGGATGCCGGATGGGACGAAGAAATGCTGCGGGTGGAAATTGAATCCCTCCAGGGAGCGGACTTTGATGTGAGTCTCACCGGCTTTAGCGATGACGAAATCGCCCATATCTTCGATGAAGAAACAGAAGCCAAAGAAGACGACTTCAACGTGGAAGAAGAACTCCAGAAGCCGGTGTTTTCCAAAGACGGAGACCTCTGGCAGCTGGGAAAGCACCGGGTCCTGTGCGGGGATTCCACCAAGCCAGAAACCTATGCTCAGCTCATGGACGGGGTGAAACCCAACCTGGTGCTGACGGATCCCCCGTACCTGGTCAACCTTCGGAGCACCTCCGGGAAGATCAAGAACGATGACCTGAACGACCAGGAAGGGTACGAGTTCCTGAAGAAGGCATTCACCTGCTTCCATGAAACCATGGCGGCGGATGCTTCCATCTATGTGTTCTATGCCACCATGAAGGCCCGGGTGTTCTACGATGCCTTCGAAGATGCAGGCTTTAAGGTCGGGGCAGGGCTCATCTGGAAGAAGCCCAAAGCTCCCTTTATGCGTACCGATTGGAAGTTCAACATGGAGCCCATCATCTTCGGGTGGCGGAAAGACGGGAAGCACAACTGGTACGGGGACCAGAAACAGAAAGCGGTCTTTGAGTTTGACGGGATCAAGAACAGCAAGGAGGACGGCTTCGGCCACCCCTCCAGCAAGCCCGTGCCCATGCTGGCCTATCTGATCAAGCTGAGCAGCCAGATCAACGGGGTGGTGCTGGACGGGTTCCTGGGGTCTGCTTCCACCCTGATGGCCTGCGACCAGCTGGGCCGGATCTGTTATGGGGTGGAGCTGGAACCCAAGTTCGTGGATGTAGCGGTGAAGCGGTACCTGGCTTCCCATGAAACGGAGAAAGAAAGTGTGTATGTGATTCGGGACGGGAAAAAGTGCACCTACCAGGAAGTGGCAGGTGCGGAAAAATAAGTACAAAAAGGGCCACATTTTGCTTGCTATTATTCGCCTTTGGAGTGATTAATAACAGTACCAAAATACCCTAAGGAGGTACTAAAAATGAAGGTTGAATACTACAGACAAGGTGCAGCGAGAAAAGAACTGGTGCAGGCCATCAGCGACATTACCTGCACAAAGGCGAAATACCTGTTTCTTCCCACCCGGGCCTACCAGATCGGCAGCATTCGGGTGGAGGAATTCGGAACCGTGGAATGTGAAGACGCCGACCTTCTCCAAAAGGTGGTGAAGGAACTGGTGAACCTGGGAATCCAGCCTGCAGAACCGGTGGATTTTTTAGAGGAAACGACTCCGGAGACCACGGAACCGGTGGAGGAACCGGAAGAAACCCCGGAAACAGAATCGGCTCAGGATGATTTGGAACCAGCAGAAGAACCGGAAACGGAGGGGGCCGATACCCTGACCATTTCCCTGCCGGACGATCTGACGGAAGAGGAGTTTACCAAACTTCAGAACCTGGTGGCTTCCAAAGCTAGCCTTTTCAAAAAGGCCCTGGGGACCGATGACCTGACCATCCAACGCTCTGACGGGAAGATTTCTTTCCCATGGTTCCATGGAACTGACAGCGCCAGAGCCCAGGCCTATGCCAAACTGGTGACAGCCCTTTGCCAAATGGCCAAGAAATCCAAACGGATCATCGCCAAAGAGCACGAAGTGCTCAATGAGAAATACACCTTCCGATGCTTCCTCCTGCGGCTGGGGTTCATCGGACAGGAATACAAGGAATGCCGGAAGATCCTGCTGGAAAACCTCAGGGGATCGGCAGCTTATCGGGATGGGGTGAAATGCCATGAGATTTCTCAATAAAGAGATGCTGGAATTCCTGAAACGGGAGTACCCTGCCGGCACCCGGGTCCGGCTGATCCGGATGGATGATTCCCAGGCGCCGCCTTTGGGGACGGAAGGAGCGGTGACCGGTGTGGACGATATGGGGTCCCTTCTGGTGGATTGGGACAACGGATCCCACCTGAATGTGATCCATGGGGTGGATAAAGTACAGAAACTGAATAAAGAAGCAAAATAGTTAATAATTATTCTCAAAATCCCTTGCTATTATGTGCGTTTAGAGTGATATATACACATGCCAAAGAACACACAACCTTAGCGAAAGGATGACGAGAATTATGAAAACACTGCACTTCGGAATTGAAATGGAAATGACGGGGATTACGAGAGAAAAGGCTGCCAACCTGATGGCCGGTTTCTTCGGAACAGGCTGGGGAACCCACCAGGGCGGAGTCTACGACACCTGGACCGCCACCGACGACCTGGGCCGGACCTGGAAGGTCATGAGCGATTCCAGCATCCATGCCCAGAGAAAAGTGGGCGGCCGGATTGAAAGCGCCTCTACGGAATACCGCACGGAAGTGGTGAGCCCCATCCTTTCCTACGACGACATTCCGAAGCTGCAGGAAATGGTACGGACCCTGAGAAAAGCAGGGGCCATGGTGAACACTTCCTGCGGGATCCACATCCATGTGGGTGCCGAGAAGTTCACCCCGAAAACCCTGCGGAACCTGGTGAACCTGATGGCCAGCAAGGAAGACATGATCTACCATGCCCTCCAGATCGACCCGATCCGGGAAGGCAGATACTGCCGGAAAACGGATGCAGAATTCCTGAATGAACTGAATAAAAAACAGCCCAAGACCATGGAAGCCTTCGCCGATGTGTGGTACCTCCAGGCACCCTTTGGCAGAGAAAACCATTACAACAGCAGCCGGTACCACGGCCTCAACCTCCACGCCACCTTTACCAAAGGGACGGTGGAATTCCGGCTTTTCAACGGCACCCTCCACGCCGGGGAGATCAAGGCATACATCCAGTTTTGCCTGGCGGTGGCCCATCAGGCCCTGACCCAGAAGAAAGCCTCCTCCAGAAAGACGGAAACGGACAACGAAAAATACGCCTTCCGGTGCTGGATGCTCCGGCTGGGGCTCATCGGAGACGAATTCAAGACCTGCCGGCTGCACATGCTGAAACACCTGGCCGGGAATTCCGCCTGGAGAAA
>NZ_JAZASU010000142.1:0-3460 GCF_036343215.1 Dialister sp.
ACCTCAAAGGACGGAAAGTCCGGAGGAGGTGTATCAGGAAATGAAACGAATCAGTGAAGTAAAGAAAGAAGTACGCCGTCAGGAATGGCTGGCAATGGTGCAGACCTGTCAGAACAGTGGAAAGCCAGTAAAGACATGGTGCAGAGAAAACGGCATCAACATGTACACATACTACAGCAGGCTGAAAAAACTGCGGACAGAAGTATTGGAACAGGCAGAACAGCAGAGCATTGTGCCGGTGAGCGTATCAGAAGAAATCAGTACAGTTTCTGAACAGGCAAAGCCGGAAAGCGGAACAGTGGTCATGAGAAAGAACGGAGACTGGAAGTGGAACTTCCGGAAAGTATGGAAACTGAGAAGCTGCTTGTACTAATGAGGGGGATGCTGGAATGCTGAAAGGAATCAGAAAGGAGCATATCTACATTGTGTGCGGACATACGGATATGCGAAAATCGATAGATGGACTGGCAGCGATAGTGCAGTGTCAGTTTTCACTGGATTTGTACACGGATAGTCTGTTTCTGTTCTGCGGAAAGCGGAGAGACCGGATGAAAGCATTGCTGTGGGATGAAAACGGCTTTGTGCTGCTGTATAAAAGACTGGATGAAGGAAAATTCAGCTGGTCGAAAAATGAAGCAGAAGTCAGAAAGCTGACACAGGAGCAGTTTGTCTGGCTGATGCAGGGACTCTCAGTTGACCAGCCGAAAGCCATCCGGAAGAATACGGGGAAGAAAAATCTGTACTGAATTTTCCACAGAAATGGTTAAAGAATCTACATGAGAAATCGCTCTGAAAGCTTGAAATCAAGCCATTTTTATGATATAATAGAAATGGTAAAGGATTTCAGGAAAGGAGCGATTTTTTCATGACAAGAGAAGAACTGATAAGAGAAAATGAAAAGCTGAAAGAAGAAATCGCTGACCTGAAAAAAGAGAATGACAGCTTGAAAACCAAAACAGAATCTCAGGCACAGAGAATTGACAACTTGATGGAGCAGCTTCTGAAAAGGAACAAAGCCCTGTTCGGAAGAAAGAGTGAACAGGAAAAATATCTGACGGACGGTCAGATGGAGCTGCCGAATGTCCTGAATGAAGCAGAAGCAGAATCCGGCGGTGTGTACCATGAGCCAACAGAAGAAACGATTATTGTAAAAGCTCATGCCAGAAAGAAGAAAAGAACCAAAGCAGAACTGGCACAGCAGCTTCCGGTCAAAAATACCATGACAGACCTTGCAGAGACTCAGAAATTCTGTGATGTATGCGGTTCAAAGCTGGAACTGATAAAAAGAAGATTTCACAGCAGTGTGCTGAAAATCGAACCGGAACGGATTTTTATGGAGCGTTACGGCAGAAGCATTTACAAATGTCCCGTGTGCGAAAAGACGGCAGATAAATCAAAAATTGTGATATCAGAAGACCCTGCTCCCGTGCCGGTGATTCCGAAAAGCATGGCATCCGCAAGTATTCTGGCATACATCATGACAGTCAAATATCAGCTTGGTGTGCCGCTGTACCGTCAGGAACAGTATTATCACAGACGTGGAATTGCCCTGCCAAGAAACACCATGGCAAACTGGCTCATCCGGAGTGCAGAGGTGCTGAGACCTGTTTCAGAGTATCTGTGGGTACTGGCTTATGAAGAACCTGTGCTTCATGGAGATGAAACACCACTGCGTGTCCTGACCAAAAACGGAAAGCCTCTGGATAAGAAAGCTCAGATGTGGGTGTGTGCCACACCGGAAAATGGAACATACAGAATCGCTCTGTATTTCTACAGTGACAGCCGGAATAAGGAAACCGCTGAAAGCCTGTACAAACATTACAAAGGCACGCTGGTGACGGACGGCATGAAATCCTATGGAAGCGGTGATTATGTCCATGCCGGATGCTGGGCACATGCCAGACGGAATTTTGCAGACGGGATTCCAAAAGAAGATAAATCCGGAACATCTGCATCCGCACAGGCACTGAAACGGATTGATGCTATGTTCAGACTGGAGGCTGAAGCAAAAAAGAAAAAATTCACAGAAGAACAGCTTCTTCAGCTGCGGCAGGAAAAGATTCTGCCAATGATAACAGAATTCTATGAGTTCATCGGTACTCTGAAACCTCTTGGAGGCTCACAGCTTTTCAAGGCGGTCGGCTATGTCAAAAATCAGAAAGAGAAGCTTCTGGTATTTCTGAATAATCCGAAAGTGGAGATGAGCAATAATATTGCTGAAAGAACCGTAAAGCCGTTTGTCATCTGCCGGAAGAATTTCCTGTTCTGTGATACAGAAAAAGGGGCAGAAGCCAGTGCCATTATTTGTACCATCATAGAAACAGCAAACCGGAACAATCTGAATCCTTACGAATACCTGAACTATCTGCTGACAGTCCTTCCCACATTTGGTGAGAATCCAACCGTATCACAAATAAAATCTGTCATGCCATGGAGTCTTGCGATTCCTGCTGTATGCCGCAATCCTGAATTGTGAGCTTTCCATTCATACTATTTCACAGTAATTCACAATTGGACCTTACTGTGATTTTTTCTTCACACTGTTTTTAATTGTGAAAAGCCAGTCCGTGCGTGACTGGCTTTTTTATTGCAAGACGTTGAATATTGACCGCTTAGAGGTTGTCTTCACAAGGAAATTGTGGTATAATAAAGGAAATAAAACTGGAAAGAGGAATGTGGCATGGAGTTTGGAAAGATATATACGAGTGATATGTCAGACAGTCAGTGGGCAATTGTAAAAGAAATACTGAAAGAAGAAAACTACCGTTGTGTAGAAGAAAAAAGAGAACAGGTAAATGCAGTTCTGTATCTTGTAAAAACAGGCTGTCAGTGGAGAAATTTACCCATAGATTTTCCAAAATGGAAAACAGTATACAGCTTTTATCGGCGTGCCTGCTTGAATGGAACATGGCTGAAAATTCAGAAGGCATTAGTAAAAAAAGTCCGTGTTCGTGCAGGAAAAAAAGCAGAACCATCTTATGCGCTGATCGATTCACAAAGTACAAAAACAGCATCTGCCAATGAAGGAACCGGCTATGACGGGGGAAAAAAACGAAAGGCAGAAAACGACATATTGTAACGGATACAATGGGAAATGTGCTTTGTGTCCGTGTCCACAGAGCCAATGTTCATGATACCAAAGGCGGAATAGAAACCATGCAGAAAGCAATATTTCATTATCCTTCCATCAAAGGATGCAGAGCAGACCAGGGGTATCGGGGAACTTTCAAGGAAATCCTTGAAAATTTCTATGATATTAAAGTAGATATTTCTGAACAAATCAAAGGAAAATTTGAAGTACATCCACTCCGATGGAAAGTTGAACGCACTCTTGCATGGTTTAATTTTTCCAGACGTTTATCCAAAGACTACGAGATTTCTCCTTTTTATCAGGAACAAATCTGCATTATTTCTAATTTACAGACTCTTTTACGACGCTTTTAATCTTGTGAAGACAACC
>NZ_JAZASU010000143.1:0-3312 GCF_036343215.1 Dialister sp.
ATTAGATTTTTGATGTCCTTATTTTGTTGCCATTACCAAGCTTGGGGAGCCTGAAACGATAGCATGCTAAGGGTTTGAGACTTTTGTCCCCTGAGTCTTCAGGTCATTAGTCTCGTATGTGCCTTGTACGATTGAACAACCTTTCCGGCTGCTCCGCAGCCACCTTTCCAAGCTTGGAAAGGTGGGGCCCTGCAGCATGCTTTACGCTTTCCTCAAATGTGCCTTGCATCTGTAGTGCAGAAAATATAAAAGGGCGCGGCTATATCATTTGTGCCGCGCCACCTTCCCGAGTCCCGTTTCCCGAGTCCCGATCGATTCAGAGTTTCGAAGACAGCTGAAAATTCAAAGTTTCGAAGAATTCAGCCCAAAATCAAAAATGGCCGCCTCATGAATTTGGCGGCCACCTTCCCGAGTCCCCAGTCCCGAGTCCCGATCGATTCAAAGTTTCGAAGACGGCTGATTTTTCAAAGTTTCAAAGAATTCAGCCATTCTAAGAACTGCGAACTGATAACTTTTATTTCACTGGGTAAAAAAATGAATGGAGTGAAAGTTTATTTCACGTATTTCACTACTTTTGCCGGGTTTCCTACGGCTATGGCGTAATCGGGGATGTCCCGGTTGACTATGGATCCTGTGCCTATAACGGCTCCTTTTCCGATGGTGACTCCGGGGAGGATGGATACATTGGCTCCGATCCAGGCTTTTTCTTTGATAATGACCGGGGCGGTATGGATGAGGGTGAGTTTTTTCGGATCGTGGTTGACGGTCAGAATGGTGACGTTTGGTCCGATCATGACGTTATCTTTGATAATGATTCCGCCTAATGCCATGACGGAAAGGCCATAATTGATGTAGCATTTTTTCCCTACGTACATGAAACGGCCCATATCGATGTGGAAGGGGGGAATCATTTTCGCTCCTTCGGGGAATTCGGGGAGGAGTTCCCGGATGAGGTCATTGATTTCTCCGTGGTACAGGGGATCGGTGCCATTGATTTCCCAGCACAGGTGGGTGCTCCGTCCTATTTCTTTGCGGACTGCTGGGGCGGCAGGGCCTTCCATATCATAGATGCCGGTTTTCCATATTTCTTCAAAGACGTCCATAGTGTGCTCCTTTGGTAAAAGCTGTGGTATATATGTATTGTATCATAACTTTAGGCAGCAGTTCTCAGTTCTCAGTGAAGGCGTCATCTTAAAATGAGGGCATCCTTTTTAAAGGGAAACTTTCATCTTTGAAAGCTTTTGAATCGGGGACGTCGGGAGTATCGGGAGGCATCCCGACAGCCCCGATACTCCCGAGATTCCCGATACTCCCGATTCAAAGGCAGTCAGGAAATCAGTTTCCCTTTACGTTCAAAAATTTGTCAATACTTCCCTTATTTCCATCTTGACAAAGTCCCATGGGAGACTGATAATTTAGGAAATCATCACAAAAGGGGGATTTTGTTATGGCAAATAAGAAAATGTATGCTTTGGGGTCCAATCGTTCCGTGATCCGCGACCTTTTCGATTATGGTCAGGAGCAGGCGAAGATTGTGGGCAGGGACCATGTATTTGATTTTTCCATCGGAAATCCGACGGTGCCGGCTCCGGATTGTGTGCCGGAATGTGTCATCGATATGGAAAAGACGAAGTCTTCTCTGGAAATCAACGGGTATACGGCAGCAGCAGGGGATCCGTCTGTCCGCGCAGGCCTGGCTGATTTCATGAATAAGACGTACGGCGCGGGTGTTAAGGGCAGCGATTTTTATATGACCTGCGGCGCTTCGGCTTCTCTGGCCATTACTCTCCATGCTTTGATCGAGGAGGAAGGGGAGGAAATCATCATCAATGCGCCGTTTTTCCCGGAATATACGGTATTTATTTCCAATGCCGGCGGAAAGGAAGTCATCATTCCGGCGGATACGGAACATTTCCAGCTGAATCTGTCCGCTCTGGAAGAGGCGATTTCTCCAAAGACCCGGGCGGTCCTCATCAATTCTCCGAATAATCCGTCCGGTGCGGTGTATTCTCCGGAAACCATCGAAGCCCTGGGAAAACTGCTGGCGAAGAAGTCCGCTGAGCTGGGCCACACGATTTATCTGATTTCCGATGAACCGTACCGCGAAATCATTTATGACGGCCTCCCCATCGTGTATGTGCCGAAGTATTATAAGAATACGGTGATCTGCTATTCTTATTCCAAGTCCCTGTCGCTTCCGGGCAACCGTATCGGGTATATCCTGGTGCCGGAAGAATGTGATCAGCATGATGAACTTTATGCGGCGGTCTGCGGCGCAGGCCGGGCTCTGGGCTATGTGTGCGCACCGAATCTTTTCCAGAAGGTGGTCCTGGCCTGCCTGGGGAAGACTTCCGATGTTTCTATTTACGATGTGAACCGCAAACTGATTTACAATGGCCTGAAAGAACTGGGCTATGAATGTGTGTATCCGGAAGGGGCTTTCTATCTTTTCGTCAAAGCACCGGATGGAAATTCCATTGATTTCATGAATCGCGCGAAGAAGCTGAATATCCTCATCGTGGCTACCGATACTTTCGGATGCCCGGGCTATGTCCGCGTTTCCTACTGCGTGGATCCGGAAATGATCAAACGGTCCCTGCCGTACTTCAAGAAACTGATGGAGTCCTATAAATAATTTTGTGGAAATAAAAAGCCTGCCTTGTCATAGGCGGGCTTTTTTCGTGGGAAACGGGGATTGCGGATTGCGGGAAGGTGGCGGGCATCAGAATGATGAAGCCCGCCATTTTTGATTTTGAACTGAATTCTTCGCAGCTTTGAATCATCAACTGTCTTTGAAACTCTGAATCGTCCGGGAATCGGGACATCGGGATTCGGGAAGGTGCGCTGCACAATTCATGAAGCAGCGCAGATTGAATTCTGCCTTCGGCTCTCATCTTTGCCGGGAATGGCGCGGAGACATAAGGGTGACATGGAAGTTCCGGGTTCCGAGAGGTTCCTTTAGTACGTAACGCATAGGGCTTTTGAGCCATTTGGCATTCTTGCGATAGTCAGCCCCGCAATACCTGCTTGCGGGAGCTTCCCCCGTTGGGGGACGCCAGACGATTTCGATGAAGTTTAATTGGCTGACAAAGTGCAGTTCCCTCCCACCGCTGTCGCGGAGCCCTCCGGGATAAGTTTACCTTTAAGCTCATTTTCGACTTGTATGATCGTACATCCCCCCACCGCTTCGCGGAGCCCCCCGAACTTCGGGTAATGGCAACAAAATAAGGACATCAAAAATCTAATATTGTAGATTTTTAGGTTTATTAGATAAAAATTAACCTTCTAATCTATCCGACCTATCCTTAATGG
>NZ_JAZASU010000144.1:0-3270 GCF_036343215.1 Dialister sp.
GTCATCCGTATAGAGACAGCCGGGATAGCCTGTACTTCCGTCGAGATTCCGCATCAGGTAGTAGTCGGCTTCTCCTGCATGCTGCAGGACCGGGTAATCCACCTTTGTATTTGGAACGACAATCCAGGCGTAGATGTCCGGATTTGTATTGGCCGCCAGGTCATTGAAATCAATATCCTTTTCCGGCACGTCAATCCCGTAGGTATCCTTGAAGTACTGAACCTTCTCGGAATAGGTGTACGTCTTGGGCTCGGCTTCAGTTTCGGGCTGTGCGCTTTCGTCCGGCTTCGTGGAATCCGCCAGCTCCTCCAACGCTTTTTCCTTTGCCTTCTTCTGCGTGTACTGATAAAAGCAGAGGACTCCGCAGATGACGGCGATGGCCAGAAGGACAATGGCAAGGAGCAGCCAGAATTTATTCTTCTTTTTCTTCTCCGTTTCGTTTCCCATCGTTTCTTTCCAATGTTCCGTATATGGAATCCAGAATTGCTTCTGTCTTGTCTCTCGTGAAATTCTCTGCCATTCTGATGCCGGCCCGGCTCATAGCTTCCCACTGCTCCGGCTCCTCCATTATTCTTTTCATGAATAATGTAAAGCTGTCTGCATCGTCGTACCGGCAGGTGAAGGCGTTCTCCCGGGCATATTCCCGGGTGCCCCGGTTGTCGGATGCGATGAGCGGAAGCCCGCTGGCCATTGCCTCAACTGCCGCCATACCGAATCCTTCCCGAATGGATGGGAAGAGGAAACAATCCGCAGCCCGGTAGAAGCGTTCAATATCTTTGCGGTAGCCAAGGAGTTGAACTTTCCTGCCCAGGCCTTCCCGGTCGATGGCTGCCTGCAGCCTGTCCCTCTCCGATCCTTCGCCCAAAATCAAAAGGCGAAAGGCCTTGTCAAAAGCCTTCAGACGTTTGGCGGCTTGAACCAAAACCATCTGGTTCTTGTTTGCGACCAGTTCGCCTGCCGTGAGGAAGACGAAGGTACCATCTTCTATGCCAAGTTCTTTCCGCAAGGCTGCCCCATCGGCTGCATCCGGATGAAACCGTTCCGAGTCATAGCCCACGCCGGGAATCCGATAGACAGTGCCGCCTTCACGCAGGTGAAAGGTACGGGCCGCCCCATAGTCCTCCCGGTTCACGGTAATGAGGACATCCGTCATTCCGGCCAGAATCTTTTCCGCATTCTTCCATAGAAGGAAATCCTTCTTCGGAGCGCCTTTGTAAAAGTGAAAGCCGTGGGTCGTATAGATGACCTTGGGCTTCCTGCCGCCGGAGTACGAATGATTTCCGGCGAACCTTCCAAGTGCCCCGCCGAGCGGCGTATGGCAGTGGATGACATCGATATGAAATTTTTCGAGTATGGTCTCAATCTGCCGCAGGGCAGAAAAGTTTGACAAAATCTTTGCCGGAGACTTTTCAATGGGGATGTCTAAGCAGGTGATACCGCTTCTCTCCATCTCCTCCCGGTCACAGGCATAGACCGGATGGCTGAAGTTCGAGGCGTAGAAGATTTCCCATCCCCGTTTCTGCAGGGCAGCTATATCCGCCCGCAGGAACTGCTGAAGAAAGCCGGAAACCGTGGTGATGATGAGTATCTTCATGATTCTTCCGCGGCGTCATCCGTCTTTTCCGGCCGCAGTCCTTCCGACTTCTCGGACATGAACATGACCCTGGCCGTCATCAGCATGATCTTTAAGTCCAGGCCCAAAGAGAAGTGTTCGATGTAATAGAGGTCATAGGCCAGCTTCTGCTCAGAGGGCGTCGTGTAATTCCCGACCACCTGGGCATAGCCTGTGAGTCCTGCCTTCACCTGAAGACGCTTTGAAAACTCCGGCAGGGTCTTTTCAATCTCCCGGGCAATCTCCGGCCGTTCCGGCCGGGGGCCCACCATCGACATGTCTCCCTTGATTACATTGATGAGCTGGGGCAATTCATCCAAACGAAAACGCCGGATAACCCGTCCTACAGGTGTGACCCTCGGATCCTCATAGAGAGTCAGCTTATAGCTTTCTTCTGCCCCGGGACGCATGCTGCGGAACTTGTACAGGGTGAATACCTGCCCATCTTTTGTCAGGCGTTTCTGTTTGAATACGGGAGGCTTGCGGTCATAGGCAAATACTGCAAGCAGAATGATGAACATCAGAGGGGAAAGAACGAGAAGCATAATCAAAGCAATCACAATATCTGCAATCCGCTTGACGATGCGCTGAAACCTGTTCACCTGTCCTCCCAGACCATTTCCTTCAAAATGAAATGCCCAACTATAATCGCAAGATAGTATAGCACAAAAATTCATTCTGTGTAGTGAGTTTTTCGTATTTTCCGCTATGCACTTTGTGTTTTGCCTGTAGTTTATAGGGTAGATTTCTTTGAAAGAAGGGAAAATTCTGACAAAAGCCTATGATTGACGTAGTATTATTAGAAGAAGACAACATCGACTATGCCGCGATCGGCAGGCGGATTCGTTCCGCACGGAAGAAGGCGAAGCTGACCCAGGAGCAGCTGGCCGAGGCCATAGACGTGACGCCCCAGCATGTATCCGCCATCGAGACCGGGAAGACAAAACTTTCCCTCCCGACTCTGATTCGTATATGCAGGGCTGTCAATATCTCTCTGGATTTCCTGGTCTACGACGAAATTCCCTACCTCATAGAACAATACGATTTGGACGCAAAAGAAATCCTCGATTCCTGCTCGACGGCCATCGAACGCCAATACCTGCTGGACACAATGCGGCTGCTGCAAAAAGAACTGGACGGCAATTATATTCTGAAAGCGAAAAAGGTAAAAAAATAAAAGAGGCGGTGAGATTTCTCATCGTCTCTTTTATGGTTACGGTATCGAACTTATGTTTGGTTACTCAAATTCTACGCTGTTAAAGTGACTTCTGGTGTTAAATGGTTACAAACAGTACTTCTGGTTGTTTTTCATTTCATCTGATGATGGATATTTCGCGTGGTTTTTGGGTCTTCAGGTATCAAAAAGGTATCAGAGAATCATGTCCGTGATACCTGGTCCTTTTCACCACATCTAAATTGTACCATATGAAGGACAGCTAAGCCAGTAGAAATTTTATTACTTTTGCCTATAAAAAGCATGAGCTTCTATTAAAAATCTTCCTCATTTATCCCTTCGATGCAAATGGCGAAGCAAAACGGTCACTTCAGCGGGCCAAAACGGCCACGATGCGCAACTGACCGGCCATACACCTCGTCCGAAAGAGCGACTGGCTTTTTGTCGCTCTGTAGGCGAGGTTCACAGGGGTTTGGGGGTGTAA
>NZ_JAZASU010000145.1:0-3168 GCF_036343215.1 Dialister sp.
ATGAGGCTGATTGATAAAGCATACCCGGGAAAAATGAGGAAAATGATAGTCAGGCAGGCTCTCCCTCGGGAACACCGCGACAGCGGTGAGAGGGCGCTAAAGAAAAGGCGGCCTGCGGCCGCCGGGATTCCATCCCTTGCCCTTTCAGGCCCTTCGGGCCAGCTTCCCCGAGGGGAAGCCTACCCTCAACCGATAGTGCCACAGATGAGGCTGACTAACGAAACGTACCCGGGACAAGTGACTATACCGTTAAGCAAGTGCTCTCCCTCGGGAGAGCTCCCCGAAGGGGTGAGAGGGCAAAATCGATTCGAAGAATCGATAATTTCTGTTTTCCATTGAAGTTCCCAACCGCCATTTCTCATCCCTCCCCCCTCAGTCTGCTTCGCAGCCAGCTCCCCCCAGGGGGAGCCTGACCAATCGACGGCCTTCGGCCGTCTGAGATCATCATCCTGCTCTATCCCTTCAAGGCACAAATGAGGCTGATTGCCGAAAGGCACCCGGGAAAAATGGGAAAAACGGATTTCGGACTTCGGATTTGGGACTTCGGGAAGGTGTGCCGCTGATGCGGCACAAGTATTTATGGGGAATGTGCCCATGCGAGTGTGAAAGGCCCGTAAGCGGGAGTCTTTCCTATTTCCCCATTTATCCCGAGTATCTTTCATCAGTCAGTCCCATTTCGACTCATTCGGGCTTTTCCCCCTGCCTGTGTACAGTCTCCATAAAAAAAGCCGGCACATCAGTGCCGACACTTTCCCGCACCCTGAAATCTCGAGATGGGGATCGGGTGGCAAGCCGCGGTGAGGCTAAGACCCGAATACCGCAGCTGACTCAGGTCATTATATCTAACAATTGTCTCTAATGGTCTTCATATACTCTCACCCGGAGCGTGAGTCCCCTGTCTTCGCAGATCTTCCTGCATTTCCTGATTTCTTCGCTGTTTTCCACATGGTCCACCACGGTCAAAACCACATGGGGCACATATTTTTTGCAGCGGACTGCAAAGTCCAGCATGGCCTCAAACGAGCGGAGTCCGAAGGAGCTTCTCGTCAGGGCAAGGTACCGTTCCGCATTGGAAGCATTGAGGGAAATGGAAATGGTATCGAGAATGCCTTTGAAATCGGGCGCGGTATCCCTTTTGTACTGCAGGTCGGAAAGGCCATTGGTATTGAGTCTGGTGGGAACTGTCGGATGATTGTCTTTCACCCATTGGAGGAGGGTTTTCAGGTCTTCCAGCCGGCAGGTGGGTTCGCCGAATCCGCAGAATACGATTTCGCTCACTTTGTCCCAGGGAAGGGCGGAGAGTTCCATTTCCACTTCAGAAACGGTGGGTTCTTTTTTAAGCCAGAGGGAGGAGTCTTCCCGCATCTGTTTCATGCTCCGAAGGCAAAAGGTACAATTGCAGGTGCAGCGGTTCGTGAGATTCACATAAAATCCCCGTTTCCCTTCAGGCTGGCGGGCAAGACTGTCCTCCACATTCACATAGACGCCGGAAAAATAGCTGTATACGATCATGGTTCCTCCTTATTTCAAATCGGTGAGAAATTCTTCAAAGGCCAGACCCCAGTTCCGGGGGAGGTCCAGTTCTTCGGTATACGTCATGCAGCGGCTCACAAAAGAGGCGGCAGATTTTACGGCATTTTCAAGGCTTTCTCCCCGCACGATTTTCGCAGCCACCACGGCGGAATATACATCTCCGGTCCCGGAACGGTCGCTGCCTATCTTTTTCACCGGATGAATGGAAATCCCTTTTCCTCTTTCGTACATGAAATTCATGAGATTTTCCCCTTCCGGAAGGCCCGTGATCACGACCTCCGAAGGTCCTTTTTCCGAAAGGGCGCGGGCCATATTTCCAAGTATTTCCGTAGAAAAAGTACCTTCCTCCGGATAAGGCATGGACAGAAGTTCGCAGGCTTCGGTAAGATTGGGCGTAATCACGTCAGAAAGGGTGAGAAGCTCCCGCATCCGCTGGCAGAGTTCTTCGGTGTAGGAGGGGTACAGTTTCCCATTATCTCCCATGACAGGATCCATGATGACTATCGTCCCCGGTTTTTTGAAATCTCTGATGAAATCCATGACGATTTCCACCTGAGAAACAGACCCCAGGAAACCGGTGAGAATGCCGTCAAATTCGAGGTGATTTTTCTTCCAGCTTTCCATGTAGGGCTTCATGCGTCGGGTATAATCATCGATGTAGAAATCCGGAAATCCCGTATGCACCGAAAGGATGGCAGTGGGAAAAAGGCAGCCCTGGATTTTCAGGGCGGAAATAATGGGCAGCTGTACCGCCGTGGAACAGCGCCCAAAACCGGTCATGTCATTCACGATGGCAATTCGTTTCTGGGGCATGGAATCACATCCTGTATTTTCACTATTATATATGGAAACTTTGAGTCCGGATAACTTTTGAATCGGGGATATCGGGAAGCTCGGGAATGTCGGGGTCGTCTGGAAGGATATGGTTTCCTGCGGAAACCAGTTTTTTATAGTGCCCTTTGGCGTGCGATTAAAAGAAAAGGGCGGATAACAGGTCAAAATTTTTCCCATATCCCGCGAACCGACAGGACGACCCGGGAGTCCGCTTCGCGGCCAGCTCCCCAGGCCCGGAGAGCCCTGAACGTTTCGACTTGCAGGGGATTTTACCCTGTCTGTGCAAATTCCCCATATACCCGTGCCCCATCAGGAGCACCCCTTCACGAAGAACGATACGCCGCTAATGCAGCAAAACTCACACAGAACAAAGCTGACTCATTCTCTATCTTTTATATTTCCCTATTATAATTCAAAAAAAAGCGGTGTAAACGAAAAAAGCCCATCTTTACAAACAATTTACCCGGGCCGGCAGCCGTCATATTCAGTTTGCAAACCTTCCCCATCATTTCAGCGTATAAAGTTTAATGAAATTCTAATGATACAAATCGCGATTTTTGCTACTATACCTGTGAAAGCAGCAAGAGCGAGGCCTCGGGCCGAGTCCCATCCGATCCGCTGAGCGCTCAAAAATTTAAGGCGGATCCGGGGCAAGACCCACGTGCTCTATAAGCTTTCAAATCCTCGAGGAAATATCGAGTTTCACCCTTATTTTTACAAAACAAAATAAACTCCCAACAAACGAGAAAGAAAATCTTCGGACCCGCGCCCCCCGCAACGTACCTTGATCACGAGATGACA
>NZ_JAZASU010000146.1:0-3141 GCF_036343215.1 Dialister sp.
AAAATTTTTTGCGTTTGTCAAGTACTTTTTTCAGATTTTGTCGGATTTTTTTAAATTTTTTGCACAAAAAAAGCACGCATCTTTCGACGCGTACTTGAACTATTTCATGATTTTCTTAAGTTAATGATATTGCTGATAACTATTAACTGATAACTTTATTTCAGTATTTTCCTCAATTCCGCCTCTGTCTCCTCATACAGTTTCGAAAGCTCTTCTTCGTGCTCTTTCACAAACCCCGGTCCCTCTCCGTTCTTCAGCGACAGTTCGCACTGTTTCGCAAGGTCTGAGAGTTTCCTGGCTCCCAGGGCGAGGGAGGAGGATTTGAGGCCGTGGACGGCGATCTGGTAGTTTTTCCAGTCTTCCGCGGCGAAGAATTTCTTCAGTTTTTCCATATGGCCGGTATCGAGGAAGGACTGGATCATTTCTTTATAGAAATCCCTGCTGTCCATGCAGTAGGAGAGGCCCAGTTTTTCATCGATCAGGGGCTCTGCGGATTCTTTTTCCGCAGGCGCTGCGCCTTTCCCGGAAACTTTGATGACTTTCTCTTTCGGCAGCCACTTCATGCACATTCTTTCGAGGACTTTGCCTTCGATGGGTTTGGAGAGGTAATCCCAGAAACCTTCGGAGAGGTAGGCTTCCCGGGCTCCGCTGATGGCATTGGCGGTAAGGACGATGATCGGAATATCCCGGATGGCATGGGGCATTTCTTTTTTCATTTTTTCCAGGGTTTCCACGCCGGCCATGATGGGCATGAGGTCATCCAGGAAGATGAGATCATACCGGGTTTTACGGATTTTTTCCATGGCTTCTTTCCCACTCATAGCGGTATCGATTGTCATGGCCGTTTTCTTCAGGAGTCCCCGGAAGAGGAGGAGATTCATATCGATATCGTCCACTACCAGGATTCTCGCTGACGGTGCTTCGAAGGATTCGTGATAGTCTTCCACCAGGGAGAGGCGGTCATTGAAGGCTTTTTCGAAATCTCCCACCGGCGTGGGATCTATGATGCCCTGTTTCAGGTCAAAGTGGAAATCGGATCCTTTGCCATAGGTGCTTTCCAGTTCCAGACGGCTGTCCATGAGGGACAGGGTCTTCGACGCGATGGAAAGGCCAAGGCCGCTGCCTTCGATATTTCTATTTCTCGATTCCTCCACTCTTCGGAAGGATTCGAAAAGTTTGTCCTTTTCTTCTTCCCGGATGCCGATCCCCGTATCTTTCACGGACACGTGGAGGAGGATTTTCTGATCGGTCATGGGGCTGGCCTTCACGGAGAAGGTAATGGACCCTTTCTCCGTATATTTCACCGCATTGGTGAGGAGGTTCGTAATGACCTGACGGAGCCGCACATCATCTCCGTAGAGCCGGCTCGGGAGGTTCGGATCGATTTCCTTATGAATGACAAGGCCTTTGGCCTCTGCCCTGGGACCGATCATGACGATGAGATCGGACAGGAAGGAAACCGTATTGTAAGTCACAGGCACGATATCCATCTTCCCCGACTCAATGCGGGAGAAATCAAGGACGTCATTGATGAGGGAAAGAAGATTCCGCCCGCTCGCCCGGATCCTGGCCGCATATTCACGGATGGCGGGGTCCTGAGCCTCACGGATAATCATTTCATCGAAGCCAAGAATCGCATTGATAGGCGTCCGGATTTCATGGGACATATGGGCCACGAAGTCCCCCTTTGCCCTATTGGCAGTCTCGGCTTTTGCCTTCAGTATTTCCTGGGCCTCCGCGAATTTCTCTATTTCCTTCGTATAGGCGTCGGAGCGCCTCCGGTCTTCGGCGATACTTCGGGAAACGATGATGATGAGAATGATCATGATGAGCACAAAGAGGAAGGTATTTCTATAAATCAGGGAGGCAAAGAGGGAATTTTCATACTCATTGTCATCCTCTATTTCCAGAAGCCAGTCCATATTGTCCATGTATTTCCGGACAATGTAGCCCCCATCGGGCAGCTCCTCATAGAGGTAATCTTTCATCCCCGCATACTCTTTCAGCTTCGTACTGGTGAGGACTGTCTGATCGATGGACGCCTGGCCTTCATTGATCCGGATGGCATCCTCATCATTGATCAGATTGATGTGGACATTGTATTCATTCACGAAACCGCTCAGGATTTCCTGAAGGTCCGAGACTTCCACACTCACCCCGCAGACACCGAGGAGTTCGCCTTTCTCATTCACGATCCGTGCATTCACGAAGACAGTCCACTTATCCCCATGGGCCTGATCCGTATCCAGGTCCAAATCCACCATGCGGCCGGTGGAAATAAAAGTGGAGTACCACACGTCATGGGCATCATGGAGAGGGTCCACAATCTTATTGAACCCGCTCTGGGAATAATATTTCCCACTTTTCTGGGAAATAATGAAAGCGGAACTGTAATTCATCCGGGTGGAAAGCTTCGACAGGTAGGAAACCACCTGCTTTGCCTCTTCTTCATTCGGGAAGTCCTCATTCTCCATGGATTCCATGAGGAAATGGTCCGAAGCCATAGTCTGGGCGACAGCAATAGGCTCCGACAGGCGGTTATTGATGGAATCATAAATCTGCGCCGCCAGCACCTTCGAGAGTTCCTCATTATGCCCCTTGATCACCGTATGGAGCGAATGGACGGAAAGAGCCGTGGTCAGGAAAAAGCTGACAATGATCAGGACCACCGTCATCAGGATCAGACGGCTGTGCTTGAACTTCATCACAAGACTCCCCTCCATTCCAGGAAATAAAGAGACCTTCTCTCCCCTACATTATAAAAAAGTTTCAGAAAAAAATCTGAGACCTGTCACAACTGGTAGGTTTTGACAACACGAAATGTAAATTAGTTATTAGCGGTTAGCAGTTAGCCGTTAGTGGTCAGCCTTCAAACCCCGGACCTTTGAATCGGGGAAGAAAGGTTCCCATATAAAAACGGGCGCCCTGCTATTTCAAAGGCGCCCTGTACTTATCACTATTTCTAATCACTAACTGCTAACGGCTAACGACTAACTGCTACCCTCTGTTATGAAGTGACCGGTGTCAAGAGGTAATTTCCACTTTTTTCATCGATTCACTTTTGGAGCCATGCATCAGGGCAATCCCTGATGCCATCTGAGAAGGGCCTTGAATTAACGGACTGAACGGCATTTGGCCATT
>NZ_JAZASU010000147.1:0-3084 GCF_036343215.1 Dialister sp.
AGACTCAGTATGAATCCTATATAGAAATCAATTTCATCCTGCAGAAAGAATACAGGACGATTTTTGATGATGGCTATGAAGTGGACAAAATTCTGAAAAACATGACCTTCATCCATCCGGAAATTCGTCTCATTCCCCATAAGACCCTCATTTTCTTTGATGAGATACAAGTCTGCATTAACGGCGCCACGAGCCTGAAAGCTTTCAAAATAGACGGGCGGTATGACGTGATCTGCTCCGGTTCCCTCATGGGCATCAATTATGGGGAAATCGAATCGAACAGCGTGGGATACAAGCAGGATGTGGTCATGCACTCCCTGGACTTTGAAGAATTTCTCTGGGCCCAGGGGTATGGGAAAGCGCAGATTGACGATCTCTATGATCATATGGAATCCCTTCTGCCCCTGTCGGAAACGCAGATGCATGCCCTTCACGACCTCTTTCTGGAATACATGGTAGCAGGGGGCATGCCGGACATCGTCAGCCGGTTTGTAAATCAGGGCAACTATTCCGGCATCCTTGCCATGCAGCAGCAGATTCTCCTGGACTATGAAGAAGATATCACGAAATATGCCGGAGGACTGGACAAAGCAAGAATCCTGAACGTTTATCGGGCCATTCCCGTATTTCTGGGACAGTCAAACAAGAAATTCCAGATTTCCAAAGTGGCCAGAAATGCGAGAAGCAGGGACTATGTGGGGGTGGTGGAATGGCTCTCCAATGCAGGCATCGTCAATATCTGCTATAACCTGGACCGTCCGGAGCTGCCGCTCAAAGGAAATTACAATCCCAAAGATTTCAAGCTTTACTTCGGCGATCCCGGCCTTCTTGTGGCATCGTTGGACGAAGAAGTACAGGAAGATCTCCGTTTCAATAAAAATTTCAATATTTACAAAGGAGCCCTCTATGAAAATGTGGCGGCCGACATGCTGACCAAAGCAGGATTTCCGCTCTTCTTCTACCGGAATCCGAAATCCACGGTAGAAATGGACTTCATGGTCCGTGACCGGGACTCCCTGGTCCCCGTGGAAATAAAAGCGCAGGACGGTGCCACCCCATCCCTGAATCACCTGATCACCAAAGATACCTATGAAGATATCCACTACGGCATCAAACTGGGAAATAAAAATATCAGTTTCAACGGGAAATTCTACACTTTCCCATACTTCCTCACTTTTCTGCTGAAGAAATTCCTGAAAGACAGAGGGGAAATAAAAGCATAACGTTCGGGGTGAGGAACTTAAAACAACAGAATTCACAGGATAGCGGACATCGAATTGACAGTCCGCTATTTTATTTTGTTCGAAAAATCGCAAAAAGCGGCTAGTGCCATCGCAAGACCCCAATCGGCATTCACCTCCAAGCCCTCAAACCATTCAGGTCGAAGCCGAAGGGCCAAAGCCGCCGAAAGGTGGCGAGAGTCATCGCAAGACTCTAAACGCCAAACGCCCCAAAGCCATCAAACGGTTCAAGTCGAGGCTCGGGGGCAAAAGCCCCGAAGGGGCGAGTGCCATCGCAAGATTCGAACCGCATCCATCCTCAAAATTCTCAAATTGTGCACAGGGAAAGGTGAAACAAAAAATCAAGAGAGCGGCGCCTTTATACTGCTGCGCCGCTACCTCCCCGAGTCTCCCGACACCCCCGAGCCCCCCGACAACCCCGGAACAAAAGCCTTTATTCCTGCAGTTGTCCTTTTTTTACAGTATAATTTATTTCCTCATCCTTACCATGAGTAGTATAATAAGAATCATCTTTAACCGCGGGAGGTTTTTATGATTCAGGAAAAAATCCGTCCTTTTATCCCTACCGTCTGTCACTGCATCAATGATACGGGGCAGGGTTCCATTGCGGCCCTTCTGCCGCTCTTTATCAACCTGCTGGGCCTTTCTTACTACGAAGCGGCTACGGTCATGCTGGCCAATACCATGTGTTCCTCCGTAGTCCAGCCGCTTTTCGGGTACCTGGCAGACAAGGTAAAACTGCCATTTCTGATTCCCCTGGGAGTATTGATGGTGACTTTTTCCATCAGTTTCATGGGAACCACGGCAGGTACCTACGAATCAGTCCTTCTTCTGGCACTTCTTTCGGGGATAGGTTCCGCTATCTTCCATCCGGAAGGGGCACTTCTGGTGAACCGTATGACCGGTCCGGCCAAAGGAAAAGCCATGGGATTTTTTGCCATCGGTGGAAATATGGGATTTGCCATCGGACCCATCATTGCTTCTACCGCCTATACCCTGGGCCGCCAGTATCTCTGGATTTATGCCATTCTTGGTGTCATCTGCACCCTCCTTTACACATGGACCTTTATCCTTTCCCGCTCCGAAGAGGCAGAAGGGGTAAAGAGGGAATCGAAAGAAGGGGCCGAAAACGACTGGAAATCCTTCGGGAAACTCTTCTTCCTCATTCTGGCCCGCTCTGTTTCTTTTGCCTGCCTGAATACCTTCATTCCTCTTTTCTGGATTTCCCAGCTCGGTAAGACCGCAGGAGAAGGAAATATGGCACTCACCATATTTTTCACCATCGGTGCCATTCTGACCTACTGCGGAGGCGCCCTTTCCGACCGGGTAGGATACGTCCATATGATCCGCTACAGCCTGATGATCCTCATTCCCGGACTCATCCTTTTCATCCTGAGCGGGACGCCTATTCTTTCCTATATCCTCATGCTCCCCGTAGCTTTCGGTGTATTTGCCATGTACGGACCCACCATCGTCCTCGGGCAGACATACCTTGCGAAAAACGTAGGCTTTTCCTCTGGCATAACTTTAGGTGTCGGCATTACCATCGGAGGCCTCATGGCGCCTATGGTAGGAAAAGTGGGCGATATGTACGGACTCCAGGTGGGACTTGCCACACTGATTCCTATAGCCATACTGGCACTCTTCGTCACATTTTTGCTGAAAGAGAAGAAGAAAGAGAGTTAGCTTTTAGCCTTTAGCTGTTAGATAATATGAAGTGACCTCCGGTTTGCACATTCGTGGATTCACCCTGTACAATGAAGTCGACGAAAACCCATCCCGAACAGGGAATTACCTACACGCAAACGGAGGTCACTATGTATAGAATACTTAATTTTGGTGC
>NZ_JAZASU010000148.1:0-3026 GCF_036343215.1 Dialister sp.
AGCAGGCGGATGGGATGATTGATGCTTGTTTGCTCATGTGACTCTGTCGTTATCGGCAAAAATCATCAATCTTTCGTCTCTTTCCAAGGTGGATTTTTTGACCAGGAAACTTTACCGCCGATACAGCCAGGGAATGGTTTCGACTTGTTCGTTCCCCACCGCTTCGCGGAGCCCCCTTATCGAAGGGGGCCACGCTTTTTCCGATAGAGTCATTTTTTCTGCATATGTTTCTTCATTAGCCTCATTTGTACCTTGTACCGAACCCTGCGCTTGTACCTTTTTCATTATCTTCGACATGTACCTGCTTGACATCCCCCCACCGCATTCGCGGAGCCCCCCGCACTTCGGGGGGCTCTTTCTTGCCGATAGAGTCAATTGTCCTGAGTTCCTTTCGTCAGTTAATCCCATTTCGACTTGTACGGTTTTTCAACCCCGCCTGTGTAAAATCCCCATATACTTGCTGCGCATCAGCGCCGCCACCTTCCCTAATCCCTAACCCCCAATCCCCAATTCCTCCAAAATAAAAGCCTCCCGGCCCAAATGGACTGAGAGGCTTATTTCTAAAACTGCTCACACATCATAGACGAAGGTATATTCTTTCTTCGTCTCTTTCCTGATGGTCCTGCCTACGGTGCAGTGTTCTACGGGAACGGTCTGGAGGAATTCTCTTTCTTCTTCAGGTACCGATTTCGGCAGATGGAAGGTGGCGCGGATGACGCCAACTCCTCCGGCGTCGGAGATTTCTTTATCTGCTTCGGCCCAGGCGCCTTCCATGGAGATGCCTTTTTTGCCGGCTCCGTAAATGATATTGGTGAGGGTACAGGAAATGACGGCAGAGAGGAGAAGTTCGACAGGGGTCATGTATTCTCCTTTTCCTCCTACTTCTTTGACGGCATCGGAGTGGATGATTTCTTTCCGTCCCGGTACTTCAAATGACAGTCTCATCTGTCCTTCGTTCGTAATTTTCATCATGGGTAAGACCTCCTTGGTGTATTTTATTAAGTTAATTATACCATGAGGAAAATGAAATACGAGCAGCCGGAGGAAATAGTTATCAGTTATCAGTGAATGTGGCCGCCTGAAAATGATATGGACGGCCATTTTATATACAGCTGTCTTTGACCAACTATATAAAAAATGGCCCACTTCCTCATTCTGACGCGGGCCACCATCACTGCAAACTGATAACTTTTACATACAGTTTTTCTTCCTGTATTTCCATACAGCTTTTCAGTCACTCAGGCTTTCCATAAATTTCTTCATCCCTGCAAGGCCCTGACGAAGTTCTTCTGTGTCGGAAGCATAGCCGATTCGCATGGAGTGTTCTTCTTCGAAGCAGGCGCCGGGGGTGACGAAGGTGCCGACGGTATCATACATTTTTTTGCAGAATTCGTAGGAGGGAATATCGAAATCATAGTAGACCAGGGCGGTGGTGCCTGCTTTGGGTTTGACATAATGGAGATGGGGTTCGTTTCTGATGAAGGTATCCAGAATTTCCAGATTGCCCCGGACGATGGCTTTATTTCTGGCGAGGAGTTTGTCTGCGTGTTTCAAAGCGATGGATGCCCCTTCTTCATCAAAAAGTCCACAGCTGATGAGATCATAGTCTCGGTGCGACAGGACGGAGGCGAGGAATTCTTTGTCATGGCTTGCGATCCAGCCCAGACGGATGCCGGCGAGGGAGAAGACTTTGGACATGGAGGAGATGGAAATGCCTTTTTCATAAAGGTCTACGATGGATTCGCTCCATTCCTCTTCCTGGGTGAGATGACGATAGACTTCGTCGCAGAGAATATAGGCGCCGCAGGATTTTGCGATTTCCACGATTTCTTCCAGCATTTCCCTGCTCATAAGGGCACCGGTGGGGTTGTTCGGGTTATTGATGCAGATGAGTTTCGTCCCCGGAACGGCCAGTCTTCTGAGTTCGTCCATGTCTGGAAGGTAGCCGTTTTTTTCGTCCAGATGAAGGAGCTTCAGATCGGCGCCGAAGCTTTCGGGGATGGAGTAAAGCTGCTGGTAGGTGGGCATGATGGAAATCACCCGGTCTCCCGGTTCTATGAGGGAGTAAAAAACATGATGGCTCGCCCCGGCGGCGCCGTGAGTGGGGATGATTTCGCCCGGAGTCATGGTTTTGTAGAGCTGACAGATGCCTTCTTTGAATTCCGGATTGCCTACGATATAGCCGTAGGTAAGGCGCTTTTTGGAAATATTGTTCCAGAAGGCTTCTTTGTCTTCTCCGGTGATTTCGAAGAGTTCATCCAGGGATACAGAGTCCACGCAGGTTTCGGCGATATTGTACCTGGCGCCGGTTTCCCAGGCATTCATCCATTCTTCCACTTTGAAGGGGGCGATTTTCATGATTTTTCTCCTTTGCTTCTAAAAAAGGAGCCCCGGGACTGCCTTATAACACTTGCGTGCCGTACCTGCGGCGAGTCCCAGGTCCCCTTTCTGCTCTCCACCCGGTGATGGAGAAAGGTGTCTTATGTAGATGGAAATAAAATAGCATGGAATGCCCTTCGTGTCAATTATTTTTCAGTGACTTTTGAATCGGTGGTGTCGGGGGTATCGGGATTGATGCTTATTCTCTCATGTGCGTGAAATGGTTTTCATCGTTTTAGACATTCATCTTCTCCCTGACTTTCAAAGAGAGGTTTTCCGACCCGGCAGCTTTATCACCGCTCCTGCCAGAAATGGTTACGACTTGATCGCTGCCCACCCCTTTGGGGAGCCCCCTTCTCGAAGAGAGCCCGCGTCTTACGGATTTTCCCATCTTTCCCAAGTAATTTTCGTCAGTCAGCCTCGTACGTGCCATCTGCCGAACCCTGCGCTTGTACCTTTTTTGTTCATTTTCGACATGTACCTGCTTGACATCCCCCATCGCATTCGCGGAGCCCCCCGAACTTCGGTAATGGCACACACTTAAGGATTTACTCCTAAAAACAGACAATTACATAACCCTATTTTAGCGTATCCAGCAGGATACGCTTTTTAATTTATTAATTTTAAATTTTAATGCGCGGAAAGCT
>NZ_JAZASU010000149.1:0-2985 GCF_036343215.1 Dialister sp.
CTCTAATCTTTGATGGGACCCCCGCAGAGATAGTTTTAGAATACGCCAAATTCCGAATGCAATAACAAAAAGCTTCGGAATTTTTTTATTTTCCCTCTTGACATATGACCAGATTGCTGCCTTCGGCATCCCCCCTATCAAGGGTGGATTTTCGCATCAGGCGGCCAGAGGCCGCCTTTTCTTTAGCGCCCTCTCACCAGCTGTCGCGGAGCTCTCCCGAGGGAGAGCCTTCCGGACTACCGTTTTCCTCATTTTTTCCAAGTACCTTTCGTCAGTCAGTCTCGTATGTGCCAGCTACGATAGTACAGCCCCCTGCTCGACTCGCTCGCCGCCCCCTGGCCAGGAGGGCAGGTGATTTTTCGACTCATACGGGCTTTTCATATTCGTCTATGCAAAATCCCCATAAATAATCGTCGATGCATCAGCATCGACACCTCCCCGCACCCCGCTCCCCGCATCCCGCACCCCGTTATTTTTCCTCACCTGGGTACATTTCCCATAAAAACTCGTGCCGCATCACCGGCACACCTTCCCGACAACCCCGATACCCCCCGATTCAAAAGTTTCACTTATAAAAAATTTCCCATACAAATACGTCCCCAAAGATTTATAATAAATACATATTTCCAAAGATTCCCCAAGGAGTCCCTATGAACTACTTTTCCATCGTCCTCTCGCAGCTCGAAATTTTTGCGGTTTACATGATCATCGGCATGGCCGCCGTGAAAATGCACATCCTGGACCGCGGAAAACTTTCCGTCCTCTCTGGCATTGTGACGAAAATCCTCCTGCCCCTCCTCATTTTTACAAATACCATCCACGGCCCCACGCGGGAAGAATTTCTTTCCTCCACCGTCATCATCGCCATCGGGATCCTCCTTTTCCTTTCCCTCTACCTCCTTTCTATTCTCCTTTCGAAAGCAGCGTCCCTCAAAGGAAACCGGAGCAAAGTATACCGGGCCTGCACCATGTTTGGAAACTGCGGTTTCATGGGAATTCCCGTGATTCTCGCCCTCTATCCCGACCGCGGCGGACTTTACATGGGCATGTATACCGTAGCCGACCAGCTCATGCTCTGGACCCTGGGCGTATACCTGGCAAGTCCCGTAGAAGCAAACCTTTCCATTTCCGGAAACCTTCGGAAAATGGTCAATCCTGCTACCATTGCTGTCCTGCTCTCCGTATTTTTCGTCCTCACCGGCCTCAGACTTCCCGATTTCCTCTCCGATGCCCTCACGAAAACAGGATCCGCTGCCCCGCCCCTTTCCATGATTTACCTGGGCGGCGCATTCTGCTATATTTCCATTAAAGAATACCTGAAAAAACTGGAAATATACCTCATGATCCTCGTGAAAATGCTCCTCGCCCCCCTGGCCGTTTATTTCCTTCTCACCCACATTCCGGGCCTCGAAAAAAGTATTTCCATCACCCTCAGTATCATCTGTGGACTTCCCAGCATGTCATCCATCGCCATGATTGCTGAAACCCAGCATTCTGACAGCGATTATGCGGCCGGAATGATATTTCTCACTACTATTTCCACCATCATTACCCTTCCCATCGTCTGTGCACTTCTATAAGGAGGACCCATGAAAAAACTCAAACTGCTCCACATCGGCCGGGCCGAGGCCTTTGAAAGAAATACAGAAAAATCCGCCTTCACGGAATCCGTCGAAAAAGTAAGCCTTCCCTGCGGCCTGCCGCCGTCCGAATATATCCGGGCCATGGGCGACTGCGATATCATCGTGGCCGATGCCATCGCAGATATTCCGGGAGAACTGATCCGCGGCCTTCCCCGCCTGAAAATGATTCACTCCGAAGGCGTCGCCTTCAACCGGTTTGACCTCAGGGCAGCCGACGAAAAAGGAGTCTACGTCTGCAACTCTGCCGGAATGAACGCCTCCGCCGTAGCCGAACAAACCTTACTCCTCATGCTGAGCGTCCTGAAAGATGCCATCAATAACGACCGGGCAGTCCGCGAGGGACGGCAGATTCAGGTCAAAGAAAACTACATGGCAAAAGGAGATCTCATCGACCTTTCCGACTGCAAAGCAGGCCTTATCGGCTTTGGAAATATAGGAAAATGCACCGCCGCCCTCCTCAAAGCCTTCCACGTAAAAACCTTCTACACCCAGCGCCATCGGGTAAGTGAAGAAATAGAAAAACAATACGGCGTCACCTGGCTCCCCACACAGGACGAACTTCTCCAAAAATCCGATATCGTCAGTCTCCATCTCCCCGTCACCCCCGAAACCACAGGCATGTGCGATGAAGCATTCTTCTCTAAAATGAAAAAAGGCTCCTACTTCATCAATACCTCCCGCGGAGAACTGGTCAACGACGAAGCCCTGATCAATGCTCTCAAATCCGGTCACCTCAAAATGGCAGGCCTGGACACCCTGGACCACGAACCGGTTCAGAAAAATCACATCCTCCTGAACCAGCCCCCGGAAATCGCATCCAAAATCATCTTCTCCCCTCACATCGGAGGCATCACAGGCTCCTCCTTCAAAAGAAGCTACCGGATGATCTGGGAAAACGTAAAAAGAATCGCCGAAGGAAAAGAACCCGTCAGAGTCGTTAATCATGTGAAATAGAAGCCGTTAGCCGTTAGCTGTTAGCCGTTAGATTTTATATTGGGGTCCCATGAAAGTTCCCGGCTCCCAGTGGTTCCAACAGGGCTGTATCCTTTGCAGCTTTGAAATTCCAGCTGTCTTCGAGACTTAGAATCGATCGGGAAACGGGAAACGGGACTCGGCCAGGTGGCGGCACACAATTCATAAAGTGCCGCCATTTTTATATGGGCACATACGAGGCTGACTGACGAAACGTACCTGGAGGAAATGAGCTAAAAGGTCCGCGAAAAGGCTCCCCTCCAGGCCCCCCGAAGTTCGGGGGGCTCGTTATTCTATAATTCTAAGTGCAACAGGAGCTAATATGATTTGTTTAAGAATCTGGTTTCCTCTCTATCCGGCATCCCTTGAC
>NZ_JAZASU010000150.1:0-2975 GCF_036343215.1 Dialister sp.
CATTAAGGATAGGTCGGATAGATTAGAAGGTTAATTTTTATCTAATAAACCTAAAAATCTACAATATTAGATTTTTGATGTCCTTATTTTGTTGCCATTACCAAGCTTGGGGAGCCTGAAACGACAGCATGCTGATGGTTTGAGACTTTTGTCCCGGGAACGTTTTGGCAGTCTCTCATTCCCGACAATCCCGGAATGAATCCCGAGAATCCCTAGATTCCCGATTCAAAGGGTGCTGCAAAGAAATTTTATTTCCTGTGTTTCCTGTTTCTCACTGTACTTTATGTCTGAAAAAGTCCATATAATCGCTTCTATTTCCTTTGAGCTGGAGCCAGGCGAGGCTGGCAGAGGCTTCTTTGTCTCCCAGGGTGTCGGCCATCTGATACCATTCGGCGGCGAGTTTTTCGTCTTTGGGGACGGTTTTTCCTTCGGCGTAGTAGTCTCCGAGGAGTCTGGCCGCGTCGGAATTGCCGGCTTCGGCGGCTTTACGATACCATTTTAGGGCCAGGTCATAGTTCTGTTCCACGGCTTCCCCTTCTTCATAGAGGTATCCAAGGGTGTACATGGCAAAGGATTCTCCCTGATCAGCGGCTTTGCGGAGCCATTCCAGGGCTTTGGCGAAATCGACTTTTGTTCCCCAGCCGTTCAGGTAAGCGAGTCCTGCGTCGGTTTCTC
Organism: Dialister sp.; assembly: GCF_036343215.1. Lineage (GTDB taxonomy): Bacteria > Bacillota > Negativicutes > Veillonellales > Dialisteraceae > Dialister. Next base: position 676 of record NZ_JAZASU010000150.1, read on the forward strand.
CTTCCGGAATGCCCTGCTCAGCGGCTTTCAGGAAATAGCGGAAGGCTTTATCGTAGTCCCGATGGACTCCTTCTCCCTCCGCATACATGGTTCCCAGCCAGTATTGGGCCTCGATATCTCCGAGATCGGCGGATTTATGGAACCATTTCAGGGCTTCCTGAATGTCTTTCTTCGGTCCTCCGTCCTGCTCTGCCCCATAGTAATACAGGTATCCCAGAGCCCTCATGGCTGCATCATTTCCAAGGTCTGCAGCTTTCAGGTACCACTCTGCGGCTTTTGCGATATCAGGCTCTGTTCCCTTGCCTTTATGGCAGCAGTATCCCAAAAGCAATTCACCATCGGAATCGCCCTTTTCAGCCAATTCCTGAAACAGATGAAAGGCTTTCTTTGCGTCTTTTTTGACGCCTTTGCCATAGAGATAAAGACATCCCATATTAAACATGGCATTTCTATTTCCCAGTCCGGCTGCTTTTTCATAGAGATCCAGGGCTTTGGCATAATCCGGCAGTACCTGATTCCCGTCTTCGTACATAATCCCGAGCAGGCAGGCAGCACGGGCATTCCCCTGAGCCCAGGATTTTTCAAAAAGTTCCTTTGCCTTTGCTGCGTTCTGCGTCACTCCGTGGCCATCATAGTACAAAAGGCCCAGAAGAACCTCACCCTCATCGTTTCCTTCTGCTGACAGACTTTCTGCGAGAGGCAGGGCTTCAGTCCAGTTCTGCTCTTCAATCAGGTCTTTCAGTCTGGTAACTCTTTCGTCTTTTTCCATCTTTTCCATATCCTTACCTCCTGTGCTGACACTATTATTGCAGATGCAGGGAAATTTTACCATCTTTGAGCGACAGGAATTGACATTTCGGGGAAACAGGGGAAATGGAATCCCAGAGGCCGAAGGCCGCCTGTTGCGAAAGCCTTCCCTTAGATAGGGAAGGTACTCGTCAGGGCGGATGGGATGATTGATGCTTGTTTGCTCATGTGACTCTATCGTTATCGGAAAACACGCCTTAGTCTTCCCCCCCTGCCTTCGGCATCCCCCCTTTCAAGGGTGGATTTTCGCTTTTGGCGGCTTCGCCGCCTTTTTTCTTTGCCCGCCCTCTCAGCACTTTGTGCTGTTCCCGAGGGAGAGCACTTGCTGGACGGTAGAGTCATTAGTTCCAGACAGGTTTTAGCAATTAGCCTCATTTTCGACTTGAACGATAGAACAACCCCTCAGTCCGCTTCGCGTCCAGCTCCCCAACCTTGGGGGAGCCTGAAACGATAGCATGCTGATGGTTTGGGACATTTATCCCGGGAACGTTTTGGCAGTCTCTCATTCCCGACTTGAATCGGCAGGACAACCTCTCAGCCGCGCTATCTTGAGGAAATAACAAAAGCCCGGGCGGAATGAGATTCATTTCGTCCGGGCTTTTTCTATGGACCCCACGACAAAAAGCCGCGGGAGATTTCTCTCCGCGGCTTTTTGCTCCCCTTGCGGGGCCGCATCGGTTTTCTGTTTCACATTTTCATTTTTTTGCTTCGTGGTACCATTCAGCTTGTAGAGCTCTGCTGTTTCCTCCTTCCGCCGCCTATGGGTGGGCGCCTCCGGCGAAAGTTTGTGAGGTTTTTGCTTCACTCTGTACATATAGTAGCAAAAAACGCGATTTGTATCATTAGATTTTTGTTAGAAATAAAAGTCTTTTCCGGTCTTGCGGCTTTGCCGCCTTTTTCCTTTGCTTACCGACAGGGTCAATTTGATTTGCATGAAAACGTTTTGCAATTGGCATTACAGATTGACAGACTTCACGTTGACAGAGGCTTGTATGGTTTCTACTTGTTCGTCCTCCCACCGCTATCGCGGAGCCCTGTTCGAGGAGGGCCTGACTCCGGGCATGGCTGGCTTTTGAGTCTTTTTCGAAAGTTTCCCTTCGCCTGCCCTCTCAGCACTTTGTGCTGTTTCTGAGGGAGAGCACTTGCTGAACGGTAGAAGCATTGATTCCGGCCAGGTTTTGGCAGTCAGCCTCATTTTCGACTTGAACGATAGAACAACCCCTCAGTCCGCTTCGCGGCCAGCTCCCCGGGCTCGGGTAATGGCAACAAAATAAGGACATCAAAAATCTAATATTGTGGATTTTTAGGTTTATTAGATGAAAATTAGCCTTCTAATCTATCCGACCTATTCTTAATGGATAAATTCTCTGTTTTTGGGCGCACTAAAGGGACCCTGAAAATTTCAATTTTTTTCGGGTTTTGCAGTCGTTTTTCACTTTTTAGTATTAAAAATTAATGAGTCTCAGTTATGCTGCTTTTTCTAGTGTTTTTTC
>NZ_JAZASU010000151.1:0-2974 GCF_036343215.1 Dialister sp.
AGCTGTGCCGAGAAAACCGAAACGACCCTGTTCCTTCCCAGGCTGCCCGAACCTGACGGATGGGCGGTACTGTGAGAAGCATCAGAAGATCATCGACAAGCAGTACGAAAAGTATGAACGTAGTCCGGCAACGAAGAAACGGTACGGCAGGACCTGGAAGAAGATCCGGGATGCTTACGTGGCCAGCCATCCTCTTTGTGAAGTGTGCCTGAAGCACGGCCGGTACGTGGTGGCGGAGGAGGTCCACCATAAGAAACCTCTGGCGGAAGGCGGGACCCATGCCTGGAACAACCTGATTGCCCTGTGCAAAGCCTGCCATGCCCGGATCCATGCCAAACGGGGAGACAGGTGGCATAAAAAAGTGGAGTTTTAAAATGTTAAATCTGAAACAAAGTCGTATACCCAGGGGGAGTATGAATCTCTGAAAGCCCGCAAACCCAGAACGGGCGAGGGGTCACGCGCGACAAAAACGCGTTTTCAAAAAGGGTATTGACCCGGTGAAAAAGGGGGTGTGAAAAATAGCCAAAGACGGAACCATGCGGGGCGGACTCAGAGTCGGCCAGGGCCGGAAACCCAGGGCCCTGCTGGACAAACTGCCGGACAATCCGGGGAAGCGGCCGCTTAAGGTGATGGACCTGCCGGAAGGGGCGGATCTATCTGGAGAAGATATGCCGGAACCCAAAGCCTACATGAAGGAAAAGCAGCGGAACGGCGGGAAGCTGGAGGCGGAAGAAATCTACCGGGAAACCTGGCTGTGGCTCAAAGCCCGGCACTGCGAGAAACTGGTAAGCCCTCAGCTCATCAGCCAGTACGCCATGGCGGTGTCCCGGTGGATCCAGTGCGAACATGCCATTTCGGAATATGGCTTTCTGGCCAAGCACCCCACCACCAATGCGGCCATTGCTTCTCCATACGTGACCATGGGCCAGAACTACATGAAGCAGGTGAACCAGATCTGGTATCAGATCTACCAGGTGGTGAAGGAAAACTGCTCCGTGGAGTTTGCCGGCAACACGCCCCAGGATGACGTGATGGAACGGCTGCTGCGGTCGCGGAAGGTATAGCATGACAGCAAGAGAATTCATTTCCCGGCTGAGGGGATATCCCCTCACCAAACAACAGATCAAAACATTACGAGGACAAGCCCTTTGTGGGGACCTGAACGGTGCCCGCAGGGGGCTTGCTGCGATTATAAGGAGAAACATGGCATGGAAAAAACAACCAAAGAGATGAAGCTCATCCCCATCGATGAGCTGATCCCCTATGTGAACAATGCCCGGACCCATTCTCCGGAACAGATCAACAAGCTCAGGGCCAGTTTGCGGGAATTCGGGTTCATCAACCCGGTGATCATCGACAAGGACAAGAACATCATTGCTGGCCATGGCCGGGTGATGGCAGCCCGGGAGGAAGGAATCCAAGAAGTCCCCTGCGTCCTGGTGGACTATTTGACCGAGGCCCAGAAAAAGGCCTATATCCTGGCCGACAACCGGATGGCCCTGGATGCCGGGTGGGACGAAGAGATGCTGCGGGTGGAAATCGAATCCCTCCAGGGAGCGGACTTCGATGTCAGCCTGACCGGATTCGATGAAGACGAAATTGCCCACCTCTTCGATGAAGAAACCGAAGCCAAAGAAGATGACTTTGATGTAGAAGAAGAACTCCAGAAGCCTGTGTTCTCCAAAGCTGGAGATCTTTGGCAGCTGGGAAAACACCGGGTCTTGTGCGGAGATTCTACGAAACAAGAAACCTATGCTCAGCTTATGGATGGAGTAAAACCGAACCTGGTCCTGACGGATCCTCCGTACCTGGTGAATCTTCGAAGCGCTTCCGGGAAAATCAAAAACGATGACCTGAATGACCAGGAAGGGTACGAATTCCTGAAAAAAGCCTTCTCCTGTTTTCATGATGCCATGGCTCCCGATGCGTCCATCTATGTGTTCTACGCCACCATGAAGGCCCGGGTCTTTTACGATGCTTTCGAAGATGCCGGATTCAAAGTGGGGGCGGGGCTCATCTGGAAAAAACCCAAAGCCCCCTTTATGCGCACCGACTGGAAGTTCAATATGGAACCCATCATCTTCGGGTGGCGGAAAGATGGGAAACACAACTGGTATGGGGACCAGAAGCAGAAAGCAGTCTTTGAGTTTGAGGGCATTAAAAACAGCAAAGAGGACGGATTTGGCCATCCCTCCAGTAAACCCGTGCCCATGCTGGCCTATCTCATTAAGCTGAGTAGCCAGATCAATGGGGTTGTGCTGGATGGATTCCTAGGATCTGCTTCCACGCTCATGGCCTGCGACCAGCTAGGCCGCATCTGTTATGGGATAGAGCTGGAGCCTAAGTTCGTAGATGTGGCGGTAAAGCGCTACCTGGCTTCCCACGAGAACGAGACAGTAACCGTCCTCCGGGATGGGAAACAGTATACCTACCAGGAAATGGCGGGAACAGAAAAATAAAGGCTCGAAAGGCTACATTTTGCTTGCTATTATTCGCCTTTAGAGTGATGAATAACAGTACCAAAATACCCTAAGGAGGTACATATGATGAAGGCAGAATACAACAAACAAGGTGCAGCACGGAAGGAATTGGCGGATGCTATCAGCCAAATTACGGGAGAAAGTGCGAAATACCTGTTTCTTCCCACCAAGGCCTATCAAATCGGCAGCATTATGGTCGGCGAGACCGGTACGGTGGAATGTGAGGATGCGGCACTTTTCCAACAGGTTGTTCAGGAACTGGCAGTCAAAGGATTCCGGCCAGAAAACAGAGTCCCCATCCTGGAAGAAGGGGTGAAACCGGAAGAAACTCCTAAAACGGAGGGTGTCGATACCCTCACCATTTCCCTTCCGGATAATTTAACGGAAGAAGACTTTGCTAAGCTCCAGAACCTGGTGGCCTCCAAGGCCGGACTTTTCAAGAAGGCCTTGGGTACGGATGATCTGACCATCCAAAGGGAAGATGGCAAGATTTC
>NZ_JAZASU010000152.1:0-2970 GCF_036343215.1 Dialister sp.
ACTATACTTTATTGATTGATGGACAGGAAAAAGTGGCAGTCAGTATTGACGGCTGTGATTTATTTGTTCAGGAAGATATTTCCGATATGAACGACATTATCCTTGGCAGAAAGCACGCGAAGATTTCCGCGGAATGCAGGACGGTCTCTGCGGATCAGGTGGAGATCCTTTCTCCGATACCCCGGCCTCTGCAGGATGTGATTTGCCTGGGCATGAATTACAGCGCCCACGAGGTGGAGGCGGCCCGGTTCTCGGAGAATGCTTTCGGCGGAGAAAAGCCTAAGCCGGTTTTCTTCTCCAAGCGGGTCACTTATTCACAGGGCACGCGCAAGGCAATTCCTTCTTACCAGGGACTTGTGGATTCTCTGGATTATGAGGTGGAACTGGGCGTTATCCTGGGGAAAGATGCTCGAAATATCAAAGCGGAGGATGCAGAGAAATATATTTTCGGATATACTGTTATCAATGACGTTTCTGCCAGAAACCTGCAGACTTCACACAGGCAGTGGTATTATGGGAAAAGCCTGGACGGTTTTACCCCCATGGGTCCCTGCATTGTGACGGCAAACGAAGTTTCTTTCCCGCCCAATCTTGAAATACGGTGCTGGGTCAACGGCGAGCTGCGTCAGGATTCCAACACAGCCAGGCTGATCCACGGAATTCCGGAGATTCTGGAGACATTGTCAACCGGAATGACGCTGAAAGCCGGTACGATCATTGCGACAGGGACACCGGCCGGCGTTGGCATGGGCTTTGCCCCACCCAGATTTCTGGAACACGGCGATGAGATAAAAATGGAAATTGAAGGCGTCGGTGTTCTGGAGAATCGCATCGATTAAATAATACGTAAAAAATAAATAATAAAAAATAAATAATACGTAGAAAAAGCAGCAGGATGTAAATTTTTCACCGACAGGCACAGTAATTCACCGTTAGAACGGACATCTTCCATGAGTAGTTAGCGGAGGCCGAAATAATGCAGGAAATCAGAAAAATCGTATTAACCGGCGGACCCTGCGCGGGCAAAACGACCGCCATGAGCTGGGTACAGAACGCATTTACGGAAAAAGGTTACAAGGTCCTTTTTGTACCGGAGACGGCAACGGAACTGATTTCCGGCGGCGTTGCCCCCTGGACCTGCGGCAGCAACGTGGAATATCAGACGATTCAGATGCGGCTGCAGAAATTCAAAGAGGATATGTTTGAACAGGCTGCCAGGACTATGCCGGATCAGAAGATTCTCATTGTTTGCGACAGAGGGGAACTGGACAACCGTGCTTATATGACCCAGGAGGAATTTGATTCGATTCTGGAGGAGACGGGCTGGAATGAAGTCGACCTCAGAGATTCCTATGACGCGGTCTTTCATTTGGTCACAGCTGCCAAGGGGGCGGAAGAATTCTATACCTTTGGCAATAATGCCGCCAGATATGAAACAGTCGAGCAGGCAAGAAATCTGGACAACAGCTTTATCGCCGCCTGGACCGGCCATCCCCATCTTAAGGTCATTGACAACAGCACGGATTTTGAAGAAAAGATGATGCGGCTGATCAAAGAAATCTCCGGATTCCTGGGTGAGCCGCAGCCCAGAGAAGTGGAACGCAAATTCCTGATTGAGTATCCGGATATTGCAGAGCTGGAGAAGGATCCCAGCTGCCAGAAGGTGGATATTATTCAGACATATCTGAAGGCCAATGAAAATGAGGAAGTCCGTGTCCGCCAGCGTGGCTTTGACGGCAATTATATTTACTTCAAAACGACCAAGAAGAATATATCCGACACCCAGCGTATTGAAATGGAAAGGCGGCTGAACCTGAAGGATTATCTGCGCAGCCTTATGGAAGCGGATCCCACCAGGCGTCCGATCCGCAAGACCAGGTACTGCATGGGGTATGAAGGCCATTATTTCGAGATCGATGTCTATCCTTTCTGGGATGATAAGGCCATTGTAGATGTGGAACTGCAGGATAAGAATGAAGAAGTCATATTCCCGCCCTGCATTAAAGTCATAAAAGAAGTCACAGACGACGCTTCATACAAAAATACCGAGCTGGCCAGAATCTGATTTCAAGGACTGCCGCAGAGGGAAACGAGGGAGCGGATATCAAAAGAGCGTAGTTCAAAAAGTTTGTTTTCGACCGGGGTTCTTTGACAGGTCTTGACGGAGGCTTTATGAAAATTACAGTTTTTCTGGGATCAATGTTCGGAAACCGGCCGGTCTATAAGGCGGCTGTATCCAAGCTTGGCAGATGGATCGGAAAAGAAGGACACTGGCTGGTCTATGGAGGCAGTATGACAGGCCTGATGGGCAGTCTGGCGGAGGCAGTGCTGTCAGCAGGCGGCAAAGTGACCGGTGTGGAACCCCAGATATTCGTGGATCAGGAGCTGCAGAGCAATGAACTCACAGAATTGATTGTGGTACCGGATATCCCTTCCCGTAGAAAGGTCATGCTGGAAATGGGAGATGTTTACATTGCTTTTCCGGGTGGCAGCGGAACACTGGAAGAGATTTCGGAGGCCATTTCCCATGTGAAAATGGGCTTGCAGTCAGGCGTCTGTATCCTTTATAACCTGGAAGGATTCTACAATCCTCTCCAGTCCCAGTTCTCCAGGATGGTGGAAGAGGGATTTATTGACAGGGAAGCCATGAAGAGTATTTTCTTTACGGATAATCTGCAGGAAATCACTTCTATTATTAAAGAATACAGTGACCGGTCCGGAATCTGTTAGAGACAGAATGGAACAGAGTTTAGCAGACAGAATGGAACAGAGTTTAGCAGACAGAATGGAACAGAGTTTAGTAGACAGATACTAATGAAAATCTGTAAAGACCTATAGGAGCCGACAGATACGGAGAAAAAGACAGCATTATAATAGAGCAGCCTTTGTGCAATGTCATCAGCAGAGAACATTGCGCCGGGGCTGCTCTTTTATATACTTCTCTTTTATAAACTTTATAAATAGGGGAAT
>NZ_JAZASU010000153.1:0-2925 GCF_036343215.1 Dialister sp.
ATTTACACCCCAGGCGCTTTTCGTCAATCAGCCTTATCCGTGCCATGCTGCTTATGAGGCTAATCCCCTGTCATTCACATCGGAATTGACATAAACAGTACGCGAAAAGGCTCCCCTCACAGGCCCCCCGAAGTTCGGGGGGGCTGTCGCCGTAGGCGACTGGGGGGCTGTACGATCGTACAAGTCGAAAATGAGCCTGAAGGTAAACTCATCCCGGGGAGCTCCCGCGAAGCGGGTGAGGGGGAACTGCACTTTCGTCAGTAAAATTTCCTGTCGAACATGCCCGCCAAAGGCAAAATCAAAAATGCGGCGCTTATGAATTTGCGCCGCACCTACTCCAATTCCTATTCCCTGATTCCCAATTCCTTTTCACCCACAGTCATCATTCCAAAACGGCGGGCTTCATGAATTTGATGCCCGCCACCTCCCCGCACCCCGATAAAAAAGCACCCTGCCATAAATGACAGAGTGCTTTCTATTTCCAAATCACAAATCCAGATTGGTAACTTCCTTCGCATGGTCTTCTATGAACTGTCTTCTCGGTTCTACTTTGTCTCCCATGAGGACATTGAAAAGGTGATCGGCTTCGATGGCATCGGTTAATTCGACTTTCAGCATGACCCGCTGTTCCGGATTCATGGTGGTATCCCAGAGCTGTTCCGGATCCATTTCGCCAAGACCTTTATAGCGCTGAATGACACAGCCGTCCCGTCCTATTTCTTCCAGTACCCGGTTCTGTTCATCATCGTCGTAGGTATAGTATTTCTGCCGTCCTTTACGGATCTGGTAGAGCGGCGGCTGGGCGATATAGACATGACCTTCGGTGATAAGAGGTTTCATGTACCGATAGAAGAAAGTGAGAAGAAGGGTCCGGATATGGGCGCCATCTACATCGGCATCGGTCATGATGATGATTTTATAGTAACGGAGTTTGGAAATATCGAAATCTTCACCCACGCCGGTACCAAAAGCGGTAATCATGGTGCGGATGGCATCGGAATTGAGGACGCGGTCCAGTCTTGCTTTTTCTACATTCAGGATTTTTCCGCGAAGCGGCAGGATGGCCTGGTAACGGCGGTCACGGCCCGATTTTGCAGATCCTCCTGCGGAGTCCCCTTCGACGATGTAGATTTCCGTGAATTTCGGGTCTCTTTCGGTGCAGTCAGCCAGTTTTCCCGGCAGGCTGGATACTTCGAGGGCATTTTTTCTACGGGTCAGTTCGCGGGCCCGGCGGGCTGCTTCTCTCGCCCGGCTGGCGGTAATCCCTTTTTCTACGACGGCCCTGGCTTCTACAGGATGTTCTTCCATATAGGTATGGAGGCCTTCGGAAACGATATTGTCCACGATACCTTTGACTTCCAGATTTCCCAGTTTCGTCTTCGTCTGGCCTTCAAACTGCGGATTCGGCACTTTGACGGAAATGACGCAGGTGAGCCCTTCGCGGACATCATCGCCGGAAAGATTTTCATCATTCTGCTTCAGAATGCCGCTCTTTCTGCCGTAATCATTGATGACCCGTGTGAGAGCGGTACGGAATCCGGCCAGATGCATACCGCCTTCTACGGTATTGATATCATTGACGAAGGTATACATGTTTTCACTGTAACCCGTCTGATACTGCATGGCGATATCCACAATGACTTTGTCTTTTTCGCCCTCAAAGGAAATGACAGAAGGATCGACGAGATCTTTGCCTTCATTTAAATATTTCACGAATTCTACGATGCCGCCGGCATAATGGAAAACATCCTGATGCGTCCCGCCATCTCTCGTATCGGTCAAGGTAATGGTGAGGCCCTTATTCAGGAAAGCCAGTTCACGCATGCGGATTTTCAAAGTTTCATAATCAAAATCGATTCCTTCCTTGAAAATCCGGATATCCGGCTTGAAGGTGACGGAAGTCCCTGTTTCATCGGTTTTGCCATAAGTCCGCATGGATTCGGTGACTTCCCCGCGGGACAGTTTCATTTCATGATAATGGCCTTCGCGTCTGACATTGACCACCATCCATTCGGAAAGGGCGTTCACTACGGAAATACCGACGCCATGAAGGCCGCCGGAAATCGGATAACCGTCGCCCCCGAATTTCCCGCCTGCATGGAGGACCGTCAAAACGACTTCCATAGCCGGTTTTCCCGTTTCATGCATACCCGTCGGAATGCCGCGGCCATTATCGGTGACCGTACAGCTTCCGTCATCATTCAAAGTCACTTCGATATGAGTGCAGTAACCGGCCAATGCTTCATCGATACTGTTATCCACCACTTCATACACCAGATGGTGCAGCCCTCTGGCAGAGGTAGAACCGATGTACATACCCGGACGGAGACGGACCGCTTCGAGCCCTTCCAGCACCCTTATATCTTTGGCGCCGTAATCGCTCTTGCCATTTTCCTCTTCATGGCGGGCCTGGATTTCATGGATATCTTCAGCCATTGTACACTCCTTGGAAAAAAATACAGCGGTAATACGCCGCTGTTTTATATTATATACATTATAATATATACCACTTTAGCTTTATTATTATATCACATTTTACGGGTTTCCGCACGCTTTTTCGCCCCGTGGGCAGTCAGTAAAATAACTGAAAATATAATATCCGAACTGACTTCGCTATAACCTCTGTTTCGGGAATATCGGGATGATTTCGGGGATGCCGGGACTGTCGGGAAGGAGCGGCGCAAAGTATTGATTGGGAAATGACGAAACAGGCAAGGGACAGGTGACTCTTACATAAAGCGGGAAGGCTCTCCCCCCGGGAACACCGCAAAGCGGTGAGAAGGCAAAGGGGCTGTACAATAATTACACAATATGTGGAAATACCGGAAGTGATAAAGTTATCAGTTATCAGTTCATAGTAATCAGTGCAGGAGGCCCGCATCAAACTGGATGGCGGGCCATTTTTATACACAATTCTCCTGGAGA
>NZ_JAZASU010000154.1:0-2908 GCF_036343215.1 Dialister sp.
AAACTGGATGGCGGGCCATTTTTATACACAATTCTCCTGGAGAATGTTTAAATCCTTATATAAAAAGGGCCGCCTCCCCTATAAAAAGGCGGCCACCATAACTGCGAACTGATAACTAATAACTGATAACTATTTCCCCTAAAGTTTTTAAATAATGATTTTTATTTTTGTACACCCCCTTTTCATATGTGATCATCGGATTGCGGAATGCGGATTGGGGATGGCGGGGTGGATATGGCTGCTCCGCGAATCAATCTTTTTTATGTGGACCTTTGGCCTTCACAGGAATGCATGAATATCCTTGACTGTTTATGGACTGCCCCCTTCCAGACAAAATCCCCATATATACTTCGCGCCGCATCAGCGGCGCCACCTTCCCGCAATCCGAAATCCACTTTCCGTTCTTCTCACACAAAAAGCACTTCAGCCGGACGGGCCGAAGTGCTTTTATTTCCAATCACTTATTTCTTTGCATTTTCGATGGCTTTCTTGCTTGCCGCTTTCAGCCATTTATCGAAATTGCCGTTCTTTGTATTTTCCTGAATGACTTCATTGATGACCTTTTTCAGATCTTCATTGCCTTTTGGAATGGCCACTGCCGTATCCAGGACTTTAGCCGTTTTGAAGTTCACATCAATCAGGGTGAGGTCATCGTTAAATACCAGGTACTGTTCTGCCACTACATCCTGTACGACGAGGCCATCTACTTTTCCCTGTTTCAATTCCAAAACTACATCCGGGACATGATCCAGGAAGACCAGCTTCGAATCTTTCAATTCTGCCTGGGCCAGTTTTTCTTCAGTGGTGGATTTCTGGGCCCCTACCGATTTCCCTTTGAAATCTTCCAGCGCTTTCAGTTTATCCTTATCAGCCTTGCGGATCATGATTTTTTCATGCATGGGAAGGTATCCGTCAGAGAAGTCCATGGTCTTCTTTCTTTCATCGGTAGCGGAAATACCGGCGATGGCGATATCCACTTTTCCTGCGGTCAGGGAAGACAGAAGGGCCGTGAAATTCGAATCCGCCACTTTCAGTTTGACTCCCAGTTTGTCGGCAATAGCTTTTGCAAGATCCATATCGACCCCGATAATGGTTTTCTCCCCCTTGGAAGCATCCAGGAATTCATAGGGAGGATAACCGGAAGCGGTGCCTACGGTGATTTCGCCTTTTTTCTTAATCTGCTCCATCAGAGGACCCTGTTTGGCCTGCGATGAAGAGGCAGCCGGTTTTGCATCGCCCCCGCAGCCGACAATAGAAAATGCAACAGAAGCTGCTGCCAGACCAAGAATCACTTTTTTCCATACCTGTTTCATAAAAATCTGCTCCTTCCATTCAACAGTCATCTATACAGATTCTGAATTATTTTTACATATTTTAGTATATTTATGCGTATATGTCAATGATATTTTATTTTTTTATAGAAATACTGTATTTTTATACAAGTCATTAGTTATCAGTTATCAGTTATCAGTTATCAGTTATCAGAATCCCACATAAGATCGGAAAGCTCTACATATTTCAAACTGACAGTAAAGCTCAATTCGACTATCCTCCACGATTTCACTGTGAACTGAGAACTGCTAACTGATAACTAAAAAATGGCGGGCTTCATGAATTGTGCCCGCCACCCTCCCTAATCCCCAGTCCCCAATCCCCAATTCCTCCCATTCTCCCCTTTTCCTGCGTTCATAACAAGAGTATAATATAAATACTATGTAACACAGAAAAGGAGCAGACTTATGGATTCCAATATCGTCACTATCATCGTTACCATCATTCTTTCCCTCATCGGTTTCTTCATCGGTTACCAGATGCTCAGGCTGGAGAAAAATGTCAAAGATATCATTGACCAGATTATTGAGCGTCACAAGGGAGACCGGAGTTTCCGGGATAAAGAATTCCTGAACTATTTCCATGCCGGTGGAAATATCTGGCTTTCCGCCATGGATGAAAAATTCCGCAAAATGCTGAATATGCAGAAATATACAGCCATGGGTGTCATTTTAGTAGCAGTCCTCTTAATTGCCACCGATATTGCCTCCGGCGTATTCTACATGGCCATCCTTCCGGTGCTTCTCATCCTTTTCGTGGGAAGAAATCTCATGAATTTCAAATCCGTCGCTGCCGATGACAAGACGAACAGCAGAAAAGCCATCGAATACTACAGGAAAGATTTCCCTGAAGATTCCATGGCCAAAAACAGCGGCGATTCCAAAGCGGCCGACAAACTGGCAGGCTGGTTCCTGACTGCCAAACGTACCTGCATCCAGACAGGAAAACTGGCCAAAGGCAAAATGGGCCAGTCCTCCGGTAATCAGCCCCAGGAAGACCTCCCGAACCGCGCCGCAAGGAGAGCGCAGAAGGGACACGGCTCCCATGCCTATCCGAGAGGAATGAGGAGAAGATAAAGTTAGTGGTTAGCCGTTAGCCGTTAGTGATCAGTGAAAAGGCCGCATTTCAAATCGAAGTGCGGTCTTTTTTGATGGGTATATAACTCAAAACTCTTATGGAAATATGGTGCAGCAGATAGCGGGGAACTGCACTTTCGACAGGCAATGATACCTCGCAAAAATTGTCCGGCGTCCCCCATCGGGGGAAGCTCCCGCGAAGCGGGTAAAGGGGGCTTACTATCGTAAGAATGCCAGTTGACTCAAAAGTCCCATGCGTTACGTCATCATGGAGCTTTAGTGAGTATCATTCTTACTGTTCCCCGCCGCTCCTGCCCGGAATGGTTCCGACAGGTTCGTGCCCCCACCGCTGTCGCGGAGAGGGTGTACAAAAATAGAAATCATTATTTTAAAAACTTTAGGGACAAAAGTTATCAGTTATTAGTTATCAGTTCGCAGTTGTGGTGGGCCATTACGAAGGAAAAGCGGCCTTTTTATATAAAAAAATGAATCATTTCCAA
>NZ_JAZASU010000155.1:0-2858 GCF_036343215.1 Dialister sp.
ATTTTTTCCATTGTGTCAAGCTTTCCGCGCATTAAAATTTAAAATTAATAAATTAAAAAGCGTATCCTGCTGGATACGCTAAAATGGGGTTATATAATTGTCTGTTTTTAGGAGTAAATCCTTAAGTGTGTGCCATTACCTAACCTTGGGGAGCCTGAAACGATAGCATGCTGTACTTTTATCTCAATTGGCATGGAGTGGATATTGTATATAAAAATGCGCCGCTTTACAACTTTTTCGCGGCGCACCTTCCCGGATTCCGATTTCCGGAATATCGCAATCTTCAGCATGCGTTCAGGGGTACAGGTAAAATCGACAATCCACTGGTGGATGAATGGCCTGAAGGGCCTGATGGGGAACTGGGAACTTATATGCAAGCCAATTACAGTTTCAATACTCCTGAAATTTCCCCAGGTTTATCTACAATCTCATCAGCTCCCGCTTTTTCCAGTTCTTCCCTTGTCCCGTACCCATAGGTAACCCCGAGGGAGGCGATGCCTGTTTCTTTTGCTCCTTCGATGTCGTAGTGAGTGTCTCCGATCATGACGGATTCTTTGAGGAGGGTTTCTTTCGAAAAGCCTTTTTCTTCCAGGAGGGAGAAGACTTTCAGGATGGTCCTGGCTTTCTGACTGTGTCCGTCGGGGGCTTTCAGTTCATCTTCCGGATTGGATCCGCAGATGATGGTGAAATAGTCAGTGAAGCTGAACATTTCAATGATTTTCTTCACGAAAGGTTCCGGTTTGCTGGAAGCTACGGCTAAAATACGGCCTTCTTCTTTTGCTCTTCTTAGGACTTCTCCAATCCCTTCATAAGTGGAACAGAGGAGAAGGCCTCCTTTATTTTCGTACATGTCCCGGAAATGGGTGACCGCGGTGGCAATGTCTTCCTCGGACAGGTGGTAGAGTTCTCTCAGCCGTACGTTCAGCGGCGGACCGATGAAGGTCTTTAGGACTTTTTCGTCCGTTTCATGGATGCCCACAAAAGTCAGCCCGTAAGCCATGGATTTCATAATACCCGGAGCGGACTCGGAAATCGTACCGTCTAAATCAAAGAGTAAGAATTTTTTCATGGTATACCTTTCTATGGAATGCCCTGTCGATAGTTGTAATCATGGAAAAAGGGCTTGATCATGGCAAAGTTTAGCGGAAAGGGGGGAAGCATCAGCCGCCTTTGGCGGCTGTTCGGTCAAGCCCCCCTCGAGAGGGGGGCTGGCTGCGAAGCAGACTGGGGGGGACGAATGCCCGCGCAGTATCGGATAGCATGGGAGCGGGAATACAGATTAGCAGGATCATCATGCTTCTCTATTTCTGTCGCTCCTGCCTGGAAACATTTCGACATGTTCGTCCTCCCACCCCTTTGGGGAGCCCTCCTCTCGAGGAGGGCTATTCGCCGGGCAGGGCCAGGGTTTGAGTCAATAGCAAAAAGATTTATCTGCTTTTGATTTTCTGTTGACAGAGATGAATATCGTTTCGACTTGTTCCCCCTCACCGGCTTTGCCGGAGCTCCCCTCTCGAGGGGAGCTGTTCGCCGGGCAGGGCCAGCTTTTGAGTCAGTTGGTACAGTTACAGTCCTGCTTTAGTTCTGAAATACTTTTACTGCTTTTTCTTCTATCCGGTTTATGATATCCTGGCAGACACCGGGGAAGTTTTCATTGACTTCCTTATTGGAGTATCTTACGACTTCAAATCCCCAGTATTGCAGTTTCTTTGTACGGGCAGCGTCATAAGCACGGCCTTTTTCCGTATAGTGCTGTCCACCATCTATTTCTATAATTAAATCCAGTTCAAAGCAGCAGAAGTCAACGATATAATGACCAATAACTTTCTGGTGAATGAATTCGGGCCCCCGGTCGTTGAATAGAAGGAAAAAGCGATACCATAAATTCTTTTCCTGTTCAGTCATATGTTTGCGAAGTTCCTTTTTCCTCTTCATCATCTCTTCGCTGACCGGCGCATTGATCCCTTCTATGACTTCCCCGCGGTGTTTATCTTTGGAGGGTTCGTACACTGTCACTTCCATAATCGGCACCTCACTGATCATACCCAGAAACTCCTGCTATCTGTAGTATATCAGAAATGGGGAGGCCCATGTACGAAAAAAGGCCGCAAAAGCGGCGGATGGGTCAAGCCCCCCTCGAGATGCTCTCGAACGCCTTCTGAAGGACCGAAGGGACACACAGAAGGCAGTGAGAGTCATGCCGCAGCGGGGGGCTGGCTGCGTCAGACTGGGGGGACGAATGTCCGCGCAATATCGGACAGCATGGGAGCGGGAATACAAATTAGCAGGAAAATTTATCATGATTAATGATTTATGACGCTCCTGCCGGGTATGGTTTCGACTTGTTCGTCCTCCCACCGCTTCGCGGAGCCCTCCTCTCGAGGAGGGCTGGACGCCGGGCATGACTTACTTTTGAGTCATTTGGTGAATGAGTCATATTGCCGACTTCGTCGGCTATTCGGTCAAGCCCCCCTCGAGAGGGGGGCTGGCTGCGAAGCAGACTGGGGGGACGAATGCCCGCGCACTATCGGATAGCATGGGAGCGGGAATACAGATCAGCAGGAAAATCATGTTTTGTGATTTCTGTCGCTCCTGCCAGGAAACGTTTCGACATGTTCGTCCTCCCACCCCTTCGCGGAGCCCTCCGGGATGCTTGTACCTTTTATCTCATTTTCGACTTGTACGATAGTACATCCCCCCAGTCGCCTTTGGCGACAGCCCCCCGAACTTCGGGTAATGGCACACACTTAAGGATTTACTCCTAAAAACAGACAATTACATAACCCTATTTTAGCGTATCCAGCAGGATACGCTTTTTAATTTATTAATTTTAAATTTTAATGCGCGGAAAGCTTGACACA
>NZ_JAZASU010000156.1:0-2802 GCF_036343215.1 Dialister sp.
AAAATAGAAATCATTATTTTAAAAACTTTAGGGACAAAAGTTATCAGTTATTAGTTATCAGTTCGCAGTTGTGGTGGGCCATTACGAAGGAAAAGCGGCCTTTTTATATAAAAAAATGAATCATTCCCAATGAAAACTGTGTATAAAAATGGCCCGCCATCTCATTTGATGCGGGCCTCCTCCACTGAGAACTATGAACTGAGAACTGATTACTTTATAAAATTCAGTCATTCAACATGTTGTGTAATTATTGTACAGCCCCAACTCCCCGGGAGGAGATTTCCACTCATCTCATTTTTGACTTGTACGATTGTACAACTCCTTCCCCTGACAAGGGCATACAGGGGAATCTTGAACGTTTCGATTTGCAGGGATATTTCAAACATCGCCTGAGCAGATTCCCCATATACTCGTACCGTATCAGGCCGCCACCTTCCCGGGAGCCCCGATAATCCCGGGATTCCCGACACCCCCGATTCAAAGGTCTCTGAGAATGGCAGTTTTCCTCCACGCAGGGACCTACGGAGCTTTTCCTCTTGTGCAGATTTGCACAGGTAAGTTCAAATGAAAGGGCCAATTGTGCAAAAAATTGAAAATTTGCACAATTGGTCCTATAATAAGGATATATTTCTACAGAAACAGACAATTTTTCAGGAGAGGAGGATTGACCATGCAGCCGCTTCATATCGTATTTCATCAGGATGAATCAGAATGGCAGGTTTTGTACCGGAGGCTCTATGATTCTCCTGCCGCTCATCATCTGGGAATCCCCATTCACCATCTGAATTCCGCCCGGTCTTTTCCCGCCTTTTACTATGGGACTGATGAAATCATGGGTCTTCTGAACGACATTCTGGAATCCATGCTGTCGCTCACCAGGCTGATGGAAAAGGTGCCGCCTCTTGCGATTTCCCATTTCATCCGTTCTTCCATGGTGGAGGAAATCAAATCCACCAATGATATCGAAGGGGTCAAAAGTACCAGGAAGGAAATACGGACCGCCATGGCCGCCCAGGAGGACTCTTCGGCTGCCCATTCTGTCCGGTTCTGGAGTATTGTCAACAAGTACAGCCGCCTGGAAAAGTCAGAAAATATCCCTTTTCAGAATAGTTACGAGCTTCGGTCATTCTATGATGATTTCGTGCTGGATGAGGTTCTCCGGGATGATAAGGATAATCGGCCTGACGGACTTATTTTCAGAAAAAATGCGGTAGAAGTCCGCTCCCCGGCGAAAGTGATTCATCAGGGCCTCTATCCGGAAAGTCTCATCATCGAAACCATGGACAAAGCTCTTTCTATACTGAACGATCCCGAAACAGCTCCCCTGGTCCGGATCGCCCTCTTCCATTATTTCTTCGGCTATATCCATCCTTTTTATGATGGAAACGGGCGGACTTCCCGGTTCATCGCGTCTTACTATCTTTCAAAAATCCTGAATCCCCTGGCAGCCATGAGGTTTTCGATGACTGTCAAAAAGTCTCTGAAGCTGTACTATAAAATGTTTGAAATCGCCAATTCCCCGGGAAATGCAGGAGATTTAACACTTTTCATCACCGATTTCCTGAAAATCATTCTTGACAGTATCGATTCCGTCACTTCGGAACTCAAAAACCGCTCCCGGAAACTTACGGAACTGGCAGGGAGACCTCCTCTTTCTACGATTTCCAATCCAAAAGACAGAACGATCTGCCTGATTCTTCTGCAGACTGCCCTCTTTTCCGAAGAGGGCATACCGCTTTCAGAAATAAAGGATGCTGTCCATCTGGGTGAACGGACCATCCGCAGCCGGATCGATCATTTCCCATCGGACCTCGTCATTGTTAATAAAGACCATCACGCCTATCGTTACTCCCTGAACCTTGAAACACTGAAATAACTGTGCAGCTTTGCACAGGTACGTTCAAATGAAAGAGCCAATTATGCAAAAATCGCAAAAATTGCACAATTGGCTCCTGTTTCTTTTACAAAGTTTTTCCTCATCTGTGCCTTGCAGGAAATGAGGCTCATGACGTACCATTTTCATCGGAATTGCCTCAAAATTTTCGCGGAAAGGCTTCCCCTCCGGGGAAGCTGGCTGCGCAGCAGACTGATAGGGCAGGGATGGACCCTTCATGGGAATCTTTCGTGAGCAAATCGATTCTCCGAATCGATTTGCCCTCTCACCCCTTCGGGGTGTTCCCGAGGGAGAGCCTGCCTGCTTGCCGGTAGAGGCAATTAGAGCAAAATTGTTTCGTCAGTCAGCCACATGTGTGCTTATTACCGAATCCAAAAATCATGGTCCTTTTGAGACATTTTCGACTTGCATGTGCCTGACATCCCCTCACCGCATTCGCGGGGCTCCCCGCACTTCGGGGAGCTCGCTTTTTACGGATACAGACAATTCTCCCGGGAATGTTCCGTCAGTCAGCCTCATTTTCGTCTTGTACCTGTAGTACAACCCCTCAGTCTGCTCCGCAGACAGCCCCCCCAAGCCTGGGGAGCCTTGAACATTCCGGCTTGTACGGGATTTTCCACATCGCCTGTGTAAAGTCCCCATATATACTCCGCGGCCGTCAGGCCGCCTCCTTCCCAGGATCCCCGATATCCCCGACATTCCCGATCATCCCCGATTCAAAAGTCAATCGGTCATATAGTTTCATTTCCACTATAGGCCCGGCTTAAATACAATCGCCGCAGCAGCGGCATGAATCTTACCCTTTGTCAAATAATCGGAATTCGAGTTTTTAGAAATGCGGTCAATTTTTATACAGTTGCCCTGGCCTGGGGATTTTATCAGATTTACATTCCGGCATCAAGGGGCTG
>NZ_JAZASU010000157.1:0-2786 GCF_036343215.1 Dialister sp.
ACGACGCCCTGGTCGGAGAGGTCGGAAACTGCCTGGAATGCCCAGTCATCCGGAGTAACATCAGAGAACGGGTTTGCTGCAAATGCAGAAACACCAGCGGTAAGTGCAGCTACTGCTGCGATTGCGAGAATCTTTTTCATAGGTAAGCTCCTTTTGAAAAAAATATTTTTTACCCTGATTCTGAAAGGATTTTCAAAAAGAGCTTCCGCGCGAGTTGCCGTGTTTCCTCTGTTTCTTCTCTTCTTTACTCTTCTCTTCCACACAAAGAGCAGGGCATTCCCTGTTGTGCGAACTTATTATACCACCATGATTAAAAAATTACAAATTTTTATGTAATTTTACTTTATAAAAAAATAATATTTCACGCATTTCATACAATAAATTCCTATGATTTATTATATTTTTTTACTTCCATCATAATCTTTTATTTCCCTAATTCGTAAATTTGATATACCTTATCCATTAACATCGGGAAGATGGCTTCGCGGGCGCTGTTTCTCGATTTTCATCTCTCTTTCCGATAAAAAAGAAGCCAGACCCTTTCGAATCTGACTTCTTAAAAATCACAATATTTTATTTGATATCATACATCCCGCTGATGCCTTCTTTAAGGTTGATGAGGATGTTCTTTGTCTGGCTGTAGTGTTCCAGCATGACTTTATGGGTTTCTCTGCCGATGCCGGACTGTTTATAGCCGCCGAACGGTGCGCCTGCGGGGAGATCATTGTAGGTATTCACCCACATACGGCCGGTGCGAACTCCGCGGGCTACTTTGAGGGCGGTATTGATATTCTTTGTAAAAACTGCTCCGCCCAGGCCATAGACGCTGTCGTTAGCAAGGGCAATAACTTCATCGGCAGTCTTGAATTTCTGGATGACCACGACAGGTCCGAAGATTTCTTCCTGGCAGACTCTGTCTGCATTCTTGTCAGTGACAAGGATGGTCGGTTTCATGAAATAGCCTTTGTCGCAGCCATTTTCAGTGTATCTTTCGCCGCCGGTGATGAGCTGTGCTCCTTCATCGATGCCGATCTGTACATATTTCAGCACTTTATCCTGCTGGGCTTTGTAAATCTGGGCACCCAGCTGGGTTTCCGGATCCGCGGGATCGCCGATCTTCACGGCTTCGAAGGTGGCTTTCAGATGTTTCAGGAATTCATCGAAAATGCCTTCCTGTACGAAAAGACGGGATCCTGCGCAGCATACCTGGCCCTGATTGAAGAGGATACCTTTGCAGGCGCCATCAATGGCCTGTTTCAGATCGGCATCATCAAAGACGATGTTTGCGGATTTTCCGCCCAGTTCCAGGGTAACCGGAATCAGTTTGTCGCAGGCAGCCTGGTAAACGCCGTGGCCCACTTCGGTAGATCCGGTGAAAGCCAGTTTATCGATATCCGGGTGATCCAGGAGCCACTGGCCGGAGCGGGAGCCTTTACCGGTAATCACATTCAGGACGCCCTTTGGAAGGAGATCTCCGATGAGACGGATCAGTTCCAGAATGGAAAGAGAGGTATGAGAAGACGGTTTAATGACGATGGTGTCGCCGGCAGCGAGAGCCGGGGCCAGTTTCCAGCAGGCCATGGTGAAGGGGAAATTCCAGGGAATAACCTGTCCTACCACACCTACCGGTTCATGGAGGATGAGGGACAGATTGTTGTCATCCAGCATGGTGGCAGAACCCTCCCAGGCTCTGAGGCACCCTGCGAAATAGCGGAAATGATCGTAGCCCAGAGGAATATCGGCAGCCAGGGTTTCACGGATCGGTTTGCCATTGTCCAGTGTTTCCACCAGGGCCAGATGCTCTGCATTTTCTTCAATAATATCAGCGATTTTCAGGAGAATATTCTGTCTTTCAATGGGAGAAGTCTTTGCCCAGCCCGGAAGAGCTGCCCGGGCAGCTTTGACAGCTTTATCCACATCTTCCTTCGTTGCTTCTGCACAGGAAGCCAGCTTTTCCCCATTTGCCGGGTTGTGCGCATCAAAAGTGGCTCCATCCGAAGCGGGTACGAATTCCCCATTGATGTAAAGACCATAGAGTTCCTGAAGTTCTGCTTTTGCCATAATATCCTTCCTTTCGGTAAATGGAGGGCTGTAAAAACACCAGAATCCTGAAAAGGTAACCTTAGAAGTAAAAACTTTGAATCGGGAGTCGGGAGTCTCGGGGATATCGGGAATGTCGAGGTGGTGCGGCGCAGCAGTAAAGAGCGCCGCTTTTTTATTTCTTAACCCGATTCCGTCAACGATCTCGAAATGACTTCTGAAGCAGGGATTCAACAGTCAGTCTTCATAAAGTCCAAATCCGGAAAGTTTCCTCTTTTACATGCCCACTTATAAAAACATACACTGAAGTTTGTACGATATTCCGGTATCAGTTGGAAATAAAACGGTCCATGGAAATACAACCTTTCATACTGTCCGATAATCACTTTCCATGGCATGTGTTGCTGTATATACATTGTAGCATGAGTTGTTATGCTAATCAATAGAAATGGTACCAAATAAGGTATATTTTAAATTAGCGAGTACTATTTTAAGTATATCATTAATAGGGATTTGTTTAGAAGGTATCAGGAAAATACAAGGAAAAAGCACAATGGAAAAAGATTTCGCCAAGTGCCTCAAACGGTAAGCATGCCCGGCGAATAGCCCCCCAAGTGCGGGGGGCTCGTTATTCTATAATTCTAAGTGCAACAGGAGCTAATATGATTTGTTTAAGAATCTGGTTTCCTCTCTATCCGGCATCCCTTGACGGGTCCTGAGCAAAATGATAAAATCTCCGGCTTTGG
>NZ_JAZASU010000158.1:0-2758 GCF_036343215.1 Dialister sp.
ATGCCAATTGACTCAAACGCTGGCTATGCCCGGCGTCAGGCTCTCCCTGCGGAGAGCTCCGCGAATGCGGTGAGAGGGGACTAATGGGACTTTGCCGAAGGCCAATGCTTCACTCAGAACTCGGAACTTCTATGCGAGCCATTTCGCACCCCTCCCCCCGCAGGCTGCTTCGCAGCCAGCTCCCCCAGGGGGGAGCCTTTTCACAATTGACTAAAAAGTCAGCCTTGCCCTGCGTCCAGCCCTCCTCGATAGGAGGGCTCCGCGAAGCGGTGGGAGGGAACATGCCGAAACCATTTTCATCCCTGTCAACCAAAGAGCAAATGCAGACAAATCTTTACACAAATATCTTTCATAGATATACAATAAAAATCCCGGAGAGCCTATAGTCCCCGGGTATCTCATTCCTGTTTTCCATTTAATTCATGATTCCGATTTTATATATTTAGCAGACCGTCCCTTCCCTTTCAGGTGAATTCTCCCTTCATTTTTCAGAGATTGCAGCAGATGATAAGCTGCAGCAGGAGTAACATGAAGAAGTTTTACTACATCCTGCCGAGATATTTCTTTTTCCCGATCCAGAAATTGTAAAATCAATGCCGGGTAACGGATACGATCAATACCTGCCTGATGGATATAACCGGGTAAATCTCCCTGTGCCCTATATACATGAGCGCTTAAAATATAAGATCGGTTTTTTCCATTTCCTATTGCTTCCACAATGCCATATTCAACCAGATTTTCCATAATTACCTTTAACCGGCTTTCTTCAATAGCAAAGCTGTCCCTGATTTCCTCCAACTGTACTCGGTGCTGCCTTATAAGATAATTTAAAACCACTAAAGCATAAACAGAAAAATCGTGATGACGTTTCTTTTCCTCCGCAGTAAGCATGGAAATAAAAGATTTATCCGGAAGAGCATTTGGAATGAAAAGCCTGACCATAACTTCTGTGGACTGACTGTAATCCGGGACCCCCTTCCCATAACGGAGAGTACCTTCATAAATCCGATCAATTCCCCGCCCTGACCTTTCAGCAAGTCCTATACGTTTCAGGCAGTCTGCAAGTACCGGATTGCGACCATGAGGCTCCGCATCAATCAGGTTTTTATAATTGATCCCCTCGATAAAACCGCCCGGATTACTGATCGTCAGACCCTCATTATTGATTAATACGCGGACCCTGCCCAGCATGGAATAATCCCGATGGCTGAAAGCGTTGACCAGTGCCTCACGAAAAGCACGCTTGTCAAAATCGGGAATAGAAATACGAAAAAGCCCCTCCTCCATCTCCTCTTCCCGATTCCATGCATTAAAATAAGCCGTAATTTTTTCAAAAGCAGCCAGCAGAGGAAGCGTAAAAGACTCATTAACTTTTAAATCAGTCCCATCCATGACCTGAATAGTAGATTCTGCTGTCGGGACAAGATCCTGAAGACGTTCCTTTCTACCAAGTATCAAAAGGCCGGCCAAAGTAGGGCATGGCTTCCCATCAACAATCGTTGTTAAGCGGAGTGCCTGATCCAATTCGGCATCATCAAGTTCAAGCAGCATTTTTTCCCCATGGTAAGTACGAATCAGATTGCGCAGCCTTTCCCTTTCCAAAGGATCGAAATCCTGAACACAACTGCCTGCAACGGGCTGTGCGGAATAATCCAATAACGAAAGATCCGATAACCGAGAGACAATTTCATAAGGATACATCGGAATATTTTCAGGGGTACCATCAACTTTGATCCGTCTCCTGACCAGTTTACCTGAAGAAGTGGCCACAATATTCTTATGCCTGGGAACGGCAATTTTTAATACAGGAATCCCATCAAAAAATAAGACCTCAGAACGAACCGATACCGGTGGAATCGTCTTATTTGCAATAAAAGCATTCAACCTGTCTATATCCTGATGATCTTTATGAAGACCTGTAATTTCGCCATCGTCCTCAACGCCAAGATAAAAATCTCCACCATCCGTATTGGCAAAAGCAACCACAGCATCGATAATCTCGTTATCAGGATATTTCTTTTTATCACTCTTAAATTCTATGGTCAGCGTCTCTTTAAGATTTATATTTGGCATAAGATTCACCTCCGTATAGTTATATTAACACACAAGTGCGTTTATTAAAAGCAGCCAAAACACACATGTGTGTTTCTTACGCATATAATGCACTAATAAATAAAAATACATGCACAATCCACTCCTCATCCGATTTTCCAAAGGCCGCCTTTTCAAGGGCGGGCTAATGGGACCTGCCAAAGGCTGATGTAAAACTCGCAACTCGGAACTTCCATGCGAGTCAACTGGGAACTCGGAACTTCTATGCGAGAAACTGTGGGCGGTCTGATGCGAGACGCCGAAGGCTTATGGAAACCCGGAACTCGGAACTTCTATGCGAGTAATTTTACACCCCTCCCCCCTCAGTCGCCTACGGCGCCAGCTCCCCCAAGGGGGAGCCTTTTCGCTATTGACTAAAAAGTCAGCCTTGCCCTGCGTCCAGCCCTCCTCGATAGGAGGGCTCCGCGATAGCGGTGGGAGGACGAACATGTCGAAACGGTAAGCATCTCTGACGACATAAATCACAAAGCATGATTAATATGCCAATTGACTCAAACGCCGGCTCCACCCGGCGTCAGGCTCTCCCCGGGGAGAGCTCCGCGATAGCGGTGGGATAATATGAAGTGACCTCCGGTTTGCACATTCGTGGATTCACCCTGTACAATGGAGTCAGCCAATAACCCATCCTGAACAGGGAATTACCTAC
>NZ_JAZASU010000159.1:0-2744 GCF_036343215.1 Dialister sp.
AGTACGGCTGCCACAATCATTAATAAAATAAGACTCAGCATGATATCTCCTGCCAGAGAGAAAAGGAAATGATAGAAAAGGAAAGAAACAAAGAAAGGGAAATGGAATATAGAGAAGGAAATGAAACAAAGAAAAGGGAATGGAATATAGGGAAGGAAATGAAACAAAGAAAAGGAAATGGAATCCAGAGAAGGAAATGAAACAAAGAACAAAGAAATGGAATATAGAGAAAGAAATGAAACATAGAGAAGAAAATGGCATTTACTGAGTGTCATTCTCTTCTGAGTATACTCTTCCGGAGGAATTTTGACAATTGGTGAATGTCATTTTGTTTTTGGCAGGCTGCCACGGCTGCTGAAAAATCTTTCTTATCGCTAAAAACATTTGGATGCAGGACATTTACTAAATGTCAAAAAAAACATACACTGGGTCCAGAAATGAAGGGGCGTGTCAATAATTAGTATAAACTGGTAAGATTGGAAAAGCAGAATTGTATAAAAACAGGGCAGAAGACGGGCGCAATAATATATGTGGAAAAAATGTAAAAAGACTCCGGCAGGGGATGGCGAAGAAGACATCGCAGAGAATGCTTGCCTACCTGCTCCAAATGAAGGGGCTGGATGTGGATAAGAATGCCATTCAGCGGATTGAATCGGGAGAAAGATTTGTTACGGATATAGAATTGAAAATGATGGCATCTGTCCTGGATGTCTCTGTAGACGCGCTGCTGTCGGATCCGAATGACTGACGGATCTGAATGACTGATGGATCCGAATGACTGATGGATCCGAATGATTGACGGATGCTTTTGGTAAATATACAGCAGTATTCTTTGACACAGCAGAAACCCCTTCTTCGGAATGGACAAGTTCCGAAGAAGGGGTTTTTCACATGTTTTATATTAATCTTTTCACTTTAGCAGCCGCTGCAGGATCTGCTCCCTGTGATTGATGAACATGGAAGTGATCTGATAGCTGTCGGTCTCCTCATAAGTACACGGATGGATCGGACCATGGTCAAAACTCAGGATCTCCGCGCCGGGCAGACCCAGCAGAATCGGAGAGTGCGTGACCGCAATGAACTGCGCTCCCTCTTTGACACATCGGTCGATTTCCATCAGCAGCGTCAGCTGACGCTGCGGGGAAAGAGCCGCTTCCGGCTCGTCCAGCAGGTACAATCCGTTCGCACGGAAACTGTCCTGTGCCAGAGCCAGGAAACTTTCACCATGTGACTTCTCATGAAAATGCTGCGGACGGCCGCCCGGCCCTCTGCTGTATTCTTCCTCTTTTGTCGCCACATTATAAAAGCTCTCCGCGCGCAGAAAATATCCATAATTTGCGTGGCGCACACCTCTGGAAAGACGGATTGCCCTGCAGAGTTCAGAATGGGAGTCATAAGTGGAAAAGTGATAGTTCCTCGTGCCTCCTTCCGGATTAAATCCGTACGCTATGGCGATCGCTTCCAGCAGTGTTGATTTCCCGCTGCCGTTTTCACCGACAAAGAAAGTGACAGGATGCGTGAAAACAATATGTTCCACATTGTGGATCGCGTCGATTCTACGGAGATAACTGTCCGGGGAAATCTTGTCCCAGTTGATCATCACGCCGTTGATCAGCTGTGTATTCAGCATTTTTTCCTGTTCCTTCCTGAAAGCTGACAGTGATTCCGGATACCGGGATCCGAATACTGTGACTGGTATGATTCTGAACGATTCTTATACGACATACGCGCCAAACGGCCGCAGTGACAGTTTCGCGATCTTAAAGAACTGCTTTCCAAAAGGGATTCCAACGATTGTTATACACCAGAGACAGCCAATCAGGAAATTTCCAAGCGCCATCCACCAGCCGTTTAAAATAAGCCAGATGATATTTACAAGAAAAGATACCGCGCCGCCGCCGTATTCGACCCGTTTGCCAAAGGGCCAGAATGAGAGCGAAGCGAACTTAAAACACTGCAGGCCATAGGGAATCCCGATGATTGTGATACACCACACCATCCCGGACACAAGCCAGGCCAGGCCGCTGAGGAAGCCGCCAAAGATGAACCAGCAAATATTACCTAATAAACGCATGTTATTTCTCCTTTATACTTTATATTTATAGGATGTAGTTTTCTGATATACGGATTGATGTCCGTTTGTCCGCCCAATAATGTACTCCTGGATTTGTAATATGTCAAATCAGCGGACAGCGGAAATAGCATCACGTTTTTTATATACGACCAATATAGTATCAGGTATAAAAAACTATTTCCGGCTCTTTCCGGGTAATTTCCGGGTTTTTCCGGGCCTCTTTCCGGCCTTTTTCATGACATTAGATGGGACATTAACGCATTCTTCTGTCAAAGCAAGTCGTAATCTGATAAAGTATATACAGGTGATACTGACAATTCAGCAGCAGGACTTTTTATGAAAGGCAGGTTTCCCATTTCTGAAAGAACAGTTCTGTTCAGTCTTTCACTTGTACATAGAACACAGGAGAAGCACAGAAGAAACACAGAGCATAAAAGAGAAATACTTTGACAGATTGTTGGAGGTTGAAATAATGGCAATAGATAAACGGTTCGAAATGATGGATGATGACCTTGAGAACATTGCGGGCGGCAGGACTTATGGATACGGCACGAATTTCTACATGACTGTCCAGACAAATCAGAGCTACCTTCCTCTGCTTGGGTCACCGGAAAAAAACGGCGCGAATGAGCTCTCCAAACTTTATACAGGGGATCAGGTCGAGCTGGTC
>NZ_JAZASU010000160.1:0-2692 GCF_036343215.1 Dialister sp.
AGATGATGAAGTTCAACAGGCAGTAGACTATATTAACAATAGACCTAGAAAAGGAATGGATTGGATGACTCCAATAGAATTTGTTGAAGAAATGTTGCACTAGACTTGACAATCTGCCCTCCGCGAAGCGGTGGGGGGCTGTACAATCGTACAAGTCGAAAATGAGCTTAAAGGCAAAATCATCCCGGTGAGGGGGAACCGCACAAACGAGGAAAATTTCCCCCGACGCAGATGAGAGCCGAAGGCCAAATAAAAAAGGCGCCCTCATCATTTCAAAGGCGCCACCTTCCCGAGATTCCCGACAATCCCCGATCCTCCCCGGGATCCCCGATTCAAAAGTTATATTTCCTGTATTTCCATAAAGCCCAAACCCTCAATACACCCGTACCTCCTCCAGGCTCGGAATCGTCAGCACCTTCTCCACCATTTTCAGATGACTCGAAGCCGTCTGCACCTTCCAGTACGTCTGGAGAGTCAGCCCATGACTGAAATAAATGACACACCGCTCCTGATCATCCGGAAGCAGCCCCCGGATCGCCGGCACCAGCACATACCCGAAAGAAGGCGGCTCCTTTGCCAGCTTCATCTGCACAAAGACAGACCCATCATTCAGCCGGACCCCCGTCCCCCGGCGCCCCTTGAAAAGCCTCCGGCACGCCTTATTATCATTTCCCATGAAATGAGCAATCGTATTCATATACTTCTCCACCGAGCAGAAAAGCTGCAGCCTCCGCCCGCTCTCAAAAAGCACCACACATCCATTAGCCGGTCCCGTCCGCACCGGAATCAGAGCCACAATCCTGCTATCCATATCATACCTTCCCATAATCAAAACAGAACGTTCCGAACTCACCCCGAACTATCAGCATCATATAGAACGTAGGTTCGTATATATTATAATAAAACATTCGTTCTATTTCAAGGAGCAAAATTGGAAATATATTTTCCTTTCCACGCCTGCCTTTTGAAGCTTTGGTCCCACGGACGATTCGAGTCTTGCGATGACTCCAGCCCATTTCATGGGCATTTGCCCCTCCGATTCTTCGCCTGCCTTTTGAAGCTTTAGTCCCACGGACGATTCGAGTCTTGCGATGACTCCAGCCCATTTCATGGGCATTTGCCCCTCCGATTCTACGCGTACCTTTTGAGGGCTTTGTCCCACGGACGATTCGAGTCTTGCGATGACATTAGCCCGCTCCGCGGGCCCAGGTTCCCCGCGTCCCCCTGCGGGAGAAGCTCCCGCGAAGCAGGTGTTGCGGGGCTATCTATCGCAAGAATGCAAAATGACACAAGAGTCACAACCGTAACGTACTAATGAACCCCCTCGGAACCCGGAACTTCCATGCGAGCCTCTTAATTCTCCACACTACCCATTCAAGCCCCAAATGAGGAAATCCCAAAGCATGCTGCAGGGCACCACCTTTCCAAGCTTGGAAAGGTGCCTGAGCGCAGCGAAGGCGGAAAGGTTGTTCAATCGCACAAGGCACAAACAGGGCCGACTGACAAACCAATCCCGCGACAAATGCCTCAAAAGCTTCCCGGTCAGGCTTCCCCTCGGGGAAGCTGGCCCGAAGGGCCTGAAAGGGCAGGAGATAGAATCCCCGCGGCCAAAGGCCGCCGCCGATCAACCTTTCCTAGATAGGAAAGGTGTCACGAAGTGACGGATAGGATGATTAGTGCTTCCCCTGCACTACCCGTTCAAGTCGAAAATGAGGGAACCGCAAAGCATGCTATCGGTCAAGCCCTCCCAAGTTTTGGGAGGGTGCCTGAGCGGAGCGAAGGCGGGTGGGTTCATCTTTCGTCACAAGGCACATACGAGGCTGACTGACGAACCAATTTCATCGAAATGCCACTATCCAATCGCGGTAAGGCTCCCCTCCAGGCCCCCCGAAGTTCGGGGAGGTGTCAGCGCAGCTGACGGAGGGGCTGTACGATCGTACAAGTCGAAAATGAACTAAAAGGTAACCCCATCCTCCCGCGAAGCGGGTGAGGGGGAACCGCACAAATGAGGAAAATTTTACTCATCTTAAATGAGGGCCGAAGGCAGCATCAAAAAAGCAGCGCTCAATAAATTTGCGCCGCACCTTCCCCAATCCCCAAATCCTCATCCCCAATCCCTATACTTACCACTCCCACCCCTCTTTCCAGGCCATTTCGGGGTCCCCATAATAGTAGAAATGAGGATCGATGAGCATCCAGTCCTCAGACTTCATATACTTCTCCACCATTTCAGAAAGCAAATCCGGATCCTCCTCCCCGGTCTCGATGGATACCAGAGCCTTCACGAAAGTACGGTAATCCGCTCTCATCATTTTTTCTATTTCCTTCTTCATTTCATCCATAGTCAATCTCCTTGCTGTATAAAACCGGATTCTTTGAAACTTTGCATTTTCAGCTGTCTTCGAAACTGTAAATCGTCCGGGAATCGGGACATCGGGACTCGGGGCGGTGGCGCGGCACAACTCATGAAGCCGCGCATTTTTATATAGGTCCCATTGAATTTCCCAGTTCCGAGATTCCCAACCCCGCGGCCAAAGGCCGCTGATGGAAAGGGGCTGTACAATAATTACACAAAATATTGAATAGCCGGAGTTTATAAAGTTATCAGTTCTCAGTTCACAGTTCTCAGTGAAGGAGGCCCGCATCAAATTGGATGGCGGGCCATTTTTATACACAGTTTTCATCAGAAATG
>NZ_JAZASU010000161.1:0-2618 GCF_036343215.1 Dialister sp.
AACGATTTCTGCACCGATTGAGCCGCACATACGGAAACCTGGCAAAAGCCATCCAGATGTTTCAAAAGGAGGGTTTTCTTATGCCCAAAAGCCCGAACCGAAAGGTTCGGGCTTTTTTTGTTCTCCGGCATCCGTTCGCATTCATGGCGGCCCGCGTCAGAATTGGAAGCGGGCCTGTATATGGATTTCAAAGGAATGGATACTTCTGATCACTGAGCCCTTTTACCCGTCATTGTTCCTGTCAAACTCAAAGCCGTCTGTCACAAATCGTGGCAGGCGGCTTTTTTGCTGCGATTTTCCGCAGACATCAGGGCTTCGGGTCCCGGATCATTCATAGGTGTACCTGCTAAAAATTTTCATGAAAAATGGACGCCTGTACATATTTCCGGACGTCCACATTCACGAATAACGATTCCCTTCATGATTTTTCAAGGGCAGAATCATTTCAGCAGCAGCCTTTCCAGCACTTCCCTCACCGTTTTCACGGGAATGACTTCCAGTCCTGCCGTTTTGGGATCCACATCGGTTTTGTTTTCTTCAGGCACGAAGAGTCCCCTGAGTCCTGCCTGACGGGCGCCGAAGGCTTTTTCCGCCACGCCGCCCACAGGCTTGACTTCTCCCGAGAGGGAAACTTCTCCGGTTACTGCATATTCCTGACGGAGAGGGATTTTTTCCAATGCCGAAAGGATGGCGCAGGTGATGGCACAGCCCGCCGAGGGGCCGTCAATATTTCCTCCGCCGATAATATTGACATGAAGGTCATAATCGGAAAGATCTTTTCCTGTCAATTCCCGCACTACGGCAGCCGACGTGGCTACGGAATCTTTGGCCATGGATCCTGCCGTATCATTGAAACGGATTTTTCCATGCCCTTTTTCCCTGGCCGGGAAGGCAGCGGCCTCGATTTCAATGGTGCTTCCCCAGTAACCGGCTACGCCAAGGCCGTAAATATGGCCGATTTTTGGCTCTTTCGTCACAGCTCTCGAAAGCCAGGGGGAAAGGCGGCTGGCCTGGGCGGTCCGTTTCATGAGGTCCAGGGAAATATGGACGTTTTCCGCGCTTCCCGCTTCATAAACCGCAAGGCCAAAGGCATCGGTCAGGAGGGAAACTGCTTTTCTTCCTTCCATGGTATAGGTGCTGATGAGCTCTGCCACTCCTTTTTCCAGAATCACTTTCAGCTTTTCTGCCGCATGGCTCACAATTTCCATTACATGGTCCGGCTGAAGAGGTTCGAAGAATACTTCCGCGCACCGGGACCGGATGGCCGGATTGATTTCTTCCGGCTGTCTCGTGGTGGCGCCAATCAATATGAAATCGGCCGGGGCTCCTTCCCTGAAAAGTTTCCGGATGTAATCGGGCACTGCCGGATCTTCTTCGTCATAATAGGCGGATTCGAAATACACCCTTTTATCTTCGAGGACTTTCAGCAGTTTATTCAGCATCATGGGGTCCAGTTCTCCAATTTCATCGATGAAGAGAATCCCCCCGTGGGCGTCGGTGACAAGGCCCGGTTTGGGTTCCGGAATCCCGTCATCGGCAAGATCTCTTCTTGCCCCCTGGTAAATCGGATCATGAACGGAGCCTATCAATGGATTGGTGATATCTCTTTCATCCCAGCGGAGCGTCGTGCCGTCACATTCCACAAAGGGCGCATTTTCACCAAAAGCGGTATAGGGCAGTTTTTTGGCTTCATCCAGGACGAGCCGGGCTGCCGTGGTTTTACCAACTCCGGGAGGTCCGTAAAGAATGAGGTGCTGGGGATAGGGAGAGGCAATCCTGGAAGCCAGGGCTTTCACGGCCCGGTCCTGTCCCACGATTTCCGACAGACTCCGGGGCCGCACAATCTGCATGATGGTACTGGTCAATTTCACTTTGTCCAGGGCTTCCAGTTTTTCCATTTTATGCTTTGCCGAAGGCGATTCAGCGGGTTCCGTTTCTTCGTCGATGATTTCCTGGCGGATTTCATTGACATACTCCTGATGTCTTTCCTCCAGGCGGTCGGCAATTTTTTCCTCCAGCTGCCGTTCCACGGCCTGACGGGCCAGCATTTCCGCCAGTTTATCCTCCAGCTGGTCCAGAATGCCCGGTATTTCCTCATCCAGAGGCGTACGGACGTAATCCTTGCTTTCCAGAATGAGACGCTCCAGGCCTATGAGGCGGATTCTTGGATTTTCATCATGAATATATTTCAGTGCATTGTAGCGGCTGGCCTGCACGATGATATGCTCCGAGCCTACAATGCTGGCGTAAATACTGTAAATGGCATTGATCTGCCGCTTCAGCTCCCCATCGGAATAGTTTCCCGTGGCATTGTCCACGGCACTGTCCACGCGGTCCATGAGCCGTCCGATGAGATCCTTCACATCCTCCATATTGTAAGACTCCTTTCGATGGCGCCCACAGGGCGCCGGTGATTAGCAGTTAGCAGTTAGTTGCTAGCGATTAGTAAGTAGTGATAAGTGAAAAGTGGTAAGTGATAAGTGCAGGTGGCGCGCACATGGGACTGTCAAGCATTTTGTGTAAATTATTTTTATCGGCTTAATGAAAGCTCTTCAATATCCTGTTCATCAATAAAGCCAGGGAGAAGGAGATTAACTTCCGCCATGATCTGGTTCCAC
>NZ_JAZASU010000162.1:0-2606 GCF_036343215.1 Dialister sp.
AATAATTATGGAAAAGCCCTCTCCCCGCCCGATGGTCTCACGGATGGGCGAAAAGTCGAGCGGAACGTGACCGGAAGTGTCGATGAAGGAACATTGATGGTCAGGATATGACTTTTCAAAACCTGCTGCTGACGAAGAGGAAGCACTCAGCAGGAAAATAGTCTCTCTATCTAAAATGTCTTGATCAGGAAATTCCTTCAGAGTCATAGCATCGCCGCCCGATCAGAAATAGCCCTTGTTTACGAATTCTATGTGCTCGTACTCCCCTTCTTTCTGCAAAGGGGCACACAGGCTGGCCGCGCAGATTCCGCCCGCTATACAGTTGCACAAAGAAAGAAGGGATATGGTCGTAATATACTCTTTCCCTCGAAGATAGGGATCATTCTCCCGTTCAAAATGAATATTCGCCAGCCACTTGTCTCCCGTATCAGAAAAGCGGGCCTGGTCAGTATAGAAAACCGCATCTCCGAATGTCTGTGAAAAGGCCTGCACGGCTTCTTCGGATTCCGTGGTCAGATATATGGAATTGCACCCCCACTCAGCCTTCCGCCTTCTCACAATCTCAATCATTTCCTGAATGGACGGTTGAATGGCATGATGAGGCAGATGGAGAGCATTCATATCCGTCCCCCGGAAGAGAACGCCCAGGACTTTTCCCCTCCCTGGAAACAACCTATCATACTCGGCTTTAACAGTTGCTTTCATTTCCGAATTCAGATGAAAATATTTTTGATAGACAGTCTTGCATTCCTGGTAATTATATTTTTTCTCAAAATCCTCAACATAGTAATTGCTGTCAAAACCCGCAATTACATTTCTGCTCCGATATACCTCGTCGACTGTAAAGGAGGACAGGGGTTCATAAAACTGATTCCATGCATTGACTGTACCAACCTGCTCCGGCAGCAAATACTGGGATTCAAAGTTTTGCATGTCGATGACCGGAATATATCCCGCTTTTTCTATTCGCTCCAGCTGATCAAGAAAGCTGAAATTGATCGAGTAGATTCCGTTCCTCTTCCGAATAGGCTTAGACAGTACATAGAAAGTTTTGTCCGGATTTTTTTCACCATATGAATAATGAAAAACCATCCTGTCCCACTGGTTCCGCAGCAGGAGCTTCTCTTCCGGAATATGGAAGTGCCGGATCAGATCCTCTTTAATTTCAGAATCCGCTGCGCTGACGATCAGGATGTAATCATAGTCTGCGGAAGACAGTTCCGCCTTCTCATAAAACGGAATGTCGGGAATGACATCATTATCCTCCTTTGCCGGATTGCTGTCAGAACACCCGACGATGTCAAAGCGCAGGCGGATATAGCCGATTGCGTCCTTCAGCGTCCCGCCGATGCCGTAGACAATGACTTTGTAATTTTCCTGGCGGCTGATATAGTTTTGGTATTGTCTGCTTTGATCAGTCATCACATTTTATGAGGAAAATCACCTTCTTCTCACATATTATGCAAGAAGATTACCTAATCCTGCTCGTTTCCATTCCAGTAATAGAAGATATTTTCTGACGGGATGCCCTTCTCCTGAAGAACTGGCGTTATGCTTTTCCAATGCCTGGGGCGAAGCATGATTACGAGACCGGAGTCATCATCAGCCACCCGGCTTGCCGGAATCACCGGGAATTCACCGATGTGATCTGTTGCATAGCACCCATCCGAAATCACGAAAGCCTTGTCTTTCACATCAGCCTTCCGAATGATATATGAGCCTTCTGTTGTGTCTCCATAAAAAAGAACACGGTCAAACTTTTTCACCCATTTCAGGACTTCCTCTGTCGCTTTGTGCTGCTCCGGAGTAGGAAGTTCTTCTGCGAAAGCTCCCTCATCCCATTTTTTCTTCTGCATATACTCCCGAATAACAGAGACCGGATAGCCAATTTCAGACAGTCGCTTCATCAGTTTTCGGTATTCCGCTGACGTGATATAGTGTCCGGAAGGATTGAAAGATTTCTTTTTTACGAAAGGAACCCCTTCCTCCAGAAATCGGATTGGGTTGGAATACAAGCTGTGTCCGCAATCTGAAGAAAAGGCACCTGTCCGAAATCCTCTTTCTTCAAAATAATGGGTAAGCTCCAGTTCGAACGTCGCAATCAGGAAGCTTTTTGAATGAACATTGAATTCCGTCTCTTCCCAATATTTCCAAAAGACATCAGACGAAAAAAGATGCTTGGAGAAGCAGAGGAAAAAGGATTGAATGTGATTGTAGGGGATTTCGTCGAGATGATATTCCGTAAGCCCCCACAGGTCTAAGTTTCTGTTCTCCATCTCCTCAACTGCTTTGTCTATCGAACCGACAGGTCCGAAACAGGTATCATTGAGGAAAAAAAGTTCATCATATTCCTGCAGTTCCTCTTGGGAAAGCAGATGCAGCAAGGCATATTGCCAGGCGCCGGCATCGTATCCCTCGTTCGGTCGGAAGAAAACGCAATCTGAAAATCCGCATAAAGCCGCGGTACCCATCTCTTCCAATTCGCCGTTCACCACAAAGACAATCTTACGGAACAATGTCTTCACATGATTCAAAAGATACAGGGTGCTGCTATCCAGTTTGCCGTCTTCTGAAAATACTGGAAAGATACAAAGGCGATTCATATA
>NZ_JAZASU010000163.1:0-2570 GCF_036343215.1 Dialister sp.
ATATTTTTTCCATTGTGTCAAGCTTTCCGCGCATTAAAATTTAAAATTAATAAATTAAAAAGCGTATCCTGCTGGATACGCTAAAATAGGGTTATGTAATTGTCTGTTTTTAGGAGTAAATCCTTAAGTGTGTGCCATTATCCCCCCTGGGGGAGCTGGCTGCGAAGCAGACTGAGGGGGGAGGGATGGAAGGTGGAAAGACTGGAAACTGGGAACTTATACGTATGATTTACATACGTATAAATACGTGCTAATATCATAGATATAAATCGAGGAGGTTCTTATGAAATACATCTATCCCGCTGTGTTTACTGAAGACGACGGTCATTTCCTGATTTCATTTCCGGATTTTCCCCATGTCCATAGTGAGGGAGAATCTTTGGCAGAAGCATTTGATTTGGCTGAAGATGCTCTGAATCTGTGGCTCTGGGACGCAGAGGAGAATGGGGATTCCATTCCTGTTCCATCAGATTCTGAATCTATTTCCGTGCCAAAGAGGTCTTTTATTTCCCTCATCCGGGCTGATACGCTGGAGTATCGGAAACATAACGATACCAGAGCGGTGAAAAAGACACTGACCATTCCCCGGTGGCTGGATACCCTGGCTAAAGAGAGAAATGTGAATTTCTCCAATCTCCTTCAGAATGCGCTGATGAATGAACTCAATGTGAAACATGGATGAAAAAGTCCGGAGAATCTTCTCCGGGTTTTTGATTGGAAACAAGGATGGTCAGGCTCTCCCTTTAGGGAGCTGGCTGCGAAGCGGACTGAGGGGGCGAAATGACTTGCATAGAAGTTCCGAGTTCCGAGTGCAGCATTGGCCTTCGGCAATTTCCCGTCGCTCCCCTCTCACCGCTATCGCGGAGCTCTCCCGAGGGAGAGCCTGCCGCCGGGCATGGCTGACGTATGAGTCAATAATGAAAAGGCTCCCCCTTGGGGGAGCTGGCTGCGTAGCAGACTGAGGGGGGAGGAAAATAACCCGCATGGAAGTTCCGAGTTCCGAGTGCAGCATTGGCCTTCGGCAAATTCCCGTTACTCCCCTCTCACCGCTTCGCGGTGTTCCCAAGGGAGAGCCTGCGTTTTACCGTTTGTGTCTTTTGTCCCAGGTATGTTTCGTCAGTTAGCCTCATATGTGCCACTGAAGGAAAAGGCTCCCCCTTGGGGGAGCTGTCTGCGATAGCAGACTGAGGGGGGAGGAATTCGACGAGAGTATCATTAGCGTCGAGTTGAGATGTTGACCGTTTAGCACACTTTCTTAAGTCCCCTCTCACCGCTGTCGCGGAGCTCTCCCCAGGGAGAGCCTGCCTACGGTCGTGGCTTACGTTTGAGTCAATTGGCAGGGCTAGTATGCTGATGGATTTTTGTCGACAGAGATGAATACCGTTTCGACATGTTCCCTCCCACCGCTATCGTGGAGCCCTCCTATCGAGGAGGGCCTGACGCCGGGCAGGGCTTGCTTTATGGTCAATAGCGAAAAGGCTCCCCCTTGGGGGAGCTGGCTGCGAAGCAGACTGAGGGGGGAGGAAAATAACCCGCATGGAAGTTCCGAGTTCCGAGTGCAGCATTGGCCTTCGGCAAATTCCCGTCGCTCCCCTCTCACCGCTTCGCGGTGTTCCCCAGGGAGAGCCTGTCTACGGTCGTGGCTTACGTTTGTGTCTATAGCGAAAAGGTTCCCCCCTGGGGGAGCTGGCGGAAGGCGACTGAGGGGGGAGGGATGGAAGGCCGCAGGCGGATGGAAATCTGGTAACTGGGAACTTATATGCGAGCAAAAAATATTGACGTACGTAACTGCGTACGTTATACTGAACTCAGGAGGTGATTCTTATGACGGCTATCAGTGTAACGAAGGCAAGGCAGAATATTTATCAGCTGCTGAATGAGGTAAATGAGAATTCCGAGCCTGTAACGATTACGAATACGAAGGGAAAGAATGGAGTGCTGATTTCTGAGGATGATTGGAAGGCCATTCAGGAAACTTTGTACCTGGCCAGTGTCCCGGGTATGGTGGATTCTATCCGTGAAGGCGGGGAGACGCCCATTGAGGATTGTATTCCTGAGGAAGAGGTCGACTGGTAATGTTTCATATCGTCTATACGAAGCAGGCAGTGAAGGATATTTCCCACCTGAAGTCATCCCATCTGGATGGAAAGGCCAGGAAGCTGGTGGAAATCCTTCGGGAGGATCCATTTCGCGTGCCGCCCCGATATGAGGGACTGGTTGGTAATCTTCAGGGCTATTTCTCCAGACGAATCAATCTGCAGCATCGTCTGGTGTATCAGGTCTTCCGGGAACCCTGTGAATATAAGGGAATCCGGTATGAGGGTACTGTCAAAATCATACGCATGTGGACACACTATGAATAATCCACGGTCCAAAGAGACTGTGGATTTTTTATTGGAATCGATTGCCTGCCGGATAATGAGGCTTCTTGAAGGAGCTGGCGGCTTCGCCGACTTTTGGTCAGGCTCCCCCCTGGGGGAGCTGGCTGCGAAGCAGACTGAGGGGGGAGGAAAATAACCCGCATGGAAGTTCCGAGTTCCGAGTGCAGCATTGGCCTTCGGCAAATTCCC
>NZ_JAZASU010000164.1:0-2570 GCF_036343215.1 Dialister sp.
CCGGCTCGATCGATTTTGTACATCCGGGTGATGAGGGATTTCTTCAGGGGCCCTTTCATTCGCTCCACCGGTATAGTAGCAAAAAACGCGATTTGTATCATTAGAATTTTATTAAACTTTTACTGCTTGTATTTGACGGAAACTTGCATCTTCGAAGACTTTTGAATCGGGAATAGTCGGGAATCTCGGGGATGATCGGGGTTACCGGGAAGATTAGATTTTAAAGTTTAAGATACTCAGCCCTGAAATTTATTTCCCATATAAAGGCTCTATTAGACAGAAAATCTCTCCCCCGCTATAATGAAGAAAAATGACGGGAGGTAGTTACGATGGAAAGGGGCACGGCGCCGATACTTCGGAATCGATATTTCCTCTATGCTACGGAATTTTTTGCCGGAATGGCTGTCATGGCTGTGGAACTCGGAGCTTCCCGGCTCATGGCTCCTTATTTTTCTTCGTCCCAGATTGTCTGGACCATGATTATCGGGACCATTATGATTGCCATGGCTCTGGGAAATGTGTGGGGCGGGCGGCTGGCCGACAAAGATCCGGACCCGGCCAGACTGTATCGGCGGCTGATTATTGCTGCTGTCTGGATTGCCCTGATTCCGCTGGTGGGAAAATATATCATCATGGCGATTGCAGGAATTCTGATTGTGGCTATCGATATTCATCTTCTGATCTGGGCGTCCTTTCTGACCTGTCTCGTGCTTTTCGTATTTCCTTTATTTCTCCTGGGCACGGTCACTCCGTCTCTTGTGAAATATGCGGTGAATTCGCTGGATTCTACGGGTTCCATCGTAGGTATGCTGGGGGCCTGCAATACGATCGGTTCCATTATCGGGACTTTTCTTCCTACTTTTGTCACCATTCCTGCCGCAGGAACGGCGGTGACTTTTCTCATTTTTTCAGGAGTCCTTCTCGTCATAGGTCTCATTTACTTTATTTCCAGAGGAGGAAATCAAGGGCCTCTGGCGCTGGGAGTCCTCATTTTTGCAGCGGCTTCCATTTTCGGCTCTTCCGGTCATTTTGCTTTCTGGGAAGACGGACTCACCTATGAAGGGGAATCCATGTACAATTACCTTCAGGTGCGGGATACGCCAAAAAGTACGATCCTTTCCACCAATGTCCTTTTCGGTGTCCAGTCCATCCGCATGAAGGGGGATGAACTGACGGGAATGTACTACGATTATGCCCTGGCCGGCCCGGTGCTGGCCGGAATCCAGTCGAAAGAAAATCCGAAAATCCTCATCCTCGGCATGGGGACGGGCACTTTTGCCTCCCAGTGCAGGAAGTATTTCCCGAAAGCTTCCATTGAAGGAGTGGAAATCGATGAAGCCATCACAGGACTTTCTCACAGATATTTCGACCTCCCTTCGGATATTCCGGTAACCACTTACGATGGAAGGGCCTTTCTTGCGGGAACGGACAAAACATACGATGTCATCCTGGTCGATGCCTATCAGGATATTACCATTCCCTTCCAGATGAGCAGCCGGGAATTTTTCGGACTGGTCCGGGACCATCTCTCTCCGGACGGCGTCATGGTGGTGAATATGAACCTCAAAACGAATGGCGAGGGGGAAATCAATGAATATCTTTTAAATTCCATGGGCACTGCTTTTTCGAAAGTCTATACCGCCGATGTGCCGGACCAGACGAACCGGGAAGTCTATGCCTGGAATGATTCGTCCCTTTCCGGACAATTTGAAAGGAACCGGCTGGCCCTGAAAGACAAAGACCTTCGGGAACTCATGGGCCAGGTCCGTCAGCATGCGATTCCTCATCATCAGGGAGAAAATATCTTCACCGATGACAAAGCGCCGGTGGAATTCATGGGCATGCAGGCACTGGATGCCATGATGCGGGAGGAAATAGGGCCGTACAAAGAGGCCTATCGCGTCGGAGGAGTGAAAGGACTGCTGGACGCGGTGCTGTGAGGGAAAGACGGATTTCGGATTGCGGACTGCGGGAAGGTGGGCGCCTTGAAATGAAAGGGCGCCCCTTTTTATATGGGGATTTTCAGGTGTAGAAACTTTGAATCGGGAATGATCGGGAATCTCGGGGATGGCCGGGGTTGTCGGGAAGGATATGGTTCGCTTCGCGAACCAATCTTATATAGCCGGCTCCGCCGGCGGCCTTTGGCGTGCATGTTCGACAAGTACAATTTATAGTCGAAAGTGCAGTTCATCCGCAAAAGGAATTAGGGATTGGGGATTAGGGGTTAGGGAAGGTGCGGCGCAGCAGTAGAAGGTGCCGCATTTTTGATTCTGCCTTTGGCTCCCATTTATGCCGGGCAAAATTTTCCTCATCGGTGCGGTTCGTTCCTTCACCGCCTTCGGCGGAGCTCCCTGGGGATAAGTTTACCTTTTAGCTCATTTTCGACTTGAATGATAGTACAGCCCCCTCCGTCGCCTACGGCGACACCTCCCCGAACTTCGGGTAATGGCACACACTTAAGGATTTACTCCTAAAAACAGACAATTACATAACCCTATTTTAGCGTATCCAGCAGGATACGCTTTTTAATTTATTAATTTTAAATTTTAATGCGCGGAAAGCTTGACACA
>NZ_JAZASU010000165.1:0-2477 GCF_036343215.1 Dialister sp.
CTTTCTATATCCATATACGTCGTGGGCTCATCGAGCAAAATCATTTCGGTATTCTGGGCAATTACCATTGCCAGGTAAGCCCGCCGTAATTCTCCTCCTGACAGTTCAGTCAGATCCCGTGCCTTCAGTGAAGTCATATGTGTCATTTCCAGCGCATTCTCAATCACATTTTTATCCGACACGGACATTCTGCGAAAACTGCCGTGCCATGGGAACCTGCCATGTTCCACCAATGATTCCACATCCATTTTTACCGCTTTCATAATCTGTGGAAGATACGCGACTTTTTGTGCTCTTTCAAGCCCTGTATAATCTCTGCACTCTTTTCCGTCGATTTCTATACTGCCCCGGTAAGGGAGAAATCCAGTCATCGTCCGAAGCAGCGTCGTCTTTCCGCAACCATTTCTGCCCAGGATGGAGGTGATCCGGCCTTTCTCAAAACAGACTTCATCAATCCGAAAGGATTTCCCCTGGGGGTATGATGTTTCCATATTCCTGATCGTAATCAATCTGCTCCCAGCCTCTTTCTCTTTCTTATCAAAGTCAAAATCAAAAAGGGTGCACCGGCAATACTCAAAAAAAGACCACATGGCAGTTCGTACGGGAATACTACCATGCGGGAAAGTGTATCGCACAGCAATAATAAGAGAGCCCCGTAAACAGCGCAGAAAAAAACGGCCGGTTTTGCATTTCCTCTCCATAAGCTGCGGACGCAGTTTGGAACGATTAGTCCGACAAATCCAATGAGTCCTCCCATACTGATGGCTGCTCCGGCAAGAAGTGCCGAGCAAAAGACACACAGCCCCCTGTATCTTCTCGTATTCAGACCCAGTCCATGTGCAGTTTCATCTCCCAGGCGGAGAATGTCCATAGATGGTGCGGTTACGAAAGCGGCAAGCAGTCCGAACGCAATTACCGGGGCACCAAATGAAACCATCATTGCAGATACAGCCGCGAACCCTCCGATCTGGAAAGCTGTCTTATCCGCGACTATCTCCGGTCTCCAGGAGATCATAATGTCAATGATAGACGCGCACAGGGCGGAAACTGCTACTCCCGCAAGTACTACTGATGTTTTGGACATTCCTGTTTTTGCAGCCAGACCATATGCCATAAATGTGACGAGGAGTGCCCCCAAAAAAGCCATCAGGCATTTCATGGCAGCCTGAAAAGGAAAAAAGCAGGCAGACAGCAGGACAAAAAGACCTGCACCATTATTGATGCCCAAAATTCCCGGAGAAGCAATCCGGTTATCCAGACTGCCCTGCAGAAGAAAGCCGGAAACGGACAGACCGGCTCCAGAGAACACTGCCGCTGCAATTCTTGGCAGTCTTACCTGATATAAGATCATCTTATGGCCGTCTGTCCCTCCACCGCTGAGAACTCCCAGAAAATCTTTTGTCCTGACAGCGCTGTTTCCTGCCAGGAGCGCTAACATAATTAAACTGATCAATATAACAACCGGAAAAAAGTATTTGCGCATTATTCTCCATATAGCAGCTCATATGCCTGCCTGTAGCTTTCTGCCCATCTTCCGTTCGGTTTCAGGCCGAACAGTTCTTTGGAAAGAAGATAAAACCGCCCGTTTTTGACCGCCTTCAGAGACTCCCACGCAGGATGAGATCGAAACAATTCATCGAATGCGGCACTGGCTTTTTCTTCATCTCCCCTTGGCACAACAAAAATGTAGTCCGGATCACTCACCACAATCTGTTCCATGGACAGCTCATCAAAATCGCCGGTGTCAGATGCGATATTGGTAAGCCCAAGATCATTCAGTATTTCGCTGGCAAAGTAATCATTCTTTTCCACCTTGCTTTTTGTCGCGGAGACATGCAGCAGCAGGTACGTTCCGCCTCCGTCTTCCGGCACCATGGTACGGATATCCTCAATCTGCGCATCAACTTCCTCCACGTTTTTCCGGTACAGGTCCTCCCGACCGGTCATCTGTGTAAAGGAGAGCATCACTTCCCTGTAGTCTTCAAAAGAGTCAATATTCGTATAGAAGACCGGAATGCCGATTTCTTCCGCTGCTTCTCCCAATGCTTTCTGCGCCGGATCGGTTGAAAAAAGGATGATCAGATCCGGTTCCAGTCCGACGATTGCTTCCAGGCTGACATGATCCATATCGCCAAGAGAGACCGTTTCCGGTGATATGCCCGCAAGTTCCATGGCATCCTCGCTCGTTCCGATAAGGCTTCCACCG
This sequence comes from Dialister sp., assembly GCF_036343215.1. GTDB lineage: Bacteria > Bacillota > Negativicutes > Veillonellales > Dialisteraceae > Dialister. Next base: position 2,207 of record NZ_JAZASU010000165.1, read on the forward strand.
GCAAGGAGCCAAAGCTCCGCATTGGATTTTGACAATGCGATCACTTTTTGGGGTACAGCAGTGGATTCTCCCTCTGCCTTCGTATCCACCTTTTTCGGAGCAGCGCATCCGCCAAGCAGCATGGCGCAAAACAACATAAGAAGGATCCTTCTGCTAATTTCCCTCAAAAGCATTCCATATCGTTTCATCCAGTTTCTCCTGTCCTACACGATCGATCGTAAATTTAAAGCGCTCTCCGGGAACTGCATTTTCTTTAAAGAATTCAAGGGCA
>NZ_JAZASU010000166.1:0-2453 GCF_036343215.1 Dialister sp.
CCAGCCTGAACATCCTGCGGGAGCAGAAGCACCTGTCCGGTCAGGAACTGGAAACCCTGGTCATACCGAGCCCGTTTGTAAAGGATGATCCGGAATGGATGGCGGAATGCAATGAGCAAGAGCTTGAGGCCATGCGGCTTCTTTCCGCCCTTCCGGAAATCAGCTACGAAATCCTTATCCTCCGCTATTACTACGGCCACAGGCGGGGAGACATTGCAAAGATGCTGGATATCCCAGTCCGAACGGTGGACAAGCGCATCCGGATGGCACAGCTTAAGATCAGGGAGATGATGAGAGATGAAGAATGAAAACGCCCGGATCAGGGAATTGATCAGCCTGCGCGCTTCAGCGGAGGAAAAATATTATTCTGAATGGAAGCAGACGCACGAAGGCACCAGCCAGATAGAAGCCTCCTATGTCCCGACGCTCGCCGGACGGGCAGAGAAAAAAGCGAGAAGGCGAAATCTCGTCCGTTCATCTGTTGGAATTGCAGCTGGATTTGCTCTTGTCATCCTGCTCTGCAACCCGGGAATCCTTGCAATAGCGGGCCAGGCCATCATCGAATGGGGCCGGTCATTTGCCGATGTACAGGTTCAGGATGAAAATATTGAGAATTATGTTCCCGCCTTTTCATTATCCTACATTCCGGCAGGATACACGCCTTCCTTCGAAAATGACGGAAGCCTGATCAGAGTCCATGACTACAAAAACGGAGCTGATGAAATTGAGGTCTCTGTATCGCTCCTGAACACGGACTTCTCCGTGAACTCAGAGCATGTCCGCCGGGAGGATTTCACCTGGAATGGCAAAGAAGTGATCTTCCTGAAATCGGACACCAAAGACTACTATAGCTCACTGTTCATGATCGACCAGGACAGGAAGCTCGTCACCTACATTTCGGCGCCATACAATCTGGAGAAGGAGGAGTTTGTGAAAATACTGGACGGGATCCGGCTGGAGGAGTGATTTTTTTCGCACACGAAACACTAATGGCGTCATTTTGACGCCATTTTCTGTTACTGGTGGCGTCAAAATGACGCCACCTTTTCTTCGCGGAAATTTTCCCGATTAGTGTCAATTCGATAAGGTCAGAGGGCCCCTGCCCTCTCCGGAATCCCGTGGGGATTCCGCTTCCGAAAAAAGCTACAGAATGCAACTTTTTGCGTATCCTGTTATCCTCCCGGATTTGCCGATTCGAATCTGCCGTTTTTAACCAGATTTTGGGAAAAGCAGTGTCCGCGCGGGTTTCAGCTCCCCAGATTTTGGGGAGTCGCCGGATTAAGAAAAATCGGCAGTTTTCAGCCTCTCCGGATTTCCCCAGAAAATGGGAAAGGCAGCAATACCGCGACTTTCAGCTCTCCAGATTTTGGGAAGCCTTTATTTATGCGGTTTTTCAGTCTCATTCGTTTTCTGTGATCATTTTCGGATTAAGCCCTTTTCCGCCCCATGGCGACTTCTTCAAGCGGAATGAAAAGATGTATGTCCATGTCCAGCGAGAACTGGTGGATGATGTCGATGAAAAAGGGAAATCGAAGGGATGTGTAGTCTTAGATCACTGCAAGACGCCCTGTGGCGACCGGGAACTGCTGCTTAACAGGAAATGCAGGAATATTTTTCAGGAAATACTGAAGATGAACCGGGAAGCCGGTTTTCCCTCAGCTAATGACGATTTCGTATTTCTACGGAAGTTCCAAAATGAGATTACCTTCTGCACCGACCGCTGCTTTGCACCGAAGCTGGAGAAGTATTGCAAAAAAATCGGCATGACGGAAATGAAATCGCCGCACGATGCCCGGCAGACAGCCCTGACCAATATGTACAAGGCGGGGATGCCGCTCACAGCTGTACAGAAATATGCAGGCCATGCGACACTAAAGCAGACCCTCGACTACCTGAAGCTGCAGGACGACGAGGATATTACCGCTCCGCTCGAAAAGATTTCAGAAGAAAGCAGCAATATTGTAGATTTCCACCAGCGGAGCACTTTAGTGGAGCACAGTGGAGCAGCCCTCTTCATGTAAAAGAAACGCTCGAAAGCCTTAAAACATAAGCCTTCGAGCGATTCCCAGACACGTGCGTGAGAGGATTCGAACCCCCGACACCTTGGTCCGTAGCCAAGTGCTCTATCCAGCTGAGCTACACGCACACGCGATATTGTTAACGTCAAACCTGACGTATAAAGTCTTTGCTTCGCAAAGCTCAAGTGATTCAAAGGCCGCTTCGCGTCCTTTTTCATCACTTGAGGTTTTCTAATATCCGCTCGCAAAAACATGCAAGCATGTTTTGCGGCGGCTACTGAAAACACTTTATACTGGAAGTTATAGGGTTCGAACCTATGACCCTCTGCTTGTAAGGCAGATGCTCTCCCAGCTGAGCTAAACTTCCATATATGCCGGCGACCGGGGTCGAACCGGTACGATGTTGCCACCACGGGATTTTAAGTCCCGCGCGTC
>NZ_JAZASU010000167.1:0-2353 GCF_036343215.1 Dialister sp.
AGGCACAGATGAGACTGACTGACGAAACAATCTTGTGACAAATGACGCAATCGTCATGCGAAAAGGCTCTCCTCGATAGGAGAGCTGTCTGCGAAGCAGACTGAGAGGACGAACTGCACTTTCGACAGTAAACTTTCCCGGCACTTTCGTCCCGCTTCCCCCAACGGGGGAAGCTCCCGAAGGGTGAAGGGGGCTATCCATGGAAAGAATGCCGGTAGACACAAAAGCGCCCATGCGTAACGCAGCGAAGCAATCCCACGAACTGGAAACCGGTAACCGGGAACTCCCATGCTTCCCATACAATTTCCTTGAAAAGACATATTCCCTTTTATAAAATATAGAAAATCAGAAGAAAGGAGGTGCCCCATGATTCCCCATCTATCCATGATCCTGCAGTCCCTGCTCTACGGCTTTGGCGACCCCATTTCCAAAATCGCCTTCGATGAAATCCCCGTATACACACTCCTTTCCTGCCGCTATGGGATTGCCCTCCTGCTGCTCCTCCTCATGGCCGGACGGAAAATCATTCCCGCCGTGAAAAAAGCGCGGATTCGGGACTGGCTCCTGCCCTGCCTCTGCGTTTCCTTCAGCTATGTCTGTGGAAATATTGCCCTGACCCTGACGGCTGCCACTTCCGTTGCCTTTCTCCGGTCCCTTTCCGTAGTCATTACACCCCTTCTGGCCTGGGCCGTTTACCATAAAAAACTGAGGTGGAAATACATCCCCGTCCTCCTGGGAGCCACCCTGGGACTTTACCTCCTCTGCGCCAGAGGAGGACTGGGAAACTTTGGAACGGGAGAAATCTTTACCCTGGGAGCCGCAGCCCTTATGGCAGGATCCCTCGTTTTCGGGGCGAAATCCCTGGAACGGATTGAACCCCTGACCCTCACCGCCCTCCAGATCGGAGTCTCCCTGATCGTGGCCCTCATTCCGGCCCTTCTTTTCGAAAATGACTACCGGCCCCGGGAAACATCCGCCGAAGCCTGGCTCATTACCCTTTATCTCGGAATCCTCTGCAGTCTCACAGGCTTCGCACTCCAGAACTACGCCCTTTCCCATATTTCCGCCAGGACAGCAGCCCTCATCCAGTGCACCTGCCCCGTTTTCACCGCCATTTTTTCCTTCTTCCTGCTGGGAGAAAATCTTTCTTTTCTCGGAATCACAGGTGCAGTACTTATTACAATCAGCGTGATTGCCAGCATATGGCTGGACAGGGAGAAGAAATAGACGGATTGCGGATTTCGGACTTCGGGAAGGTACGCTGCAACAGAAGAAGGCGGTGCAGCTATTGATAAAAACCTTATACCGGCCTTAGGCCGATGGAACTCAATCCGGCCTCGCTTCGCCGGATAGAGAAGCGGCTTACTCCGTTCGTCGTATATTATATAAAGATAAAATAAATAAATATAATTGTATTTTTCTTTATTTCATCTTATAATCAAAAGAAAAGGAGGGGTTTTTATGGCACAGACCGTGAATGTGAATTTCAAGCTGGATGCAGAGGTAAAGAAAAATATGGAAACCGCCTGCTCGGATATGGGACTCTCCATGAGCGCTGCATTTACCATTTTTGCCATTACCGTAGCAAGGGAAAGACGGATTCCCTTCGAAGTTACGGCAGATCCTTTTTACTCCGACAGCAACATAAGGTACCTGGAAAAGAAAATGAGAGAATACAGAAAAGGCACCCTGAGACTGGCAGAACACGGATTACTGGACGAGGACTGAGTCCATGGAAAAGAGAAAACTGCAATGGGACTATAGTCTGGGATGACTACAGTTCGGGGGCTGTCGCCGCAGGCGACTGAGGGGCTGTACGATCGTACAAGTAGAAAATGAGCTTGAAGGTAAACTCATCCCGGGAAGCTCCCGCGAAGCAGGTGAGGGGAACTGCACTTTCGACAGTAAACTTCCTCGGCACTTTCGTCCCGCGTCCCCCAACGGGGGAAGCTCCCGAAGGGTGAAGGGGGCTATCTATGGAAAGAATGACAACTGACACCAAAGCTTCAGGCGTAACGTAGTCATGATGCATAGAAGATTCGGATTCTTTATTTTCATCCCTCCCCCCTCTGACGCCTTCGGCGCCAGCTCCCCCCAGGGGGAGCCTGACCATCCTGCACTATCCATTCAAGTCGAAAGTGAGGATAAAGGGAATCATGCTGCCGGGCACCAGCTTTCCTGGGATGGGAAGGTACCGGCGGAGCCGGGGAAAAGGTTGTTAAACGCTGCAAGGTACAGATGAGACTGACTGACGAAACAATCTTGTGACAAATGACGCAATCGTCATGCGAAAAGGCTCTCCTCGATAGGAGAGCTGTCTGCGAAGCAGACTGAGAGGACGAACTGCACTTTC
>NZ_JAZASU010000168.1:0-2331 GCF_036343215.1 Dialister sp.
CTATAACGAGCAAAGGATCAAGGAAAAACTATGCTGGAAAAGTCCTGTTCAATATAGGCTTTCCTTGCAGGCAGCATAAAAAAGTAACGAGACAGTAAAAACCATCTCGTTACTAAGGTCTAACTTTTTGGGGTCACATCATTGCTCATGCAACAGCCCCTCTTTTTCAATATCCCAACTTCTTCTTCAATTCTTCCATGTCCTTTTCTGCCAGGAAGGGACGGATCACATCCAGATAATACTCTGCTTCCTGTTCTCTTCCTGCCTGGAGGCAGGCCTGGGCTCCGCCAGCAGCCAGCCGGAGGATCTCCATATTCGGTCCCAGGGGGATCCCTTCTTTTGTGGCAAAGGCCGTCAATTCTTCCCGGGAGGCAGGAACCAGGTCTTTTCCTAGATGCTGGGCAATGGTTTCCAGCCGGGCTTTCACTGCTTCCGTTTCCCCATAGTTCAAGCTCAGCAGGAAGGCATACCGGGCCCCCTGCCAATCTTCTCCCTGGAGCAGCCGGGTCCCTTCGTTCTGGTAGCACAGGGCCAGATCAGCAGGGCGGAAGGCCATCCGGAAGCTCTCCCGGTTCACTCGGCCGAAGCTTTCCCAATCCTCTCCAGCTTTCAGCACGGCCAGATAACAGGCACGCACCGGAGCGCTGATCGGGTCCCATTTCAGTCCTTTTTCCAAAGCTTTCTGGGCAGCCTTCATTCGGTTTTGGGCCAGTTCCAGTTCGCCCAAAGTCAAGTACAGAAGATGAAAGGGAAAAGGCGCCTGCTGGACCGTCTTTTTGGGCTGACAGAACTGCTGGTACAGCACTCTTTCCATGGGCTCCGCAAAGGAACGGAATTCTACTTCCGAATCAGGCTGGAAAAGAGCCGAATGTTCTGCTTCCTGGAGATGGGGTTCCAAGAATTTCCGGGCTCCCACGAAATCCTGGGCAGCCGTGCACTTCCGGGCTCCCTCCAGGTCTGCCCGGAATTTTTCAAATGCCTGGCTGAACATATCGGCGAAATGCTGCCGGCTTTCTTCCGGCAGCAGCTTGTACAGCAGCTGGCTGCAGGCACGGCTAATCTCCCGGTGCAGAGGATGGTCCCGGTACAGCTCGATGCAGCCTTGGAGATATTTGATATCCTTCTGGGAGTCTCCTGACAGATTGTCCCTGATTGATTTGATGATGGTATCCAGTTCTTCCATGATTCACAGCCTCCGATTTTTCTTAACTCTATCTTACCTATTATACAGGAAAGCGGAAAAAAAGGCGAGGACAGCCCTTCAGCAGCTGCTGTCTCTCATTCCCTGTAGACATTTCCTCACCGTATGGCAAAGGCTTTCTCTTCTCCTCCAGATTTTCCCGTTCACAGGGGGTGGCAGGGACAGGTTTCTGCCATTTCCTTAATGGAGCTTCAATTTGTCCTTATTTTACAGTATAATAAAATGATACGAGAAACTGCGAATTACTGCAAAAAAGGAGTTTATCCATGGCTGACACTGCTTTTCGGGAAAATCATCCCGATTCCTTTATCCATCATCACTTGAACTATTTCTTGCCCACCATCTATACCATAGCAGACTGGCTGATGATCCTGCTCTCCGAATTCTTGGCTTACCATCTGCGGGGAACCTTTACTGGGAATACCCATTTCCATATGCCCTGGCTCAATCTGTGGGTCGCCTTTCCGCTGCTGTTCCTGCTGTTTTTCCGGCAGGGAGGCATCTATACCAAGCATATGGGCTACTGGAAGCTGATGGAATGTATCTGCCGAGGATGCACCTATGCAAGCGGGGCCATCGTGGTCTTTGTCTATCTATCCCATATTTCCGCCAGTACCTCCCGGCTCTTTGTAGGCTTTTTGTGGATCTTTTCCATTGTCTTGGTGACGCTCTCCCGTTACCTTTTTGCCCATCTCCTGAACTGGGCTGGGGTGGGGAGCGTTCCGGTGCTCCTGGTGGGGGCCGGAAAAACGGCCAGTCTGGTGCTCCAGGGCATTCGGGATGATATCGGTCTGAACTTCAACGTCATCGGCTACGTGGATGACGCCGGCCCGCAAAAAGAAAATGTGGGAGACCTGCCGTACCTGGGTACTTTCAGCCAGGTGGTGGAAATCATTGAAAAGACCCAGGTCCAGGATGTCTGTATCGCCGTTCCTGGGCTGAGCCCTGAACGATTGAACCAGCTGATCCACACTATTCAGCCCCATGTGCGGAACCTTTCTTTCGTGCCCGATCTGATCGGTCTGCCGGTGAACGGCATCGAAGTAGAATCCCTGTTCAATGAACGGCTCATGTTCATGAGCCTGAAGAACAATCTGGCCCGTCCTTACAACCGGTTCATCAAAAGGGTC
>NZ_JAZASU010000169.1:0-2330 GCF_036343215.1 Dialister sp.
CCTGCTGGATACGCTAAAATAGGGTTATGTAATTGTCTGTTTTTAGGAGTAAATCCTTAAGTGTGTGCCATTACCCAGGCCTGGGGAGCTGGCCGCGTCAGACTGAGGTGTCGTACTACAGCTGCCAGGCATAAATGAGGCTAATGACAAAAGGTACCTGTACTAATTGACTCTATCGGTAAATGCGGACCTCCCCGAAGTGCGGGGAGGTGCCCAAAGGGCGGAGGGGATGTCAAGAAGGTACATGTCGAAGATAATGAAAAAGGTACAAGCGCAGGGTTCGGCAGATGGCACGTACGAGGCTGACTGACGAAAAGTACATGGGAAAAATGAGAAGATCCGTAAGACGCGGGATCTCCCTCCGGGGGGCTCTGCGAAACGGTGAGGGAAACTGCACTATCCATTCAGAGTACATGAGGAAAAAGTAAATCATCAGGTCATTCACCAAGCTCAAAAATAGTAAAATCTAAAGTATACTTTATTTTTTACCATTTTTTATTGATTTTAACCTTCCAGGCAAAGGAAAGTCCCCATTTTTCTATATAAATTCCATAAAATATGGTAAAATCTAAAATAGGATAGGCAGGAGGCGAGACTATGAAATACATTGAAAGGGCGCTGGAGAGGAAATTTCTCCGGATGAATGACTTCTTTAAAGTCCTTCTTTTGACCGGAGCCAGACAAGTCGGAAAGACGACTATGCTTCAGCATCTGGCAAAGGGAACAGGACGGCGGTATGTTTCCATGGACCGCGCCGACTATCGTGACCTGGCGGAGAGGGATCCGGTCCTTTTTTTCCAGACATTTCCCCCACCCCTGTTGATTGATGAAATCCAGAAAGCGCCAAAGCTCCTGGAACAGATCAAGATCATGGCCGATGAATCAGAGGAAAAAGGACAATTCTGGCTTACCGGGTCCCAGCACTTTTCCATGATGCGCCGCGTGCAGGAAACCCTGGCCGGCCGTGTGGGAATCCTTCATCTGTATCCCTTTTCCCAGGCAGAAATTGAAGGCCGGCTTCCTGTGGAAATACCGGATTTTTCCATTTCCTCCCTGAGGGAAAAATCGGCCGGGAAGAAACCACCTCTGACGGAAGAAATATTTCGTCGTATCTGGACAGGCGGCATGCCCCAGGTCCAGGAAACGGACGAAGAACTCCGGTCTCTTTATTTTTCATCCTATATAGAGACTTACCTTTTCCGGGATATTATGGAAATGGGAGAAATCCGGGATACCGTAAGATTCATGAAATTCCTCCGCGCCTCGGCCGCATTAACGGGGCAGCAGGTCAATTATGCCACTCTGGCCGAAGCATCCGATATTTCCCAGCCCACCGCAAAAAACTGGCTTCAGCTCCTGTCGGGCCTCGGCATCATTTATCTCCTGCAGCCCTATTTCAATAATGAACTGAAACGGCTCGTGAAATCGCCGAAACTGTACTTCTGCGACACCGGACTCTGTGCCTTTCTCTCCTTCTGGCCCACTCCGGAAACCCTCATGGCCGGCGCTGCCAGTGGACATTATTATGAAAACTATGTCCTCATGGAACTCATCAGGAACTTCTCCGCCTCCCCCCAAAAGGCAGAATTCTCCTATTATCGGGACAGCCGGAAAAATGAAATCGATATCATCATCGAAACGGGCGGGGAGCTTCATCCTCTGGAAATAAAAAAATCGGCTTCCCCCGATTCCAGGGAAATCAGGAAATTCAAATTGCTTGAAAATCCTATTATCCCCACAGGCTCCGGCGGAATTCTCTGCATGGCCCCCGAACCCCTTCCTCTGGATGAGAAAAATGCCATCATCCCTAGCTGGATTTTCTGAAGTTTTATGATATGTGAAAGAAAGGAATTGGGAATTGAGGGTTGGGGATCAGGGAAGGAATCGGCGCTGATGCGCCGATGAATACATATGGGGAATGTACACAGGCGAGGAAAAATAACGGGGTGCGGGATGCGGGGAGCGGGGTGCGGGAAGGTGGCGGCCTGACGGCCGCCGAGTATATAGGGGGAATGTACACAGACGAGTTTGAAATGCCCGTTTGCATCGAAAAATCATCTGCCCCCTGGTCAGGGGGGCGGCGAGCGAAGCGAGCAGGGGGTTGTACTACCGCTTCAAGGCACACATGAGGCTGACTGACGAAACATACGTGGAATAGTTGATTCTATCGGTTCGCGGTCAGGCCCCCCGAAGTTCGGTAATGGCAACAATATAAGGACATCAAAAATCTAATATTGTAGATTTTTAGGTTTATTAGATAAAAATTAACCTTCTAATCTATCCGACCTATCCTTAATGGGTGAATTCTCTGTTTTTGGGCGCACTAAAGG
>NZ_JAZASU010000170.1:0-2291 GCF_036343215.1 Dialister sp.
GCCTGCGAGGAGTTCGGAGCGAAATTCTTCGCTAACGGGGCTTCTCCCAGCGGTGTCCTAGAGCATCCGGGGACCATCAAGGACCCTCAGAGAGTCCGGGAAGCCTGGCAGTCCCAGTTTGGGGGAAGCAGCAATGCCGGGAAAGTGGCCGTATTGGAAGAAGGCATGAAGTATTCTCCCATCGGAATCTCTCCGGATCAGGCACAGTTCCTGGAAACCCGGAAGTTCCAGATTGACGAGATTGCCCGGATCTTCCGGGTGCCCCCTCATATGATCGGAGACCTGGAGAAATCTACCTTCTCCAACATCGAGCAGCAGTCCCTGGAGTTTGTGAAATACACTCTGGGTCCCTGGGTGTCCCGGTGGGAACAGGCCATGAGCCAGTCTCTCCTTACTCCGGAAGAACGGACCCGGTATGAGATCCACTTCAACGTGGACGGGCTGCTCCGGGGCGACTACGAAAGCCGAATGAACGGCTATGCCGTAGGAAGGCAGAACGGGTGGCTCTCCGCCAATGATATCCGGGAACTGGAGAACATGAACCGGATTCCGGAAGAAGAAGGCGGGGACCTGTACCTGATCAACGGGAACATGACGAAACTAAAGGATGCCGGGCTGTTTGCAGGTAAAACAACAGAAAGTTGAGTTTCCAAAGCAGCCTCTATATAATAGAATTATCTTAAAATTGTATGGAGGCGGGTTTATGAAATGGTGGAGAAAAGGAATCGTGTGTCTTTTGGTTTGTCTGGTAATGATGGGGTTCAGCTCCGCAGCCATGGCTGAATATGATCCAACTCCTAGAATTCTTTCGAAGCTCCAGGGGCAATGGTATGACCAAGAGGGGAATGTGGTCCTCGATTTCCAGGGAAACACGGTGAACGGGTGTGCAATCGTAGGTGTGTACCACCTTGCAGGAGGTGATACGGACTTCAGCGGTATCATCCGTATTGTGGAAGCAGAAGGATACCGGGATATGCCTGTGATTTGCGAAAACATGTATTCGGCCAGCTATCACTCTCATATTATTTTAAACGGGGACAATCATGACATCGGCAAGGGAACGCTGCTGATGAGGACTGTAGAGCCGCGATATTATGAGTCGGTTGGCGGAATTGGCCTTGATATGACGGAGGATGCCGTGCGTGCCAAATACGGCAGCCCTGACAGAATGGAACAGAAGAGAAGCAGTACGATATGGATCTACCAGAAATTGGGATTGGAACTGACCATGTGTCAACAGCGGGTCTGGAATATCAAAATTTATCAGTACGGCGACCGGCATTTTGACCGGACTGGATTTAACTGTGCAAATCTGCCCTATGAATTTCAGTCGGCTTATGGCTTCCAGACAGCACCGAAGCCAGGGCAATTCGGAGCTTTTGGCATAGGCCACGGGGAATACCTGTGGTTCAATGATTATCCGAACAGCATAAGTCTGAATACGGATTGGAATTAAGTATAATTTTTTAAACAGCACCTTAGCGGAGCAATCTGCCGGGTGCTTTTCTTATGCCTGAAAGGAGAAAACCCATGAAACGTAAATTTTGGAACTGGGTGAAGAATGAAGGGGAAGAAACCCGCACCCTGTACCTTTCCGGAGAAATCTCTGATGAAACCTGGTTCGGGGACGAAGTGACCCCGAAGCTTTTCAAGGACGAGCTGATGGCCGGCAGCGGAGACATTACCCTCTGGATCAATTCCCCCGGGGGTGATGTGTTTGCAGCTGCCCAGATCTACAACATGCTGATGGACTATCCGGGCCATGTGACCGTGAAGATCGACGGCCTGGCTGCCTCTGCCGCCAGTGTCATTGCCATGGCCGGAAGTCAGGTGGAAATGTCCCCTGTGGCCATGATGATGATCCATAACCCCATCACCGTAGCTATCGGGGACAGCAAGGAAATGCAGAAGGCCATGGATATGCTGGCCGAAGTGAAGGAAAGCATCGTAAACGCTTATGAAATCAAGACCGGCATGTCCCGGAACAAAATCTCTAAATTGATGGACGCCGAGTCTTGGTTCAACGCCAAGAAGGCCGTGGAACTAGGGTTTGCGGATGCCATTCTTTATACCGAAGAGAATAAAGAAGGAGATCCGGACGTAGATGCCATGCTGTTTAGTCGGGCAGCCGTTACTAATTCTCTTTTGACTAAACTGTCCATCACTAAAAATAAAAAGGAACCGAAAGAACCTGTATCCCAAAAGGTCCCCGCGGACAAACTCATGAAGCGGCTGGGCCTTCTTGTGCATTAAGGAGGAATTTCCATGAATCAGATCCTGAAACTGAGAGA
>NZ_JAZASU010000171.1:0-2277 GCF_036343215.1 Dialister sp.
TCCTGTTCTGCCAGAGCGGGAAAAGCCAGATATCCATCATAAACATTTGTAAGACTAAACTCCACCCCCTTATTTGGAAAAAGTAAATTCCACGGAACGGATGTTCCGGGTGGAATTTAATTTTGCAATTGAAGATGCTGAAACTTGTAAAAATATTTTTAAAAATTTGATGTCAACCATTTTTGAAAATGTCCCAAAAATCTTTTAACATTAGCACCGGAAATTCCGGTGCTTTTTCTTTCTCCGGGATCAGTTAATGATACAGGGGAGTAAGCTTGCTGCGAAGGCGCGCCTTTTATGGGCGCGCGCCTTCAGCAGCAAGCTTTTCGGGCATGTTTTCGCCCACCCCCTCCACGTTGAGCTCTGCCCAACGCATCCGGCCCCACCCCCGCTCAAACATGCCCGTGTAGAGCTTATCTAACTTAACTGCTTTATCCCGTTTTTGTGCAAACCTGTCGCGGGTGATTAAAGTATTGACTGCATGAACCCGGACACGGGTTTTTGAGCAGGCCAGCGGCAGCCCCCGCACCCGCCCTGAAAAGCGTGGGCGGGTACTGGGCCTGCCGGCGCTTACGCGCAGCCTAAACCCGTGTCCCCCTACAGTCAATACATGAAACACCCCCTCCCGGTTTGCAGCCGCTTCCGCGGCGATTATGCCGGCAGATCTGACATGTCGTCCCAATGATGCTCCTGCATTTTTACAAATTTCCAGAAGGCTTTACTCCTCCAGGGATGATCCATTGGAGGTATATAGCGCTTTTTTGGCTCCTTTTTTCCCGTTTCTATATCAAATTCCTTCGATTTTTCTGCCCTGACAGGGATTTCTTCCAGCGCATAGATGTCTTTGTCGTTCACACAGCAGTAAAGCCCACCATCATAAGCCTGTATCACCATGACTTTTGTTCCTTTTCTGTAATGGACCTGCCGGCTCTTTCCATCCAGCATCCGGTAGTGCTTCTTCTGAAACTGTATGCAGTGGCCGCTGTCCACCGTCCGCTGTGTCAGGACGGAAAGGATCAGGTTGATCTTTTCCTCGGACGGTTGTTTTTCGAATACGGATTTGATACCATTTACTGGTAAGGCGAATCTGGCATTGAATTCGTTGATGTAGGAGTCTAGGAATTCATTTGCCGCCTCGATCTCAGTTATGCCTGCCAGCCGCAGCTCGACTGGCAGGCGTGACTGCAGGGTCTGGAACATCCTTTCCACACGCCCTTTTGCCTGGGGCACACTGCTGTATTCTATCTTCGTACCCAGCTGCCTGCACGCATATGCGAACTGGGTGCAGGTGTCTTCCCCGATATCAGGGGCTTTTTTCTTTTTATACACAAATACCGTCCGCCTGTCCGTGAAAAATGAGTACGGGATCCCGTATCGGGTCAGGATCTGGTGAAATATATGGTAGTAGCCTGACAGTGTCTCCTCTCTGTCGAACCAGGCTCCGGTTATTCGGCCTGTCGCATCATCTACAGCTATGTGCAGTGAGCTCTTAAAACCTCCAAACCACTCATATGGAGATGCGTCCATTTGTTCCATTTCTCCAAAATAGGCGCATCTGGGACGGCGTGAGTGGGCATCCTCTACTGAAACCAGGTTTTCCTGTATTTTGTCTGCCTCTTTTTTGTCTTTTGCCGCTTTCTTTTCTTCCTCCAGCTGCCGTTTTATCCTCTTTTTCTTCTGTTTCGTTACTTTTGGTGAGAGGATATTTTCTGATTCCAGGATCCCGGTCACACACGATACCGATAGCTTTATCTTTTCTTTATTTCTCAGCAATTCTGTAAAATGTACAAAATTGGTGTCATAGTATTTGTTCCGGTACAGGTCCAGAACATCCTGCCTTATCTGCTCCGGTGTGGTCGTGGAAGGCTTTCTCCCTCTGTTCCCATGGATAAATGCAGCCTTTCCTTTTTCTTTGTAGGACCTGATCAGCCGGTTTACCTGCCTTTTTGTGATTCCCAGGGTCAGGGCAGCTCTGTCTTTGTTTCCGTTCTCATCCACAAGCTTTTTTATAACTTCATATTTTCTCTGTTCAGCCATCCTTAAGTCTATTCTCCTGATATTGATCACCTCCCTTCAGGGAGGTTATTGTATCATATGTCGGGACATTTTCATTTGTGGTATAGTGGGACATTATCAAAAATGATTTATAACCGTCCTGTCTCCCCAAAAATTTTCCTTGACAAATACGACTTTCTCTAGTAAAATGTTTTTGCTAAGGACATAGTTTTATATCGAAGCGTGGCTCAGCTTGGTAGAGCGCTGCGTTCGGGACGCAGA
>NZ_JAZASU010000172.1:0-2134 GCF_036343215.1 Dialister sp.
ATAGGGAAGGTGCCCGTCAGGGCGGATAGGATGATTAATGTGTCCCTGAAAATGTGCATCAAAAGCTCTTTCTGCGCTTCAAGCATTAATCTTCCCCCCCTGCCTTCGGCATCCCCCCTTTCAAGGGGGGATTTTCCGGCCCGGCGGCCAAAGGCCGCCCGATGCTCAACCTTTCCTAGATAGGAAAGGTGCCCGTCAGGGCGGATAGGATGATTAATGTGTCCCTGAAAATGTGCATCAAAAGCTCTTTCTGCGCTTCAAGCGTCAATCTTCCCCCCTGCCTTCGGCATCCCCCCTTTCAAGGGGGGATTTTCCGACTCGGCGGCCTCGCCACGTGATTTCTTCAGCGCCACCTTCCCTAATTCCTCCCCCAAATCCCCAATTCCTTCATAGGGGGAACTGCACTTTCGACTGTAAATTTTCCCGACGCTGTAGATTCGCGTCCCCCAACGGGGGAAGCTCCGCGAAGCGGTGAAGGGGGCTATCTATCGCAAGAATTCCAAATGACTGAAAAGCCCCATGCGTTACGTAATGAAGGGTTTCCCAAAACTTAGAACTTATATGGAAAATCAAATTTCCCCCTTGACTTAAACCCCACATTACCCCTTAAAATAAATCAAATACCAACCGATAATTAAGGAAGTGAGGCACAAGATGAAAACCTGGATGAAAGCAGGAACGGGACTCCTGGGAGCCATCGTGATTCTGGGAGGCGCCGGATTCTGGTTCGTGAATCGCGATCAGAATGATCCCCTCATTACCCCCGAACGCCGGGCGCGGATGGAAGCCTCTCCCCATTACAAAAACGGGAAATTCCTGCCCACTACGCCCCATGCTCCCGTGAAGCCGAAACCCTCAGGCATGCTGGATATTTTCTTCCCTGAACCGGGCAATCAGATCCCCGACGCCCCGATCAGCGCCTCCATGCCGGACCTTTCGAAAATCCCGAAAAACGAAGACGTCATCGTATGGCTGGGCCATTCCTCCTTCTATGTCCAGCTCTCCGGCAAAAAAATCCTCATCGACCCCATAGCAGCAAAATACGCCTCCCCCGTCCCCTTCATCATCAAAGCCTTTGACGGGACCGATGTATTTCATGCATCCGACATCCCGGAAGGCATCGATGCCCTGATTCTTTCCCACGATCACTGGGACCATCTGGACTATGAACTCACGAAAGAAATAGAGCCGAAAGTAAAAGCCGTGGTCACCGGCCTTGGAAACGGAGGCTACTACGAAAAATGGGGCTATCCCCTCTCCAAAATCCACGAAGAAGACTGGGGCACCCGGGTAGATCTGGACAAAGACCTCTCCATCTGGGTCCTCCCCACCCGTCACTTCTCCGGACGCATGCTGAAACGGGACAATACCCTCTTTGCCAGCTTTGCCATCAAAGCAGGAAATAAGACCCTCTACTACAGCGGAGACGGAGGCTATGACGGACGGTTTGTGGAAATAGGGAAACAATTCGGCTCCTTCGATATCGCCATCATGGAAGACGGACAGTACAATGCCATAGAATGGCCCACCGTCCACATGCTCCCCGAACAAAGCGTCAAAGCCAGCGAAGAAATCCATGCAAAAACAGTCATCCCCTGCCATAATGGAAAATACAACCTCGCCCGCCATAACTGGAAAGAACCCAGAGAGCGCTTCGCCAGAGCCGCCGAAGGAAAACCATTCAAACTCATGATGCCCGAAATCGGGGAAATCGTGAAAATGTGAAATTAGCCGTCAGCAGTTAGCCGTTAGCCGTTAGCAGAAACCGGGTTCTTTGGGACTTTGAATTTTCAGCTGTCTTCGAAACTTTCAATCGTCCGGGACCCGGGAAACGGGACTCGGGGTGGTGGCCGCCAATTTTATGAGGCGGCCTTTTTTTAATTTTGGACTGAATCCTTCGCAGCTTTGAATTTTCAGCTGTCTTCGAAGCTTTGAATCGATCGGGACTCGGGACTGGGGACTCGGGCAGGCGGCGGCACACAATTCATAAAGTGCCGCCATTTTTATATGGGCACCTGTGAGGCTGACTGACGAAACGTACCTGAAGAAAATGAGGTAAAAGGTACGCGGTAAGGCTCCCCTCCAGGCCCCCCGAAAAAGCCTCCCCGATAACCCCGACCATCCCCGATATTCC
>NZ_JAZASU010000173.1:0-2020 GCF_036343215.1 Dialister sp.
ACCTGGTGAAAACGGAATGGGACTTGTGTCCACACTTTATTCTGTGAGCGATGACGTTATCGTTGATGCTATAATAAGTCACTATGCAGCTTCGGAGCGTTCTCTTGCCCTGGAACATCTGTATGCATTAAAAGCATTAATAGCCCTTTTCAATAAGCTTCCTAATGATAGGTTGGCGGAGGGTTATTGTTCAGTAGACAGGACGTGCTCTTATTATTTTGTGGTATATCGTGCAAGCCCTTGCCTTTTGACCCCTAAATCTCAAAACCCACCCCTCTGGCAGCCGTACTGCTATTTTGCTGCTAACCTGCGGTAGATGGATTCGATTTTGAATGTTCATTTGCCCAAATTCCCCAAAATATGAAATTTGAACGTTCATTTCGGGAAAAAAAAGAGGAACCAGCCCTCGTTTTCTGATCTTCGAAGGTCTAGTTCCTTTGTGATTTGAACGTTCATATTTTCCGTTTTGAACGTTCATATCGGAAAAATTATGTACTTTGAGATGAACGTTCAAATCTTATGGGAAATCCCCGGCGTCATGCGTTTTGAACGTTCATATTAAAGAATTTTGAAATCTGAAAGTCCATTTCGGACTAATGTGTGCCTGAAACACAGTTTGAAAGTACATAATCGAGCTGTTTTTCATTTTGAACGTTCATATTTTCCCGGATGACCGGGAGTAATATTTGAACGTTCATTTTTTATTGTGTGAAATAAAATTATGTACTTTCAAAATATACTTTCAAAATGAATGTTCATCGAGAAATTGGCTTTTTATGGCAATATGAACGTTCATTTTGAGAAGTCCTGAAAAGCTCCGACGAGATGACGATAAAGCAATATGAACATTCATATTATTTGCTTCAGACCAGCTCGGCAACTTTCCTCTGCCGTTTTGAACGTTCATTTTGCCAACGCTGCCTCTGTTTTGAACGTTCATATTTCTTATTCATTTCTTCTGCCCGCCGTGATCCAGTCAGCGACATCTTCCTCTGATTTAAATCCTGCCTTCCCTGCCGCTCCACGCATCTGCTGCTGAAAGATCTTCATTGCCTCTGCAGCGGAAAGGTTCTTCTTAAAATGCTGAAGGTTCTCTATCTCCTGGCGATCATGTTCAGTAATATTGTCTTCGCCTGAGAACCCGTTCTGGCCATCAGGAAAGGCCTCATCCGTAAAGTATTCAACCGGCAGGTGGAAAAGCCCGCTGAGCCTCGTCAGGAGGCTTTCTGAAGGGCCTATGCTGCCTTCTTCGACCTGTTGGAGTTCTTCTTCGCTTAATCCACAGCCTTCGCGACATAGCCCCTGGAGAGCCCCAGGCCAGTCCTCGCTTGATAAATCTTATTCATCGTTATTCCCAGTTGTTATCAATTTATTATTTCCGTCTGCTTCTTACTGCCCGCTTCTTACTGCATGCTTCTCACTGCCTGCTTCTCACTGCCTGCTTCTCACTGCCTGCTTCTTACTGCCTGCTTCTCACTGCCCTGATCGCGTCTGAAATGTCATGTTCCGTCATTCCGGCTTCTGCCGCGTAGTGCTGCGACTCTGCCATCACTGCATCAAATTCCTCAAGTGAAGGGCAAGCCACGCGTGCAAGCTCTTCTGCTTCTTTGATAACCTCTCCAGCAACTGGATCAGAGGCTTTCATGCGGTTTTTATAATCATCCCATGTCATTTTCTTTAGTCCCACAAATCCCAGAAATACCGCTTCATAAGGTCCATAGCTTCGTCCTTACACTTATCCCTGTAAGTAGCCAGCTCCCGTTCTGCGGCTTCATATTTTTCCGATATTTCCTTGTATTCCGGCAGCTCGCTCATGAAATGCACTCGGGTGCCGCGGCCTTTTTTAGACTCTTCTCTTTCTTCGTCTGTTAAAAGACCTTCTCCAAGCATCCCATATTTAGCGTCGAATTCTTCGTAAGCCTTTCGATGCTCTTCCTCATATGGATTCTTCTTGGAGCAAGTTTCTTCATCGGTCTCCCGCCAAAGGAAGATCATACGATCAAGTATCTTGTCCCATTCT
>NZ_JAZASU010000174.1:0-1986 GCF_036343215.1 Dialister sp.
TAAACCCCCATTTGAGAATATGTTCTCGTTGTCCGGATTTCCGATCTTACCTGTCAATCGGCTGCAGAAATTCACACGTCTGGATATGTCATCTCGTGATCAAGGTACGTTGCGGGGGGCGCGGGTCCGAAGATTTTCTTTCTCGTTTGCGGGAGTTTATTTTGTTTTGTAAAAATAATTGGAAACTCGATTTTTTCCTCGAGGATGGAAAGCCTTCTGAGCACGTGGGTTTTGTCCCGGATCTGCCTTAAATTTTTGGGCGCCTGTCAGATTCTGGTGGAACGCGGCCCGAGGCCTCGCTCTTGTTGCTTTCGCAGGTATAGTAGCAAAAAGTGCGATTTGTATCATTAGAAATTTATTAAAGTTTTGTTGTTCATATCATGGAAACTTGCAGTTTCGAAGACTTTTGAATCGGGATTCCGGAACCGTACTATCATTACACCATATAGAATTGCCGGAATTTATAAAGTGATTACTATTTCCTCAAAAAAATTTCTATTTTATATTTCTTTTCACTCCATTCGGTTATTCCCACCATTTCTGGGGCATTTTGTCCAGGGCTGCCCGGGCTTCTTCGATGGTGATTTCTTTGAGTGGTTTATGGATGAGGAGGGCGAGGAGTTTTCTTTTTTCTTCGTCCACATCGAATTTATGAAAGACCTTTTCTTTGGCCCGGTGGATGAGGATTTCCCTG
Organism: Dialister sp.; assembly: GCF_036343215.1. GTDB lineage: Bacteria > Bacillota > Negativicutes > Veillonellales > Dialisteraceae > Dialister. Next base: position 695 of record NZ_JAZASU010000174.1, read on the forward strand.
GCTTCATCATAGAGGGAATAGTCGCAGGGGAAAATGTCCCGTACCTGCTGGTAGGTATAGTGGGGATTTTTTTTCAGGATGAGGAGGACCCGGTTTTTCCTTTTTCTATTGATTTCCCTTTCGCAGGCACTGCAGATTTTCCTCTCCGGCGCTGTGAGGTTTCCGCAGATGGGGCAGGGATGGTAGCCATGGGCTTTTTCGCCTTTCCGTATTTTCAGGACTTCTTCCATCATTTCTGCAAACTGGGGGCGGATTTTTTCGTTCTGTACGTGATGCTGCACCCAGTTTGAAATCCATTCTTTTTCTCCCTCTGTCAGGGGCTGGCTGTACATCACTTTTTCTTCCCGGATGGTCTCATTGACCCTGTCTACCGTAGTGGTGGCTTTATGGTCTCTTTTATGGGGTCCCGCGCGGAAACGGATGTCCGTGAAATATTTCCCCACTTCGTCCTGCCTGAGACGGGCGAGGATTTCTCCTTTCATCATGAAAAGCTGCTGCATGAAGGCGGAATTGGAAACGGATACGATGAGGGTGGATCCTTTCCAGCCAATCACCCAGGATTCGGAGGCCATGATTTCTCCCACAATGTCTTTCCACCGTTTCTGAAACAGGAAGAAATGAAATTGATCATTGTTGAAAAGTTTCTGACTGGTGTCCGACATTTTAAGGACGTTGGAAATCGTATCCATCACCTGGTACCGTTTTCCTTCCGGACGCTTGTCTTCTTCCATGGGGGCCTCCTTTCGTTCGTTTGCTTTATATATTATACTATGTCTGAAACTTGAATGAAAAAGTTATCAGTTAGCAGTTCTCAGTTCTCAGTGAAGGTGGCCCGCATCAGAATTGGAAAGCGGGCCTGCTGTAAATTTCAGAAAAAGGTGACCTTTTCATGTTGTCACATGCTCATCTGCTTTGAGAACTATTATTCAATGTTAAAGCGGATAGACTGATGAGGAAAAAAATTCGCCGCCCGCCTGTGCACAATGCAACTGATAACTATTAACTGATAACTGCTAACTCATATATTCAGTTTTTTCGAAAGGAAATATACCTATGCCCATTTTATCCAATAACATCCAGTTCCCGCCCATCGGTTACGGTACTTACGATATGCCCGATGAGGAAACGGCCCGTTCTGTGAAAAGTGCCCTTCTTTCGGGGTACCGGTTATTCTATAATTCTAAGTGCAACAGGAGCTAATATGATTTGTTTAAGAATCTGGTTTCCTCTCTATCCGGCATCCCTTGACGGGTCCTGAGCAAAATGATAAAATCTCCGGCTTTGGAAGCTTA
>NZ_JAZASU010000175.1:0-1949 GCF_036343215.1 Dialister sp.
CAATGGCTATGGCGAAATTGTTGCCTCCCGGAAGAGTACCCACCACGGTCAGCTTCTCGCTGCCTCCATGGGCCAGGTAATAATTGGCCGCCTGTTCGTCCGATATCCCGGCTTCTGCCTTTCCTTCGGCCACGGCCTTGTAGATATCTTCATAATGATCCAGGGGAACCACTTTCCCAAATCCCATTTCCTTCGCCCTGGTTTCAAAGGTAGAGCTCTTCTTGACGGCTACGGTCTTTCCCTTCAGGTCGTTTTCACTGCGGATGGAATTGCCCTTCTTCGGGACCACCACGGTATAAGCGCTTCGCTTGAAATAGACATCCGAGAAATCAACCTTCTGCTTTCTCTTTTCATTGACCGTCAGCGTGCCGATGGCCATATCCACGTCTTTTCTGGAAACGGAATCCAGCAGCTGGGAGAATTTCATATCTTTGAATTCCACAGAGGCTCCCATTTCTTTGGCTACCGCTTTCACCAGATCCATTTCAAAGCCCACGATCTGATTCTTTTCGCTCACATACCGGTAAGGCGGGTCATTGGCTTCCGTAGCCACCTTGAGCACCCGGCCTGCCCCGGAAGAAGCGGCAGAAGCGCTTCCTGCCCCGCTTCCGCCGCAGCCCGCAGACAGAACTACCATACCGGCCAGAGCCAGAATCAGAGAACCTTTCTTCAAAGTATCTTTCATGGTTTCCTCCTGAGGAAATTTATAACATATTTTAATTGGCTTATCTCTTTATAATATATATTATTATATTTATTTTTCAACTTTAAAAATTCAAGTTTTACTCATTTTATAATATAAAGTTTTTATATTAGTTAAAAGGATAATGAAGTTAGCAGCTGCATTGGCGTCAGGCCGGCGATGAGGCTTTTCCCCCACCTGTCCCAATCGGAAATGGAATGATGATGGCTAATGGGTAATAGCTAATGGGTAATGGTTAATGGCTATTACCTATCCTTCATTACCATCAAATAAAAATGGCCCGCTTCCATTTTTGCAGGCCCCATTCACTGAAACCATAAATTCATATTTTTACCGGTTTTCTAAATTTTATCCTTGAATTTATCCTAAAATCCATATAGAATATGAAAAAGGAGGTAAAAATCATGATGATCGATACGAACTCTATGGTGCCCATTTCGGCAGCCAACCAGAATTTTTCGAAGGTGGCGAAAATGGCCGATGAACATGGCTCTGTGGTTATTATGAAGAATAATGCGCCCCGCTATGTACTGATTGACTTCAGCCGGCTGGACCACCTGCAGACGGCATCCATGTCCACTCTGGATACTTTGGCGGAAAAGCTCATGGATGAGAATGACGAGACCTTCCGGGAGCTCGCAAAATGATTATCCTTTCTTAAGAGGGAATCATTTTCCTCCATTCCAAGCTGATTCAAAGATATGGAGGCCTTGACGGAATACGTGACCGAGGCGGACTTGATTCCGCTATCAACGCACCATTTCAGACATTTGACGGGCAAGAGCTTTATCCGACAGTGATAGAAAAGACTGTCCGACTGGCTTATGGTCTTATTACCAACCATCCTTTTATCGATGGAAACAAAAGAATTGGAGCCATGGCACTTTTAATTGTCCTGAAGCTCAATCACTACGAATGCACATATAGGCAGGAAGAACTGATTCACATCATTATGTCCGTTGCAAGTCATGAAGGTGATGAGCAGGACCTTCTCCACTGGGTGACTTCCCATTTAGACAATTAATTACAAACAAAAAGCATCCCGATTTCGAGGATGCTTTTTGTTTTGGAAAATGATTCAGAAAGTCCGTCTTTCATTTCCACTAACTGCTAACTGCAATATCATTAACTTAACAGCTGCTAAAGTGCTTCCAAATCGAAATTTCTCTATTGCGTTTAAAGGAAATAGGGCCTTATTCACCCTGTTCGGAGTAAATTTTAGTAGTTTTGACCGGTTTTTGAGGCA
>NZ_JAZASU010000176.1:0-1922 GCF_036343215.1 Dialister sp.
GCCACCGGGTGGGGATGGTGAGGCGGTACAGAAATCCAACATAATTACATACAATTTCATCCCAAACGGCGCCATTCAGAACAGAAATTTGTACATTCTTAAGTTGAAGTTTCTGTACATTCTTATCTTAACATTACCACCTCTATCCGCAGGCAAATCCCCCTTCACGATATCCGCTCCAGTCGAACTGCCTCCAAATCCCGAGTCTCTATCCGAAGGCAATTCCCCCTTCACGGTATCCTTTCCAGTCGAACTGCCTCCAAAGTCTCGAGTCTCTATCCAAAGGCAAATGAATCAAGGCATAATGACAAAAGTTCCTTCTTCCCCGGAAAGTCCCTTTCCTTTTCGATAGAGTTCCAGATCTCTCCCTGACAGTTCCTGCAGGGAATGATTCTTTTCGTCGATGCAGGTTGGATTTTCCATAGTTTCCACTTCGGAAAGGGAGAAGGCGCCGTCCAGTGGATTCCTTTCTATATGCCCCACTTTGTCCACCATGCGCCGGGACTGGGCATGGGCCGTTCCCTCCGGCCAGTAGGTGTGCCAGGAGAGAAGGGTTAGTCCTCCATTTTCGGGAATGACTTCGATGCTCTGATTTTTATTTCCATCAGAAGGATCGGGGAAAAGGCCCGCTTCTTTTAAAGTTTCCCCGGAAACGGGGACCGAAATCTGCCCGTTTCCTTCTCCGATGAGCCAGAAGCCTTTCGTCCCCGTTTCGCCCTCCAGGGTGACCTGCCAGAATTTTTCACCGGTTCCCGTTTCCAGCATCTGCACGTGAAAAGTTCCTGTGCTGCAGGAGGAAACAGGGCTGGTGTAAAGGACATTTCCATCATTCCCGGTGACCTGGAAGAAATGATTGTATCCGGTGAAGGTGATTTTCTTCCCTTCTGCCGTTTCAAAGGATTTCCGGGACCATTCTTCCCTTCCATTTTTCACGCGAAGGGAAAGGACCGTTTCCTTTCCCGCTCTGTGCAGGCGGTTTCCATCAGAAACGGGAAGGAAAGAAAGGAATCTTTCCGGATGAATGGTCCAGTCTTTCCGGTCTGCCTTTGCCTGCTTCCAGTCCCGGCCATCCCAGGCAAAATATGCCTGCCTCTCCGGAATGAAACCGGCGGGGCCCATGCGTCCTTTCGTGACGGAAAGCGTATTTCCCCTGAAGGAAGAAAGGAGGAGTTCCTTCGGATCTGCCGGCATTGGGACTCCCGCCGAAGAAAGTTCTTTTTCTCCCAGCACTTCCGTGAAGGCCCCTTTTTCCTCCTTCACCACATAGAGCTTCGAATCGCTGCTGATGAGCCAGAAACGGATATCCGGCCGGCTGGTATTGGCAATCTGGCAGGTATACCCTTCGGGATGAGACGATTTTTCCGTGGCATACAGGATATTTCCGTTTTCCCTGCGGATGGAAAAAGACGAATCATCTGCTGCCGCAATGATGGGATTCCCGTCGATTCCATACATCCGGACCGCCCGGTTCACTTTCCTGTCCAGCCGCGTCACGAGAGGGGTATGATTGTTGTAAAAATGGAAATCATCACTTTTTTCAGTCAGCCTCAGAGGTTCCCTCATTTCGGCGGGATTTCCTGCAAATCCTGCCGAAATGGCCCCCGCCCCGATGAGGGCCGTGAGGCATAGCCCGTAAACCAGTTTCTTCATCCCATCGCCTTCTTTCGCCGCTTATACTCTGCTTATATTGTAAGGAAATACTTTATAAAATACCGCCAGCGGAAAGTAAAAAGTGGGTCAAAGGAGAAAAAATCCGGTAAAAGAGACAGTAGCAGTTATCTGCAATATCATTAACTTAACAGCTGCTAAAGTGCTTCCAAATCGAAATTTCTCTATTGCGTTTAAAGGAAATAGGGCCTTATTCACCCTGTTCGGAGTAAATTTTAGTAGTTTTGACCGGTTTTTGAGGCACTCTAAAGGAA
>NZ_JAZASU010000177.1:0-1918 GCF_036343215.1 Dialister sp.
GCCTTTCCGCGAAAATTTTGAGGCAATTCGGTGAAAACGGTACGTCATGAGCCTCATTTCCCGCAAGGCACACATGTGGCTGACTGACGAAACGATTTTGCACCAATTGACTCTATCGGTCAGCGGTCAGGCTCTCCCCCGGGAACACCGCAAAGGGATGAGAGGGCAAATCGATTCGAAGAATCGATAATCTCACGAAAGATTCCCATGAAGGATCCATCGCTGCCCTATCAGTCGCCTTCGGCGCCAGCTTCCCCGGAGGGGAAGCCTTTCCGCGAAAATTTTGAGGCAATTCCGATGAAACCGGTACGTCATGAGCCTCATTTCCTGCAAGGCACACATGTGACTGACTGACGAAACATACCAGTTCCTATTGCCTCTATCCTAAAAATGCGCAGGCGGAGGGGCTGTACTTTCATACAAGCCGCATGGTGACAAAAGGGAAAGGACGTCACGTTTCACCGGGAAAGCCCAGGCAGGGGAGAGAAGATTAGAAAACCCTTATCTGAAAGTTCCGGCGGAGGCGGCCCTGCTTTTATTCCATAGTATACGATGGAATAGAAATAAAATTTCCTGAATTTCCCCATATTTCCCGAAATGCGCCCAAATTTCCCCCAATCCGCCGATTCTGGCAGATAAGGAGAGAAAGATTTGGATATGCGGTAGTAAGTACCGGTATACGAGCTCTAAAGGCTGTTTTATTTTCTGCATTTTTTACCTACATTTTACACAAATCTGATTACCAATTTTGCGGTTAACAGTGTATAATATAACAGAATTCTCATCTTCTCTTTACATAGAGGATGAGGCTTAATTTTTTTTAAGATTTTTTAGAAAGGAGGGAGCGTTATGCATGATGAACAGCGGGCCGCAGGTAAAGAGCGCCTTGCCCGGATCATCCTTGGACGCATGAACCGGCGGTTCTACCCGCTTTCCTGCGAAAGTTTTGTATTTCCCTCCCTTTCCCTGGATAAAGCCATCCTGAAAGCCATGACCGACGGGCACCTGCCCTATGCGGCAAGCCGCCAGGTATGGAATGACCTCTGCAGGAAATACGTCCACTTCCGCCTCGAACTGGCCTCTTCCATCGTGAAAGAAGGCTCCCGCATCAGCCGATACCTCGAAGAATCGGTGAAAGACTACCTCGATTTCGATATTACCCGCTCCTTTTCCAACGAATTTGAAAACGTGCGCAGGGCTATGGCCCATTTCCATTTCCCCTATCACGATACAGGCGTAGGCACCATCCAGACCCTCGTCCTGATTTCCAATGAAACCGGGACGGACCTCTCCGCCCTCACCACCTTCTTCCAGCTGGAAACAGAAAGATTCATCAAAGCAGTGAAAGAAGAAGGGGACGTATACCTGGAAGCCCTCTCCTTCTGCGACCCTGATTTCCATGAACGGCGGATCAAAGCGATGCCCCGCATCCTGGCAGAAGCCATCGGAGAAGACCTGGGAAAGACCGAATCAAACCTCGTGATGGAAAGCGCCCAGATCCTCATGCCCCTCACGGAGACCCTGCCCCTCATGAAAAGCGGACCCACCCGCGAAAAAGCCGGATTCTTCTATAAATACATCATCTTCCGCGCCTACGTCCTCGGATTCCTCGGCTCCTACGTCTGGCAGAACCGGTCCATGAAAGAATCCATCCTCAAAGGCGTCCTGGGCAGCAAAGAAGTGCAGCGCTGGACCCGCGAAATGGTGACGAAAAACCTCCTCACCGACAAAGACATCCGCTTCGGCCAGCGGCTCTACCTGAAAATCTCCATGTTCATGCGCCAGTGGTCCATATTCGACCCCAAAAACAAAAAGAACTACTACCGCTACTACTCGCACTTCGCCATGTTCATGGCAAACAAAATGGAAGAAGAAGGCTTCGAAAACAGAGTGAACGAACTCCTGGACGACTTCTGCC
>NZ_JAZASU010000178.1:0-1913 GCF_036343215.1 Dialister sp.
AAATGTGATATGTAATAAGGCAGCTTGCAGACCGCGTTTTTACATTCTATTACATTTGGAGGTTTTTTGTTTCCGTTTTAGAAAATTATCGCTAAAGCTATTACTGAACCCCCGGACTATCCGGGGGTTTTCTTTTTACAAAAATCGTCGCCCCCTCAGGGGCGACACCTTCCCGCAATCCGCAATCCGCCTTCCGCCATCCGAAAAACGTAACTGACTCAAATCGTCTTATCTGACAAGTGACTCAGTACCCCCGTATCTGCCCTTCATGGCTCAAGTCGAAAATGGGCCCGTAAGCCGCATTGGCCAGGCCTTTGACGGCCCAGACGCAGTTTTGGGTGGCGGAATAAATATAGCGGTCTTCCACGGGAATGACATGTTTTGCTGCCCGCATGTTTGCAATCGCCGGATTGGCAAGGAAATCGTCCCGGTATTTCGAAGCTCCCGTCGTATCCGAGGCCCGGTCGGTAGAAACGAAAAGCATATCCGGATCGGTTTTTATAACCAGTTCCGTAGAAGTGGCCTGGCCATTCACTCCTCCTGCCAGAGCGATGGCATTATCGATTCTGGCGCGGGTTAAAAGTTCATCGAACATGGACCCGGGGCCCCCATAGCGGGTCATCTGGGAAACGAGATAGACCACCGGTTTTTTCCCTTTTTCTGCAGAGAGCCGTTTATCTATTTCTGCAAGGTGGACGTCCATTTTCCTGATGACATTTTCGCCCCGTTCTTTTTCATCCACCGCCGAAGCAATGATTCTGAGGTCATCTTTGACCTGCTGAATAGAGCGGGGTCCGTCTATGACAATGACTGGAATTCCCAGATTGCGATACATATCCAGTTCATTTCCATTGGTATAGGTCGATGCCACAATGAGATCCGGTTTTACTTTTGTTACGATTTCCATGGAAAGTCCTGCGAGGGGAACGGTCATGGGGATATCTTTTGTTTCTTCGGAAATATAGGAAATCGCCGGATCCCTGTCTGCTTCGGTGGCTGCCACCAGTTTATCTTTTGTCACGACAGATAAAAGCATCGTATCGATGGAAGCTGAATTTCCCAGAATCCGCTCCGGCTTTTTCGGGATTTTCACTTCATTTCCTGTGGCATCCTTCACCACATAGCCTTTTCCGGCAGAAGGGGCCATGGATTTCATGCCGCAGCCCGAGAGGGGAGCAGCAAGGAGGAAAGCAAGGCAGAGTGCGGAAATTTTCATCATTTACCTCCTGTGGAAATCTAATCTCTCTTTCATTATATTTCATCACCGTTCCTGCTTCCACCATCCGCAGAGAAAAATTCCCCCATCCGGAATCAAAATAAAAAGGACCGTTCAAAGAACTGCCCTTTTAAACTGCAGATCACAGGTCAAAGAATACTCCCGCAGCACGATAATGATCCGAGCCGGTTTGCCTCCAAAGTCCCGAGCCTCTATCCGAAGGCAATTCCCCCTTCACGATATCCGCTCCAGTCGATTTGCCTCCAAAGTCTCGAGTCTCTATCCACAGGCAAAATCCCCCTTCACGATATCCGCTCCAGTCGAACTGCCTCAAAAGTCTCGAGCCTCTATCCGCAGGCAATTCCCCCTTCACGATATCCGCTCCAGTCGAACTGCCTCAAAAGCCTGAGCCTCTATCCGCAGGCAATTCCCCCTTCACGGTATCCTTTCCAGTCGGACTGCCTCCAAATCCCGAGTCTCTATCCGCAGGCAATTCCCCCCTTCACGGTATCCTTTCCAGTCGATTTGCCTCCAAAGTACCAAGTCTCTATCCACAGGCAAAATCCCCCTTCACGATATCCGCTCCAGTCGAACTGCCTCAAAAGCCTGAGCCTCTTGTAAATGTCAAGATAAGAATGTACATTTTTTTCAACTTAAGAATGTACAAAAATATCAAGATAAGCGTGTACGAATTATT
>NZ_JAZASU010000179.1:0-1812 GCF_036343215.1 Dialister sp.
ACCTTACTATGTCTCACGAGAAGCATACGCCCATTACGATTTCTGCTGCCGATTGATCAGTATGTCCCGGAATTCTGGGAACCCGGCTCTATCCTCCAGTCCTTCATTTACAGGAGGACTTGTTTTCGTGCTCAAAAGCCGTCTGTCACAATTCGTGGCAGGCGGCTTTTTTGCGTTAGTTCTCAGTTCGCAGTTTTCAGTCTCCCAATCTTACGGGTAGCAGGATTCCCGGATGATTGCTTCATTTTCAAATCCACGGAAAACCAGTGTATCCAAATGGATGGAATGACTGAGAACTGATCACTTTTATATCAAAGCCGTCTGTCATATTTGTGGCAGGCGGCTTTTTTTGTTTGGTGATCAGTTCGCAGTTCTCAGGGATACCAATTTTACCGGCAGCCGGATTTCAAATATCTTGGAATCCGGTTTACTCGTCCGAATGGAATGACTGAGAACTATATTTCGGAATGTTTTTAGAGAAAGCGTGCCTGTTTTTGTACGCCCTTTTTTATTTCAGAGTCCCGTTTCCCGTACGTCCCCGTCATTCTGGGCGGCTCCGAGCATGACGGCCAGGTTATAAAGCTGTTCGCGGAAGGGTTCTTTGATTTTCTTTGCTTCCGCGTAGGGAAGGATGATGACTTTTCCCTGTTTCGTCCCCACCAGGGCTCCTGTTTCTCCATCCAGAAGTGCCCGGACGGAAGCGGCTCCCAGAATGGAGGCGAGCTGTCCATCCCGGGCTGTGGGCTGGCCGCCCCGCTGGATAAAGCCCAGAATGGTGGTGCAGATATCGATATCCGTTCTTTCTTTGAGCCAGTCTCCCAGAGCCCTGCCGTCATCGGCTCCTTCGGCGCAGATGATGATGGAATTCGTCCTTCCCGCTTCCATCTGGAGTTTGAGGGACCGGGCCAGTTTTTCACGGCTGAAGGGAACTTCGGGGACCAGGATATATTCGGCTCCGCAGGCCAGGCCTGCATCGAGGGCGATATTTCCTGCAAATCGTCCCATCACTTCCACAATGGCTGCCCGGTTATGGGCGGAAGCGGTATCCCGGATCCGGCTCACTGCGGAAACTACGGCATTGACTGCGGTATCATGGCCGATGGTTTCATCGGTTCCATGCATATCATTATCGATGGTTCCGGGCATGGTAACCGTAGGAATTCCCAGATTGGTCAGTTTTTCAGCGCCCTGGATGGAACCATCTCCTCCGATGACGATGAGTCCGTCGATTCCCCGTTTCCGAAGGATATCGGCCCCTTTTTTCTGGTAAAATTCTTCGAAAAATTCCTTGCACCGCGCCGTTTTCAGGATGGTGCCGCCCCGGAGAATGATTCCGGAAACGGAGGAAGAATTCATGGGCACCATATCATCTTCGATGAGTCCCGAATAGCCGCGGTAAATTCCGTAAATTTCAAGATGGCTGGCCAGAGCTGTCCGCACGACGCTCCGGATGGCCGCATTCATTCCCGGCGCATCTCCGCCGGAAGTCAAAACTGCGATTCGTTTCATAGATTTCCTCCTTATGATGAGATTCAACTTACCGGTCCATTTTCGTAAAAAGCGGTAAGTGATAAGTGAAGGTACGGGGCTGTACAATAATTACACAACATGTTGAATGACTGAATTTTATAAAGTAATCAGTTCTCAGTTCACAGTTCTCAGTGGAGGAGGCCCGCATCAAATGTGGTGTGCCTTCGTCAAGTAGGAGAATGAAATATAATAAAATTTTTTCGACCAAAATGCCCTGGCAGGGCCTTGACTGAACCTGAGCAAAATGATGTCTGCTAGAGAAGGGCTTCAAGCCATAGGGCT
>NZ_JAZASU010000180.1:0-1794 GCF_036343215.1 Dialister sp.
GCATTTCTCTTTTGGCGTCGTTCTCGAATTTCCATCTATTTAATTTGGGGTAGTCAGTTTTTGAATTTATTTAATCTTGGGTAAATTATACGCCACCTACCCGAGTCCCGATTCCCGAGTCCCGATCGATTTCAGTTATTCAATCAGCTGTCAGATCAAAGTCAGACGTACTTCAGCCCCGGAAGGAACCGAAATAAATAAAAAAGGGCGCTGCTTCTCAATTTGTGCAGCGCCACCTACCCGAGTCCCGTTTCCCGAGTCCCGATCGATTTCAGTTATTCAATCAGCTGTCAGATCAAAGCCAGACGTACTTCAGCCCCGGAAGTTTTATTTCCCCAGCAGTCCCTTCACGCAATTGAGTGCGGCATGGATGACCTGGTCCATATCGTAATATTTATATTCCCCCAGCCGGCCGCCGAAGGTGACTTTCTTTTCCCGGTCCGCCATATTTCTATAAGCTTTATAGAGTTTCCCGTTCTTATCATCGTTCACCGGATAGTAAGGCTCATCGCCCACCTTCCATTCGGAGGAGTATTCTCTGGAAATGACGGTTTTCGGGAGATCCTTTCCATCCGCATCCTTGCCGAATTCGAACCATTTATGTTCGATGATGCGGGTCCAGGGCGTTTCCCGGTCCGTGTAATTCACCGCTGCATTGCCCTGGAAATTCGGCTTGTCCAGCACTTCCGTTTCAAAGCGGACGCTTCTGTATTCCAGGGGCCCCAAATCATAGTGGAAATAGGCATCGATAGGACCTGTGTAAATCACATGATCTGCCTTCGCATCCAGTTCTTCCTTCATGCCCAGATAATCACAGTGAAGATGGACGTCGATCCCCTGAAGCATCTTTGCCACCATTTTCGTATACCCGCCCACCGGGATGCCCTGGTAAAGAGCATTGAAATAATTATTATCGAAAGTCAGGCGCACCGGCAGCCTTTTGATAATGAAAGCCGGCAGCTCCGTGCAGGGACGGCCCCACTGTTTTTCCGTGTACCCCTTGATGAGCTTTTCATAAATATCCGTACCCACCAGAGAAATCGCCTGCTCCTCCAGATTCTTCGGATTTGTAATTCCTGCCGCCTTCCGCTGCTCCTCAATCTTCTGCGCTGCTTCTTCAGGAGTCACGACTCCCCACATTTTATTGAACGTATACATATTGAAAGGCAGGGAATAGAGCTCCCCATGGTAATTGGCCACCGGGGAATTCGTGAAACGGTTGAAAGTCGCAAACCGCTGCACATATTTCCACACATCGGCCAGATTCGTATGGAAAATATGAGCCCCGTACTTGTGTACCTGGATCCCTTCGATGGCCTCCGTATACACATTGCCGCCGATATGGGCACGCTTATCCACCACCAGACATTTTTTGCCCGCATCCGTCAATTCCCGGGCGCACACAGCCCCGAAAAGCCCGGCCCCTACTATCAGATAATCGTATTTCATGGTCAATCTCCTTTACTCATACAACATACCATTATTATCATAGCATAAAATGAATAAAACGGGGATTAGAAATAGAGCTCCCATATAAGTTCCCAGTTCCGAGTTTCCCATCAGGGACTAAAAGACCTGAAACTTTGAAATAACAGTTGTCTTCGAAACCCCGAATCGATCGGGATTCGGGACTCGGGAAGGTGCGCCGCAAAAAATTGGTGTGCCTTCGTCAAGTAGGAGAATGAAATATAATAAAATTTTTTCGACCAAAATGCCCTGGCAGGGCCTTGACTGAACCTGAGCAAAATGATGTCTGCTAGAGAAGGGCTTCAAGCCATAGGGCTTAGAATTCTA
>NZ_JAZASU010000181.1:0-1791 GCF_036343215.1 Dialister sp.
AAACTATTCATAGTGACCTCCGTTTGCGTGTAGGTAATTCCCTGTTCAGGATGGGTTATTGGCTGACTCCATTGTACAGGGTGAATCCACGAATGTGCAAACCGGAGGTCACTTCATATTATCCCACACTGAGAATATATACTCGAAATACTCTTCCTGGAATTTCCGGCTTGTCCCTCTGGAGAGGGGGATGAGCCGGTCCCCTACTTCCACTCCGTTGGTCTTGATGGCCCTGATGGCTTTCCGGTTGACGAGGTACCCTTTGGAGGGGACGGTAAATTGTCCGGGGCTGATGGTTTCCAGTTTTTCCTGGAGGGAGGCGAGGGCCTGGCGGGTGGTGAATTTTCCGTCTTTGAGGACTACGGTGAGGATATGGCCGTTACTTTCGGCGTAGAGGATATTTTCTATTTCTTCCACCCGGATGCCGCCTTCTACTTTGAATATGATTCGTTTGCTGAAACGGAGGCGGATCCGGTCCATGGCCCGTTTCATGGCGGTATCGAACTGATCCTGGGTGAAAGGTTTCAGAAGATAATGGGCCGCATCCACGGAAAAGGCATCGATGGCATATTCATCGCTGGAGGTGAGGAATATGATTTCACTCTTGCCCTTTTCCCGCCGGAGCTCCTTCGCGATGTCGGTCCCCAGGAGTCCCGGCATGCAGATATCGAGGAGGATGATATCGAAAGGCGTTTTCGCCTCGATATCGTCCATGAAGGCAAAAGCATTGTCATAGAGTTTATAGGTGACCTGCTGGTTATCTTTTTCGAAATAATTCATGGCCGCCTGATGAATGAGGCGGACCTGGTCTTTCATGTCGTCACAAATCGCTATACGGAGCATAGGTCCTCCTTTCTTTGAAATGGAAATATTTCTTTATCCTTATTATATAGAAATAGAACTCATTTTTGTAAATTCCGTCATAAAACGTACTTTTTCCGTCACAAACCGCAGGAACGACAAAAGCCCGCTTTCGCGGGCTTCTGTTCCCGGGAGGGACGTGGGAGTTCCCGGGACTGCCGGGAAGGTGGCGGGCCAAATTCATGAAGCCCGCCCTTATATATGTATATAAAATAACAGAATCATCAAAATTGACTCAAAACAATCGCGGCCAGGCTCCCCGCAATCCGGGAGCGCACGCGTTGTGACTGAGGGGCGAAAGAGTCCAACCCCGGCAGCCAGAGGCCGCCTGATGGATAGCCTTCCCCAGATGGGGAAGGTGCCCCGCAGGGGCGGATGGGATGATGGATGCTTCCCTCAGCACTACAGGTCCACGGCAGATATGAGGAAATCCATCAGCATACTATCGGTCACAACCTTCCCTGGGATGGGAAGGTGTCAGCGGAGCTGACGGATAGGTCGTACAATCGTTTCGCGGAGAATTGGGAAAATAAAAAGTACACTTCCCACGTACTTCAGTTTATTTGCAGTCATTTGCTATTTTTAACAAAGATGAACTTACCCGGTCGCTCCGCGGCCACCCTTCCCGCAACGGCATGACTCTCACTGCCATTTGCGCGTCGTTCGGCTTTGCCTCTCTCCTTCAAATGGCGTTCGAGAGCAGCACTCGGAAGGGTGGGGCCCGGTATCATGCGTACCGTTTTCCTCATATGTGCCATGAACGGGTAGTGCGGAATTTTCCTTTACTTGCCCTCTGTTATGAAGTGACCGGTGTCAAGAGGTAATTTCCACTTTTTTCATCGATTCACTTTTGGAGCCATGCATCAGGGCAATCCCTGATGCCATCTGAGAAGGGCCTTGAATTAACGGACTGAACGGCATTTGGCCATT
>NZ_JAZASU010000182.1:0-1782 GCF_036343215.1 Dialister sp.
GCTTTCCGCGCATTAAAATTTAAAATTAATAAATTAAAAAGCGTATCCTGCTGGATACGCTAAAATGGGGTTATGTAATTGTCTGTTTTTAGGAGTAAATCCTTAAGTGTGTGCCATTACGAACTTCGGGGGGCCTGTGAGGATGGCTCCTGACTTCCGATAGAGTCAACTGGCATGAAAATGTTTCGTCAGTCAGCCCTGTAATCGACTTGAAACGGTAGAACAACCCCTCAGTCCGCTTCGCGGACAGCTCCCCAGGCCTGGGGAGCCTGAAACGATAGCATGCTAAGGGTTTGAGACTTTTGTCCCCTGAGTCTTCAGGTAATTGGTCTCGTATGTGCCATGGGGCTGTGCTTTCCCATATAAAAAAGGCGCGGCTTCCTGATTTATGCCGCGCCACCGCCCCGAGTCCCGTTTCCCGATCGATGACAAGCCACGAAGACAGCTGATTTTTCAAAGTTGCAAAGAATCCGGTCACTCTGATCACTGATCACTGCGAACCGGGAACTGCACATATTTCTGTTTCGGCTTTTTCAGTTCTCTTACGGTGACGGAAATAGCCATCATAAGTCCGGTGGTTATGGTTTCCGGAGACATGCTGGGAGTTCCGGGCTGGCGGGCGGCCTGGAAGGGGAGATAGGGAATGTGGATGAATCCGCCCAGTCTTTCCTTTCTGCTGTGGGAGAGAAAATCCATGAGGCTGTAGAAAAGATGATTGCACACGAAGGTGCCGGCGGTATTGGATATTTCCGCGGGAATTCCAAGGGAGGTAAGGTCTTTGCAGATTTTTTTGATGGGAAGGGTGGAGAAATAGGCGGCGGGACCTCCGGGCATGATGGGTTCGTCTACAGGCATATTTCCTCCATTGTCGGGGGAAAAATAGTCATCGCAGTTGATGGCGGCCCGTTCCAGGGATAGCGCGCTTCTTCCACCGGCTTCTCCTGTGCAGAGTATGACTTCCGGATCCCAGGCTGCCATGCCTTCGAGGAGTTTATTCATGCAGATGCCCCGGACTGTGGGAAGTTTCAGGGTGTGAATGATGGCTCCTTCCGCGGAAAGTCCTTCCAGCAGGCGGACGGATTCCCAGGAGGAGTTTATGGGTTCTTTGTTAAAGGGCTCAAAGCCTGTCAGTAATACGTTCATGGAATCACCTTTCGTTCGTGTATTTGCTTTTTATTGTAAATACATCGGCGCGGGCCTGCAATATCCGGAAATGAAAAAATCCGCAAACTGCGGATTTTTCAGGAGGTTGGATGGTTTATTTTCACATGCGGGCTGCGAAGGAAGGTGAAAGCAGTCCGTCATGGTTATTTTCTCCGGCGAAGCCGGATGAAAGGTGGATATGTGAACATTTTCTCTCAAAAGGAAGGTGAATGATTGAGGAAAATGGTTGATTAATTTTATAGATCATTTTCTATCTGTTGATTATAGTATATCGGAAAATTTAGATAATGTCAATAGAGAAATTGAAATTTTTCTATGATTCAAAGCTGAAAGCAAAATGATTTATCAAAGGCTTTTGTTTCGGGGTTGTCGGGAGTATCGGGGGTCATTTCGGGGTTGTCGGGAAGGCGGCGCCCTTCGGGCGCAGGTTTAGATTTTGCCTTTAAGTTCATTTTCGACTTGTATGATCGTACATCCCCCCACCGCTTCGCGGAGCCCCCCCGAACTTCAGGTAATGGCACACACTTAAGGATTTACTCCTAAAAACAGACAATTACATAACCCCATTTTAGCGTATCCAGCAGGATACGCTTTTTAATTTATTAATTTTAAATTTTA
>NZ_JAZASU010000183.1:0-1768 GCF_036343215.1 Dialister sp.
AGGACCGTCAAACTTTCCGAGGCACCCAGCTTCGGGGAGCCTATCCTCACCTATGCGCCGAAATCAAAGGGCGCTGAGGCGTACAAGAAATTATGTCGGGAGGTTTTGAAACGTGACTAAGAAGAAACTGGGCCGCGGGCTTGGTGAACTTTTCGGGGATGACCTGGATGAAAGCGGAAAAGTCCTTGATATTTCCACAGACGCTATTTCCGGAAATCCCTGGCAGCCCCGTCAGGATTTTGATGAAGAATCACTGAAATCCCTGGCGGAATCGATTAAAAAAGACGGCCTCCTTTCGCCGGTGGTGGTCCGCAAAAAGGAAGATAACCGGTATGAACTCATTGCCGGCGAGCGCCGCTACCGGGCGGCAAAACTGGCAGGCCTTCTCCTCATTCCGGCCATTGTGGTGGACTATGATGACCGGAAAGCTGCGGAAATGGCGCTGGTGGAAAATCTCCAGCGCGAAGACCTGAATCCGGTGGAAGAAGGGCTGGCTTATCAGAAACTGATGGAAACCTACGGCCTTACCCAGGAAGAAGTGGCGGACAAAGTGGGCCGAAGCCGTCCCTATGTGGCCAATCTGGTGCGCCTCCTGGAACTTCCGGAGGAAATAAAGAATTTCCTTATCAAGAAAGAACTGACCCCCGGCCAGGCGCGGCCGCTCCTTACCCTTCCCTCGGAAGCGGAAAAAGTATCCCTCGCCCGCCGTATCGTGCGGGAAGGCCTTTCCGCCAGGGCGGTGGAAGAGCTGATCCGCGGCAAAAAGCCGGCAAAACCGAAGAAGGAAATCCAGATTTCCGGATATGTCAAAGAACTCCAGGACAAACTGGGTCTTTCCGTAGGAAGTCCCGTGGCCATTCATTTCGGCCGGGGCCGGAATGCCCACAAGGGGACCATTTCCATTTCCTTCAAAAATGATGAAGAATTTCAGCGCATTATGGATATCCTGAACCAGGAGCATTAAAGTACCATGAATTTAGCAGCCATTAATCCAAATATAGTGATGATCGTGATCGGCATCATTCTTGCCATCCTTCTCATTTACCTTTTCTTCCAGTACCTTTCCATGAAGAACAAAGTCAACCGGCTGATGAAGAAATACAAGTATTTCATGAACGGTGAAGACGGCAAGTCCATAGAACTCAAGCTTTCCACGGAAGTCAGGGAACTGCGCGAAATGCTTTCCTCCTCTGAAAATATGCTGCATCAGCAGGAACTCCTGGCTACCATGCAGCTCCAGTCTTATCAGAAGACGGGCCTCGTGCGCTACGATGCTTTCGATGATACGGGAGACAAGCTTTCCTTCTCCCTCTGCCTGCTGGACGGCAAAAATGACGGATTCGTCCTTTCCTCCCTGGCGGGCCATGAAACCTGCCGTATTTATGCGAAGAAAGTCACCAGCGGCCAGTGCCGGGAAGCCCTCTCCACAGAAGAAGCAGAATCCATCCGGCAGGCTCTACAGACACTCATGCCCGATATGGCCAATCAGGCCATCAATGCCGTGGAACAGGATAAAATGGTAAACGCCACAGCTTCTGCCATGCCTGATGACCATAAGATTGATATGGCTAAGAAATAGAGTCTTTAGCCTGTTTTTATGGTCTGAGTCAGTTTCGGTATTCGTGAGTCAGCCTCATCACGGCATGAAAGTGTAATCCCACTTCGACGGGTTCGTGAATCGTGAATCGTGATTCGGAAAAGGAAGGAAATTTTGAAATGGGAGTCAGCGGTGTGCTCTTTGGCCTGAGTCAGAAGCGGTTTTCGTGAG
>NZ_JAZASU010000184.1:0-1747 GCF_036343215.1 Dialister sp.
AAGACAGGTTCGGAGGTGGCCAGGATGGACGCTAAGCAGTTGAAACAGGAGAAGATGTACCTGGCCGCCATGCATTTCATCAGGGGAATGCTCCAGAAGGGTTTGATTACAAAAGCTGAATACGGAAAAGCCGAACGGCAGCTCCGGAATAAATATTCTCCTGTGATCGGCCCATTATTAGCAGATATCGACTTGCTATAAATCCGGTTCAGAGTGAGTAATAGTAGCAAAAGGAGTTGATACAATGAAGAAAATCACGCGGGTCAGTCGGCCCATGCCGACCATCACGCGGAGAAAAAAAGTGGCAGCCTATGCCCGGGTCTCCGTGGAGTCGGAACGGATGAACCATTCCCTATCGGCTCAGATCAGCTACTATAACGGCCTGATCCAGAGAAACCCGGAATGGGAATTTGCCGGTGTCTATGCAGACGACGGTATCAGCGGAACCACTATCGACAAGCGAAAAGGGTTCAAGCAGATGCTGGCGGACTGTGAAGCAGGAAAGATTGACATTATCCTTACAAAGTCCATCCAGCGCTTTGCCAGGAACACGGTAGACCTTTTAACGACAGTGCGGCATTTGAAAGACCTGGGTATAGAAGTGCGGTTCGAGAAAGAGCATATCCGCTCCCTTACGGGTGACGGCGAACTGATGCTTTCCATCCTGGCATCCTTTGCCCAGGAAGAGAGCCGTTCCATTAGTACAAATGTCAAATGGGGAACCCGAAAACGTTTTGCACAAGGGATTCCTAATGGACGGTTTCGAATCTATGGATACCGTTGGCAGGGAGATCAGCTTGTCCCTGAGCCCAAGGAAGCGTCTGTTGTAAAGCTCATTTATGACAACTTCTTAAAAGGCCTGTCCGCTGAGACCACGGAAAAGCAGCTGGAAGAAATGGGAATCAAATCCTTTAATGGGAAACATTTCGGGAATTCGGCCGTCCGGAGAATTTTAGAGAATATTACTTACACCGGTAATCTATTGTTCCAGAAAGCCTATTCGACAGACCCCATCACCGGAAAAACCAAAATCAATCATGGAGAACTCCCACAATATTTTGTGGAAAATACACATGAGGCCATTATCCCCATGGAAACCTATAAAAAGGTACAGGAAGAAAGGGAAAGACGGCGGGAACTGGGGGCTTTGGCAAACTGGTCCATCGATACCTGCTGTTTTACCACCAAAATCAGGTGTGGAATCTGCGGGAAGAGTTTTGTGCATATTCGCAGTAAACGGAAAAATAAGGATTGCTGGACCTGTATTTCCCATAAAGAGAGAGGAAGAACCTGCCGTTCTAAGGGAGCTATCCCACAGAAAGTCCTAGTCAAGGAATGCACAGAAGTCCTGGGGCTTTCCGAATTCGATGAAAATGTCTTCCTGAATCAGGTTGATATAATTGTGGTTCCGGAACATCATGTGATGGTGTTTCATATGAAAAATGGAGAGCAGATTACACGGCAATGGGTTTCTACTGCCCGGAAGGACGCATGGACTAGTGAACGCCGGAAGGAATGGGGAGAAAGACATAAGCTAAAAAGCACAAATCCCAACCGAAAAGCATTCAATGAGTTCACAGGCTTCATCAAATGCGGGTACTGTGGAGAAAATTACAGGAGCCAACAAACTACATATTCTGATGGAAAAAAGGAACGGTACTGGCGGTGTGCTGGTATATGTGGCAATGAAGCCATCAAAGACAGCACTATGAAAAAGCTAACTGCTTCTGTGCTGGGACTGGACACT
>NZ_JAZASU010000185.1:0-1745 GCF_036343215.1 Dialister sp.
ATCAGAAATGGTTAAATTTTTATATAAAAAGGCCGCCTCTCCAATGTAAAGGCGGCCACCGCAACTGCGAACTGATAACTAATAACTGATAACTATTCCCCCTGAAGTTCTTAAAGTAATGATTTCTATTTTTGTACACCCTCGTCAGCGAAGCTGACGGATAGGATGATTAATGCTTCCCCCTGCACTATCCGTTCGAGCCCGGAATGAGGAAAATGGGAATCATGATACCGGGCCCCACCCTTTCAGGTGTTGAAAGGGTGGCTGCAGAGCAGCCGGGTAAGTTCATCTACCGTCACAAGGCACAAATGAGGCTGACTGCCAAACCAATCCCGGCCCAAATGACACAAAACTTTCGCGATAAGGCTTCCCCCCGGGGAAGCTGGCCGCGAAGCGGACTGAAAGGGCAAGGAATGGAATCCCGGCGGCCAAAAGCCTCCTTTTTCTTTACCTGCCCTCTCAGCGCTTTGCGCAGCTCTCCCGAGAGAGAGCCCGCGTTTTACCGATAGTGTCATCTGTCCCATGTACGTTTTGGCATTTCTTTTCCCTTCAGGCGATCCGATCATAGATCGAAAATATGCGATTTGCCAAGATGATCTTTTTATTTCCATGAATAATTCCCAGTTCCAGGCGTCCCTCCCGGCGGCATCTCCAGAGTGCAAATCAAAAGACTGCGCAATCCATGATTACGCAGCCTTTATCGATTTCGCGGTCTCAGCCGATATATAAAAATTTCCTATCATCACGCTCACTCTGGAGATTATAAGGGGCCTCCATTCTCTGAACGGGTCCCATACTACATACTCACGAAAAGGGCATGGATTTGACAGCCGGGACATCCATTCCCTTCTATCGCCCGCGGCGAACCAATTCCTTACCTATCTGATCCTCCCCTCAGCCAGGAGGCTCTCAAGCTCCTCCTTCGTCACTCCTACGTTCTTTTCAATCTTTCCGTCCCTTTCCACATCGACGAAATAAAGCACTGTTCCCACCGGGTAAATTTCCGGTTCCGGATCATTGGGCCCCTGGATCTCCTCCGGCATCAATCCGTCATAAGAGACCTCACTGCCCCCCCGCTTCAAGAAACTCATACTTCTCCTCTTCCGACATTTCTTCCCAGGTAATCCATCTTTTCATATCCCATTCTCCTTTGAAATAAAACAATGAGCCGGGCCCCGGTATCCCGCCCGGAAGGATTTCCGAAATGAACCCTTCTGCTATTAGTATCGTAAAGGGAAACAAAATATGGGGATACTTTGGAAATAAAACTCAATGCAGGTCCCATAAAAGTTCCGAGTTCCGAGTCTACCATCTCCCCCTCCGCGGTCAGGCAAAAGCACCCTCCTTTCGGAAGGTGCTTTTTTACTTTCTTATCTATTCTGAATTCTGTATTCTTTGAAACTTTGATGTTTCAGCTGTCTTCGAAACTGTAAATCGACCAAGGTTCGGGACATCGGGACTCGGGGCGATGACGGGCGAAAAATTGATGAAGCCCCCTTTTATATTTTCCCCCTTTTTCCAACGCAAAAAAGCCGCCTGCCACGAATTGTGACAGACGGCTTTTGAGCACGAAAACAAGTCCTCCTGTAAATGAAGGACTGGAATATAGAGCCGGGTTCCCAGAATTCCGGGACATACTGATCAATCGGCAGCAGAAATCGTAATGGGCGTATGCTTCTCGTGAGACATAGTAAGGTGCCGGGGTGGCTGATTGGTCGGATATTTCCATGACCTTTCGGTTGAGG
>NZ_JAZASU010000186.1:0-1744 GCF_036343215.1 Dialister sp.
AATCCTCGAGGAAAAAATCGAGTTTCCAATTATTTTTACAAAAGAATAAACTCCCAACAAACGAGAAAAAAGATTCTTCGGACCCGCGCCCCCCGCAACGTACCTTGATCACGAGATGACACATCCAGACGTAGGAATTTCTGCAGCCGATTGACAGGTAAGATCGGAAATCCGGACAACGAGATCATATTCTCAAAAGGGAGTTTATTTTTGTACCCAAAAAGCCGTCCACGATCCATCGTGGGCGGCTTTTTTGCGTTTCTTGCATATAAGTTCCCAGTTCCGAGTTTTCCATCAGAGGCTGAAAGAGTTGAAACTTTGAATTCTCAGCTTTTTTCAATGACTGTACGTTGTCCGGGACTCGGGACTCGGGGCGGTGGCGCGGCACAACTCATGAAGCCGCGCCTTTTTATATTTTCTGCACTACCGGTGCAGGGCACCTATGAGGAGAACGCTAAGCATGCTGCAGGGCACCGCCTTCCCTGGATGGGAAGGTGCCGGAGCGAAGCGGAGGCGGATAGGTGTTTTATCGCTGCCAGGCACATTCGAGGCTAATTGACGAAACATTCTCGTGACAAAAGAGGAAATCATCCCGCGAGCAGGTGTTGCGGAGCTGCATATGGTAAGAATGCCAATTGTCTCATAATTCCCATGCGTAACGTAATAATGCGAAAACCTTCCCTGGATAGGGAAGGTGCCCGTCAGGGCGGATAGGATGATTGATGTTTCCCTGCACTTGTGCCTGAAAAGCTCTTTCTGCACTTTGAAGCGTAAATCTTCCCCCCTGCCCCTTCGGGGCATCCCCCCTTTCAAGGGTGGATTTTTCCCTTCCGGCGGCCAAAGGCCGCCAGATGCTCAACCTTCCCTAGATAGGGAAGGTGGCGCCGAAGGCGACGGATAGGATGATTGATGGTCCCTCGCACTTGTGCTCGAAAAACTCTTTCGACAGGGAGGCATCAATCTTCCCCCCTGCCCCTTCGGGGCATCCCCCTTTTCAAGGGTGGATGGATCTTCTCGCCGCTTCGCGGCTTTTTTTACATCAATGGTCCATGCCGAACCAATCGATGGGCACATCCAGTTCTTCGGCTCTTTCCTGCATTTGCCGAAGGATATCCGAACATACTCCATCGTAATTTTCGTCAATCATTTTATTGTCATAACGGACTACTTTCAGTCCCAGTTCATTGAGTCTGGCTGTCCGGATACGGTCTTCTTTTTCGCCTTCTTCGCTTCGATGCTGGCTTCCGTCTATTTCTATGACCAGCATCAGTCTGTCACAGCAGAAGTCGACGATGTATTCATTATTGATGATTTCCTGATGAGTAAATTTTGCGATTTTCTTTTCCCTCAGGTTTTTGAAAATGCCGTAGAAAAGCTGATTTTCCTGAGATGTCATGTTCCGCTTCAATTCGTATCTGCGTTTCTTCATATAGGAGCTCGGATTTGCAAACATAGGCATACCTCCTTTCAAATACTCATTTGCTTTGAGTATAGCAGAAATTTGGGATTGTGGTAAGAAACCGGCGGCCAAAGGCCGCCTGATGCTCAACCTTTCCTAGATAGGAAAGGTGCCCGTCAGGGCGGATAGGATGATTAATGATTTCCCGCACTTGTGCCGGAAAAGGTCTTTCTGCGCTCATGCATTAATCTTCCCCCCTCGTATCATAGGTGTAGAAGCTAAGAAATATGGCTTCTACACCTATTTGAGCTTTATTAGAAGCTCTATTGTGCAAGGTATCCTGAT
>NZ_JAZASU010000187.1:0-1731 GCF_036343215.1 Dialister sp.
CTTCCGGATACCATATTATAAGCCCCTGTGTTCGTAGCAAAAGCACCATTGGTATAGCTGTTGGCGCCGATTGTCGTAGCGAAGACGTCAACACCCAGTTTATGCTTTTCCGCCATATTTACCTTTTTATCCCCAAGGTCTCCGTTATAGTTATGAGGGCCGATCATGACGCTGCCGGTACGGGCATAGGTATTGTCACCGATGGCGATGCTGGATACCGCTTTAGATGGGTCTTCCGGGTAAGCAGCCCCCCAATAAAAGCTTCCAAAATGGCTCTGCTTCCACTCAGTCTGCCCAAAGGCAAAGATCCGTTCCTGGCTGCCAGCCATATTCTCTACGTTTGCATTTTTACCGATAGCAATGCTTCCGCCCTGATTTACGTAGTTATCAATCATTGAACCGGAGCCGATTGCGATATCTCCACTGCCGCTGTGTGCCATCTCACCATTTGAATGTTTAATTGTTGCGCCATTACCAATGGCTATAGCACCATCTATACTGCCAGTTACAGCACCATCGCCTAGGGCAGCACCATCGCCTATGGCAATTGCAGCAGATGCAGTCAGTCCTCCCAGTCCTGTCAGTGTCATGACGGCTGCCAGGGTGAGAGCGGTGAGTCTGCTCCGTTTTTCTGATTTTCTGCCATGCCCTTTGGCGATTTCCGAAACGGCTACGTAGGTGTGACGGATTTCGCTCCAGACGATCTTGTAGATTTTGTTCATGTGTACCCCTCCCCGGCTGTTCCTTTTTTTACTTTCCTTTTCCTCTCATCCCGAAATGAAGTGGGAAACCAGCCTGTACAAATAAATGGATGTACCCAAAAATAAAGTGAAAAATATCTAAATATACATATAAATATTATATAAAATGGGGGGTAAGTCAACCTATAAACTTAATGGAATTATAACAATATGACTTTACAGCATAGCCATAAAATCAATCGATATCGAACTATAAATGATTTCATGAATGCAGTTCATGCCGATTTTATCGGGTCATATGAGATTTATGCCCCCTCTCCGTTCCAGCCGGATTTCCGGAAAAGCCGGTTCAACGTTGCAAAATTGGTAATTATAGGTCATAAGTTTATTTTATTCAGGACTGCATATTTATAAAATCCGGAAATATTTTCTTAATAAATGATAGTTTAAATCGACACGTCTAAATGTTTGTTCCAAATAATTCATTGGATTACCCGGGATTCCGGACTAAAACAGAACGTCCAATGAAAAAGCCCGCTTTCCATTTAAAGCGGGTTTTTCAAAACTAACAATTAACCACTAACCACTAAAAACTAACCACTACCCTGTTTCTTTAAAACGTTCCATCCTGCAGGTACATTTTCCGGTCCGGCCAGGCGCCGAGGATGACTTCTTCTTTTTCCAGGTTCTTCAGGAAAGCCGGCATATCTTCCGGTGCAAGAGGGGTCTTCAGTTTGAAGGATGCCATGGAGAGGTTCTTCATATCATAGATGAGGTCCATGTCATATTTCTCCGCCAGTGCTTTCAGGGTTTTCGTGGAAGTACCCTGTGCCAGGGATACGATGATCACCCGGTCTGATACGTCGGGATCTTTTTCCTGATGGGTGGAGAGGGATACGCCGGTAATGGTCCTGTCTTCGCCGGCTGTGATGGTGAGGTCATAAGCCTCTCCTTTTTCTCCGCCCTTCCAGGGCTGTTCATAGGAAAGGGTGAGGGTGGTGGTACCCGGTTTCCATGCTTTGAAGGTGAA
>NZ_JAZASU010000188.1:0-1729 GCF_036343215.1 Dialister sp.
CAGGGCGTTTTGCATTTGTCCCCTATGGGAGAATCTTCTTCGCTCCGCGGCGGCCGGAATTTGGAACTATAGCGCGGGGCAGTTGCATTTGTCCCCTATGGGAGAAGCTTCTTCGCTCCGCGGCGGCGGGAATTTGGAACTATAGGCGTGGCGGTTGCATTTGTCCCCTGAAGACGCGCTATCCAGAGGGATTGAACGCACGCGTTGCGTACTGCAGCGTCGGAGGCGTGGTCCTATCGGAGGGGATTTTGCATTTGTCCCCTGAAAAAATTTCTTTTGACCTCAGAAAATGTTTACAAGATGTTTCATAAGTGTTAAAATAGCATCACTTTCTAGGGCGGGTTCTTCGCCTCTTGCTTTCTTACCTGCTGTGGCATGACTGATTTGCCGCGGTGTCAACCGGTCGTTTGGCCCATTTCAAAAAGGAGTTTTCTCATGTTAAAAGTCAAAAAAGTCCCTTTATCCCCATCCATATCCTATATCCGACGCGAACCGCGAACACGGGAAATTGCAGCCGATTTGAAGCGCTTGCAGAAGGAGGCCGTCAGTCTCCGACAGGTCGTCAACAAAAATCCCGATCGGAAGAAACGCTTTGCCATCTACAAGAACGGGAACTCTACCAAATGGGTGGTCCTTGAAGACGGAAAAAAGACAGTTATTTCCAAAAAGGATATTTCGTCTGCAGAAAAAATGGCGCGCCTTGCCGGGTGCAAGGCGCGCCTTCGGGAAGTGGATATGGAGATTACTGCATGTCAGCGGTATCTCAACTGCTTCCGCAGCAAGGAGTCCCATCTGCAGCAGCTTCTGAAACATGCTGATTTCCGGAAGCTTGTCGGAACTCCTGAGGCTGCCGCTTTCATCTGGCTGGCAGAACCCTTTGAGAGCAACAATTCCTATTACCCGGAACAGCTGATCTATCGGACGCGCTCCGGTCTGCTTGTTCGTTCCAAGTCAGAACTCGCCATCGCATCTCTACTGGAAGAATACTGCCTTCCTTTCCGCTATGAATGCCGGTTTGATACGCCGGAGGGACATACATATCCTGATTTCATGATCATGGATCCGAAGACCTGCCGCATCTATATTTGGGAGCATTTCGGACTTATGGACGACGCGGATTATGAAGCCAAAACCTATCAGAAGATACATTTTTACCGGACGGCCGGCTACTTCCCGGGGGACAATCTCATCATGACCTTTGAAGACGCAGACCACCACTTGGATATGCACGCCATAGATAACCTTCTGCGGGAAAAGTTCAAGCTCGAATAGGGGACAAATGAAAAATTCCTGGCTATATTTCCATTGCTCCGGGGGCGATGCACGCAAAGCGTACAGTGCCTCGTCTGAAGGGCCGCACACATAGGGGACAAATGCAAAACTTCCGCATATATTTCCATTTTGCAGCCGCCGCGGAGCGGAGAATCTTCTCCCACTGGGGATAAATGCAAAATTCCGGACTATAGTTCCATTGCCCTGAGGCCAAAACACGCAACGCGTGTCAAATCTTATCTGGAGGGCCACACCTGTAGGGGATAGATGTAAAATCCCCGCATATGTTTCCATTTTGCAGCCGCCGCGGAGCGGAGAATCTTCTTCCACAGGGGACAAATGTAAAATCCCCACATATGTTTCCATTTTGCAGCCGCCGCGGAGCGGAGAATCTTCTCCCATAGGGGACAAATGTAAAATCCCCACATATGTTTCCATTTTGCAGCCGCCGCGGAGC
>NZ_JAZASU010000189.1:0-1708 GCF_036343215.1 Dialister sp.
CCGGAGTAGAGAAGGGTCATTTCCGTCACATTTTCTCCCGATGCAGCCAGGAGTTCTTTGGCCTTGTTCACGTCATAGGTATACCCCTTGATGGAATCATCACGGCCCCACATGCCCTGCGGTACGGCTGCAGTGAGCTGTTTGCCTTTGCCCTTGACTGCGCCTTCAATGATGGAATTGTAATCGATGGCATAGGAGAGGGCCTGGCGGAAGACTTTATTTGCCGTCGGTCCCTTCTGGTTGTTCAGGTAAACGATGGAGGTCAAAAGGGACGGATCGTCGTAAATCTTGATATCCTTGTTATCCTTCAGCTGATCCAGCTGGTCCATGGGGATGCCTTCCGCAATATCGATATCCCCTTTTTCCAGCTGCAGTCTCTGGGCGGAAGGATCTTTGATGGAATTGAATACGATGTGCTGGATAGCCGGTTTCTTGCCTGCATAATTCTTCTGGGCATCGAGCTTGATGGACTGGCTCGGTGTGTAGGAAGTGATTTCATAAGCGCCGGAACCCATGGTGTGGGTTGCGAGGTAATTCGTACCCATATCATTGTCCTTTGCTTTTTCCATGACCTTCGGATTGACGATGGAAGAACCGTTCACGGCCAGGGTATAGAGGAAGGGAGCAAATGGTTTTTCCAGGGTAAAGATGACGGTCTTTGCGTCCGGAGCTTCAATGGATTTCACAATTTTGAAATAGTCGGACGGTCCTTTTTTCATTTTCATGACACGTTCAATGGAGAATTTGACGGCATTGGCATCAACAGCGCTGCCATCGGCAAATTTATGGCCTTCGTTCAGGGTAAAGGTCCATACCAGGCCGTCATCGGAAACTTTCCATTCTTTGGCCAGCGACGGTTCGACTTCCGTGGAAGCCTTGCCGTTGACCGTTTTATATTTCACAAGCCGTTCATAAGCAGGGTAGGTAATCTGCCAGCCCTTGTTATCCATTGTAACGGCCGGATCCAAAGTTTCCGGATCGACCGGCATACCGACAACGATGGTATCCTTCGGGACTCCACCCCCTGCCGCAGGAGCGGAACTCTTGCTTCCTCCCCCTCCGCAGCCTGCAAAGCTCAAAACAGTAAGACCCACTAAAGAACCGGCAACCAGAGTTTTCAATAATTTCTTCATATAAATCCCCCCTGACTGAAAAAGCCGCACTTTACCAAAAAGTGCGGCCCCATTGCCCATGAGACAACAAAAGCCTTTCCAAAAGGAAAGGCTTCTTTGTCTCGTTATTCTGATAGTTTTATTATAAACGTTTACTTCATGGAAGTAAATAGCTGCAGTAGAGATTTGTAGAAATAGATATGATGTTTTTGGAAATAAAGATGATTTTTGTGGATAGAGGCAAGATCGATATTCGTTCTTCGTTCTTCGTTGTTCGTTCTTCGTGGAGGTGTGCCCCTGACGGGACACGAATTTTATATGGGGTCTGTGCACAGGCGAGATGTATTACATCTGTTCTATGCTCCGTCAAGCAATTTAAAAACAGCTTTCTTTTGCCAGTTGAGAGCCAAAGGCCGTCGGTGAAGCCGGCTAGATAAATTGATTTCCCGCAGGGGAACCATTGAATCTTACCCTTTGTCAAATAATCGGAATTCGAGTTTTTAGAAATGCGGTCAATTTTTATACAGTTGCCCTGGCCTGGGGATTTTATCAGATTTACATTCCGGCATCAAGGGGCTGAAGCCCCTTGACCCCGG
>NZ_JAZASU010000190.1:0-1688 GCF_036343215.1 Dialister sp.
ACGGGTGTCTGGTATCGGGATAAACCTTGTGCGCAATACGAAACGGAAATTGCAAACGATGATGATCTCGTGCTTTTTCTTTCTAAGAAATTAGAATGGAAAGGCGAAAACTAAGCGAACAAATCGGAATTTGGAGGAAGCAATGCTCGACAGAACCATTCCATTCTGCAATACGATTATGAAATGCTCTGATTATGAATACAGGAATGTAGAATTGCCGGATGGTTTTTCTATCATTTCATATCAGTCCGGGCATGAAAAAGAATGGGCAAAACTGGAATATGCTATTGGCGACTTTGATTCAGTAACGGAAGCGGAGAGATATTTCGTCAAAACATATCTGCAGATTCCCGAACTGCTCCCGAACATACTTTTTGCACTAAGCAAAGATGGTGATGTTGTGGGCTCCTGCATCGCATGGCAGGATATGCGTGGAATAAACAGTGTTTCGTCCCTGCATTGGCTCGTGGTTGATGATCTGCACCAGAAAAAAGGCCTTGGGAGAGCCCTTTGCACTGCTGTTATGAACATTTATGTAAAGCACAAGGGCCTTCCTGTCTACATCCACACACAGCCCTGGAGCTGGAAAGCCATCCTTTTGTACCTTTCGCTTGGATTCAGGCTCCAGAAGACGGACACATTTTCACACTATGAAAACGAGTATGATAAAGCCATGGCTGAACTCAAGAAAATCGTTTCAAATGAACAATATGAGCTACTACTTCAGTTATCCGAGGACTGAACAAATTCACAGTTTGAAGAGGTAAATGAATGTTTTATTTTGTGCGGCACGGGGAGACAGATTATACAGAACGTGGAACCAAAATATATCAAGGACACGGAACGAATTTAGCGCCTCTTTCGGAAACCGGGATCGGCCAGATAAAGAAAGCAGCAAAGGATATTCGACTTCAGGAGGCGAACCTGATTTTGTGTTCTTCTTATACAAGAGCTGTGCAGTCTGCAGCCATTCTTTCTAAGGAATTGGGGCTGGAAATCAGGATTGAGACGGATCTGCACGAATGGGTTGCAAACGACCTTTATATCTATGAGGATGATCATACCGCAGAGAAGGCATACGAAGAATATGTGAAGAACAAAGGGGTCCACCCGGATTCCGGCTGCCGGTGGGAAGATGCTGCAACCATTAGGCGAAGAGTGCTTCCTGTGCTGCAAAAATATGCAGATGTTCCAAAAGTCATCGTGATTGGACATGGAATGATGATTGAAGCCGTGACCGGAGTACCACATCCAAACTGCGGGGAGATCGTTCCATTTTCCTTAGTAGGAAAGGAATGATTATGAGGAAGGATAATAGACGAAAATGACGAGGTAATGAATGTGGACGGCTATAACGAGGATTTTTGGAAAGCGTTAGATGAATTAGTAAACAGTTCGGAAATTGTGATCGACAGGCCCAGAGGCTCCGCTCATCCCAGATTTCCAAACTTCATCTATAAGGTTGACTATGGATATTTGAAAAATACCGCCTCTATGGATGGTGCAGGAATTGATGTATGGGTCGGAAGCGGTGATAAAAAGATTGATGCCATCATGTGTATCGTTGATTTGATGAAGAGAGATTCAGAAATCAAAATACTGATAGGTTGTACGGAAGAAGAAAAGCTGGAGATATACAAAACGCATAATGAAACGCAGTATATGAAAGGCGTTTTGATACGTCGATA
>NZ_JAZASU010000191.1:0-1663 GCF_036343215.1 Dialister sp.
GGTGGTCCTCAATTTCCTTGTAATCCGGCAGATCTACAGGGATTTCCTCGGGAACAAATCCAATATCGTCCTTTAAGCCCTTAAAAATCTTCTTCGCCAGATGCTTCATCACCCGTTCCGGCACCTTTTTTGTGGTGTTCGCCAGAATGTGCGTGGTGTCTACGGACAGGCTCTTGCCCTTAATGATGCCATTCTCCACGCATTGCCGGATGATTTCTGTGAGAATGTCGTCCAGGGTTGCTTCCTGCAGCCGCTGGGTCCGGAACTTCGCCAGCAGGCTTGGATCCGGCAATTCTTCCTCTGGATTCAGACCAAGGAACCAGAGAAAGGAAAGGTCGAAGTTCCCTCGCTTTATGACCTTCTCGTCGGACAAGTCATAGATGTGTTCCAAAAACAGCAGCTTTGCCATCAACTCCGGCTCCTTGGCCGGTCTGCCGAACTCCCGACAGTAGCTTCCGGCTACCATTTCATTGATAAAGCTGAAATCCACCGCCCGGTCAATCACCTTTAGCAGATGATCCTCGGGAATCTTGTTGTAAAGCATGCTGTGAAAGCTGTATTGCTTTCCTTCTTCTCGGAGCATCTATATCACCCTTTTCCTTTGATGCTCCGATTATACCATATCCCGGCCCGTTTTGCTATATCCCGCTGACTTTTTCAGTGGTTTTGAACCGTCCCTTGATTGATTATTGATGTGTTTCAATTGCTATGAGTCAGCCCCGGATTGACTGAATTGCCATCCCATTTCTTCTTTGAACGCATGGATTTCCGCCCAGGGGGAGCTTTGATCATTCAGCGGTTGCGTGCCGACAATGGAAAGCATCGGGTCGGCAGAGGGGTCTTCCCGCATCATGATGAGATAGACTGGCGAGTTCTCTTTATGACAATTCAGCACCAACGTAAACAGCCATAGTCCGCAGCCGTCCTTGCAAAGCACTTCAAGCCAGGCATTTTCTGTGGGCCACATGACAGCTTTGCAGGCTGGCGTTTCATAGTCGTGATAACCGTATTTCGTATTGAAATCGCCGGAGGCGTTATAATATTTGATCGGAATCGTTCGGCATTTGCCGATTGCAAGCGGCATATTCCAATCATTGTCCCGCTTCAACTGCTGAATCGCCGCGCTGGAATCTGTGCCGTTTTCCACCATGACACAGCAGACGTCCTCATAATAGCAGCATTTCTTTTTGCTTCCGCTTTGCAGGACGCAATAAACCGCATTTTCGCCGAACAATTGATTCCGCTTTCTTGGTTTGAATTGCAGGATCCCGAGGGTTCGCCCGTATTCATCCGTCTCAACCGGATAGATTTCGACGTCGCCGAGCATTTCCACGTCCAAATCGCCCACAAACGGAATCGAATACGTGAAAAGCACCAGAAGATCGGAACGTTCGTTATAGTGCACGCTGTTTTTGTATTTGGGATGATAGCGGGAAGAAAGAATCATAAGCGCAATTAATACGGTCAGAAAAAGCAAGGTGATGATCAAAGTATATTTAATGACCGCTTTCATCTCATACCTCCAAAGTGTTCACAATCAGGGGACGGTTCAAAACCACTGAAAAAGTGCCCTTTTAGGCGGAAACTGCGGAAAACAGGGAGAATATCGGCGCAAAAAGGATGGTATTCTCCCTGTTTTTCTGGCAAATGGGCGCAGTAAACC
>NZ_JAZASU010000192.1:0-1639 GCF_036343215.1 Dialister sp.
ATCCCCAATCCCCAATCCCCATTATTTTAAAAAAGTAATAAAAAATAAAAAGTAATTATTAATTTTTTAATAATAATAATTTTTTAATTATTTATATTTTATAATCAATAAATCATTATTAAATCGTTTTTAATATATATGATTATAATATATTTAATCACCTTATACTGGATATTTATGCACCGATCAGATTATTAATATCATTAACAACAACTTTTGGGTTTATAGAATTTTTAAAAAATTGTTCAATAGGTGTGTTATCATCGAATTTTGATTTTGTTGCATTTACAAGAAAACAAATTTTATTATCTTGATTATTAAATAGATCAGGTCTTCCAACTCTTTGCAGATATTTTTTTAAGGCTTCGCTTATAGTAGTTCCATAAGGGAAAACCATATTATGAGTTGTACCTTGTGTAGTATTGAAAACAATATTCATTTTTGGACCTGGTTGATTTTGTTCAGCATTATTAGAAGAATTTTCCTCTTGTTGTGCCATTTTAAATCCTTGCATCCATAATTCTTGTTCTTCAGCATTCATTTGCCCTGCTCCTCCTACCATTCCAGGCATCATCCCTGGCATCATCCCAGGCATCATCCCAGGCATCATTCCTGGCATCATTCCTCCAGGCATTCCAGGCATCATTCCTCCTCCCATTCCAGGCATCATTCCTCCTCCCATTCCTCGCGGCTGCCCGGTGCTTTTGCACCCGCTTCTCCCCAGAGAAAGCGCAGCTCTTTCTCGGACGCAGTATACAAAAGCCTGGCAGCCAGGCCCGGATCCTGTCCATCTCCCGCTGCCCCCATAGAAAAGGAACCGGTTTCTTTCTCTATGGAGAAGATACGGTCCTCTGCCCCAATCGAAAAAATGCTGGCTTCGCCCGCGGCCTGCATGAGCGAAAACTTCTTTTTTCTGCCGAGTCCCCTGATCCCTGCCAGCCAGCAGAGGTACTTGTGATTGGTATTCTTCATCTCCCTTATCTCCCGAATTGCAGCGATTCTCCCTGCCGATAGGTATATGCCAGATAGATGTGCTCCTCCCGGATCCTGTCTTCCCCCTCCAGGTCCGCAATGGTCCTGGCGACACGTATGATCCTGTGATAAGCTCTCACACTCATTGCCTCCGACTCAAAGAGATCCTTAAGGCATCCCTTTTCCCTCTCTCCCAGGGGGCAGTATTTCTCCAGGTCCGCCGCCCGCATATCCGAATTAAAGCGCAGGCCATCGCTGTCCCTGAAGCGGCAGCGCTGCCGCTCACAGGCCTCCATGACACGGGACCGGACCGCAGCGCTGTCTTCCTCTGCCCCGGCTGACCTCTGCAGGTCTTCGATCCTTGCCCTGGGCACTGTGATGCACAGATCCATCCGGTCCAGCAGGGGGCCGGAGATCCTGCCCAGATATCTTTTGATCTCCCAGGGCTTGCACCGGCACCTGTTCCGGTCCGGATAGTGACCGCAGGGGCATGGATTGCAGGCCCCGAGCAGTATAAAACGGGACGGATAGCGGTAACTTCCTGACTGCCGCACGATGGTCACTTCGTGATCCTCCAGCGGCTGCCGAAGCAAGTCCAGCTGCTCCCGCCCGAATTCCGGAAGTTCATCCAGAAAAAGCACCCCGCGGTGGGCCAGAGAAATCTGTC
>NZ_JAZASU010000193.1:0-1608 GCF_036343215.1 Dialister sp.
CCTTTAGAGTGCCTCAAAAACCGGTCAAAACTACTAAAATTTACTCCGAACAGGGTGAATAAGGCCCTATTTCCTTTAAACGCAATAGAGAAATTTCGATTTGGAAGCACTTTAGCAGCTGTTAAGTTAATGATATTGCTGTTAAAAACAGGCTGTACGGTTTAAAATAATATTGTAACCGATTTTAAAAAAAGGAGGCGCCCATGGATCAGGATTTATATCTGAAAAGTATGGGAAATACCGCCTCCCAGCGGGCCTTCTTTTCCTACATGGCCCAGCCTCAGGGAAGTTATTCCCTCCATATGATTTTCCGTCAGTTCCTGAAGCAGAAACGGATCGTCATGCAGCCAAGAGAGCAGGCACACTGGAAAATATTCCTGGCGGATTACGTCGTTTTCCGCCTGTATATCGCCCGGTATGTACTGAAAGAGTTTGCCGGCGACTATACGCCTCTCCTCCATCTGTACCAGGGCTTTGATGAGGTGGATGAACATTTCCCGGAACTTCTCATCCGGGAAGCGGATCCCGGGCGGGGCGTGGGCGATATATCCCTTCTTCCGGAAGAGACGGAAAAACTGTATCCCCCGGAAAAAATCAGAATCCTTCAGGAAAAATTCACCTACATCGCAGAGCAGTCCGGGCTGAAAGGCAAAGGCCGGGATGATACATTAAAACACCTGGTCACGGAAGGCCTCTCCTACCTCGCCCAGAAGGACAAGGTTCCCCTTTACACCCCCATTTTCTGGTTTTTTGCCAAGGAAACCCTGTACTATGCCCGGTACCTGACTGTTTTCTACAAAGGTCTCATTCCCGCCTCCCATTACGAAACGGTCCACGCCCGCCCGGTCCGTCCATCAGAAGAGGAAGAAGAATACGACGAAGACCCCTTCTACAAAAGTTACCGTCTCCCCGCCATGATTTTCCTCTTCCTGGCAGGACTCATCTGTGTGGTACTGGCTCAGGGATGAAATGGCAGACTGCCCTGAGGAAATATCGAATTCGTATAACCGGGATTGGAAATGATCAGTTCTCAGTGGATGTGGGCGCCCTCTCGGGCGCCTTTTTTATGAAAGGCCCAATACAATGAAAAAGCTGTTGTAGACTCAAACAAAAATACAAAAGGGCGGCGCCTTTTACTGCTGCGCCGCCACCTTCCTGATACTCCCGATACTCCCGAGACCCCCGACAACCCCGTAACAAAAGCTTTGTTTTTTTAGTTTTCTTTTCAACACATGATGAAAAGTTATCAGTTATCAGTTATCAGTTCACAGTTCTCAGTGAATGCAGGCGCCCTCCCGGGCGCCTTTTTTATATTTCCCCTCCATTCAATTTGCATGATTGTGGTTTATTTCCAAATCGGAGAAGTTGGAAGCTAACCGTTAGGGGGGTGGAACTTCTAACGACTAACGGCTGATTGCTAAGGACTTTTTGATTTACGATATTTCATAAACTGCGCTGCTTCATGAATGGTGTGCCTTCGTCAAGTAGGAGAATGAAATATAATAAAATTTTTTCGACCAAAATGCCCTGGCAGGGCCTTGACTGAACCTGAGCAAAATGATGTCTGCTAGAGAAGGGCTTCAAGCCATAGGGCTTAGAATTCTATCA
>NZ_JAZASU010000194.1:0-1578 GCF_036343215.1 Dialister sp.
AAAAAATTGAAATTTTCAGGGTTCCTTTAGTGCGCCCAAAAACATAGAATTCACCCATTAAGGATAGGTCGGATAGATTAGAAGGTTAATTTTTATCTAATAAACCTAAAAATCTACAATATTAGATTTTTGATGTCCTTATTTTGTTGCCATTACCCTGGTCAGGGGAGGTCCCGGAGCGAAGCGGAGGGGAAGGGGTCATACTCTGGTAAGCATCGAAAGTGATCTGAAAAGAAAACATATGCCCCCTCAAGGGGACGCATGTGAAATTGTGTGAGACGGGGTTTGAGTCATTACCTGTTAACCCCAGTGCACAGTTTCAAGGACGAAATGACATGAAATTTTCCCGCCCACAATCTGCTAACGGCTAACGGCTAACAGCTAACGGCTGACTGCCGGCAGCTATTTCCCCGCCCACCGTTTCCGGTATTCTGTCGCCATATCGGCGAGACCCAGGAATACGACCACCATCTGGATGATGGCCACAAAAACGGAAAGGGCGATGATAATGATTCGAAGAGGCCGGATGAAAGGATACTTATGGGGCAGCCACCAGACGGTGGAAATGCCCTGAAGCCAGAAAATAAATGTGCAGGCCACGCCCAGATTGTACATCAGATACCCTGCCATGCCTTCATCTTTAATGAAAAACTGAGATGCCAGCACCGCGATGTATATGAAAAGCACAGGCCGCGGGAAATACCAGGATTCGAAAGACGGCAGATGGGGAATGTCGGTGATCCCCATTTTTTTAAATACGAAAGAGCCCAGGGTCATGGAAGCCCAGGAATAAAAGACCGCTACAGCCAGAATGGTAAAGGGTACCGATTTTTCCATAGCCGTAATCAGCATATTCACTTTATCCTCAGCCTGGGTCAGAGCTTCTCCGGAATAGAAAGAAGGCAGCGTGGACAGCATGGCTTCCTTCAATTCTGCCATCCCTTCTCCGCCAAAAAGAAGGGTCGGAAGTCCCAGGAGATACAAAGTGGCTGCGGCTTCAGCCAAAAGGGCCCACAAAACCACAATGGAGGCGGCAATCAGGGTTTTCGTGGCAGAAATTTTCAGCCGGTAACATACTCCCATCACCACCCCGAGAACGCCAAAAATGGCACAGAGAAAGGCGGCCGAAACAATCCCGAAAAAGGACGAATCCAGAATCAGGATCCCGATGGTAACTACTACAGACCATTTGACACCTTCCTTCATACCCAGATAGGCAATAGGAAGAGGAATCAGAAGAAATACCACCGTCGAAAGGAGGGGCATATAAAGCCCGATCAGGGATAAAACAACAGCCAGAGCCGTACACATACCGGCCAGAACTACGGCATGATTATTTTCGGAAATCTTATTGTTCATGGAAAGCTCCTTGGAAAATTATTTTTAATGGATAATTTATTTTAACATATATATGGGGGAGATAACAGTTATCAGTTAGCAGCAATATCATTAACTTAAGAAAATCATGAAATAGTTCAAGTACGCGTCGAAAGATGCGTGCTTTTTTTGTGCAAAAAATTTAAAAAAATCCGACAAAATCTGAAAAAAGTACTTGACAAACGCAAAAAATTTTGCGGC
>NZ_JAZASU010000195.1:0-1573 GCF_036343215.1 Dialister sp.
ACCTCACGGACCCGGTCCTCCAACGCCTTCTCCCTTCTCCGGAAGCTGCTGCTCTCCTTTATCCACCTCTCAAGCGCCGGGCAGACGCCCTCGCACTTCCCGCCGTCATTTGCTGCCATGACCTTCCCCTGTTCCGGAACATCCGGCCTGCCGGCCGGTTTTATTGCATGCACATGCATATAATAAGTATTGAGGAAATTCGTGTCAACACCTTTTTCGATATTTTCAGGGTATTTCCCGCACGCGAAGCTCCGTCTGATCCAAGCACGTGAGCAGACAGGCAGCATCAGGCATTTCCATGCTCACTGGAAGCATCAGCCTGAAATGAGCCCGGCAGTCACGGACTTCTTTGGCCTGGCCTAATGACGGCAATTCTGCTCTTGCTCAGGTGCTGTCTGATTCCCCAAACCCAGGGGGATGCCTTGCTCAGGCGGGTTCATGGCTGGTCAAAATTTTAAAATGAGATGTATCTCACACTTTTTCGATATTTTCACCGGCCCGGCAGATGTAACATAAAACAGCATATTTAATTTTTCTGGTGAAAAATTACCCAGCATTACACGACCGGTTTTCACTCAAAATCTGTAATTCTGCGGCCATTTCCCCCAAATTCCAGCTGTATTTACAAATTTCGGAATCGCGATAGAATTGCAGATAAGAGCTTTGAAGAACGTGCTTTCTGAAGAGTCTCTGAGAAATCGGAACTGAGTTTTCCTCATGGAAAAGTCATTTCCGGAATGCATTGGCTCAGGAAAATCCTGAAAGAGAGAAAGGAGGAAAATCAGGGAATAACCCGGGCGCGGCAAGAAGCGTCAGGGAGAGATTGAAGACAGAAAAAAAAGATTAGACCGAAAGAACGATATGCATGAAGAAAGACTTGTATAAGACTTAAGACAGACTGAAATACTGCCAGAGAAAAGAAGAGTTTTATAAGCTGCAAGACGTGTGCATAAGAAAAGACGTGAGACAAGACTTACTGAAGGATATGTAAAATGAAGACCAGAACAAAATACGAAAGCCGTTTATTGTCAGAGAACACCGTCAGAAACATTTCTGCAAAGAAAAACCTATCTTTTTCACCCACGAAACCAACCCGCCTGCCGACCAAAGCCGGCAAACCAAGCGCCTGCAGCAAAGCCATTGCCGCCTTCCGCGGAATAATGTGCCGGGCCTGCGCCACCCCCCTGAAGAGCCGGACGATCACATTCATTCTGCCACTTCAGACATGCCTCTCGATGCAGGATCCGAACTGTCCGTTCTGCCGGAGAGCTCACCTGGCATCACCGCCAAAACCCATACTGACCTGACAAAGCATTCCCCGCCCGGGAAAAATCTGAGCGATGCCTGTTTTCCATGAAAACGGGACGGCCGGATTATGCCCGGATAAGGAAGCGGCATTAACACATTGGAGAACAGCTCACTGTTCCCTGCACAGCAGAATGCGCCGGGAACAGGAGAACAGAAGAAAGAGAACTGAAAAACCGGACAGCCATGATTGATTGAAGACCATGTATTTCAGATAAGACGCGGGGGCTGTCCGGCCCCAGTAAAAGGGATATCAGAGAAGAGTGAT
>NZ_JAZASU010000196.1:0-1563 GCF_036343215.1 Dialister sp.
AAGGGGAAACCGGCACGACGGTCAAATATCAAAAGACCCGGAGGGGCTTAAAGCCCGAAGGGCTTTGATACCACCTCCATAGGACGCGGTTCAGCACCGCATGGGGGTGGAGGTTCATTCTGTGAAGAGGCACAAAGACATTGAAAAATTGGAGAATTAGAGGTATATTATTGGTTAGTGAAATATAACCATCTTCAATGTACTTTTCGCGGAGCAGGATTCGATTGATTTCGGACCTGCTCTGTTCTCTTTTGGCGGATCAGACAATATACGTACTGCTTTGATATGACAGGAGCATCATGATTGTACAGAAAATTGGAGGAAAACAGGATGGATAAATATCTGAAAATGTTCAAGCCTGCCATGACGAAATGGCTGCGGGATCACTATCCGATCGAGGAAGCGAAAAAACGTTGGAAGAAGACGATATATCTGGATGAAAAATGGATCCGGGAAGAAGGCGATCTGGGCGGGAGGAAGAACCCGATGGCGGACAACATGCTGGAAGCTTATGCCTTCTTCGCTTTTTATGAAGCGGTGGACCGGAACTTTACGGCAGATGATCTGAATTCCCTGATTGATGCGGCAATGGGAAAATCCATTCGCATGCTCTCCCATTTTGATATGAATCGGCTTCTGAAACATAAATGGATCATAGGAGTGATTAACCGATATCTTAACCGTTATAAGAAAAAGGCAGAGAAATACAGAGGAAATAAGTGGGGAAATACCTGGGTGATGCGGATGAATCCGGATGGCCATGACAAGGGTATCGCTTTTGTGTATGATACCTGTCCATTAAATGATTTTGCCAGGAAACATGGTTATCTGGATTTTCTCCCGAACTTATGCTATATCGACCAGATCACCTGCAGTGCAGCCCATGGGAAACTGATCCGGCACAAAACCCTGGCGGACGGGGATGGGGAATGCAACTACTGGATTCTCGGGGATAAAGACCCGGATGCACTGGCGGATGTCGGATCAAAGTAAAGTGTGAGAAAGATACTGACAAAACCAGAGTGTTTGGAGGAGAGCTTATCGGATGATCAGAAAACTTATTATCGAAATACTGATCCTGTGGATTATATATGCACTTTATATGGCAATCCTTGTGCATAAGCGCGGACCTCTCGGCGGTATCTTTTTCTATCCAAAAGTGATGCAGGAGAGAGTGATCGAAATAGGATTGATGACGGAGCGGGAATTAAAAAGACGAAGAACCTTTGCTTATATCCTGCTTCTGGCGTTGATGATTCTGATTCCTGGCTTTATGATCCTGCATATCAATGGAGCGCAGACATATTTTAGCTGCTGCGGGCAGTTCTATGTCCTGTTCCTTGGAGCGGAGTTTTTTGACTGGCTTGTGATTGACACGATCTGGGTGGCTTTGTCTGACTGGTGGATCATCCCCGGGACGGAAGATTTGAACGACACATGGCACAGTGTCCATGTAAAAAAGTGGAAGATGCTGCAGTTGATCCCGTTTTCCATACCGATTTCTGCGATCATCGGTGGGTTGTATTGGGGAATAAGAATCCTGATAAGATGAAAAGCGTAGAA
>NZ_JAZASU010000197.1:0-1513 GCF_036343215.1 Dialister sp.
CGAGTACGCCTTCGTCTGAGAAACATCCAATACAGACATGATCTCTT
This sequence comes from Dialister sp., assembly GCF_036343215.1. Lineage (GTDB taxonomy): Bacteria > Bacillota > Negativicutes > Veillonellales > Dialisteraceae > Dialister. The sequence goes on from NZ_JAZASU010000197.1 coordinate 48, forward strand.
TCGCAGTAATGAAATTTTCACTGGTTCCGGCCATCTTCTTACCCTCCTGCTATTTTTATCTTCAAAATACATTTGGGCCCCGAAAGTCCGGATTACTAAAAATCCAGGGAAAAATTATTCTTTTTTGAAAGAGGTGAAATGAGAAAACACGGGAAGCAAAATGTGGAATTATTCTTTTTGCCCTCTTTTGGCCTTTTGTTAATTCCTTAACAGGTATCAAAAAGGTATCAGAGCATAAAAAATGCCTGAAACCCGGTGTTTGTAACCAGGTCTCAGGCCTTGAAAAGTCTGGACTTTTTAACTTAACCTCCAAGCCACTACGGGATCATTCCATCTCTACAAGGGCATCTATATATTGAGTCCATGTGACGTTCTGTTCGCATCATCTTGTATACCAAGTCTTTTTATTCCACCCATTCTTCCGCTTTTCCCGGCTTTTTGTAGACATTTTGTAGACGAAAGAAGTTTTCCTGTTTCTTGCCCGCTCTCCCGCAAGCATTTACCATTGACGCAAAAAGAAGGGGAAACAGGCCATGGAAAAATACGGATATATCCGGGTTTCAGCCACGGATCAGAATGAGGACCGGCAGCTTGTAGCAATGAAAGATCTCGGCATTCCGGAAGAAAATCTCTATATGGACAAGCAATCCGGCAAGGACTTCAACCGGCCGGAATATAAGAAGATGGTCGAAAGGCTGCGCGTAGGCGACCTTCTCTACGTCCTCAGCATCGACCGCCTGGGGAGAAACTATGAAGAAATCCAGAACCAGTGGCGCATCCTCACGAAGGAGATCGGCATCGATATCTGCGTCCTCGACATGGAACTCCTCGACACCCGGCGGGGCAAAGATCTGATGGGAACATTCATCGCAGACCTGGTCCTGCAGATCCTTTCCTTTGTCGCGGAATCCGAGCGGCAGAATATCAAGGTCCGTCAGGCGCAGGGCATCAAAGCTGCAAAGGCCAAAGGCGTCCGCTTCGGCCGGCCTGTCAAAAAGCCGCCTACCGATTTCAAGAAGCTGATTTCAAAATGGGAACGGGGAGACCTTCCCCTGAAAGACCTGCTGGCTGCCTGCGATATGTCGGAAAGCACATTCTACAGGCGTCTGCGGGAAATCCGGATAGAAGAAAAAGGAAACTCCGGACTGTCATAAAGTGTACCTTTTGAAAGTCGGGTTTCCGGGCTTTCTGCTTTGTATTCCGGACAGAAAAGCCAACAAAGAATCCTGCATTAGCACAGGAAAAATCTATTCAGTATTCATATCGGCTTCTCATTCGGAATCTTTAGCCGCCCCATATTTTGCCAAATCATCACCATTTTCAAAAGGTACACCATCTGAAAGCCCCAAGAAAGCATACGATATGGTCATTGCGCACAACATGGCGGCCATGAACGCCCAAAGACAAGTGAATATCGTAACGGACAAAAAGCAGAAGTCCACAGAGAAGCTCTCTTCCGGCTACCG
>NZ_JAZASU010000198.1:0-1481 GCF_036343215.1 Dialister sp.
AGACCTCACGGGAGACGCACGGATGGACTTGCCGGAAGGCGTCGGAAAGGGTATACTCATAGCCGTTCAGAGGGAAGCTCTTCGGCAAAACATCCAGGTCCGTCAAAACTCAGGAGTATGCCGAAGGGCTTAGCTTTTTTATGCGGGTTTCCGGCTATTGTAACAGAAAAAGAGCACCGCGTCAGCAGTGCTCAGGATATATGGAAAGCTATCACGCGCGAGCGCGTGATTTGGTTCAAAGTCAGGAAGTTAACAGTTACTTTGCCTGCAGCATCGGAGAAGTATCATCGGCCACTATCCGCAGATACATAGAAACCCAAGGTTAACAAAAGGAGGACGCGGCTCCTCCCACCCGCTGAAGCGAGTGGGAGGAGCCGCTAATTTGAATTTATGAAGGATAACCCCTTTATACTTGGGTTTTGGAAACAGCCGAACTTAATCATAAACAGAGGGGCAGAAACCGAAAGAATCCTGTCAATATATACCAGCGAAAATCCCTTGTCCCAGACGTATCTCATTGAAGGAATCCGCGGCAGTGGAAAAACCGTACTGATGACAACGATTGCAAAGGAGCTGCAGGACGAAGAAGACTGGATTGTCGTAAATCTGAATGCGGCCATGAATCTTCTTGATGATCTCGCAAGGGCACTCACAAATACGGTGAAGAGGCTGCCCAATCTTTTGAAGCAGGGTGTAAATGTTTCGGCTCTCGGCTTCGGTTTTGGCATTAACGGGACGGAAGAGAAGACAGACAGCATTACTGTAATTGAAAATATTCTGAGGCTTCTGAAAAAAAGGAACAAAAAACTTTTGATTACGATTGACGAGGTACTGCATGATGACAACATGCGGGTCTTCGCCAGTGAATTTCAGATATTTTTAAGGGAAGATTACCCTGTCTTTCTCATTATGACAGGTCTTTATGAGAATTTGAATTCCATTCAGAATGATCCGCAGCTGACATTTCTCCTTCGGTCTCCGAAGCTTCAGATAGAACCGCTCAGCATACCGGCAATTGTAAGGGAATACGAAGCAGTTCTCGATATAGATGAAGATACGGCCAAGGCTCTGGCCCATGCGACAAAGGGCTATGCCTTTGCTTTTCAGGCGCTTGGAGCTCTCTACTGGGAAAACAGGGACGCGCTGTCTCTTGACCGTATTATCGAAAAGCTGGACGGGCTTTTGGATGAATATGTATACAGAAAAATCTGGAGAGGGCTTTCAGGCTTGGAGAAAAAATTCCTTCTTTCCATGAATGATGAAGAAAGTACAACTGCAGCTGAAATCTGTGCAAAATCTGGCATCAAGAAAAGTTCTGTTGCAAAATACAGGGAGCGGCTCATAAAAATCGGTCTATTGAACGTACCGGAATATGGGTGTAAATGGTATTTTAATTTTGGGACAGCTGGCTAGTTGAAAATTGGGACACTTCCTCAAGGTGTGGTACCCTTTCAGTATTCCACTGAAAGGAGAATGAAGGA
>NZ_JAZASU010000199.1:0-1479 GCF_036343215.1 Dialister sp.
TGAAATTCCTCGGTCCAGGGCATACTTGATCACGCCAACGGCCATGGCATCGTCTGTCGCCAGGCAGGCATCGATATTCGGCCGCATGGCTTTCATGAGTTCTCTTGTGAAAGTAATGTCGTTTTTCGTATGAATGATGAGATCGGAATCGGCCTCATAGCCGTATTCCTGCAGGGCATGCAGGTAGCCGGACTTTTTCTGATTGGCGCTGTAGGAATCGGAATCCGTCAGGAAGAGAATCTTCTGGCGGCCGTTTTCCAGCAGGCGCTTTGTCACATCGTATGTGACGGAAAAGTCGTTTGCAAACGTACAGTAGACATTTTCACAGTCAAGAAAGGCATTGATGAGGAAAACAGGTTTTGTCTTTGCCGCCTTTCGGATGATGTCTGTATTGTGGGCAGCATTCGCACTTCCAGCATAGGTGGAACCGATGAGGACCAGGGCGTCGACCCGTTTTTCAAGCAGCATGCCGATATGCTTTTCTTTTCCCTCTTTTGTGAAGCCTGAGCAGGAGAGAATCATGCCGAAATTTTTCTCAACAAGGCCGGTCTCCAGATAGGAGACGGCCCGGGACATGAAGTCGTCGCTGATTTCCGGGACGAGAACGCCCACGGTTTTCATGGAGTCAGATCCCATTCCCTGGGCAAAGACGTTCGGCGTGTAGCCTTCTGCCTCTATGACGGCAAGGACCTTGGCTTTGGCCTTTGCTGTGACCTTGTCCGAGCCGTTTATGACACGTGAGACCGTGGCCGTTGAGTAGCCGCTCTCCCGGGCGATGTCGTAGATATTCATGAGATTCCCCTGTTTTTGTTCCTGTTTGCCCTGTGGTATTGGAGGACATTTGTCCTGCTTTGGCCTATAGGCCCGCTGCGAGTTTATCTGCTTGCATTGCCAATTCAAACAATATACAATGTAAGCGGTTACAATTAAAAATGCAAGGGGGAATTTTTCGAAATGGTGCGGAATTTAATGCTTGAAGATTTGGAAAAGGAAACCGTTTTTACCGGCCAATCCGTAATCGGATTTGCTGACAAGATGATAGAAGGCAAGACTTTCACCAATGCCTGTGGAGCTTTGGAAATCCACCCGGACGGGAAACCTTATCATACCTTCCGGACGGCTACCCTGCTGGTGAACGGGACGAATCTTTCTTTTAGGAATTGCATTTTTGAAAATACGGCAGGCAGCGGAAAGACAGCCGGTCAGGCCCTGGCCCTCTACTGTGACGGAGACGGACTTACTTTTGAAAACTGCAGGCTGAAGGGGTTTCAGGACACTCTGTTTGTTGCTCCGCTGCCGCCGAAGGAAATCCAGAAGGACGGATTCTTAGGCCCCGGACAGGTAAAGCCGAGGACCCCAAGACATGTTGTATTCAGGAATTGCTATATAGAAGGAAGCGTGGACTTCATTTTCGGCGGAGCCTGGGCGGAATTCTTTGACTGTGAGTTCAGAAGCCTGGAGCCCGGATATGTGTTTGCA
>NZ_JAZASU010000200.1:0-1470 GCF_036343215.1 Dialister sp.
AACGATGAGATCGGCGGCATTGCCCGCTCATTCCGAAAGTTGGTTGCCGATGTGAAGGAGCAAAGCCGTAAAAAGGGAGGATACGAATGATCAGCCTGAAAGAAGGGGTTTCCCTTCGTAACATACACAAATGGCAGATTGTATTTGCGGTCATATTTTCCTGCCTGATGATTTTCTCTACCTACCGGCTCATAAACAGCTTCATGCGCGTTAAAAACGCTTCGGAAGAAAATTTAATGCTGCAAAATTCAGTCCACGGGCTGATGGATGCTTCGGACCACCTTACGGAAATGGTACAGCGCTTTACCGAAAGCGGAGACCGCAGGTTTATGGAACAGTATTTTATTGAAGCCTTTGCAACCAAACGGCGGGAACAGGCCATTACCGAACTGAAAAGAGTGAAGAACGTCGGCCCTGCCCTGGCAAGCCTGGAGGAGGCCATGCGCTATTCGGTAAAACTGATGGACAGGGAATACTACGCGATGCGCCTGGTGATTGAAGCGAAAGGAATCAGGGAGTATCCTTCCGTGCTGAAAGGTGTAACCCTGAACAGTGCAGATATGGCGCTTTCTCCTGAGGACAAGATGCGGCGTGCCACAAAGATGGTACTGGATGGTGAATATTATACCCAAAAGAATCGGATCCGTGCGGAAGTCAACAACACCGTTCAGGCGATTGTAAGCCAGGCGCAGAAGGAAGAAACGGATGCACTGGAACGTTTCCAAAAGGAACTGAATCTGGCGCGCGCGGGGGTTTTGATGATAATTGCATCCATCTTCTTTGTAGTATGGTTAACGTCTACCCTGGGCATAAACCCAATCCTGCGCGCGGTGGATCAGATTGAAACCGACAGCCCCATCCGGGAAACCGGAGCCAACGAATTCCGGTATCTGGCCAAAGCCTATAACAATTTGTATTTTATGTATAAGAAGAGTATTGAACATCTTAATTTCAAAGCTTCTCATGATGAATTGACGGGGGCGTATAACCGGGCCGGATTTGATCTTCTGCTTTCAAGCCTTGATCTGGATTCAACGTACCTGATGATGCTTGATGTTGACAATTTCAAGACCATCAATGATACGTACGGACATGAAACAGGAGATAAAGTACTGAAAAAACTGGTGCAGGTTTTGAAAAAGAATTTCCGGTCTGACGATTATATCTGCCGACTGGGCGGTGATGAATTTGTTGTGTTTATGGTTCACTCCGATGAGATGCAGCGAAAATTGATTGAAATGAAATTGGAAAAGATTAATCGGGAGTTGTCAAATGCGGATGACGGAGTGCCGGCTGTTTCTGTCAGCGTAGGCATTGTCCATGGAACTCAGGCAAGCGATATAGAAACATTGCTGAGCAAAGGCGACGAAGCCATGTATAAATCCAAAGAGCGGGGAAAACATACTTTTACGTTTTACGACAAGTAAGAAACGGTTACTCCACATAAGAAGTCAGCTTACGGCTCCACAG
>NZ_JAZASU010000201.1:0-1467 GCF_036343215.1 Dialister sp.
TGAAATTCCTCGGTCCAGGGCATACTTGATCACGCCAACGGCCATGGCATCGTCTGTCGCCAGGCAGGCATCGATATTCGGCCGCATGGCTTTCATGAGTTCTCTTGTGAAAGTAATGTCGTTTTTCGTATGAATGATGAGGTCGGAATCGGCCTCATAGCCGTATTCCTGCAGGGCATGCAGGTAGCCGGACTTTTTCTGATTGGCGCTGTAGGAATCGGAATCCGTCAGGAAGAGAATCTTCCGGCGGCCGTCATCCAAGAGGCGCTTTGTCACATCGTAAGTGACGGAGAAATCATTTGCAAATGTGCAGTAGACGTTCTCGCAGTCAAGGAAAGCGTTGATCAGGAAAACAGGCTTGCCTTTTGCGGCTTCCCGGATGATGCCCGTATTGTGGGCAGCGTTTGTGCTGCCGGCATAGGTGGATCCGACGAGAATCAGGGCATCTACCCTCTTCTCGAGAAGCATGCCGATATGCTTTTCTTTTCCCTCTTTCGTGAAGCCGGAGCAGGAAAGAATCATGCCGAAATTTTTTTCAACGAGGCCGGTTTCCAGATAGGAGACGGCCCGGGACATGAAGTCGTCACTGATGTCCGGCACGAGGACACCGACGGTCTTCATGGAGTCAGACCCCATGCCTTGGGCAAAGACGTTCGGAGTATAGCCTTCGGCTTCGATGACGGCCATGACCTTCGCTTTTGCCTTTGCTGTGACCTTGTCCGAGCCATTGATGACACGGGAGACCGTAGCGGTGGAATAACCGCTCTCCCGGGCGATGTCGTAGATATTCATGAGATTCCCCTGTTTCCCCTGTGGTATTGGAGGACATTTGTCCTGCTTTGGTCTATAGGCCCGCTGCGAGTTTATCTGCTTGCATTGCCGATTCAAACAATATACAATGTAAGCGGTTACAATTAAAAATGCAAGGGGGAATTTTTCGAAATGGTGCGGAATTTAACACTTGAGAATTTGGAAAAGGAAACGGTTTTTACCGGCCAATCCGTAATCGGATTTGCTGACAAGATGATAGAAGGCAAGACTTTCACCAATGCCTGCGGAGCTTTGGAAATCCACCCGGACGGGAAACCTTATCATACCTTCCGGACGGCGACCCTGCTTGTGAACGGGACGAATCTTTCTTTTAAGAACTGTACATTTGAAAATACGGCAGGAAGCGGAAAGACAGCCGGACAGGCCCTGGCTCTCTATTGTGACGGCGACGGACTTACTTTTGAAAACTGCAGATTGAAAGGCTTTCAGGATACCCTGTTTGTTGCTCCGCTTCCACCGAAGGAAATCCAAAAGGACGGATTCTTAGGTCCCGGCCAGGTAAAGCCGAGGACCCCAAGACATGTTGTATTCAGGAATTGCTATATAGAAGGAAGCGTGGACTTCATTTTCGGCGGAGCCTGGGCGGAATTCTTTGACTGTGAGTTCAGAAGCCTGGAGCCCGGATATGTGTTTGCA
>NZ_JAZASU010000202.1:0-1460 GCF_036343215.1 Dialister sp.
AAACGCGTGGGTCATCCTCTGGATCACAGAGGAAGCGGAAAAGGATGACTTCCTGTCAAAGTACGGGGAGTACGTGAAAGACTGCACCGTGATCCGGCGATAAGGGGGTAAAAGGCAATGAAACTGTTTATCATCACCGGCACCTGCGGGGCCGGGAAATCCACCATGAAGGATGAGCTGGCGTTTCGACTGGACCCGAATCGGTATGCCTGCGTTGATTCGGACGAAACAGGCCTCAACTGGTGGGACTATGCCGGCACCGACCGGGAAGGGCAGTATGGCGCGGACAGCCTGCGGGAAACGTTCAGGATCGCCCATGGTAGAAATCTGGTCTTTGTTACCTGTATGGCGCCTCATGATTACATCACGAAAGCCGCCGTACCGGAGGAATTGATCGTCACCTTTTCTATCGCGCTGTGGGCCAGGGATCAGATCATTGACCAGCGCCTGCGAGCCCGGCCCAAGGAGCGGGGCTTCACCACGGATGAAGCCATCCGTCCCCACATCGAATACAATCAGTGGATCGGCAAAAACCGGGGCAAGTATCAGCTGTTTATCGACACGGAAAACCAGACGCCGAAGGAAACCGCGGAAAGAATCATCGCCTTCATGACCGGTCTGCCGGAATGAAGTGTCTGCCAAAGATCGATCATTGGAGGGAAAAAGAGAAATGAATGGAATCATCTTTATATCCGGTCCCTGCGGAAGCGGAAAAACGACATTCGCCAATGCATTGACAAGACATCTCGCCAAGAAGAACCATATTGCAAAGCGAAAATCCAATCATATCTGGAGCTGTTCACAGATTGACCTGAATCGCTATCTTATGAAATAAGCAATGATTGACGAGTTTATCGATATCGAGATAATTGAAGTCAATTCTTTAGTACGGAGGGAAGGAAAAAGATGAAATACCAATACAAAGAAATGCCGGAATCTATTCGGGGGACATATGGAGAATATTCAAAGAGTTTCGGGTTTAACTGGAAAGAGTTTGTGATGGGCATACCGACGCCGATGTTTCTTGTCACAACATATAAATCTAACGGACAGCCAAATGCTACAATGCAGTCATGGGCAGGGTTTACGAGTGCGAATCATGGAGGCGGGTATTACGTGATTCTATGCAGCGTGAATAAGTGTGGACATCTTTACCAAAGCCTAAATGAAAAGAAGGTAGCCGTGCTGAATTTCATGTCTTCTGATTTATACAAAGCCTGCATGAAGACGATACAGAACAATCAGTTCGAGACGGATGAGATAACTTCGTCAGGGCTTACTGTGGAGAAAGCTTCATGGATTGAATCGCCGATGGTCGCTGAATGCTTCATGAACCTTGAGTGCCAATATTTGTGGGAGAAAGAAATTGTACCGGGTGATGATCATGTTATGATTTGCCTGGAAGTCATAGGCGGGCATATAGAGAAGGATTATATGGAGGATATGTTCGGAGGCAAAGG
>NZ_JAZASU010000203.1:0-1440 GCF_036343215.1 Dialister sp.
GAAATCGCGGAGGCAGCTCAGGCAGAAGCTGAGGCGGCTCTGGCGGATGCCGCGGAAGCGAAAGCGGCAGAGGAGAAAGCCAAAGAGGAAGAAATGCTTGCTTCGGCTGAGTACCTCGGAAACTTCACACTGACCGCATATTGCAACTGCGCAAGGTGCTGCGGCACAGCGGGAAATGCGACTGCCAGCGGCGTCATGCCGACATCCAACCACACGGTTGCGATGGGAGGCATCGATTTTGGCACGAAGCTTTTGATCAACGGCACAGTTTATACCGTTGAGGACCGCGGAACACCGTACGGACATGTGGACATTTTCATGGATTCCCATTCGGAAGCTCTGCAGTTTGGTATGGGAAGTGCGGATGTGTATCTTATAAGAGAATAAGCCTCTGGTAACACAATTAATTATGCTTAGCAGGGATGATTGAGCCCTGATAAAAATCCAGCCGAAGAGGCTGGATTTTTTGCGTATAAGCTGATTTTTGTTTTCAACTGCCTGGGCAGTAGTTTACATAGATTTTCCTTTTTGCACTGCCCACCTGATTTCACAAGAACCTTGGCAGAGGCAGTGAAATTTTCCCCCGCCACCGGACGCCATATCCTGGTGCAACCCGCGTGGGATCCTCCCACTGCCTAAAGGACAGTGGTCTCCACCCTTAATAATCGATAGGAGTTTTATGAAATTTGTTCCGGGGAGTAGGAGTGAAAAGATCGAGAGCGAATTGGCTCTGCCTCGAATGATGGTAAGATTTTACGGAATTTAAAGGATAAATGGTAGGATATTATGGAATTTATAAAAATCCGTGGACATGTGTCAGAAAATATGATATTTTGCCGAAATCGAAGTGACAGGGATACTGCCTGAAAAGACAGGTGCGATTGCCCAGGGTGAAGGTTGAGCCTAACGGAATTTCCTGTTAATATGTAAATAGATTAGTCAGCCTTTATGTACCAGAAGCTGTGAAGAAGTCACAGTAACGGAACAGGTGACGTTCCTCATAACGAAAGACAGCATCCCTGCCGAAATAATATGCAGGGATGCAGGCAGAAAAGCTGTGGATTTTTCACGTATGATTATCAGACCGCCTCCCTGTAGAATAAGAAAAGGAGGCGCCATGAGCGAAAACGGAAAAACAAAACGGTACGAGGAACTGAACTTTACAGATGATTTCATGTTTTGCAAGATTCTGCAGAATGATCCGGATCTGTGCAGGGAACTGACTGAACTCATTCTTTCACGGAAGATCGGGAGGATCGTGTCCATCGACCGCCAGAAGGCCATTGAAATAACAGCAGACGGCAAGGGTGTCCGATTCGATGTGTATATGGAGGACGATGAATCTACGGTATACGACATCGAGATGCAGACTACTGTGGCAGAAGATCTACCGAAAAGGATGCGCTATTATCAGGGAATGATCGATCTGAATATGATCGA
>NZ_JAZASU010000204.1:0-1414 GCF_036343215.1 Dialister sp.
AAGGATAGGTCGGATAGATTAGAAGGTTAATTTTTATCTAATAAACCTAAAAATCTACAATATTAGATTTTTGATGTCCTTATTTTGTTGCCATTACCCAGGGGGGAGCCTGACTGACCGATGGCTTTGCTGAGTGATCAATGAAAGCGCAAAAAATCCTGATGCCCTAAGCATCAGGATTTTTATTCAGAATTTGCTGACTACGTCTTTGAGGTAGGCTTTGAAGTCGGCGCCCAGGTCTTCTCTTCTGAGTGCGAATTCGACGGTGGCTTTGAGGAAGCCCAGTTTATTTCCTGTATCGTACCGTTTGCCATTGAAGTTATAGGCATAGACGGCTTCATTTTTAGCCATGACTCTTAATGCATCGGTGAGCTGGATTTCTCCGCCTTTACCCGGTTTGGTCTGGTCCAGGATATCGAAAACGTCCGGAGTGATGACGTAACGGCCCAGGGCTGCGAAATTGCTCGGCGCTTCTTCGATGGATGGTTTTTCGATCATATCCGCTACCCGGAGAAGGTTCGGATCGTCGGTTTTGCTGCCATCGATGATTCCGTAGGAGGAAACCTGTTCAGGACGGACGGTTTGGCAGCCAATGACGGTACCGCCGGTTTTTTCGTACTGATCCATGAGCTGGCGCAGCGCCGGTTCTCCATTTCCTGTATACACGACATCATCGCCCAGGATGACGCCGAAAGGTTCCTCATCGATGAAATCCCGTACACAGTTGATGGCATCCCCCAGTCCATTCATATGTTTCTGACGGACGTAGAATACCTTGATATCCGCGATTTTCCGGATTTCCCGGAGCATTTCCATCTTGCCGCTTTCATAGAGATGCTGTTCCAGTTCCGGGGAAGAATCGAAATGGTCTTCGATGGCCCGTTTCGCATGACCGCTGACAATGATGATTTCATCGATGCCGCTGGCCAGGATTTCTTCCACGATATACTGAATGGTCGGTTTGTCCACAATAGGCAGCATTTCCTTCGGCATAGCCTTCGTAGCCGGCAGGAAACGGGTGCCGAATCCGGCAGCCGGAATGACTGCTTTTCTGATTTTCTGCATAAGTCCCCCTACAATAGAAATAAACGGTATTGTTATCTGTTATCTTGTATATCATACCATACGAGTGAAAATTTTACACTAAGGGCTGTATTTCAAAAAACTTTGAAATAACAGCTGTCTGCGATGGCTGTACGTTGTCCGGGAGTCGGGATTCGGGAATCGGGGCGGTGCGCTATAATTTACCCAAGATTAAATAAATTCAATGAATCTTACCCTTTGTCAAATAATCGGAATTCGAGTTTTTAGAAATGCGGTCAATTTTTATACAGTTGCCCTGGCCTGGGGATTTTATCAGATTTACATTCCGGCATCACGGGGCTGAAGCCCCTTGACCCCGGCCTGCAAATCT
>NZ_JAZASU010000205.1:0-1409 GCF_036343215.1 Dialister sp.
CTTCCGGAAGGTGACAGATGATGAAGTTCAACAGGCAGTAGACTATATTAACAATAGACCTAGAAAAGGAATGGATTGGATGACTCCAATAGAATTTGTTGAAGAAATGTTGCACTAGACTTGACAATCTGCCCCCGCATTATGCCGATAGAGTCAATGATCCCGACTACGTTTCGTCAGTCAGCCTCATTTGTGCCTCAAAACGCTGGCGGGATGATTTTTTCCTCAGGAAGCAGACTGACAAGTTCATCCCTATATAAAAAATGTGGCGCCATGATCAGGCACCACATTCTGTTTCAAATCAAATTCTGCCATTTCAGCAATAGAAGGTAACAGAGCCGAAATACTCTTTCCATTTCATAATGATTTCTTCACTTCTGGCTTCAATAATCCGCATGATATTTCTTAAAATATTTTTCTGTATATGGGAATTATTATTATACAACAGACATTTTCCCCTGCTTGTAATCCATATTTTGGCTGCATTTGCCATGGGTTTCCCCTGTGACACATGGACCGGTTCCAGCGGATCATTTTCATTTGTCCAGAAATACACCCAGTACGAGCCGATTCTAAAGACCTGAGGCATTTTCAAACCCGCCTTCCTGGGAAAATTCGATAATCAGATGAGCCGTCGAACGGATGACTTCCAGGTATCGATTCACTTCCTCCGGAGAAAATCCGTATACATTCTCAATCGTATAATCCGGCAGATAGCAGGTCATATGATGGAAACAATCTTTTTCATCCGGCTTTTCTACATAGACTTTCACCCGATGATCCGGCAGCATTTCCGAATGAACGATTTCTGCACTATCATCAAGGGTCATGAATGGATACATCAAGACACCCACCTCCTGTCTGACTATGGGCTGCATGAATTATCTATAGTATATCATCATTGGAAACAGATAGAAATCATCGGATTCCTGTCCACCCCGCCATAGGGAAAAGGTAAATTACAAAAAATCGACAATTGCGCCTTGTGGGCAGCCTTCCCTGGATAGGGAAGGCTGTGGAAGCAGGCGGATGGGATGATTGATGCTTGTTTGCTCATGTGAATGAAATGCTCTTCCATCGTTTTAAGCATCAATCTTTCTTCTCTTTCCAGGGTGGATTTTTCTACCGGGAAACTTTACCGCCGATACAGCCTCGAAGCGTTTCGACGCGAACGCTGCCCACCGCTTCGCGGAGCCCCCTTATCGAAGGGGGCCACGCGTTTTCCGATAGAGTCACTTTTTCTGCATATGTTTCGTCATTAGCCTCATATGTGCCATGTGAAAATGAGGCTGATGCCGTACCGTTTTCATCGTAAATGTCTCAAAAGTCTCGCGTGAAGGCTTCCCCTCGGGGAAGCTTGCCCGATGGGCCTGAAAGGGCAAGGAGTGAAATCCCGGCGGCCTTTGGCC
>NZ_JAZASU010000206.1:0-1409 GCF_036343215.1 Dialister sp.
AGCCACCGGGTGGGGATGGTGAGGCGGTACAGAAATCCAACATAATTACATACAATTTCATCCCAAACGGCGCCATTCAGAACAGAAATTTGTACATTCTTAAGTTGAAGTTTCTGTACATTCTTATCTTAACATTACCAGAAGTTCCGAGTTCCGAGTGAAACATCAGCCTTCGGCATGTCCCGTCGTTCCCCTCTCACCGCTGTCGCGGAGCTCTCCCCAGGGAGAGCCTGTCTACGGTCATGGCTTGCGTTTGAGTCGATTGCGAAAAGGCTCCCCCCTGGGGGAGCTGGCTGCGAAGCAGACTGAGGGGGGAGGAATGCGATGTCGATATGATCAGCGTCGAAATGTGATGCTTACCGTTTAGCAAATTTCCCGTCGTTCCCCTCTCACCGCTTCGCGGAGCTCTCCCCGGGGAGAGCCTGTCTACGGTCATGGCTTGCGTTTGAGTCGATTGCGAAAAGGCTCCCACTGAGGAGAGCCTTTCGAATAGAATTTTATCTCAATTTTCCCGGGTATATTTCTTCAGTTACTTACCAGCCTTTCTTTTCGTTGACTCGATTGATGATGTCCTGACAGACACCGGGGAAGTTTTCGTGGACTACTTTATTGGAGTATCTTACGATTTCAAAGCCCCAATGTATGAGTCTGCGGGTACGCAGGGCATCATATTTCCTTCCTTCTTCGGTAAAGTGCTGCCCGCCGTCTATTTCTATGATGAGTCCAAATTCCGGGCAGAAGAAATCGACGATATAGTGTCCGATCACTTTCTGATGGATGAAATCGACGGTCCAATTCTTGTAAGGAAGAAAAAAATCATACCACAGGTGATTTTCTTCAGGTGTCATGTGCTGCCGGAGTTCTTTTCTCTTTTTCTTCATTTCTTCGCTCACCGGTATATTCATGCCCTCCACCCACTCAAAGGGCTCATTGGGGTCCGCAAGCCATTCCCAGTAGTTAAAGTCTTTCATCCTCATCACCTCCGGCTCTTTTCTAACAGTATAGCAAAAAAATATCGGGCATGAAAAGCATGATGAAGGATGAAAAATGGTTCGCATAGAAGTTCCGAGTTCCGAGATTTACATCAGCCTTCGGCAAATTCCCGCAACTCCCCTCTCACCGCTTCGCGGAGCTCTCCCCAGGGAGAGCCTGACGCCGGGCACGGCTGGCTTTTGAGTATATAGCGAAATGGCTCCCCCTTGGGGGAGCTGGCTGCGACGCAGACTGAGGGGGGAGGAAAATAACCCGCATAGAAGTTCCGAGTTCCGAGTTTTACATCAGCCTTCGGCAAATTCCCGTCGTTCCCCTCGCAACGCGACGCGGAGCGCTCCCCACGGGGAGCCTGACCCCGGTCCTGGGCAGCGCATGTGGGAATTAGCAAAAGAAAAAATCTTTGCGAATTATTTATC
>NZ_JAZASU010000207.1:0-1382 GCF_036343215.1 Dialister sp.
CGACAAAATAGTTTTGTTTCTTCTCCGTTTTGTCGATTTCCCGGAATCATCGACAAAACCACGGTAGTCCAGTGTTTATGCGGCCTGACGGCCTATGGCGAGTTCTGTCGGAACCTTTCCGGTTACTAGGAGTCCGAAACCCAAACCCCCGAAACGCGTTATTTTGTCGTTTCTCTGCAATATAGGGAGAACCAAAACATGATTTATACGTCGTTTTGTCGTTCTGTATGCATATCTCTGGAGTTGGGTTTCTCTCCTTTCTTTAATGATTTGAGATAGAAAAAGAGAGCCGGTGCATGCTGATTCGTTAATAGTGAACGTTCAGTACACAAGTGGCTCTCTGATTGATCTGTTCCATATTCAGTTGTAAATCTCCACCTGATAAATCAGGTGGGAGAGCGTATTCTTTTGTCCATAAAAAGCCTCCTCAGTTCTTTATGCAGCTACGCTGTTTATATCAGCCTTGACTGTCTGTGGATCCTTCCATCGCAGAACGGACACCCTGTCCCACGCTGCCTGATCTGGACCGTACACTGCCAATGATGTCCGCGGCTGCAGATCCACCACACTTTTCTTGTTGAAAACGGCCTGATCTGTTCTGGAGAAAGTCCCCTGTTCCGTCCGTAATCCCATTCTGACGCGAGTCCGGGGCTGATCGTTGCCAGGTCGGTTTCCCCGGCCTTGACAGGATGATTGTCCGCCAGTTTGGCGCAGACCGGACACCCCGTTCCTTTTGCCCTGTGATATATTTCAGCTTTCCAGGAATGTCCTTTCTCACAGATCCACCAGACCTTTTTACGGGATTGATAGGTAATGTTTTCAGGCAGGATCCCCCTGTTTCTTTCATAGTCCCATTCTTTGAGGAGCTCCGGATGCCTGGATGCAAGATCGTTTTCCCCAGGTGCCACCCTGCGGTTCCCGCAGTACGGACATCCGCTTCCATTGCGCCGGGCAGGAAGCTTTGCCTTCCATGAGTGGCCTTTGCTGCATTTCCACCAGATTTCCTTCTGGCTGGAAACTGAGACCTGTTCCGGGAAAAATTCATTTTTCTCATAATCCCATTCCCCGATAAACTCAGGATAGTTCGATTTTGCATCATTAAACCCTTCGAGGACCTTTTTCCCACAGCAATAAGGACATCCGCTTCCATACCTCCGGTTTGCCACTGTCGCCTTCCAGACATGCCCGCATTTCCCGGTCCACCATACCGCGGTGTGGCTCATTCCCACGACATCATGGGGAGTGAGGCTCCCGTTCATTTCGTCATTCCACTGTTTCGCCAGATCCGGATCGGCTGTCGCAAGGTCATTAAAACCGGGCATCACTTTTCTTCCCGCACAGTACGGGCATCCCTTCCCGCTTACCCTGCTTGCAACCGACGC
>NZ_JAZASU010000208.1:0-1377 GCF_036343215.1 Dialister sp.
CTCCGGTCTCATCCTGATCGGCGTAGTAGTTGCCATGGCTCTGAAACTGAAGACTGTTCCGCTGCACACAGCCGCTGTTACCGGCGCAATCCTCTGCGTCATCACCGGCTGCCTGAAAGAAAAAGAAGCCTATGCAGGCATCGACTGGGTAACCATTTTCCTGTTCGCAGGTATGCTTTCCGTAGCAACCGCTATGGATAAGACCGGTGCAGGCAAACTGATTGCCGATACCGTCGTAGGCATGATGGGTGATCATCCAAATCCGCTCGTACTCTGCGCAGTACTGTACCTGATTTCCAACGTACTGACCCAGTTCATGTCCAACACCGCATCTGCTGCACTTCTTGCACCAATCGGTATTTCCATTGCACAGTCCATCGGCGCTGACCCGAAGCCGGTACTGATGGCACTCGGTATTGCAGCTTCCATGGCTTATGCAACCCCGATGGCAACCCCGCCAAACACCCTGGTTCTCGGACCTGGCGGATTCTCTTTCAATGACTATGTCAAAGTCGGCGTACCGCTCTGCGTGATTACCTTCATCGTATCCGTACTGCTTATCCCGATTTTCTGGCCATTCTTCCCGGGATAATTCCTGAGATCAATTTTAAAAATTTTTATTTCCGGAGTCCCCGAATTTGGGGAAAGGAAATACTGTATGGGGCAGTTTCCCCATGAGTATTGAAAAATACTTGAATAAGAAAGGTGGATTTTACATGGATACTCCGGGCCCACTTTCTATTTGTATTACCAACATGGTTATCGTATTCGTAGTTCTGATTTTCCTGGCTTTCGTCATTGAACTGATTCACGTTGTGGATCCAACCAAGAAAGCTAAGAAATAATAGAAATACAAATAAAAAAATAACCAATCAGGAGGTAAAACAACATGGATGGCTTTTTGAGAGCTCTCACTTCCGTATGGACAGACTCCGGCTTTGCCGCTCTGACCTGGGAAAATATGGTAATGATTCTGGTAGGGCTGATTCTGCTCTACCTGGCAATCGCAAAAGATTATGAACCTCTTCTGCTGATGCCGATTGCATTTGGTGATATTATGGCCAACTTCCCGAATACCGGTTTTGAAACCGATATGGGCGTTATGATGGCTATTGGTTTTGGTATTAAGTACGAAATTTTCCCGCCGCTGATTTTCATGGGCGTAGGCGCAATGACCGACTTTGGTCCGCTGATTGCTAACCCGAAGACCATGCTCCTCGGTGCAGCTGCTCAGATCGGCGTATTCGTAGCCCTCGCAGGCGCAATGATGCTTGGCTTCAACGTTCAGGAAGCAGCATCCATCGGCATCATCGGTGGCGCTGACGGCCCGACCGCTATTTATCTGACTTCCAAACTGGCTCCCCATCTTCTGGGCGC
>NZ_JAZASU010000209.1:0-1352 GCF_036343215.1 Dialister sp.
GCGAAGACGGATTTCATCTCCAAATGGACGGCAGAAGCACGAAAGGAATATGGAGACCGATACTGACATATTTAATCTTGACGAGGAAAAAATGATCATACTGATTACGGGTGCATCTCACACTGGAAAAACGCTTCTGGCGCAGAAGATGCTCGAAAAATATAAATATCCGTATCTGTCGATCGATCACCTGAAAATGGGTCTGATTCGTAGCGGTAATACTGATCTGACGCCGGAGGACGATGATGAACTGACGGAATACCTGTGGCCGATCATACGGGAGATCGTTAAGACCGCAATTGAGAACCGGCAAAATCTTATAGTTGAAGGCTGTTACATTCCATTTCGCTGGAGGCGGGATTTTGATGAGCGGTATTTATCGTCGATTCGTTTCATCTGCCTTGCCATGAGCGAGAACTATATCGAGAACCATTTCGGTGAGATCATTGGACATGAATCGGAAATTGAAGCCAGGATGATTGATGCAGACTGTACGAAAGATAGTCTGAAGGCAGACAACAAAAACATCATCGATGGCTTTCAACATGCCGGGGAGCAGATTGTGCTGATCGATTCCATTTATGAGCAAACAATAAAAGGGCTTCTGGACTGACAATCGGGATTTGTCTTATGGGGAGTAACTTTAAAGTTTAATTAAGGACCAAGGAGTAAGCGTATGGGTCTGAGCATATATTACTTTGTAAGAATCATTCTTATCTGGCTTCTTTGTCTCTTGTCTGTTTTGCTCCATGAATTGGGCCATGCCTTGGGTTATCGGATTTCCGGAGGAAAAGCAGGGTGGAAGGTCATTGTGGGATCCGGGCCAAGGATGATCGGCAAATCAAAATACATCTTCTGCCTGATTCCTGCAGGTGGTTATTTCATTCCCGAAGAAGAGCAGGAAACAAATCAGGCAAAAATTTTACTATATGCAGGCGGGCCTGTCTTTTCCTTGATGCAGGCCGTTCTGTACGGAATCATTTATTTCTGCTTTCCAGAGTTTGTTCGGCCCGGGAGTAACCTGTACGAAATACTACTCTCGGTATCCGCCTTCCTTTTCTATTTCAACTTCTTTCAATGCCTTTTTACGATCATTCCAATCCGCTACAGGGTCGTATGCAGAGGATTTGAAAGCGATGGCCTGCAAATCGTTCATGCGCTGAAGAATAAAGAGAGTCAGGAATCACACATGGATTATAAAAGCAATACCGATGATTAACAAAACCGGAAGATAATCATTCAATTCCAGCTTATCGACATGTTCCCGATAACGGCAAATGCCCAAAATCGGTTGACATGTTCCTGACGAACAGGCAAACCGTTGATATGTTCCTCGGCTCAAAATTGCGAAC
>NZ_JAZASU010000210.1:0-1315 GCF_036343215.1 Dialister sp.
GCTGCAGCAACACTTCCGCCACAGACAGGGCAAGTCTTCATGTCATTAGCACCTGTGCTTCCACCGCTGACCTGCTCCAGCTTGTCCAGAGCCAGCACCAGGTCCTGCGTTTCCTTTTTGATCTCTTCGCTCATCTGTTTTTCTCCTTTTCAAAAAATATTTAGATCGGTCTCATGACCGCTCTATTCTATGTAGAAGACAGCCCGCCGTTTGGAGACAGGGGCGTTTCTTTCAAGCATCACCCTTTGCAGTTCTTCGCATGCGCCCAAACTATCATTATATCTATATCTGTTCCGGATTCGATTTTTTTGTTGCAAACCGGGCAAATGCCTCTTTTCATTTTTTCCATTTCTTCTTCTGAAATAATAAATCTTTCTTCGCATTTATCATGGTTGGTAAAGCCCCCGGAAACTTGTTTCAGCTCCTCCGGATTCAGCTCCACATCCTGTGCTTCCTTTTTGATCTCTTCGCTCATGGTTTTTCCCTCCGTATTGACTATTTCTTTTCTTTAATTATTCTGCCTGGAAGCATATGCTTGCACCCAACCCATGTCGGTTCCAATAGATAACGGATTTGGCACTTCCGGCAAACAACTCTTATTTGGGGATGTTCTCTTCCAAATAATGCTGTGCCATATGCCATTTGATTTCCATCTCAGACAAAATGTTACCGAATTTGTCAAATTCCATACCGCAATAGGGACATATGAATTTATTGGAAGACGCTCCTCCGGCAACCTGGTCCAGCTGATCTAAAGACAGCTCCTCTCCATCGACAGGCTTAAAGTCCTCAGCGTTAAGGGAAAGGCCATACTCTTTGGCGATCTCGACGACTTTCTCTACTGCGTTTTCCTTGTCGGTCAGCGCGGTCAGCTTTGCTTTCAGCTCCTCGTTTTTACTGGCTTCTTCCAGAAATTTCTTCAGGTTTTCGTTCATGGTTTTGTTCTCCTTTTCAATTGATCCAGATCGGGCTCATGACCGCTCTATCCTATATACAAGGCAGCCTGCAGCGGGAGCGTTTCCGCGTCCCGCTCGGGTGCTTTGATTATGAGACATCAATAATACCCATCCGTTACACAAGGATAATGGGCCTCTAACTGAGATTGTGAAAGAAACGTTCTGCCGCAATTAGGGCATTTATAATCTCCAAATCCGCCCGCAACTTTGTCCAATTCTTCCGGGTTCAGCTCCGCGTCCTGCGCTTCTTTTTTGATTTCTTCGCTCACGGCTCTATTCTCCTTTTTAATATCACGACAGTAAGGCAGGCAAATTACGACTTAAAAATACCGCGTTCGCCCAAAAATCTTCTGACGGAA
>NZ_JAZASU010000211.1:0-1297 GCF_036343215.1 Dialister sp.
ATCCTGCTGGATACGCTAAAATGGGGTTATATAATTGTCTGTTTTTAGGAGTAAATCCTTAAGTGTGTGCCATTACCTGACCAGGGGAGGAGGGGGCGCGAAGCAGGTGTTGCGGGTGTACAAACGGCACCCGGCAATATGTTGGACATTCATTCGAAATGGAAGATATAAAGTAAGCACCGCCAGTTGAGAGCCGAAGGCCAATATAAAAAATTGCGCCCGCAAGGGCGCCACCTTCCCGCAATCCGCAATCCCCAATCCGCTCCCCATTGACTCCCGGTCTAAAAAGCACTATAATTGACATGTTATTCACGAAACAAGTACTCGGAAAACTGCCATAGAGAAAGGATTCCCAAATGATTGAAGCCATTTACAAAAGAAGAAGTATCCGTCATTTCCTCCAGAAAGCGATTCCCGCCGAAGATTTGGAGGAAATCCTGAAAGCCGGCTGCTGGGCACCGTCGGAAAAGAATCAGCAGCCCTGGAAATTCATCGTCATCCGCGGGGATGAGCGGAAAGCCATGGTGAAAAAGCTGAAGGAAGGAATTCAGAAGAACCGGGAAGGCGCGGAAAATGCCATGTTTGGCAAAGAATACGCGAAATTCATTCCTTCTGCCATCTATACCGCAAGAGTTCTTGAACAGGCCCCGGTCATCGTATTTGTCATCAATACAAAGGGTATTTCCTACCGGAAAAATCTTTCTATTCCGGAACACATGATGGAAATTTCCGATATTGAGTCCGTTGCCGCCGCCATCCAGAATATGTGCCTCGAAGCCACGGCCAGAAACATTGGAAGCCTCTGGACCTGCAATGTTTTCTTTGCCTATGACGAACTGAAAGAATGGCTGGGCATAGAAGGAGAAATGGCAGCTGCCATCGCCTTCGGCTACACGGATAAGGAAATCCGCCCCATGCCAAGAAAACCGCTGGACCAGGTGGTGGAGTATCGGGGAGACTATCCCGCTGAGTGGATGGGCAAATAAAATTTTACTATTCCTTGTTGTCATCGGATTTCGGACTTCGGATTTCGGGAAAGTGGCGGGCATCAAATGTGAAAGCCCGCCAGTTTTTATATGGGAAGCGATGCAGCAAAGTGATTAAATCTCCCTATGCGGACCATAGGCCAGGGTCCGCAGGGCCGATATATAAAATTGGGGCTGTACAATAATTACACAAAATATTGAATAGCCGGAGTTTATAAAGTTATCAGTTCTCAGTTCACAGTTCTCAGTGAAGGAGGCCCGCATCAAATTGGATGGCGGGCCATTTTTATACACAGTTTTCATCAGAAATG
>NZ_JAZASU010000212.1:0-1293 GCF_036343215.1 Dialister sp.
CAGTTCCGATTCATGGCAGTCGAAGGTCTTCACCACGGTTACCGGCGTTTCTCCGTCATAACCCATGACGATGACTGTATCGCCGGCCTTTATGTCTTCTATTTCACAGAGGTAATCATAAGGCTTTCCTCCCGGCTGGAAAGTGATGCGGGCCAGATGGCGGAGGGGGCCGCCTTCTTTTTTCTTCGGGCAGTCAAACTGTCCTGAGCGTAGACTGAGCCAGCCGGCTTTTTTATTGTGCCAATAGAAATTCAACCTGTATTTATCAAAATCCCATTCAAACCGGTCAAAAATCAGGGGATCCTTTTTACCGGAAATTTTTCCGTGAAATTGATGAAGGGTAACTGCTTTTACAAGACTGCAGTAGTCAAAGCGGGGTTCTGTGTACAGGTAGGGGACGATTTTTCCGAAATCCGGATCAAGGCGGCTGATGGAAAGGGAAATGCGCTTTTTCTTTCTGTGAACCGTAATCATCAATGGATACCGATCATCCATCATGTCCCAGAAAAGCGTTTCCAGACCGTCCAGGTCATCCATGAGAATGGAAGGAACAAAGAAATCCTTCGCCAGCTTTTCCCTGGCTTCCGCTCTG
Organism: Dialister sp.; assembly: GCF_036343215.1. Lineage (GTDB taxonomy): Bacteria > Bacillota > Negativicutes > Veillonellales > Dialisteraceae > Dialister. Next base: position 593 of record NZ_JAZASU010000212.1, read on the forward strand.
GCCATGGCTGCGGTCTTTGCCACTTCCTGATTGCCAAAGAAATCGCTGGCTGCTGCACGCTTCCTTGCTGCATAGTCTGCTTCGAGATAATACTGGTAACTGATTTCCTGTAAATGATAACAGGTGTCATATATCTTTGCCATGCGGAGGGCTGCATCGGCAAAGTTCACATCCGGCCATTCCGGAAACTGCTTTTTCGTTTGATCATAGATTCTTTGATAAAGAGTCCTTGCCAGTTCCGGACGCTTCTCTACTCCGTATCCATTGAAATACATATCCCCCAGCTTGTAAATGCTTTCGGGGTGACCCTGAAGGGCTCCGAAGTAGAAACAGCGGAGGGCTTTTTCATAGTCCGGGACTCCTTTGGTGGTTCGTCCATAATAATAGATGTAGCCCAGGGTATTGGCATAGCAGGGGTCATCGGAAATGGAGCAGAGTTTTTCAAAAATCTGCCGGGCCATTTCCCAGTCGCAGGGATAAAGCCTGGAGCCTCCATAGCAGGCGTACCCTTTCAGGCGGAGGGCTTCTTCCACATCTTTTTCACAAAGTTCATCAATGACGGGCCGTATTTCCTTCAATTTTTCCTCACTGGCACCGCTTTCCCCGCCCTCTCGCTCAAAATTACGAAGAAGAGAAATTTTTTCCTCCTCCGTCAATTCTTTCTTCACCGGTATTTCTTCCATGGATATCATCTCCTTTAA
>NZ_JAZASU010000213.1:0-1272 GCF_036343215.1 Dialister sp.
CTAACCACTAATAACTTTTCTTTCCATTTCCTATTCAAAAGGCTTATTTCTCAATAGGATTTTAATGTTATATAATAGAAATGAAGAAAGAAAATATTTTTAAAAGGAGGTTTTACCATGGAAATCAAAAAGATTCTTGTCCCTATCGATGGTTCCGATGCATCTGAGCGCGCTTTGGGCTATGCCTGCTCTCTGGCGGAAAAGGGAGGAGCCGTGGTCACCATGCTCTACGTGGTGGAGGCAGATGTGCTCTTGTTCCCCGTATACCGGGTGAACCTGTCTGAGTCGGATGTGGATTCGGTGAAGAAGAAGGGAGAAGAAATCCTTGCGCTCTTTGGCCGTGATGTGCCGGAGGGGACGAAAGTCGAAAGGAAAGTGGAAGTCGGCATGCCCGGCGCATCCATCGTCCGGGAGGCAGAGGTGGGAAAAGCAGACCTCATCGTCATGGGAAACAGCGGCAAAGGTTCTGTTTCCTCCTTTGTCATGGGGAGCGTCAGCCATTATGTAGTCCATCATTCCTCCTGCCCTGTGCTTATCGTCAAATAGTTTCAGGAAATATTGTCCATCAGTGACCGGCCCGGATTGCGGGAAAGGGCTGCATGAAGACTCTTTGCTTCGGGCCGTTTGTTTCATAAAGGAGGTCTCACTATGGAAATCAAAAAAATTCTTGTTCCTATCGATGGTTCCGATCCTTCGGAACGGGCTTTTCAGGAAGCCTGCTTCCTGGCAGAAAAAACAGAAGCAAAGATTACCATGCTCTATGTGATGGACCCGGAGGCCCTCATGCCTGCCTACAAGGAACTTCCGAAACATCCGGAGGATCCGTTCATTAAAAAAGGCGAGGCAATCCTGGACGTGTATCTGCAGGATGCGCCGAAGGAGGTGGAAACGGAAAAGAAAGTGGTCTTCGGCGTGCCAGGCACTTCCATCGTGAGGGAAGCAGAGGATAAAGATCTCATCGTTATGGGAAACAGCGGCAAAGGGTCGATTTCCTCCTTCGTCATGGGCAGTGTCAGCCACTATGTGGTCCACCATTCGGAATGCCCCGTACTCATTGTGAAATAAGCGGAAGGAATCTGTATGAAAACTAAGGAAATCAAAAAAATCCTCGTTCCTGTGGACGACTCAAAAGCTTCAGCCCGGGCTTTCCGCTATGCCCTCGACCTTTCGAAACTTTTTGAGGCACAAATCCACCTCCTCTACGTGGCGCCTATTGCGGGCATCACTTCAGCCGATTATACCATCCATATGACGAAAGAACCCGATGATGCA
>NZ_JAZASU010000214.1:0-1272 GCF_036343215.1 Dialister sp.
CTGTGAGGGCTGCTCTGGGTCATTAGTATAGCGGAAGAACATCGGGCTCTTAACCCGTAAGGCCGGGGTTCGAATCCCCGATGACCCATTTTTCTAATTTGGCTCCGTCGTCTAAGCAGGTTAGGACGCTGCCCTTTCAAGGCAGAAATGTCGGGTTCAAATCCCGTCGGAGCTGCTTGTAACGCCCCATCTTACTAAACAGGTTCAGGTGGCCACACTCTCAATGTGGAGATACGGGTTCGAATCCCGTTGGGGTGATCTGATAGCCACTTCGTGCATCAGTAAATAATAACCGGTGGTAGCTCAATGGGTAGAGCTCTTAATAAAAACAAATCCTGCTCGGGATTTTAACAGCAAAGTTTAAAAAATTGCTATCCAAAAGCAGAGGTTATTGGTTCGAATCCAATCCACCGGGCTGTGGGACACATACAGCAATTCCAGCCAATGGCACCATGACTTTTAATCATGCTTTTTTTCGTGTCCTGTTTTCAATCGTCGGAGTGACTCGGCAAAAAAGGACAGTAAGCTGACTCGGTAGTAGCGGCGGACTGAAAATCCGCAGGAGTTCGTTCAACTCGAACACTGTCCATCTTCGTGCGCAGGATCTGGTGGTCAGAGTGGTCTGCAAAACCATCCGGGATGGTTCGAATCCATCTGTGCACTTGCGGTCTGGTGTAATGGCATCACTCAGGACTTTGGATCCTGCGATATCGGTTCAAGTCCGATGGCCGCTGCGTCTCATTCGTTCAATGGAAAGGACAGGGGATTTCTAATCCCCCGATACAGGTTCGAGCCCTGTATGAGACATCCGGGTATGTAGCAAAACGGCTATGCACCGGGCTTTTAACCCGTGATACGCAGGTTCGACTCCTGTCATACCCATCTTTCTTTATTCCCACCATAACGGTGGGATTTTTTTGTCTTGACCAAATCTTTCATCTTTCCATTACACTCTTTCCGGCATTTCTCTTACTGCCTTTTCAGCAATAGTTTATCTCTTTCTCTTCACGAAAACCTTTTCAAATTAATAAACAGCATGAAAATGATCCGTTTTCTTTTTCCTTCACCTGCAAAAAGTTTGGGATAGACGAAGGGGGAATGACAGTTCATCCCTCTCGTCATCCTTGACAATTGCATAGGCTGCTTCCTGGGTGGATACCGATGACAGCTGAAGAAATGAAGCACAGCTGTTACCGAGAAAACGTTGCGGAAAAAACGGGGCAGGAACGGGCTCAGGAGGGCAGTCGAAAAACATAAACCATATATGGAAAA
>NZ_JAZASU010000215.1:0-1268 GCF_036343215.1 Dialister sp.
AAAAAGTCCCCGCCTTCCTCTTCAGCCTTTGAGGAGCGGGGACAAAGAAAATAAGGAGCCTGCGGGCTCCTTTTCTTGTAGAAGAAAGGAGGGAGCACCCATGCGGAAACTCAAAAAGTACAAACCCACCAAATTCAAAGCCAAAACGTCCACCTACAACAAAAAGCTGGCGGATTATGCTGTAGCCTTCATCGAAAGCCTGTGCCACACCAAGGGGACCTGGGCTGGCCATCCTTTCGAACTCATCGACTGGCAGGAACAGATCATCCGGGACCTGTTCGGGATCGTAAAGCCCAATGGCTATCGGCAGTTCAACACCGCCTATATCGAAATCCCCAAGAAGCAAGGGAAGCAGCTGGCTCTTGATACACCGATCCCGACTCCTGATGGCTGGAAGACCATGGGAGAACTTAAGGTGGGAGACCGGGTTTTTGATGAAATGGGAACCCCTTGCAATATCGTGGCCAAAAGCGCGGTGGATGACACGGAACAGGCCTACCGCCTGACCTTCCGGGACGGTTCCTCCATTGTGGCCGGCGAGCGCCATTTGTGGGATGTGGAATACATTTACGGGAAACGGAAGAAAAAGGAATGGACCACAGGAGAGATCTATAAAAAAGTCAGTGCGTACAAAGAACGTTTTGCAGGAACCCCCGAAGCGCGGCGGTCCCTTATCCGGATCCCCGTTGCTAGACCCCTGCAGACGATTCCTGCACAGCTCCCCATTGATCCGTATCTTTACGGATACTGGCTAGGGAATGGATGTGCCAACAAACCCTGCATCACCATCCGGACAGAGGATGTGGAAGAAGTCCTGTCCCATATTCCTTATGAAACGCATAACCAGTACCCACAGAAGTGCGGCGGGAGCGATGTGGTGTATTTTGATGAATTGCGGGACATCCTCGTACCGACCTTCCGGGCTAAAAGGATTCGTTCGGAATATCTTCGGGCATCCGAGGCACAGCGCTGGCGGCTTCTCCAGGGACTTGTGGATTCTGACGGGAGCATCGGGGAAAGGAAAGCACAGAGCACTTATTCCAGTACGATCAGGCAGCTTGCCCTTGATGTGCGGGAACTGCTCTGGAGTCTTGGCATCAAGAACGCCATGACGGAAGGGCCTTCCCTGCGGTATGGCAAACCGACCGGGGAAACGCTCTATGTCATCCGGTTCACTTCATTTTCTGACCAACCGACATCACAACTGAAAAGAAAAAGCAGTCGAAAAAGGGAACGTGTGAAAAAGACACGCTCCCTTTTCCATTATC
>NZ_JAZASU010000216.1:0-1206 GCF_036343215.1 Dialister sp.
ATGTTTAAATCCTTATATAAAAGGGCCGCCTCCCCTATAAAAAGGCGGCCACCATAACTGCGAACTGATAACTAATAACTGATAACTATTTCCCCTAAAGTTTTTAAATAATGATTTTTATTTTTGTACACCCCCTATCCTTCCCGGCAGCCCCAACCATCCCCGAGATTCCCGATCATCCCCGATTCTAAAGCTTCTACACCTTAAGCTCCCATATAAAAATGGGCGCCCATAATACTTCAAGGCGCCCACCTTCACGGACCACGAACCACGGACCACGTACCACGATTTCCCCAATCAAAAACGTCGGAATGAACTCTATCCATTCCGACGTTTTTCTTATTTCACCACCAGGATATCTTCCAGTTTCCTCTTCGGTACGCAGTAGTTTTTATTTTCATCCAGATAATACTTGATGCTTCCGCTTTCCGGTACATCCACGATTCGGCTTTCCACACCCGGATAGCCCAGGGCGATGAGGAGTCTCGGTGTCCAGTTTTCCGGAGTCTGCAGAAGTTCCGTTACCTTTGGAAATTCCACGGCTCCCAGAATGGCTGTCCCGATTCCATGACTCATGGCATTCAAAACGATATTTCTGACGGAAATCCCCACATCGATATCGGCCCAGGGATTGCCCCTTCCTTCCTTGCAGACCAGGATGAAAGCGGTCGGCTGTTCACCCGGTTTCGGTGTGCCCAGTTCTTTTGGAAGAGCAGCGGCCCAGTGGATCATGGGCTGCATTTTTGCCACCAGTTCAGGGTCCCTCACCAGCATATAACGGAGCACCTGTCCGTTCATGGCAGAAGAAACAATCCGCGCATTTTCCATAAGTTCCATGAGGATTTCCTCAGGAATCTTCTCCTGCGTGAATTTACGATATGTACGGCATTTGACAGAAAGTTCATTGAAATCCATAATGGGCCTCCTTCATTTTTCATTATTTATATCATAAGGCAATGAGGGGAAATTGTCATGGGGAAAAAGCTGGAAATATGTATCATCAGTAAAGGAAACTGTCATACAATCAACTTTTGAATCGGGAGTATCGGGGCAATCAGGAAGGATAGGGGCTGTACAATAATTACACAACATGTTGAATGACTGAATTTTATAAAGTAATCAGTTCTCAGTTCATAGTTCTCAGTGGAGGAGGCCCGCATCAAATGAGATGGCGGGCCATTTTTATACACAGTTTTCATTGGAAAT
>NZ_JAZASU010000217.1:0-1197 GCF_036343215.1 Dialister sp.
ACAGACTTCCGGAAGGTGACAGATGATGAAGTTCAACAGGCAGTAGACTATATTAACAATAGACCTAGAAAAGGAATGGATTGGATGACTCCAATAGAATTTGTTGAAGAAATGTTGCACTAGACTTGACAATCTGCCCCGGCTCATTGACGGGGCCGCTTTTTATGGAAATGAAAAAGGAGTGGGAAAGGGAATCCGGGAAAGCGGGATTCCGCGGGAGGAAATCATTGTCACTTCGAAGGTGTGGAACCGGGACCGGGGCTATGAAAAGACGATGGCTGCCTTTCATAAGACTCTTTCCGACCTGGGACTGACCTATCTCGATCTGTACCTCATCCACTGGCCGGCCAATACGAAAAAATACGGCATTTCTGCCATCAGGGAAAATCAGGAAACCTGGCGGGCCCTGGAGGAGCTCTATGAAAAAGGACTTATCCGTGCCATCGGCGTGTCCAATTTTCTTCCCCATCATATCGATGAAATCGCAGAAACTGCAAAAATCCTTCCCATGGTGGATCAGCTGGAAATCCATCCGGGGTGGCTCCAGGAGGAAGCAGTGGACTACTGCCGGAAAAAAGGAATCCTCGTGGAAGCCTGGGCTCCCCTGGGACGAATGACCATGGCCGGGGATGTTACGCTTTCTTCTATTTCCAGAAAACATGGAAAGACCCCTGCCCAGATTTCCCTCCGCTGGGAAATCCAGCACGGGATCCTCCCCATCCCAAAAAGCAGCCATGTGGAACGGATGAAACAGAATCTTTCTGTCTTTGACTTTGCACTGTCCGAAGAAGAAATGAAAGCCCTGGATGACCTTCCTCCCATGGGCGGCAGGTGCTTTAAAATCGACGAAATGGATCTGTGAATTTGGGGATAAGTTTGTGAAAAAAGGGTGCAGAAAAATAGAAATCATTATTTAAAAAGCTTTAGAAAAACAGGTATCACGTATTAGTGATCAGTTCGCAGTTGTGGTGGGCCATTATATAGAGAGCCGGCCCTTTTATATAAAAATTTAACCATTTTCAATGAGAACTGTGTATAAAAATGGCCCGCTATCCTATTGGTGTGCCTTCGTCAAGTAGGAGAATGAAATATAATAAAATTTTTTCGACCAAAATGCCCTGGCAGGGCCTTGACTGAACCTGAGCAAAATGATGTCTGCTAGAGAAGGGCTTCAAGCCATAGGGCTTAGAATTCTAT
>NZ_JAZASU010000218.1:0-1194 GCF_036343215.1 Dialister sp.
GAGTGAGGCGAAGTAGTGATACGGAGCAAAACGCAGAAAACCCATCGTAGTTCGGATCGGATTCTGAAACCCGACTCCGTGAAGCTGGAATCGCTAGTAATCGCACATCAGCACGGTGCGGTGAATACGTTCCCGGGCCTTGTACACACCGCCAGTCACACCATCCGAGTGGGGGGTACCAGAAGTCGTGAGTATAACCGCAATGGGGACCATTCAGAATGTACGCTTCGTGAGGGGGGTGAAGTCGTAACAAGGTAGTCGTACCGGAAGGTGCGGCTGGATCACCTCCTTTTAAGAAAAGGAATGAAAGTGTTTGTGTACGCACAAATAAGAGTAGATTGTTTCCTTCTCCGGTCTGTTGAAGGCCTTTCGAGTTTTAATGGTTTTTTACGAAGTAAAAAATGCGAGCCTTTTGCGAGCAAATTAAAACTCGGTAAGTAAAAATCACGAAGTGATTTTTACGACGTTTTTTGAAATTACGAAGGAAGGACGGAAGCCGTACCTGAAAAGGTATGGAAGAAGGAAAAAGACGCGGAAAGCCGAGTGGAAAGGGAAAAAAGCTTGAATAAAAAAGACCCAGACTGCGGAAAGATGGAAAGGCTTAGAAGCGGAAAAAATAATATGGTCAAGCGAATAAAGGTTTATGGCGGATGCCTTGGAGCTGTCAGGCGAAGAAGGACGTGATAAGCTGCGAAAAGCCGGGGGAAGGAGCACATATCCTGTGATCCCCGGATATCCGAATGGAGTAATCCACATGAGCAATCATGAACCCGAATGCATGAATATATAGTGCACGGGAGCGAAACTGAGTGAAGTGAACCATCTAAGTAACTCGGGAACAGAAATCAAAAGAGATTCCCCAAGTAGCGGCGAGCGAACGGGGAGGAGCCCAAACCACTTTGAGTGGGGTTGTAGGACCGCATAAGGAGTTTGTAGAAAACTGAATTATAGGGGAAGCTTCTGGGAAGGAGCGTCATAGAGCGTGAAAGCCGCGTACCCGAAATGAAGAAGTCTCCTGCGGAATCCTGAGTAAGGCGGGGCACGTGAAACCCTGTCTGAATCCGGGTCGACCACGATCCAAGGCTAAATACTGAACAGCTACCGATAGCGGAGAAGTACCGTGAGGGAAAGGCGAAAAGAACCCCGGTAAGGGGAGTGAAATAGAACCTGAAACCATAAACTGACAAGATGTCA
>NZ_JAZASU010000219.1:0-1187 GCF_036343215.1 Dialister sp.
AGATCTCCCAGGTTGTACAGCAGAACAGCGCAACCGCCGAAGAGTCCTCGGCCTCCAGCCAGGAGCTTTCGGATCACGCCGCTACCCTCAAGGGCATGGTTGACAAGATTACCTGCTGATCCGGTTCATTTCAAATTCAAGAGGCTGGCGCACGAAATGTGCGCCAGCCTTTTTTTAAATTAGCCTCTTTTTGTATGCCCGCCCTATATACTTTCTGGCGTTATAAAAACATTGGTCCCACCCTATGCATACAAAAAGAGGCTAATCAAAGGCTAATTTCACAGAGACAGTTGACCAAAAGCAGATGGATTCGAGTAGAGGAATCATCCATCTGCCGGCTTCTTTGGGGTCCGAAAAGACGAAGCAGATGGAATAGGCCAAACCTTGAATCCATCTGCTGGACTCAAATACCTCTAGCAGATGGATTTAGGGAATGAGGCCATCCATCAGCCAGTGCAGGCTCAATTGATCGTAATGACTGGACTACGGAGCAGATGGATTTGGGGAGAACAGTCATCCATCTGCTGGGTTTCGGTGTGGTGTGTGAAGACTTAGCAGATGGATTGGGCCATACCTCGCTTCCATCTGCCGGATTCAAAAAACTCTAGCAGATGGATTAAGGCATAGGGGCCATCCATCAGCCAGTGCACCTTCAATTGATCTTTATGACTTGGCTACGAAGCAGATAGATTTGGGGAAGGGCTTATTCCATCTGCCAATCGACTGAAAATCAGAAAAATCAGGAGCAGATTATTCACATGATGAGCCGAAATATCTGTAAATTGTCAAAAAAATATCAGAAAATATTAGAAATTTTCAGAAATTATCAGAAATTATCCAAATAACTAAATTCTTACGAAATTTTTACGCCTCCGCTAATAAGCGGAGGTTCTTTTTCAACCAGCCAGCCCGCAGAAACGCGCATTTTTTAAACTTCATTTTGTGGACAAGTTTTGTTGATTCTTAAAATCCCCTCTGTTATAGTCCGACTTACGTGAAAACGAGAAAATACTCGTTTTGACTTTCCGGCTTTTGGAGTTAGCGATCCGAAGGCTCGGTCAAAACGAAAGAGCTTCTTGAATTTTCTAATCACGAAGTAACGAAACGAAGGGGATCGAAAAGCCATGTACTTACCGGAGACAACACAATTTATCACTCCCATGAAGTCATGGTCGATCTCTGACATC
>NZ_JAZASU010000220.1:0-1180 GCF_036343215.1 Dialister sp.
AGGACCATGGTCATTCGTTTGGCTCCTTCCTGGGGGTGGTCCAGTGGATCATAGGCTGAGGGGGCCTGGGGGAGGCCGGCGAGCATGGCGCACTGGGAGAGGTCAAGGTCTTTTGGTTCTTTGCCGAAATAGGTCCGGCTGGCAGGGCCTACGCCGTAGGCTCCGTGGCCGAAGTAGATGGTATTCAGGTATATTTCCAGTATCTGGTCTTTGGAATAGTATTTTTCCAGCTGCATGGCGAGGGCCAGTTCTTCCACTTTCCGCTCCATAGTCCGTTCATTGGAGAGGAAAATGTTTTTTACTGTCTGCTGGGCGATGGTGGACCCGCCTTCCATGGTGTGTCCTGCGATGGCATTGGTGATGATAGCCCGTCCGACTCCGATGAGGTCGATGGCTCCATGGTCATAGTACCTTCTGTCTTCGGTAGCTACGATGCCTTTTTTCAGAAGGTCCGGAATCTGGTCCCCGGGGACGAATTTCTTCCGGTCGATCCGGGATTCCAGGGCCGTGGTGAAATGGGCCACATTGTTCCATTTCTGCTGGAGCGATTCCACTTCGGCTGCTGCCTCTTGGCGGGTGGGGATTTTTTCAGAAATATTTTTTTCTTTATCCGTGGATTTTGGGGCAGCGGTCTCTGCCGTACCGGCAGGGGTGGCTTCTTTGGAAATGCCATTGAAAATGGTATTGGAAATATCTTTGATGAGCTCCACCATTCCATCTTTTTCGGATTTCTGCTCCTGGGAAGGCGCAGAGCCTTTGGCGGCCACGGCTTTCGGAGTGCGCGGCTTATCCACGCCTTTGGATAGGTCGTTTCCTTCGCTCATGCCCCAGTAAACAGCACCTGCCAGGATGAGAAGGATGAGTAAGAGTTTCTTCATAGGAGATTCCTCGCTGGAAATTTGTTTGTATATTTCTTATTCTATCATATGTGGGGTTGTAGGATGAATAGTTTCATTCGTAAAGGAAACTTTATGATGAGAGGCTTTTGAATCGGTGTGATCGGGGTTGTCGGGAAGGTGGCGGTCAAGTGCCAAAAGGACGGATTGGGGATTTCGGATTGCGGATTGCGGGAAGGTGCGGGCATCAGAATCATGAAGCCCGCTATTTTTATAGGAAAACCTTAAGCTTTGAAAACTTTTGAATCGGGATTATCGGGAATATCGGGAATCGTTTCGGGGAA
>NZ_JAZASU010000221.1:0-1171 GCF_036343215.1 Dialister sp.
TCCTTAAAGAATGGCAGGATGGAGGGACGGCCGGTTTCAAGGAAAATCCTGTTTCCCCTGAAATAAAAGATGCGGCTCCTGTCATCGGGCAGGGCCTTTGGGTTATAATGATTATGGAGAGAGTGGGGGAAAATATCCTGTATCATACAAAAATCCTTTCGTTTTTTCTATATAGTACTGGAGAATGGTCTCACCTACAAGGAGGAAATATGAAATCTTTCCGAAAAAAAGCACTGGCCCTGGCGCTGGCTCTTGCCGTCAGCGCTCCTTCCGCTATGGCCTGCACCCTCTGGGGCGCTTCGGGCAGCCCTGTCCAGGGTGGTGGGACGATCCTCGTGAAGAACCGGGACTGGCGGCCCCAGTACCAGGAGATGCGTTATGGCAAAGGAAAGCTGTACCGCTACTACGGCCTCTACGGAGGCGATGAAAAGAAGATGTTCCTCCGGGGCGGTGTGAATGAGAAAGGGCTGGCCGTATTTTCCGCAGCCGCCAGCGTCATCCCGAAGAAGGAACGAAAAGAAATGGGTCATGCGAAGAAAAGCGCCTTGAGGGAAATCCTTGGAAACTGTGCGACTGTGGAAGAAGCACTGGAGAAGGCGGAATATTTCAAAGGACCTAAATTTCTCATGATTGCCGATGCCCGTTCCATGGTCTCTATGGAAATAGGGGCGGATGGGGCTTACCAGATCAAAAGGGTGAATAATGGGACTCTGGCGCATACGAACCATTACCTTTCACCTGACTTCGGTGCGCTCAACAGGAAGGCGCGCCCCACCACGACGAAAAGGCTTTCCCGCATAGAAGAACTTCTTTCAAAGGACCATGCGCCCTGGACGCTCTGGGACCTTACGGCTTTTGGTGAAGACAGAAGCGGAGGACCCAATGACAGCATCTGGCGGCAGGGCGGAAAGGTGGAGACCCTGGCCACTTTTGGCGTGTGGCTCCATGAAGATGCCCTTCCCGATATTTACGTGAAAGTCCGCTACAATCCCTGGGACGGGGGCCATGAAGACGTGTACGAACTGGAAGGGAAAGATTTATTTCCGCCGGAAAAATGAGCGGTTCTGAAGAACCTGTGTTAAAATAAAGGAAATACATTGTAAAATGGGAGGACTTTATGGACGCAATTACTTGCCTCATTTCAAGAAGAAGCATTCGTGAATACACGGCA
>NZ_JAZASU010000222.1:0-1141 GCF_036343215.1 Dialister sp.
AACATTCCTATGCTGTACCTGGGCATTAAGTATGTGGTCCAGGCGGCCCGCCAGTACTCCCTGGATGAAGAGGCAAAGTTTGTCTCTGAAAAAGTACTCGGCATCAAGACCGCATACTGGAATGAAGAGGATGAAGATTAGTCTTCACTTCGGTTCTGACCGTTCTGCGTCATTTCGGTAATCGTGATCCGTGATTCGTTCTTCATGAAAGTGGGCGCCTCAAAGTCAATGGGGTGCCCTTTTTATATTAGAATTTTCAATCACTTTTGTCGTGCCTTCGCATGCCGCAGGAGCAGACAGGGCTGCCCGGAAAGGGCTTTTTTCCTGCTGTTTTGGAATTCCGGAAATAAAAAAGGCGTGCATCCTTTCGATGCACGCCGCAAATTTGGAAGACTGTAGACCGGGAAACTAACCACTAACAACTAAAAGCTATTTCCTCCGCTTTATTTTTCTCAGCATCTCCATCCCGTAGTAGGCAATGACTCCATAAGTGGAAATAATCATGAGGTACCCGAAGGTGAAAGTCCAGAGCGTGATGGGAAGGGACCTGGCATTGGGGATGGGCCGGAAGAAGAGGCGGCTTCCGATGCTGTAGTAGTTGGAGAAATAAATGCCGCAGGCAATGATTCCGAGAACGGGGAGCCGTTCTACCCATGGAAGGACTTTTGATTTCGAAAATCCCAATATTCGCTCCAGCCGGGAAAGCATGGGCTTCCAGTGAAGTCCCAGGTGAAAGCCCAGGGAAATCAGCATGAGGTAACCTCCGATGTGATGGAGATAATGAATCCAGCGGGGGGCCTTTCCGATCAAGTGGGGAAGATTCTTGGAAATGAAGATACCGCTCCAGATGGCGGAAAGGATGGAAAAGATCAGCACCATATTGACGAGAAGGGTGATGGTTCTTTCCACGGTCCACCGGCCCCGGAAGAGGGATTTGTACCAGCTGCGGTTCAGCCAGTTGTGATAGAGGACCACGAAAAAGAGCAGCGCTCCCAGCGTTTCATGCCAGAAATTCCGGATGAGCCGGTAATCCATCATGACGAGGAAAAGGATGAGCATAAGGATATCGATGAGAATGCGTTTTTTCATAAGGATTTCCGGGGGAATCGTTTTTCTTTATTCTAGCATACGGGAGAAGGAG
>NZ_JAZASU010000223.1:0-1136 GCF_036343215.1 Dialister sp.
CGGCCATTCTCAGGCTACCACAGAAATCCCCAGGTAACACTCTCTACCCCTTCTTCTTCACCGGAAGACAAATTTCGCAGACGTAATCTGCAGCAGACGAATCGCCTGGAAGATAATTTTCAATGTCGTAGTCGAGGATGCGCTCGTAGTCGGCAGAAGGAAGCCACTCCTTGTAAATCTTATCCCAGCCTTCGCTGATAGCCTCACCCGCAGGACCAACGCATTTGAAGACCGCCCAGGTATAGGCAGGAATGTGAATAATCTCAAAGCCCTCGGGAAGCGAACCGGCAGGCACAGAACCATCAGCCGCAACCACGCCCTCCCCCAGCACATCACTCGCACGGCAGCCGATTCCATATTTAAAAACATCGCTCTTATCTGCAAGCCCGCCGGGCCCGCTGCCCTGAGCACAAACTCCAAGATAACCCGGAATCTTTTTTGTGGCCTCGTTAGAAAAATACTCGTCCCAGAAAGCCGGAATCTCCTGGTCGCTGGTCTCGGCATGAAAATCCTTAGCGTGGACTAACAAATCCAGCTCATCCCATTTTTCGATTTTGTACTCCATAATCGTTCCTCCATCAATCGTGATTCGGACAGTGTAACGGTTCATAGATTTGAGCGGGCTACCCTTACGCACCTGCATGGGAGAAAATCCGTGGAAGCGGGAAAAAGCCTTGGTAAAGCTCTCGGGCGTTTCGTATCCATATTTCAATGCAAGGTCGATTATTTTACTGCTGCCATCCGCAAGTTCTGCCCCCGCCAAAGTAAGGCGCCTGTTTCGAATATACTCCGCCGGCGTAATCCCAGTCATAATCGTAAAAGCATGATGAAAATGAAAAGCCGAAATGTTGACACTCCGAGCCACCTCCAGAAGCCCAATCTCCTCCGTCAGATTTTTTTCCATAAATTCAATCGCGTCATTAATAACCTTAATCCATTCCATTTTTCCGTCCTTATGATTAGAAGTATAAATCCGCCTGCCAAATATTTCCTGTCATTTCTTGCGAAGTTTTGTCTTTTTAATTCAGGAGGGGGAAGTCTCCCCTTCTCCACAATTACACATAATTACAAAATGCTTTTGATTATTGTCTTCTGATAATAAAAGCCCACCCATCTTTTTGTAAAAAGAAATTGCA
>NZ_JAZASU010000224.1:0-1115 GCF_036343215.1 Dialister sp.
CATCCGGAAAATGGATACGGCTTGTTTCTTTTCAGAAAATTTTTCTTGCATTTTTTCGGATTCTGTGCTATACTGGAATCATAAGCTCCTGATGATAATCGGCATCAGCCCGTCAGGTGTGGGAATAAAATGCTGAACGTCCCAGAACAGCTTGCTGTAGCGTTCAATCTGGTCATCAGTCAGCCCACAGAAATCCTCTTCTGTGAGTCCGCAGAGGAAAAATGTACCTCTGATGACTCCGTATCCCTCAACGATTCGGTTCAGCGGAAGGTTCAGGGCAATGCCGTCCTCGTTGCAAACTAATCCAACCGGCTCTTCATACGGGTAAATGGCTTCAATGTATCCGCCCACGATGCTCTGTAAATTTTTGAGCGTGTGTTCGATTTCTTTCACGACCGGATGCTTTCCGGCTTCGCATACTAAAATTTTCATGGTGAGTTCTCCTTTTTTCTTGCTTTGACTGAGCCGCCGTGTGCGCCGTTTGTGGGGCAGGTTACCGAAAGGGGATAACCGTGCAAGGATACCCTTCCCGCCCAACGTGTGCGGACGTGGCGGCTTTGTGGGGGAATGAGGGAATTACCACCATTCCCAGTAAACAATTTCTTCTGTGTCAAAGTCTGTTTCCGGAATCAGGCTTTCCAGCATTCCGGCAGTTTCTTCCACAGTCAGAAGGTAGCTTTCATCGTAGCGTGTTCCGCCGAAAAAGAAGCCTGCGGAAGTCGGCAGAATCATAGGTGCAAGCTCCGGATTTTCCAGAACCTTTTTGCAGTCTGACAGCAGATTTTCCAGATGCTCCTTTGTCAGTACATGAGCGGTAATATTTGAGCTTTCGCTGTATCCCGTGTGCGAAACAATCCACTGACGGATTTGATTGGCTTTCCGCCAGTAGTAAATTTCATCATCGGGCAGTTCCGTCTCGCTTTTGTTCCGGCAGTACAGGTACATATCAAGTCTCATCGGATTCAGTCCTTTCTTTGTGATTTTTGTGCGGTTTATTCGGGGATATATTTTTCGTGGATGATTCCCAGAATTTTATCCTGTTCCTCTCTCGAAATGCCGAGGCTTTCGAGTGCCTGACGTGTACCGCAGTCCGGACAAATCAGCGTGGCATTATC
>NZ_JAZASU010000225.1:0-1097 GCF_036343215.1 Dialister sp.
GAAAGACAGGAACCCAGAGCAGTGTCAGTACCATAAAAAAAGATAAGTAGGCCGCCCTCTAAAGAGGGCTACGTACTTATCATACGAGGAGGAAACGACGATGAAAGTTGTACGGAAATTTTTGAAAATCATGGTACTTCCCCTGATGTTATTGATAGGGATTCTGCATTTTATACTGGATGTCATGGCGAAGCTTTCCTGTTATGTAATCGGGCCGATCATGCTGTTCCTTTTCGGATGTGGGGTATACACTGTCGTGAAGCATCTCTGGAATCAGACCGTACTCCTTGGTCTGATGGAAGCTGCGTGTTTTCTTGTTCTGTTCGGAGCAAGCTTCGTGATCGTTACACTGGAAAGCTGGAATCAGCATCTGACGGCGTTCCTTCATTCCTGATAAAGAGAAAGAATAGATAATAAGATGATCGGCGGTTCTGTGGACTATTCCTCTGCAGGGCCGCCGGTATTTTTATGTGAAAGGCGGCGAAACCATGGCAGCAACCAGGCTGATTGCGATGCATATCAACAAAGGGAAAACGCTGGCGCAATGCCTGGCTGCCCGGACAGACTATGCCCAGAACCCGGAGAAAACAGAAAAAGGAAATCTGGTCACGGCCTACGAATGTGATCCCATGACCTGTGATGAAGAATTCCTGCTCTCCAAAAGGCAGTACCGGCAGTACACCGGACGGGATCAGAAAAGCGATGTGATTGCGTACCAGATCCGGCAGTCATTCAAACCGGGAGAGATCTCAGCGGAAGAAGCAAACCGGGTCGGTTATGAACTGGCAATGGCCTTCACGAAGGGAAGGCATGCTTTTATCGTTGCCACCCATACAGACCGGGCCCATATCCACAACCATATCATTTTCAATTCCACCTCTCTGGACTGTCGGAGAAAATTCCGTGATTTCCACCGTTCGAATATGGCCCTGCAGAAAATCAGTGATCGGATCTGTCTGGAGAATGGGCTTTCGGTGATTGAACCGAAACCGTACAGCGAAAGGGCAAAGAGGACGGAATACCCAAAGAAGCCGAAATTCCGGGACGGAATCTGCCGGGAGATCGACAGAATTCTTTCCAGCAGGCCAAAGGACTTC
>NZ_JAZASU010000226.1:0-1096 GCF_036343215.1 Dialister sp.
AAGGCTTCTTCTACCTTGGTGCCGATGCGTCTTGCAAATTCCTGGGTGATATAGCTTTCCAGGTCGAAAACGCTGTCGTTCATCAGTTCTTCGGAAACCCGGATGGCGGTCCCCAGCTTATGGGCTCCCAGATTCACGTGGCTGAAGGTGTCATCACTTTCCGGGTAGGCGCTGCCTTCTTCCATCCAGGCCGCTTCCCCGTGGCTGGCTACCACCGGGATGGTGTGATCCCCGGAAGAAGTCCGGATGGTATGGGCCAGGCCCCGGAAGAAGTTCTCTTCCTGGAGGGCCGCCACCAAGGTGTGCTCGTATTCATCCGGGACCAGGTAGCCCCCTTCCGGATCGGAGCCGATGGTCAGGGTATCCTTCACTTCCTGGATGTTTCCCTTGCCCCGGAAGGCCTGCCAGAAGGCTTTGGTATAGGCATCACTGGCCCGGCCTTTCTTTTCGTCCGGTTTGATCAACCCGGCCCCCGGATTTCCTTTCAGGGCCGTATCGATGGTCTTGTTCATTTCATCGTCGATGTTCCGCTGGCGTTCCAGCCGTTCGATTTCTTTGCCCAGGGCCACCACTTTTTCTTCCATCCGGTCATAGACGGCGCTGTCTTCCGCAGATACCATGCCGTCCTTATCCCGGTGGGATTCCAGGAAGGCTTTGGCCATTTCCCAGGTGTTGGCTCTTTCTTCTCTCAGTTTCAGGATCTGATTCATGGAAATTCCTCCTTAATGCACAAGAAGGCCCAGCCGCTTCATGAGTTTGTCCGCGGGGACCTTGTTGGGTACGGGTTCTTTTGTTTTCTTCACAGACAGCTTGGTCAGCAGGGAATTGGTCACTGCCGCCCGGCTGAACAGCATGGCATCTACGTTGATGTCATTTTCCGTTTTCTCTTCGGTGTAGAGAATGGCGTCTGCAAAACCTAGTTCCACCGCCTTCTTAGCGTTGAACCAGGATTCTGCGTCCATCAGCCTGGAAATCTTGTTCCGGGACAGGCCGGTTTTGATTTCGTAGGCGTTGACGATGCTTTCCTTTACTTCAGAGAGCATATCTATGGCCTTCTGCATTTCCTTGCTGTCGCCAATAGCCACCGTGATGGGAT
>NZ_JAZASU010000227.1:0-1093 GCF_036343215.1 Dialister sp.
CAATATTCCCTGATACCGGCCGAGGTGGTGACCGATAGTATCCTGACGATTTCCTTCATAAGTAACCTGCCTGTTTCGTGCAGAAAATATTAAATTCGCGTGGCTTCATGAATTGCAGCGCAACACCCCGTTTCCCGGGTCCCGGACAATGTGAGGCTATTAAAAACGACTGGTCTTTTAAAAGCTGCGAAAAATATGGTCCAAAATAAAAAAGGCCGCCCTATGAATTTGGCGGCCACCTTCCCTTTCCCCCTTCCCCTCGTTTTCTAACAAAAAAGCCACTACTCCCGGGGTATACTGCTCCGAGGGGTAGTGGCTTTCCTCATACTGGTATTTTCTTTTTTGTTTTCACGGGCCCGTGAATTTTTAAGCTCAGTCCGTCGCCCTTTCCGCTTTCTCTGAGAATGGCTGCCGTAGCGGAAGCTTATGGGTGATTTCCCTTGCTCTGCCTATATAGTGCAGAAAAGGAAATTTATTTTATTAGATTTTCGTTAAATTTTTGGAATGCATATTTATTTTCAAAATTCGCAGCAGGAACTGGCAGTGCAGGGGTGCCATGGAAGTTACCGGCTGCCGGAGGGCCCATGATTACGTAACGCATGAATATTTTGAGTCAATTTCGACTGGCAGGGATCGTGCAGTTCCCCCTCACCCGCTTCGCGGGAGCTCTCCGATCGAGGGGAGCCTTTCCCATTCGCATGTCCTGCTTTAGTAACACTTGATACCCCCCAATATGAGCTTTCCCCGCGCCTGTGCAAAATCCCCATACAAACTCGGCGGCCATCAGGCCGCCACCTCCCCGCAATCCGCTCTCCGCTATCCGATTGATCGCTTCTGACTCAAAACCTCTATCTGCCAGTTGACTATATCTTCTCTCTTCTCTCGCTCATGACGAAGTACTGGTCCCGCACGGCAATCTTCCATAGACCTCCGGTTTTGACGAGCTGATCTTCATAGCGAAGGTAATGGTCGTAGAAATAGTCCTTCCCGTTCATGGAAATCAGGAGGACTGTGCGGCAGTAATGGGTATCCGTAGCGGTATTTCCATGAATTTCAATGACCTGCTGGCCGTTCATATGATGGGAAGCTTTGA
>NZ_JAZASU010000228.1:0-1088 GCF_036343215.1 Dialister sp.
GAAAATGCCTTCATTCATGGCACAAAGGAAAACTACCGGAAATTCCAGACCTTTGGCCGTGTGAATGGTCATAAGCTTGACCCGGTCTTCCCCCGGGGCACGGTCCATATTGGAGAAAAGGGCGGCATGTTCCAGATAATCGGAAATAGAAGTCTCTTCTCCGGCGGAAGCTTCGTATTCGAAAATGGACTGTTTCAGTTCCGCCAGATTGTCCAGCCGCTCCTGGCTTCCTTCGGTGCGAAGCATCCGCTCATATCCGCTTTCGTCGAGAATGGCAGAGAGCACCTCGGATACCGGCTTTCCTGCGCTGTCCTTTATGAAATATTCGATGAGCTCGATGAAATCTCCTGCTTTTGTGCGTTTGAAGATGGGATCTTCTATATATTTCCTCATCGTTTCATAGAGGGTGAGATTTTCTTCTTCTGCTTTTTTCTGGAGAAATTCCATGCGCCGGATGCCGATATTCCGCTTCGGCTGGTTTACAATGCGGCGGAAGGCCATATCGTCTTTATAGGCAATCATCCTGAGGTAGCAGAGGGCATCCTTGATTTCCATACGGTCAAAGAACTGGGTACCGCTATAGATGGTATAGGGTATTTCTGCCTTGAGCAGCGCTTCTTCCAGATTCCTCGTCACATAATGGGCCCGGTATAGGAGGGCGATTTCTCCATAATCGGTCCCTGCTTCATGAAGTTTTTTGATTTCTTCTGCAATTTTTTTCGCTTCTTCTCCTGCGTTGGCGGAAGGGAAACAGGTGACGGCAGGGCCTTTTTCCTTATGGGAAATAAGGTCCTTTTTGATCCGGTTTTCATTCTTGCTGATGAGGGAATTGGCGGCCGCCAGAATTTCCGGGGAAGAGCGGTAATTGTCATTCATGAAGATGGTCTTTACTTTTGGAAATTCTTTGTCAAAGTCGAGAAGGTACCTGATATTGGCGCCCCGCCAGGTGTAAATGGTCTGGTCCGGGTCTCCCACGACGAAAAGATTGTTGTGGTAGCCGCAGAGAGCTTTCATCAGTTTGTACTGGAGAGGGTCGATATCCTGAAATTCATCGATCATGATGTATTCCAGCCGTTTCTGCCACTTCA
>NZ_JAZASU010000229.1:0-1088 GCF_036343215.1 Dialister sp.
AGAAACGGTCGCCCTCTTCATAAGGAGCGCCGCACTTCGGGCAGGCCCTGTCTTTTTTAATAGCTTCCCAGTCCAGGGGCTTCCCGCACCGGGCGCAGAACTTTTCACCTTCCTCAATCCTTCCCCCGCAGAAAGGACAATGAAATTCCCTCTGATCCATACGGTTCTCCTTCCTCATGGAAAGAATGAATTTCCAATCGTTCCAAACTTCTCTACTAAAATTATATCATTTCTTTTTTAGATTCCCCATAAATATAACGGGCCGCAATTAAAAAAATACTTTATAATCAGATACAGAAAAACAGTGACGCCCGGTCCGCATCATACTTCCTCTGCCGGGAAAATATAAAAGGCAATCCATAAATGGAAGGTTGACTCAGAGTCTATAAAGCACTATAATTGTCATGTTATGCCTGAAAAATAAAATCCGGTACCCTGAAATATACGATAATGAAAGGACTTTCAAATGATTGAAGAAATTTACAAGAGAAGAAGTATCCGCCATTTCCTCCAGAAACCCATCCCTGCCGAAGATCTGGAAGAAATCCTGAAAGCCGGCTGCTGGGCGCCCTCCGAAAAGAACCAGCAGCCCTGGAAATTCATCGTCGTCCGCGGTGATGAAAGAAAAGCCATGATCAAAAAGCTGAAGGAAGGCATTCAGAAAAACAGGGAAGGCGCAGAAAATGCTATGTTTGGCAAAGACTATGCGAAATTCATTCCTTCCGCCATCTACACCGCAAGAGTGCTGGAACAGGCGCCGGTCATCGTATTCGTCCTCAATACGAAAGGGATTTCCTACAGGAAAAATCTCTCCATTCCGGAACACATGATGGAAATCTCCGACATCCAGTCCGTAGCAGCGGCCATCCAGAACATGTGCCTCGAAGCCACAGCCAGACATATCGGAAGCCTGTGGACCTGCAACGTATTCTTCGCCTATGACGAACTCTAAGATTGGCTGGGCGTTGAAGGGGAAATGGCGGCAGCCTTCGCCTTCGGCTATACGGATAAGGAATTCCGCCACATGCCCAGAAAACCGCTGGAAGAAGTGGTGGAATACCGGGGAGACTATCCGGATAACTGGATTG
>NZ_JAZASU010000230.1:0-1085 GCF_036343215.1 Dialister sp.
ACCGGGTGGGGATGGTGAGGCGGTACAGAAATCCAACATAATTACATACAATTTCATCCCAAACGGCGCCATTCAGAACAGAAATTTGTACATTCTTAAGTTGAAGTTTCTGTACATTCTTATCTTAACATTACCAAGGAGCTCGCATATAAGTTCCCGGCTTTCCATCCGGCGGTCTCTGACCGCCATTTCCCAATCCTCCCCCCTCTGACGCCTGCGGCGCCAGCTCCCCCCAGGGGGAGCCTTTTCCACTATGTTTAAAAGCACAAATGAGGCTGACTGACGAAACGTATCTGGGAAAAGTGAAATAATCCATAAGCGAGAGACTCTTCTTCGGGAACACCGCGACAGCGGTGAGAGGGCGAGTAAAGGAAAAAGGCGGCCAAAGGCCGCCGGAAGGGAAAAATCCACCCTTGAAAGGGGGGATGTCGCGGAGCGACAGGGGGGAAGATTGATGCTTGAGTGCAGAAAGAGCTTTTCAGGCACAAGTGCAGGGAAGCATCAATCATCCCATCCGCCCTGACGGGCACCTTCCCTATCTAGGGAAGGTTTTCGGTTCCGGCGGCCTATGGCCGCCAGAAAGGTCCATCCACCCTTGAAAGGGGGGATGTCGCGGAGCGACAGGGGGGAAGACTGATGCTTACAGCAGAAAAAGTTTTTCAGGTACAAGTGCATGAAGCAATCAATCATCCTATCCGGTGAATCGTATATTTCTTACCATACTCCTTTATTTCTGCTATACTCAAAGAAAATGTGAACTATAAAGGAGGGTATGATCATGTTTGCAAAACCGAGTCCCTATATGAAGAAGCGCAGATACGAATTGAAGAGGAACATGACTCCTCAGGAAAATATCCTCTATTATGGCATTTTCAAAACCCTGCGGGAAAAGAAAATTGCAGATTTTACCCATCAGGAAATCATCAATGATGAATACATCGTCGACTTCTGCTGTGATCAACTGATGCTGGTCGTAGAAATAGATGGCAGCCAGCATTGGAGCGAAGATGGAGAAAAAGAAGTCCGATTCCGGACTGCCAGGCTCAATGAACTGGGACTGAAAGTAGTACGTTATGACAATTAAT
>NZ_JAZASU010000231.1:0-1082 GCF_036343215.1 Dialister sp.
AGAAACTGAAAAGTATTTTACGGATTATATGAATACCCGGAGTGATGATGCCTTTCAGCATTTTCGGATTTCCATGGCCAACATGAAGGAAATGACAGATCAGATTCAAGCGGAGGTTACCGGAAATCCGGCAAGTCTTTTAGACCGGGAGATTTTTTACCTATCTGCCTCCTATTATGCGATGGCTGAACGCAGTATTACGATGAAACAGCAGTACGACGGAGACTATCGTCAGTACTACCGGGAAGCGACGAATATCCATACCTATATCCTGAAAACACTGAGAAGACTGAATACCCTGCGCTTTCAGAAAAATTCCATCCGATATGAATCTGCGCTGGATTCTTTGCAGAAGCTTGAAACATATATACTGGTTGTCTTGATTTTGACCGCCGGCATGGAAGGCCTTCTTCTCTATGATTTTCTCAGTGCACTCGTCAAGCCGCTGCAGGTGCTTTCCATGAAAGCAAGAGAAATCGAAAGCGGAAACATGGATGTCGACATCCCGGAAACGACAGCCGGAGATGAAGTCGGTGTCCTTACCCGTGCGTTTGCAAGCATGATGAAGAGTGTCCGCGCCGGGATAGAAGAAATACGTAGCAGTGCAAAAAGAGAGCTTGCCTTGAAAGAGAAGGAGCTTATGACAGAAAATCTTCTTAAGGATGCAAAGTTACGGTATTATCAGGCACAAATCAGTCCGCATTTTCTTTTTAACACATTAAATGCCGGTCAGCAGCTTGCCATGATGGAAGGGGCGGAAAGAACCTATATTTTTATCAACAACACCGCTGAATTTTTCCGCGGTCAGCTGCATGGAGCCGGACAGGATTCGACCATCGGCCAGGAAATCGAGCTGATCGATCATTATATGTATATCATGAATGTCCGTTTCAGCGGAGAATATCACCTTGAGAAAAGGATCCAGGATAAGATGCTTTCGGTCCGCTTCCCCGGTATGATCCTGCAGCCGATTGTTGAAAATGCAATTCATTATGCCTTTCCTGAGGATGAAGATGAAGCGTCATCCGTAGAGCAGGAAAAAAAGATTACGATTACGGCTGTACCAGAAGGAAATGAATGCA
>NZ_JAZASU010000232.1:0-1082 GCF_036343215.1 Dialister sp.
AGAAACTGAAAAGTATTTTACGGATTATATGAATACCCGGAGTGATGATGCCTTTCAGCATTTTCGGATTTCCATGGCCAACATGAAGGAAATGACAGATCAGATTCAAGCGGAGGTTACCGGAAATCCGGCAAGTCTTTTGGACCGGGAGATCTATTACCTGTCCGCCTCGTATTATGCGATGGCTGAACGAAGCATCAAGATGAAACAGCAGTATGACGGGGGCTATCGTCAGTACTACCGGGAAGCGACGAATATCCATACCTATATACTAAAGGCGCTGCGAAGATTGAATACCCTGCGTTTTCAGAAGAATTCCGTCCGATATGAATCTGCACTGGATTCCCTGCAGAAGCTGGAGGCATATATCCTGGTGGTCCTGATTTTGACGGCCGGCATGGAGTTTCTTCTTCTCTATGATTTCCTTAATGCGGTGGTTAAACCGCTACAGGTTCTATCCATGAAGGCAAAGGAAATCGAAAGCGGAAACATGGATGTCGACATCCCGGAAACGACAGCCGGAGATGAAGTCGGTGTCCTTACCCGTGCGTTTGCAAGCATGATGAAGAGTGTCCGCGCCGGAATAGAAGAAATACGTAGCAGTGCAAAAAGAGAGCTTGCCTTGAAAGAGAAAGAGCTTATGACAGAAAATCTTCTTAAGGATGCAAAGTTACGGTATTATCAAGCACAAATCAGTCCGCATTTTCTTTTTAACACATTAAATGCCGGTCAGCAGCTTGCCATGATGGAAGGGGCGGAAAGAACTTATATTTTTATCAACAACACCGCTGAATTTTTCCGCGGTCAGCTGCATGGGGCCGGACAGGATTCGACCATCGGCCAGGAAATCGAGCTGATCGATCATTATATGTATATCATGAATGTCCGTTTCAGCGGAGAATATCACCTTGTGAAAAGGATCCAGGATAAGATGCTTTCGATCCGCTTCCCCGGTATGATCCTGCAGCCGATTGTTGAAAATGCAATTCATTATGCCTTTCCTGAGGATGAAGATGAAGCGTCATCCGTAGAGCAGGAAAAAAAGATTACGATTACGGCTGTACCAGAAGGAAATGAATGCA
>NZ_JAZASU010000233.1:0-1077 GCF_036343215.1 Dialister sp.
GCAAAAATCGCGATTTGTATCATTAGAAATTTATTAAGCTTTTGAATTCAGGAAGTATTCAGGATTTTCCCCTGATCATCCCTTTCCATAGGGTTTCAGCATTCCTGACGTTTCAGACATGGGAGATCATGTTTCTCATCCCGGCGCCTTCACCGGATTCCGGGCGCCCCGGGAAGCAAGAAAAGGGGAAGGATAACCGGTGGGACCCGGAATCACACAAAAAAGCCTCATGAGCCGAAAGGTTCATGAGGCTTTTCAAATGGAAATGCCCCTTTCCGGTGATTGGTGGAAAAGGGCATTGGATGCGGATAAAACCCCAAAGGGTAATACGCTGTTGCAACTGACAATGCAAGAAAAATGAAAGAAGGAATCATTGTTTCAATACCCCAAAGGGTAATACGCTGTTGCAACAATGAAAAAAGGTCTAATCATCGCGCAATTGTTTGTTTCAATACCCCAAAGGGTAATACGCTGTTGCAACAGCGGGCCTCAGAACCCCAGTATTTATGGGCTTTCTGAGAACCATTTGGAAAACCGGTGGCGGAAATCGGCCTTTTTGAAGGATTTTCGGAAAAATCGCTCCCGGTCAATTTTGTAAAAGTCCCGAAAGATAAGCCCCTATAGGGGAAGTGGGACTTTTTTTAATTTTGGCAAACCGCCTTTTTCCTTTCCTGTATTTTAGGGCTTTCCGGGGTTTTCTGTCAAGAGGGCCATCGGTTTTCCATTCTCATTTAGAAGGTGAAAGCTGGGATAAGCATCGATAAAATCTGACTTTTTTCATTCTCAATGAATCTGCAAACCTATGGAGTCTGAAATCGCCCGATTTGATCGGACTTTTCAGTCTTTCGCAGTACTTTCGGACTAAAAAAACTTTCGGCCGAAGGCCGTCGATTGGTCAGGCTCCCCCTGGGGGGAGCCTGGCGCCGAAGGCGTCAGATGTAAATGTCAAGATAAGAATGTACATTTTTTTCAACTTAAGAATGTACAAAAATATCAAGATAAGCGTGTACGAATTATTGTTCCTCCGTAAAATAATCCTTTAGACGGTAAGACTGGCCACTAATACTGATGACTGTA
>NZ_JAZASU010000234.1:0-1038 GCF_036343215.1 Dialister sp.
GACGGGCATGATTACCCCTGAAAAATGCCCCTGCTTCGGAAAAGCATGCACCCCGGACCATCCCGTGGGAGCCTGCATGGTTTCCTCCGAAGGGGCCTGCTGCATTACATACCGGGGAGGTTAATATGGAAATCAGGAAATACAGGACTTGCGATGAAGAAGCGTGCCGCACCATCTGGAATGAAGTGGTGGAAAAAACAGACTCTTTCCCTCAGATGGAACCGCTGGAAAAAGGAGAAGCCGACCGGTTCTTCAAATCCATGAGTTATACAGGGGTGGCGGCGGATGAAAAAGGAGACATTCTGGGCCTTTACATCCTTCATCCCAATAATGTGGGCCGCTGCGGGCATATCGCCAATACCAGCTATGCGGTGAAAAGCTCCATCCGCGGGCAGCATCTCGGAGAAAAACTGGTGCGCCACTCTCTTTCCGAAGGGAAGAAACTGGGATTTCGGATTCTCCAGTTCAATGCGGTAGTGGCAGATAATATCCATGCCCTTCACCTCTATGACCGGCTGGGCTTTACCCGCCTGGGGACAGTCCCCGGCGGATTTCTGAAACACGACGGAACTTATGAGGATATAATCCTCTTTTACCATCTCCTGTGAGGAGGACCTATGAAAATCGAACTGCGCCATGGGGCAGGCGGCGAAGAAACCGGCCGCCTCATCGGAAGCCTTTTTGAGAAATATTTCAAAAATCCCATACTGGACAAAATGGAAGACGGGGCAGTCCTTCCTCCTCTGAAAGGAAATCCTGTCTTCACCTCGGACTCCTTCGTGGTGGAGCCCCTCTTTTTCCCGGGAGGAAATATCGGCCGCCTTTCCATCTGCGGGACGGTGAACGACCTGGCCTCCATGGGCGCAGAGCCTCTCTATCTCACCGCTTCCTTCATCCTGGAAACAGGTCTTGAAATGGAAACCAACAAAAATAATAAGTTAAAGTCCGAATTCCGTCTCTATGGTGATGCAAATATGGGGGACGGATGGTTAGCTAATATTGGTATTAAGATTAAATCCACCACTGAAATGCCATTCC
>NZ_JAZASU010000235.1:0-1036 GCF_036343215.1 Dialister sp.
GCAGTTCATGAAAACCAGTACGGGAAAGGCCTGTGGGCCAAGATCCCGGCGGAGGGCCATACGACTGTGACCAAACCGGAAAGGACGGACGGTATCGACGGCGAGATCATCTGGGAGAACCGGAAGGAATCCATCCCGAATACCGAGCTGAAGGAAATGGTCGAGGCTTACAAGACAAGGGCACCGAGGACACGGGAAACCGGATCCAGAGAATCGGCAAGAGAAAAGCTGGATTCTTTCACAAAGGAAACTGCAGCAAAGCTTTCCCCGGAAGGAAAAAAAGCCAAGCCGAAGGCCCGCGGACCGGAGCATTAAGAAAAAGGCAGTCGAAAGGCTGCCGTACATAGCGAAGGAAGGATAAATGTAAAGACATCTTGACATTTCAACTGACGCATACTAATATAATAATGTAAAAATGTTTTGACATTTTTGGAGGGCTCTTAGATGAAAAAGATTTTAAAAAAGGCCGATGAAATGGAAATGGCAATCAATATGAAAGCCGCCAGATTCGCTTTTTGTTTTCTGGAAATTGCTATTATGGGTTACTGCATCGCTGAGAAAATCATTATCGGAGAATTCCCAACGCCCCTTTTTATCTTTGGAATACTGGGGATGGTAATTTTTAATGGCATTAAGTTGTATGAAACCAGGCGAATGACAGAAATGGTAGATGAAGATGAAGAATAATATCAAGGAACTCCGAAAGAATAAAAAACTCCGGCAGGAAGACCTGGCGGAGGAACTTGGCGTTACAAGGCAGACGGTCATTGCGATTGAAAATAACAAATATGATCCGACGCTGGAATTGGCCATGAAAATATCTGAGTTCTTCGGATTAAGTGTAAATGATATTTTTCATTTGAAATGATAAATGAGACAAAGCGAGAAATCGGAATTTGCCCAAATCACTACAGGAGGTCCCATGAGTAAATATGAATACAAGAAAATGTATTTGGCCATCTATTTATGCTTGATAGCAGTTGGTGCGTTTAGCATGATGGCTCGCTGGATTAACAATATAAATCCTGAACTAAAA
>NZ_JAZASU010000236.1:0-1034 GCF_036343215.1 Dialister sp.
CCCCGTAGGGTTCTGGGCCTTCCTGCCCAGGGCTTCCTTCACCTTGTATTCGCAGAGAGTATGAGCATCCGTACCCTCCCGGGCAAAGTCGCTTGTGGTATCCGGCCGCTTCGCACACTCCAACGCGGAAGGCGGGCAGGCCAGCCAGCGGTAGCTGGACGAGGCGGAAAGAACCGCATGTTGCTTATCCGGCATGGCTGATCTCCTCCAGTTCCTTCATAAAGGCTTCATAGTCTTCCGGCTTTACGCTGGAGAGTTTTTCCGCCCCATATTTTTCAATAAGGGCTTTCACTTCTGCTGTGAATCCCTGGCGGGACTTGTCAGCCGCCGCTTTCCGAACTTCTTCAAAAGAAAGGGCCTTCCGCTCCGGAACCACCTTTTCCGGTTCTGCTGTTCTATTGTTCATCTCGTTTTCCAGAGCTTCTACAATCCGCAGCAAGGTCTTTGTGCAATTGGCCATTTCGTTCGCCAGATTTTCAAGATTGTCCTTCGTCACCTTAGTTTCCTCCTTCGTTAATTTCCCTGATGGCCAGTTCCTCTACGGAGTCACCTGGTACGATGATGGTTACTTTTTCTTTCCCGCCCAGCAGGAACCGCAGGATCCGTTCCCGCACGGACACAGACCGTACGGCAGCGATATGCCCACCACCCTTTGCCGCAGAAACGCTGATGCTAACTCTTTGCTTCATGGCTTTTCCTCCTTTCTGAGGGTTAGTATCGTTTTCCCCTTCCACTCTTTAGCCTTGGGAGAGTGGATTTTCTGACGGTTTCCAAAAAACTTTAAAATTTTTTTCTGGCATATAAAAAGCCGGTATGAGAAGCTACTATGGCTCCCATACCGGCTAAGGTTTGTTATTGAGTTTGAAAAAAAAAAAGAGGCCCGTCACTTGGACGTTCCTTGATGTGACCCCAAAAAGTTAGACCTTAGTAACGAGATGGTTTTTACTGTCTCGTTACTTTTTTATGCTGCCTGCAAGGAAAGCCTATATTGAACAGGACTTTTCCAGCATAGTTTTTCCTTGATCCTTTGCTCG
>NZ_JAZASU010000237.1:0-1017 GCF_036343215.1 Dialister sp.
GGCCGGAAAGCTTGTCGGCAATGTACTGCGCCTGTCCGGACTCCTTTGCAGGGCTTCCGTTTACCAAAGCCATGACTTTCTTATGGTGCAGGATGCCTTGTCCGTCACCGGGAAAACCATGTCAGATGCGATACGTCTTGGGAAATATTATCTCAACCATGCACAGGCAGCCTATTCCGTACTTCCGGAAAATGACATGTATCGGAACGGAAATCTGATTCTCCAGAAACTCAGGGAGCGGCATCTCACCACATTTGACAGGCGAGAAGCTATGCGCATGTGCCGGAGATTTAAGACCGTGGACAGCATCCAGCCGGTTCTCGACTTCCTTGAGGATTACGGGTACATCATGCAGCAGCCGCAGAAATACACAGGCACAGGCAGACCGCCACTCCCAAAATATGACATCAACCCCTGGTTGAAGGAGCATTGACTGGGTTCTGTCCTTTTGTCCAGAGCTTGTCCTTGCTTTTCTGGGACAGCTGGAGGAAGGTAGCATGTGGGTTTAAGGGTATTGTCCTTTTTGTCCAAAACCTTATAAAAAGTAAAAAGTACTTACTTATTTATTTATTCTATTTCTTCTATTAAATACATAAATCTATATATATAGGGACAAAATGGACAAAATGGACAATACTCCAAAAGCTAGAAAATACGGGGGTCTTAGCACTATGGATAATGATCCAAAGGAAAAAATTACTGGTGACGGAATGGACAAAAGTTATTTTGCCCGCTGCCAGAAAATATTACGCGAATGGGGAGCACCGCTCTCAGGATGGCATTGCCAGGGAGTTTATGATGTACGAGAAGATGACATGGAGGCGCCGCTTCACACCTGTGAGCTCTGCGGCTGCAGGAAGGTACGGTTTGTGCATGTGATGGGGCATCCTGACTACTTTGAGGATGTAGCCGTTGGCTGCATCTGCGCCGGAGTCATGGAAGGGGATATCCTTGCCGCCAGGGAACGGGAACGGCTTATGCGGAACCGTTCCAAACGGAAACGCAGTTTTCCAGAAC
>NZ_JAZASU010000238.1:0-1013 GCF_036343215.1 Dialister sp.
AACTGCTCGCTTTTTGCTTTCTGGTACGCGCTTGGCGTCTGGACACAGAGGAAGAGGGACAAAAAGCAGAGGGAACTGGCCTTTTCACGGACGCAGCCGCCCTTTGACAGCGGCCCGGATCCGGGCGTGAACGGTCCGGCGTCCATCCGGCTCGGGCAGCAAACTCCATCGGATTTACAGAATGGCTCTCCGGAAGCACCTGATGAAGAATCCCCGGAAATCCCTAGGGAAGAATCTTCAGATGTTTCTCCGAAAGAATCTCAGAAAATTCCTTCGGAAGAGCATGTGGAAATCCCTCAAAAAGGATTTGCAGAAACTGCCGGTGGAGAACCGGATCATAAAGAAGACAAAGAAACCAAAGAAAACGGGGACGAGAAAGAAAACAAAGACAATCCTGACAGTAAAGAAGAAAAGAGTAATAAAACAGGAAAGAAGCAAAAAAGCAGCGAGCCCAGTGTGCGGCTGAATTTTGTCATGAGCATGGCCTACCAGGTACTGGTCGTCATACTGCCTATGATCACAGCCCCCTATGTGGCCCGTGTCCTGGGCGCCGACAAGAGCGGTATCTACAGCTTTACGGCTTCCTATCAGACCTATTTTTCCATGTTTGCGGCCCTGGGAACGGTTTCCTACGGATCCCGGGAGATCGCCCGCAACCGGAAGGACAGGCCGCTGAGATCAAAGCTTTTCTGGGAAATCGAACTGATGACGGTCCTGACTTCGACCGTTTCCATCATCGCTTTCATTGCCTTTATTGCATCCAGAGACCGCTATCAGATTTATTATATTCCGCAGATCATGGCGATTCTGGCGGTCATGTTCGATATTTCCTGGTTCTTTACCGGAATCGAGGAGTTCCGCTATATTGTCACCAAGAATGCGGTCTTTAAGCTTCTGGGCGCAGTCATGATCTTTGCCCTGGTACACAAACCGGAGGATCTGCTGATCTACATCATCATCCTTTCGGCCTCCACCATGCTGGGAAATATGTCCATGTGGATCCATATGCCCCG
>NZ_JAZASU010000239.1:0-1012 GCF_036343215.1 Dialister sp.
CCATTGCACAGTCCATCGGCGCTGACCCGAAGCCGGTACTGATGGCACTCGGTATTGCAGCTTCCATGGCTTATGCAACCCCGATGGCAACCCCGCCAAACACCCTGGTTCTTGGACCTGGCGGATTCTCTTTCAATGACTATGTCAAAGTCGGCCTGCCGCTCTGCATCATTACTTTCATTGCATCTGTACTGATCATCCCGATTTTCTGGCCATTCTTCCCAGGCTGATTGATTCCGGTCTGAAAGAAATCGAAAGAGATTGTAAGAAAATTCAAATCATATGTTTCCCGATGCCCCGGTTTTCCGGGGCCGTGGAAGCACTGTATGGGGCAGTTTCCCCATGGATGCCTCCGGGCATCTGAACAAAGAAAGGTGGATTAACACATGGACACTCCGGGCCCACTTTCTATTTGTATTACCAACATGGTTATCGTATTCGCAGTACTGATTTTCCTGGCTTTCGTCATTCAGCTCATCCACGTAGTGGATCCGACCAAAGGCAAGAAGAAATAATTCAGTTTTAAAGAAATAAGATAACCACTTAGGAGGTATACAAACATGGATGGCTTTATGAGAGCTCTTGTTTCTGTATGGACAGACTCCGGCTTTGCCGCACTGACCTGGCAGAACATGGTAATGATTCTGGTAGGGCTGATTCTGCTCTACCTGGCAATTGCAAAAGAGTACGAACCTCTTCTGCTGATGCCGATCGCCTTTGGCGATATTATGGCTAACTTCCCGAATACCGGTTTCGAAACCGATATGGGCGTTATGATGGCCATTGGTTTTGGTATTAAGTACGAAATTTTCCCGCCGCTGATTTTCATGGGCGTAGGCGCAATGACCGACTTTGGTCCGCTCATCGCTAACCCGAAGACCATGCTCCTGGGCGCAGCTGCCCAGATCGGCGTATTCGTAGCACTGGCTGGTGCTATGCTCCTCGGCTTCAACGTTCAGGAAGCAGCATCCATCGGCATCATCGGTGGCGCTGACGGCCCGACCGCTATTTA